>NZ_JBEPPB010000009.1:0-167683 GCF_040547105.1 Arthrobacter sp. UYCu511
CAACGCCGGCGGCGAAGGCTAGTCCCCACCGGCTCCCGTTTTATCCCGCGCTAAGCGCGAGATAAAACGGGTCCCTCGCCGGCGTGGGCCCACCCCACGCCCTACTCGGGCTGGGGCGCAACGCACGGCTGTGGCCGGTGAACCTTTCTGGTTTCACCGGCCACAGCCATCACACCCCAAATTCAGAGGAGCTCAAGACGGCTCCTTCTAGGCACTTTCAGGATGCGTGGAGGCTTCAATGAACAGCAGAACGGCCCGGATCGCAGATGCGCTCCGCACGCAGTTGTGGCCTGTACCGGCTATTGCAGTACTAGTAGCGCTGGCACTGGGGACAGTACTACCAGCACTAGATGCTGCGCTGGATACCAAACTGCCGGGGAACATCTCGGGGTTCCTTTTCGGTGGCGGACCTGACGCTGCGCGGGCCGTACTGCAAGCCATTGCAGGCTCCCTCATTACAGTCACCTCCTTGACTTTCTCCCTGACAGTGGTCACCTTGCAATTGGCCAGTAGCCAATTCTCTCCCCGGGTCCTACGGACCTTTGCTGCCGATAAGTTTGTCCACTACACCCTGGCCCTATTCATGTCCGCGTTTGCATTTGCCTTGACAGTGCTGCGCACTGTGCGGAGCGCCAGCGGCCCAACAGCAGGATTTGTCCCGGAAATTTCCGTCACGCTCGCCTTCCTGCTCTCAATTGCCAGCATTCTAGGACTCGTCTTGTTCTTGGCACACCTCACTCGGGAAATCCGGGCAGAAACCATGATGCAACGCGTTGCCGACGAAACCAGGGCCACGTTAGAACGCTGCTTTCCGCCAGACCGGGCGCCGTGGCGTCCCGCCCCGCCCGCAGGGCCTGGATTTATCAGGATCGAAGCCGCTCGGACAGGATTTCTGACATCGGTTGACTACCGGGAACTGATCCGCCTTGCCGTAGCTGAAGGGGCGGTGATCAGGATTGATAAGACACCGGGAAGCTCCGTGATCCAAGGGGTACCGTTCGCCACTGCCTGGCCGCTGGATTCCAGCCTTGAGTTTGATCTGGAAACAGCTAAACGGTTGGCCAGAGGCAGCACTAAGGCCATTCATACCGGCAGCGAACGCACTCACGTTCAGGATGTGGCCTTTGGCTTCCGCCAGTTAGTAGACGTTGCTGCACGAGCGCTCTCCCCCGGGGTCAACGACCCCACCACCGCTGTGCACGTTCTCGGCCACCTTTCCGGACTCCTCTGCCAGCTCCCTGCCAGAATGCCCGGCACACAGTGTCTGATGGATGAGCAGAACAGAGTCCGAGTGGTCTTGACCCTTCCAGAGTTGGCAGACCTTCTTGACTTGTCCATGGCGCAGCCACGCCTCTACGGGACCAGTGATCCTGAAGTTGCCGAGCGTTTGCTAGAACTACTTCAGGAATTGTCCTGGTCAGACCATGCCGGGTCCTACCGGCCCGTTATTCTCCATCAGGCTCAAAACATGGAAACTGCCATCAAATCAGCCGGACATCTGCCCCAAAAAACGGCAGAATTACTGGAAAGCGCGCGAGCCTTGGTGGCAGCGAATACGGAGCAGCTTCCGCCATCAGCCTCCAGCCTATGAGCTCACAGATAGGCATCACCGCCCGCCTGAGCGCCACCAATAGCGTTGACTCGCAGCTCAGGACATATCCTCAAGACATGGCAGTAAAGAAATCACCGGCTACAGTGGCGCGGGATCATGGCGGATCAAATACCCTGGAACGGCTGCGAGCCAACATTGGCCCCTTGTCCACCATGATGCGCAGGGAACTTGAAAACACGCTTCCCTGGTACCGGAGGCTCAGCGCCGACGAACGTTCATCCCTAGGTCTCGTGGCACAGAACGGGATAGCCGCGTTCGTCTCCTGGTACGAACACCCGTCATCTCCTAGCTGGGTCCTTTCTGATGTCTTCGGCACAGCTCCCACCGAGCTCACGCGCTCAATCAGCTTGCAGCGGGCGCTGCAACTGATCCGGACCGTTGTCCAAGTGGTCGAGGACAGAGTGCCTGAGCTAGCGGCGCCGGAGGAACAAGTGGCCTTGCGCGAAGCCGTTCTACGCTACTCTCGCGAGGTGGCCTTTGCCGCTGCAGACGTCTACGCCCGTGCCGCGGAAAACAGGGGTGCCTGGGATACTCGGTTAGAGGCGCTGGCTGTTGATGGCATCCTCCGCGGGGAGAATTCCGATGCCCTCCAATCACGCATCTCAGCCTTGGGTTGGACCTCGCGCGGACGGTTCACCATCATGGTGGGCCCCGCGCCGTCAGAACCGGATGCCCTTTTCCTCTCCACGCTGCGCCGCGCAGCAGGACGTTTTGCCGAAGATGTCATGGTGGGCATTCAAGGCGATAAGTTAATTCTGGTGCTGGGCAACGTGGCGAATCCCGATTCAGCCTATGTGCGCCTGAGCGAACTGTTTGCCCCGGGACCGGTTGTGTATGGACCGCTGGCAACAACGCTGGCCGAGGCTACCGCCTGCGCCAAGGCGGCTTTCGCCGGCATGTCAGTAGCCAAGGGCTGGTCCGCCGCCCCGCGTCCGGTGTCAGCTGAGGACCTGTTGCCTGAGCGTGTCATAGGGGGCGATGACTCTGCCCGCCAAGTCCTGCTGACGAGCATTTACCGCCCGCTTGTGGCAGCATCCAATGGCCTGGAGGAAACCCTGAGCAGTTACCTGCAGGGTGGGCATTCCTTGGAGGCTGCGGCCCGTGACCTTTTTGTTCACTCCAACACCGTCCGTTACCGGCTGCGACGCGTGTGCGATGTCACAGGATGGGACCCGCTCATTCCCCGTGAAGCGTTTGTCCTCCAAACAGCCTTGATTGTGGGCAGGCTCGCCACACCGGCAAAACTGGCAGGCACACAAAGCCCCAAGCAGCCTGGCAAGGCCCCGTGAGAGCCGCTTTGGGACGGCCGGGAGCGTTTACCGGCGGCCAGGAATGGCCCGGAGCGCACTTGCAGCCACTGAATTTTCAGGCCAGCACACTGTGCATATCCCACCAAGAGACGTAACGATGACGCGCCGAGACCCGGGAGCATTGTAGACTTCCTACAAATTGTGCCGAAGAGCTTGGTGTATGGAAACACCCTAAAAATGCTGTTAAGTTTGGAAAGCTGGTTAATGTGCTTGCAATAGTCTGCCCAGGTCAGGGCTCTCAATCCCCAGGATTCCTTTCGCCATGGCTAGAACTCCCTGGTGTCCAAGAACAACTGGCCTCCCTGAGCGAGGCCGCGGGCATTGATTTGCTCACCCACGGCACCCTTTCAGATGCGGAAACCATCAAGGACACAGCCGTTGCTCAGCCGCTGATCGTGGCTGCCGGGCTCATCACAGCCCAGGCACTCCTGGGCGAAGACGCAACCTCTGCGCTGGTTCCCGGCACCATGGTGGTAGCTGGCCACTCCGTCGGTGAAATCACGGCCGCTGCCCTGACCGGAACCCTCTCCAACTCCGATGCCATGGCCTTTGTGCGGGAGCGGGCCAACCGCATGGCCGAGGCCGCTGCCGTCACACCCACCGGCATGGCAGCTGTTGTGGGCGGGGATCCCGAAGAGGTCATCGCCGCCATCGAAGCCGCCGGTCTCACCCCGGCAAATATGAATTCCAAGGGCCAGACCGTGGCCGCGGGCACGCTGGAGCAGATTGCGGCCCTGGTCGCGGCCCCTCCCACCAAGGCCCGGGTCATCCCCTTGCAGGTTGCCGGCGCGTTCCACACCCACCACATGGGCCCGGCCGTCTCCGCCTTGCAAGCGCTGGCTCCGTCACTTACTCCGCACACACCCAAGGTGGCGCTACTCTCCAACTACGACGGCGCAGCAGTACCTTCCGGGGAAGCGGCACTTGCCTCACTCATCGCCCAGGTGTCACGGCCCGTGCGCTGGGATAAGTGCATGGAAACCATGTCCACCATGGGTGTCACCGGGCTGATCGAGCTGGCCCCGGCTGGCACGTTGACAGGCTTGGCCAAACGCGGAATGTCCGGGGTGGCCACCATTGCGGTGAAAACACCCGAAGATCTCCAAGCTGCCCGAGAAGTGCTGGCAGCACACCTTTCATCGGAAGCAGGATCACTGTGAGCACCCCCACTTTGAAGGCAAACCCCACGCGGGCCGGTTCCCAGATCTTGGGCATTGGCGCCTACCGCCCGTCCATCATTGTCAGCAACGAGGACGTGTGCCAGTGGATTGATTCTTCTGACGAATGGATCCGCCAGCGCACGGGCATCGTCACCCGGCACCGCGCCCCCAAGGACGTTTCCGTGGTGGACATGGCCGTCTCGGCAGGCGCCGAGGCCATTGAAAAAGCTGGCATTGAGGCCTCCCAGATTGGTGCGGTGCTGGTTTCGACAGTGACGCACCCGTACGCCACACCCTCGGCTGCCACTTTGATCGCCGACCGTCTCGGTGCCACCCCTGCCCCTGCCTACGACATCTCCGCAGCTTGCGCTGGCTACTGCTACGGCGTGGCCCAGGCGGACTCCTTGGTCCGTTCAGGAACCGCGGAATATGTGCTGGTCATCGGCGTTGAGAAGCTTTCCGATGTCATCGACAACCATGAGCGCACCATTTCCTTCCTGCTCGGTGACGGCGCCGGCGCCGTGGTGATAGGCCCTTCCGAGGATCCCGGCATCAGCCCCTCCGTGTGGGGTTCGGACGGTAGCAAGTGGGACACCATTGGCATGACCCACTCCCAGCTGGATATCCGTGACTTCAGCGAGCAGGCCATGAAGGGCGACGGCGTAGCCCTCGCCGCGGCTGACGAGGCCCACTCCACGCTGTGGCCCACACTGCGCCAAGACGGCCAGACAGTGTTCCGCTGGGCCGTGTGGGAAATGGCGAAGATGGCCAAGAAGGCCCTCGTCGATGCTGGCATCACCGCCGAGGATCTGGGCGCCTTTGTGCCGCACCAGGCCAATATGCGCATCATTGACGAGCTTGCCAAGCAGCTCAAACTGCCTGAGCACGTCATCATTGGACGTGACGTTGCCGATGCTGGAAATACCTCCGCCGCCTCTATCCCCCTGGCAACACACCGCTTGCTGGCAGAGAACCCCGAGCTCTCCGGTAAACTTTCGCTTCAGATCGGCTTTGGTGCCGGACTGGTGTTTGGCGCCCAAGTTGTGCGTCTGCCCTAAAAACGTATCCCCCTCAACCGAGGGTGATCATCATGCCTGAAATGATCAAGTCCTTGATCACAGCAAAAGAAGAAAAGGAGCCGTCAATGGCTAGCAACGAAGAAATCCTGGCTGGTTTGGCCGAAATCGTTAACGAAGAGACCGGACTTGCCCCCGAGGCAGTTGAGCTGGATAAGTCCTTCACAGATGATCTGGACATCGATTCCATCTCCATGATGACCATTGTTGTCAACGCTGAAGAGAAGTTTGATGTGAAGATCCCGGACGAGGAAGTCAAGAACCTCAAGACCGTTGGCGACGCTGTCAGCTTCATCGCAAGCGCACAGGCCTAAGCCTGAGCCCTGTGTTCGTCTCAACCCGCAGTAGCGGACTGTGACACCGTGGTTGGCCGGATCTGCAGGACACCGGCCAACCACATCACCACCCCCCCGACCTGCCCCCAAATTTTTGTAGAGAGTTGAACCATGGCCCGCAAAGTAGTCATCACCGGTTTGGGTGCCACCACACCCATTGGCGGCGACGTCCCGACCATGTGGAAGAACGCCCTCAAGGGTGTTTCCGGCGCCCACACCCTCACCGACGACTGGGTGGAAAAGTACGACCTTCCAGTGCATTTCGCCGCCAAGGCATCAACTCCTGCCACCGAGGTGCTCAGCCGCGTCGAGGCCAAGCGCATGGACCCCTCAACACAGTTCGCAGTAGTGGCGGCTCGTGAGGCGTGGAAAGACTCCGGTATCGAAGAGGTTGACCACGACCGCCTCGCAGTAGCCTTTGCCACCGGGATCGGCGGAGTCTGGACCCTTCTTGACGCGTGGGACACCCTGCGTGAAAAGGGTCCGCGCCGGGTTCTGCCCATGACGGTTCCCATGCTCATGCCCAATGGCCCGGCAGCAGCCGTCAGCCTGGACCTTGGCGCCCGTGCCGGAGCCCACACTCCCGTCTCCGCCTGCGCCTCAGGCACCGAAGCCTTGCATATTGCCCTTGAGCTGATCCGCTCGGGCAAGGCCGACGTGGTGGTGGCCGGTGGTGCCGAAGCCGCCATCCACCCCATGCCGCTGGCTTCCTTCGCCGCCATGCAGGCGCTCTCCAAGCGCAACGATTCCCCCGAGACTGCTTCACGGCCCTACGACATCAGCCGCGACGGTTTTGTCATGGGTGAGGGCGCCGGCGCACTGGTGCTAGAAGCCGAGGAGCACGCCCTGGCCCGTGGCGCCCGTATCTACGGCGAGCTGGCTGGAACTGCTGTCACCGCAGATGCCTACCACATCACGGCTCCGGACCCCCAGGGCCTGGGTGCAACCCGCGCCTTGAAGGCAGCCTTGTTCGATGCCCGTGCAATGCCTGAGGACGTGGTGCATGTCAATGCTCACGCCACGTCAACGCCTGTCGGTGACAAGCCGGAATACACCGCGCTTAAGGCCGCCCTTGGCGATCACGTCGATAACGTGTGCGTTTCCGCCACGAAGTCGCAGATGGGGCACCTGCTGGGTGCCTCGGGTGCTGTGGAGTCGGTGCTGACCGTTCTGGCCGTCTACCACCGTTTGGCCCCTGTCACCATCAACTTGGAGAACCAGGACCCGGAAATCCCCCTTGATGTTGTCACCGGTTCCCCGCGTGAATTGCCCGAGGGTGAGATCATGGCATTGAACAACTCATTCGGCTTCGGCGGTCACAACGCTGTTGTGGCAATCCGTAGCACGGGCCCGAAGGTTGAACTCTCCTAATTTCCCCACTTTTTTATGGCTCTTGCGGACATCGGATTTTTCGCAGTAGCAGAGGGCGGGATTAAAATACGACGGCGGCACTCACCTTTTTGGTGGGTGCCGCCGTCGTTCTTTTATGCCTTGATGGAACTGGTGTCCATCGCGGCGAGAAAAACAGAGAGTTGCTTAGCCTACGTGGTGGAGCCACCGGACAGGGGCGCCTGCCGCCGCATGGCGGAAAGGTTCAAGTTCCTCATCCCAGGCTTCGCCAAGGGCTAGAGAGAGCTCCTGGTAGACAACCGTGGGATCGCCAGCACCGGATTCGTAGGCGTAGCGAATCCTATCTTCTGAAACCATGATGTTTCCGTGCACGTCCGTGACGGCATGGAAAATACCTAGTTCAGGGGTGTGGGACCAGCGCGAGCCGTCCACACCGGGGCTGGGATCTTCTGTCACTTCATAGCGGACATTGGCCCATCCGCGGAGAGCCGACGCCAGCCGGGCGCCTGTTCCTGCGGGTCCTTGCCAGAGGACTTCTGTGCGCAGCACATTTGGCGCCGCGGGCTGTGCAGTCCAGTGCAAGTCCGAGCGTTGTTCCATCACCCCTGCGATGGATGACTCAATATGTGGGCACATGACAGCCGGGGCTGAGTGCACAAATAAGACACCGCGCGTGGTTACTACCTTCATTCCATCCTCCATAGCAGTAGGTGCGTCTTCCCCAACGACCTTCTTATGGATGAAACTCTGGTTACACGAGCTTCTGTGCTGGCCTAAATTTTTGTGTGTTTTACCCGTCCTTCGGGGCTATTAATAGATTCTATTGCTTTTGCTTCCTCTCATTGTGCCGCAGCGGATCACATTACGCCACCGTAGTGACTTGGAGGGCGTTTGTTCAAGCCCGTGGATGCGCCGTGCGGTAACTTTCCCGCAGCCGTTCAACGGAAACATGTGTGTACAACTGGGTTGTGGCCAATGATGTGTGACCAAGAATTTCCTGCACCGACCTCAGATCAGCCCCACCGTCCAGGAGGTGCGTGGCCGCAGTGTGACGCAACGTGTGGGGTCCGGTTGCGGAGGTATCACCCATGGCACGCAAAAGCCGGTCTACCACGGTGCGCACTGCACGCTGGTCAATCCGCCCTCCGCGCTTGCCCAAGAACAAGGCAGATCCTGCCCCTGCTTTCAGCAGGGTAAGCCTGCCAGTCTCCAACCAATCCCCCACGGCCTTCTCTGCCGGTACACCGAAGGGAACAATCCGCTCCTTGTTGCCCTTGCCCAGAACCTTCAATGTACGCCGTTCCCGGTTGATGTCCCCCACGTCCAGGCCCGCCAATTCTCCAACGCGAATACCTGTTGCATAGAGCATCTCCACCATGGCTAGGTCCCGCACTGCTACGGCGTCCCCGGACTGCGCTGAGGCAGTGAGTTCCTCCAAGAGCCGGCGTATTTGTTGTTGTTGCAATACCCCCGGCAGTGTCTTCTCGCTCCGGGGCGCTTTGAGGCGAAGTGCCGGATCCACCGTGATGATCTCTTCTCGAAGCGCCCACGCTGTGAAGCTTCGGACCGTGGCGGCACGCCGAGCAAGGGTTGAGCGGGCCAGCCCAGCGCTACTTTGCTCGCCGAGCCAACGCCGCAGTGAGCTGAGGTCCAGCTCGGCCAAGTGCGTATTGCCTTCGGTGACGGCGTGGATCAGTAGCGCATCTATGTCCCCGAGGTAAGCCCGCACCGTATGTTCTGACCGTCCCCGCTCGTGACGTAAATAGCGGGCAAAGGCGTCAGCTGCGCTGGCAAGGGCAGGCGGCAGGGCGGCCCGTTCTTCTGATTCCACACACCCACTGTGCGCCAGCGGGCTGACATGGGCAAGTTACCTCGCCGTACTGGGAGAAACTCTACTCAGCCAAGACCTGCCGTTTGGAGGTACTCCCCGAGCGTGTCATTATTCAGGGCCTTCCCTATAGCAGTCAGGGCATTGTCATCGGCCAAGACAATGGACTGCCCGTCTGCGCTTGTTCCCGTCCCTAAGGTAGGCAAGGTAAAAGCGATCACGTCTGATCCACGGACACCATTCAGACTCAAGGCAAGCGCGCCTAGAGTTGCGGCATTCAGGGTGGAATCCACACTGACATAGGGAGAAATCTCTTTCACGAGCGTTGCCACTTTGAAGGGGTTGGTCATTGTTGCCGGTGACATGACCTCGTTCAGCACTGCCCTCAGGAATAGTTGCTGATCCTTCACCCGCTGATAATCGCCGTCAACAAAGGCGTAGCGTTCCCTTACGAACGCCAGAGCCTGATCGCCGTCGAGTTTTTGCGGACCGGCCTTGAAGGTGAAGTTGCCATGAACGGAAGTGAAGTCCAACGGTACGTTGACCTGCACACCCCCCAAGGCGTCAGTGACTGACTTAAACCCCTGGAAATCAATAACTGCCACGTGATCGATCCTGGTTTTAAACAGTCCTTCCAGTGTTTGGACTACCAGAGGAACACCCCCGTAAGCCATAGCCGCATTGATTTTGGCTGGCCCCACCCCGGGTATATCTACCCACATGTCACGCATGATTGACATCAAATACAAATGGTGGCGATCCGCCGGCACGTGCAACCACATGATGGTGTCCGAGCGCTGGTTGGAGGGGTCGCCTGCTTCGGCGAGGTTCAGGCCGTCTCCGCGGCTGTCACTGCCTAGCAGCAAAATATTCTGGGCCTGTGCAGCTGGCCCTTCCGTCGGTTTGACGGGCCGGAATCTCTCTTGGGGGAATGCTTGAGGGATACTCTGGGTCTGGCTATTGAAGGTGTGGGCAAGATTGGCAATAAAAGCCACACTACTTAGTGCTGCAATCACGAAGATTGCGAGAAAGACCAGCAGAATACTCCGCCCGGTGTTGCGCCGGCGGCGGGCGGGAACAGGCCGATCCGCTTCGATGCTCATAGAGTCATGACTCATAGTGTCATGATGCCACCGCCCTGAGGTTTTGTCTGTGCCACCGTAGCAACCGTTACCTATCCCCCGAAGGATTCCCGGAACGTTACGCGTGGTTCTGGCACCTCACTATCTGCGGCTTCGTTTCCAGCCACCGCCTAATCGTTCAGCAAGCCCCAAGACTTCCAAACGAGCCAAACCCGAAAGCACAGATGCTGCACTGAGCCCGGCCACTACGCACAGCTTTTCTAAGGTGGTGGCTGAGTGCAATGGTAAGGCATCCAACAGCAGCAAATCTGAGGTCCCCAGCCCGTCATGCAAGGCGGCTTCAACATACGGCTCCGTGGATAGATGTTCGCCTATGCCGCCTGCCAGTTCGGCGATATCCGCAGCATCAGTGACGCACACGGCAGAACCCTCCTTGAGCAGCCGGTGGCAGCCAGCAGAATTCGCCGAGTACACGGAACCAGGCACCGCCCCCACTAGCCTGCTCAGAGCTTCTGCATGGTGGGCGGTATTCAAGGCCCCTGAGCGCCAGCGAGCCTCGACAACAACGGTGACGGAGCTCAGCGCCGCGATGAGGCGGTTGCGCTGTAGGAAGCGGTAGCGAGTGGGATTAGTGCCAGGTGGCACCTCTGAGACAACGAGTCCTCGCTCGGCAATGGTCCGCAGCAGATCTTCATTTCCTGAGGGGTAGAACCTGTCCACGCCGCCCGCCATAACGGCAATGGTGGGCGGGACGTCTTCTGCCGGCCGGTACCCGCCGCTGACGGCGTTGGTGCCTGCAAGCCCCGGCTTTGCCGTCTGCTCCAGCCCTAGCTCGAGCAGTGCCTGCTGAGGGGAGGGCTGGCGGGAAGGCTGCCGGGAGGGCTGCCGGGACGCGCTCAACGCTCCTCTGTGAGCGTGGGCATCAATTCCGTAGGCGCCTCCGCTGATCACGGTAAAGCCATGTTGCACAAGAGTGCTGGCAATTTCTGCGCTCACATTTGCCCCATAGCTGGTGCTGTCCCGTGAGCCCACCACGGAGATGCACCTGGCTTGTGCAGGTAACGCGGTAAGACTGCCCCGGCACCAGAGAGCAATGGGTGCGGCCAGTTCCAAATCCTCGAGCGCCGGAGGCCACTGTGGATCTTCTGGGACCAACAACCGCCCATACAACCGTGCCACCGTGGCCAGATCACGTTCCGGCGCAACATCCACTAACCGTGGACGCCACCGTGTCAGTACTTCGCTTAGCCCGGCCCACCGTTCACAGCCCGCTGCTGAGAGGACGGAGGTCATTTCCTTCTCCACACGCGCATGGGAACTGTCACGGCCTCGAATGAAAGCCAGCGCGTCCTGCGCTCCGAGCACCTGGATGAGGGCTAGACCGGGCAGATCAGAGGGTTCCATCAGCCTGGACAATGCGGCCCTGGCGATCAGCAGGGACTGACTCACCCCTGCCTGCCTCAATTGCGCGTCTGCGCCATCTAATTCTGCGCCGTTCATGGTATTTCTCCTCGCTGCCGCAACGTCAGCGCCAAGCCAACGTCTTCGCTGCCCGGCTTTTCCCGTCCTTGAAGGTCTGCCACCGTCCACGCCAGCCGCAACACACGGTCATAGCCGCGGGCGCTGAGGACCCCCGTGCCCATGGCCTTGTCCAGCAACGCTGTCTCGCGCCCAGACAGCCGCAAGGGACCACGGAGCACCCTGCCGCTCAGGTCCGCGTTATGTGCCAGTCCCCACGGCTTCAACCGTTCACCGGCAATGTTGCGGGCCAGTTGTACCCGTGCGGCCACCTGCCGGCTCGACTCACGAGGACCGGAGTCCGCCAGTTGCGCCAATTGCACCTTGTTGACTTGAAGTTGGATATCAACCCGGTCCAGCAAAGGCCCTGAGAGCCTGCCAAAATAGCGGCGCCGAGCCATGGGAGTGCATTCGCAATGGATGCCTTTCCCCGTTGCTTTCCCGCAGGGACACGGGTTTGCGGCCATGACGAGCTGAAAGCGGGCCGGGTAGGAGGCCGTTCCGGCGGAGCGGTGCAGGATAAGTTCCCCGCTCTCCAACGGTTGCCTCAGCGCATCCAACACGCGCTTATCAAATTCCGGCGCCTCGGCAAGACCATTGACAGTACCCCACGTCTTGCCGCATAGTGATCGGCAGAGATTTACCATGCAAGATACCAACTCCACCCCCAAACGATGTGCAATTTATGCTCGAATCAGCGACGACAAGCGTGGCGAGGGCCTTGGCGTAGAGCGCCAGGAAGAGGCCTGCCGAGCACTGGCCGAGCGGAACGGCTGGGAAGTGACGCTTGTCGAGGTTGATAATTCAATCAGTGCCTACTCAGGCAAGCCACGTCCCGCCTACATGCGCATGGTTGAAGCCATCAAACGCGGCGAAGTCGACATCGTTATTGCCTGGCAACTGGACAGGCTCTACCGTCGCATGAAAGATCTGGAAGCCTACATTGACCTAGTGGAGGAGACAGGCGACGCTAGCGGCTGCTGAAAGACCCGTACGAAGCGAGTTGCCTGGCAGCTGGAGGTTCTCTTTTCCGTATTCAGCAATTTGGAACGTTTTCTTAGTGACTTCAACGATTGGGAACAGTTTGTCCGCAATGAAGTCTTCTTGCGTGTTCTCCCAAGCGTTAGCAACGTTGCTTAGCGCCTGGTCGATGTATGTAGGTTGATTGGCCATGGTGCGTTATGCCTTCCTTAGTACTTTTCGTTATGTTTGATGTATTCGGCGATTTCACCTGCCTTACCAGCACGGATGAGGCGACCGAATACACGGTCACCAGCTGTACTTGTAAGAACGGCTTTACCGTTTGCGTCAGATGTCAGGTAGGCATCTTTCACTGTGTTAGCTGCAAGGCGGACCTTGAAGGTGCCTACGCCGTTTAGCAGGACAACATCAACGACGTCACCGGCTTTTGCATCAGTGTCTAGGACACCGAGGATTGCGTCGGTTGCGGCAGATGCCAAGACGACTTTCTCATTGGCATCAAGTTTTACGAGTTGGTAGCGTTTGCCGGTCAGGTCTTCACCTGCGATTCGGGTTGTACGCTCACCAGTTTGGAATGCTGTCATGGTTACTTCTCCTCCTGGATCTGTGTTTTAAGGTTGGCGTCAGCTTCGAGCACTTGCATTCGTGCCTCTGCGTAGGACACCGTCTTGTTGGCATCTCGGCCATCTGCCATGATTTTCTTGACGCGGGTATCCACCTCTTTCAAGGCATCAGCTACGACAGTTGCGCCTGCATCACCAAGCTCTTGCTCGAGCGAAGCGTTGACGGGAAGACCTTTTAGTAGGGCTTCGATTTCAGTCCGCTGAGCACCCTGAGATGCAAGCAACGTCTTAGTCCATCGGTCAGCGTCACCGCTCTTGATCTGGCCAGCATTTACGCTTGCAGACACGATTGCTTTAGCTTTGCTAGCTTCAAGCTCTTGCTTAGCTGCACGTCCTGCTTCAGCGTCGGCTTTGAGGCTTGCTAGTTCAGAAGCTGTAATGCTTACTGGTTTAGCGCTTGCCTCGATTGAGGCAGGTGTCTCTGGAGTCTCAGGGACTTCCGGAGTTTCTGGAACCTCAGGTGTCTCTGGCTCTTCCGGAGTTTCGGGTGTTTCTGCTTCTAGGCCGTGAGTCTTCAGCTCTTCAGCTGTTAGCTCGGCTTTGTGCTCAACCAAGAACGCTTTCTCTTCATCGTTCAGGTCAGCAACTTGTTTGGCGCGAATCTCTTCTAACGTCATAGGTTCTCCTTCGTTATGTTTTTCACTGTTGCCAGCGGCAGACGCCTTCACTGTCTTGCTAGGAAGGCGCGATGCCATAATTGGCTTCAGTTTCTTGAATAATGGGATGTTGGTAAGGGCAGCTCCCGAGAGGACGTTGTTGACGAATGTAGGGATGCCGTCAGCGTCTTCCGTACCCTCAGCGTCTGACCATGGGCAGCCTCGCGGATTAAATTCCGGAGAAATATACGCCCACTCTTTATCTCTGAGTGCCTGCGCACCCTCTGGTGTCCATTCCACGCTGGCTACGAGTGCTTCACGTGCGTCGTCTACTGAGATGCTGGTGATCCAGCCAGCGGCCTTGTCCCAGGAATCGTGAGCGTAGTTGATGGGAGCACGGTTAGAACCTTCTACCAGGCTGATGCCTTTGGCGAAGTTAGCTGCGTATTCATGCAGGTCTGCCATAGTGACTTCAAAGTCACCGTGCCACATAGTTTGCCAGTCACCAGTTCGGAGTAATTCAATTGATGCCGGCGCATTGCCTTGTGCATCTGCTTTAATAGCTACTTTGGTAATTAATCCTTGAATCTTGGTCATATCTGTCTATAACATCTATCAGGCGATAATAAATGTCAAGAGAATTACTAGTAAATGTAAATTACTCCACACCTGTCTCTTGGATGACATGCAGGCCTATCGACTTCACGACCGTCCGAGAGAGTAAATTTCGCGTCAATGTCTATCTCACCTTGATTGATGGCTGAAACACATAGAGGGCAGGCGCCCACCAGTCCATCCCATATCTTGCGTTTGGCTCCAGTTGAAGACGCATAGTGCTTCAATCCAGTCTGATAAGCATTCACTGGCTCTGTCTGCGAGATGAGCTCAGCACGTATTGGGTTGTCGATGATGTCCATCAGGCGAATAGTTGCTTCGTGAGCGTTCTCCCCCAGGGCGATACTCTTGGCAACTGACTCGCGGATCAGCTTGCGCGAAGTGTCGGTGATGCCTCTGACCATAGTGGCTACGTGTAGTCGGGCAGCCTGCATGATCGCTTCATCCAAGGTGTTGAAGCCCATGGGAATGCCGTAGAGGTGCTCCCCCGCAATGGCTCCAGTAGCAATGAGTTCAGTAATGAGGTCGATGACCGCAGCAGTTAGCAGTTGCTCTTCATAGAGCCAAACAGCATCGTCGTTGTTGAACACCGGGCCGGCATCGGCCTTGATTGGCTCGGGTAACTTGGACCAGTCCACATACTTGGGCGCACGGCTCGCAAGTTCATGTAGATACTCACCTGTGGCTGTTTCTAAGGCCGCTTCTAGCTTCAGTAGCTTGGCAAACGTATCAGGACTCGCCTTGTAGCTGTCTTGCCACTCCTCCGCAGCGTGAATGGCCACGTGCAGCTCTTCGCGAGCCTTAAGGAGTTCTTGTCTTGTTGCCATAGAGCATCCTTGTAAGTGATGCGGAGACCTTCGTTGCCATCTTCTTCAGTGCATTCGCTTCTTTAGGAATGCCATCTTCGTCAGGCAGGTCACCGTAGTTGATACCCGCGGTCTTGAGCGTCTTGCCGTTGTATTGAGCGCCCAGGGCATCGATCCACTTGGTAGCTATCTCGTCATCATGTTTGACATACGCCATTGTCAGATGTGGCTTGTACTCGCTGAATGTCTGCGCATTTGGCAGTAACGTCAGTCGATCATGTGCATCTATGAGTTCTTCAGTTGCTTCGATGTGCGCCACGATGGCGTAACTATCCCCCAAGTCGAACTTGTCGACGTGATCAATGGTTACAGAGTCCAGTGACCAGCCTTCAAGGGCCTTGTCGACGTTCTTCTTCCATATGTTGCCGTTCTCGAGTAGGCCGTATAGCAAGGTCACATGTGCTTCAGTCTCAGCAACCGCTCCCCCACCAAAGCCGTCTTTCTCAGCCAGGTCATCGTCTGCATTTTCTACGAACTTACGGACTTCGAGCAGCTCAGTGTCGAGCATGATGCATCCCCTGTCCTCAGGGACCATGTCAATGCCATCTAGTAGCCCGTCCACTTCACGAGCGCTCACCTGTGCTTCAATCGCATTTCCGCGGCGGGCAGCCTTGATCTCGTCCGCTGATTCTTTGTCCTTGACGTCTGTCTTAGTCTCAGTCTTGTTGGCCCCTGGTTCGGGTTTGTCGCGTGCATCGTCAGGATTCATATCAGGGAATCCCAGTAAGTTTCGAGCATAGGCTTCGTCTTCATCGCTCACGGTGATCAGTCCAGCAGCGTTGAACTTTGACAGGGCTTCAGCCAGGACGCCGATACTCTTCTGGTCTACCTTGCCCGACCCAACAGTTGGATAGGCATCGACGTTGAAGTTCAGGTCTACCAGTGTCTTCACGACGTAGCCCATAGTGTCTTTCACGTAGTCAAGGACAGCCTGTACAGATTGGTTGAAAAGCTCACGATGGTCTTCACTCGTTGAACGGGTGCCGCTACTTCCCGATGAACCAATTTCTAGGAACTGAGCCAGAACGCTCTTGGTAATCTGGCGGTCGTGGCGATTGATAGACGGCTGGATATCTTTGAGACTGTTTCCCTGCATGTCCATGAAATTAATGTCCCAGCCTTGGGGCTCTTCGATGTACGACTCTTCACTGGCACGGAGGTTGCGTGCGGCAGCTCGTGCAGATCTGCGCTGCGTATCAGTGGCGCTTGTCGGGTGCTTGATCTTGACGACACCAAGGGAGTGGCGCTCATGTCCGACAGCATCGATTTGGTAGTACTTGTCCACATAGAACCAGTGCTTGTAAGCCGTACGCAGGATGCTGCGACCTTCGTAGTTGTCACCTTCTTGCTCATTGGTGAAGACCACAATCTTTTCAAGTGGAATCGGGACGGTCGTGCCGTCAGCCTTCCTGAACGTGACGCCAGGCGTAGTCTTGTCCGCCTCCCAGCTAGAGACACTGGTCTGCTTCCTGAAGGCGAGCTTTATCAGTACGACGCGTTCAACGCCCTCGACGGTCTCAACGCCGAACACCATCTCGTGGACCGAGAAACCGAACTCGAGGTGTGTAAGGATCTCCCCTAGTACTTGCTTCCATTTGAGGCGTTCGAACAAGTTCCAGTTCACGAATTCACTGATCTGCACGTCTAGGTCATCATCAGTCGCTGGGTTCATGAAGAACTTGGTGGACTTGATAGGAAGCTTTACAGCACGTAGTGAGGCGCCCACAGTAGCGTCAGAGCGACGCATTTCATCCCATACAAGTAGGCCTCGATAGCCAGTTAGGTTCCGGTTGTACTCTTCGCCGGTAATGATGCCATTGAATATCTGAACACCGGTGTCACCGATTTCAGAAGAGGTCAGAACTTTGTTTTTTGACTGGGATGCCATCTCCCTTCAATTTAAACTAGAAGCGACTACTTAACAAGCCCGAAGTAATCGGGGAATCGTAGGAATCTGAGCTCTTATCACTCTTGTAATCGAAGTCCCCAGGCATGACGTTGTAGTAGCAAAGAATGAGCGCATCAGCCTTGTCCGGTGACCTAAATCCACGCTTCTTGTAGTCAACCTTACTCTCGACGGCACGACGCCCCTTGGAGTCCATCTTCCACTGCCGGGTAGTCAGCTCCATGAGCAAGTCTTCGTCGAGACTGATCTGCATCTGATCCATTAGATCGGCCAAATAGAACCAGCCCTCGCTGATCATATTCGGGTACTTATCCGGGTCGTTTGCCTTGTCATTGAAGTTTATTGGCACGACACGATAACCACGGCGAAGCATCTGGTCAGTGACACCTCCACCAACGCCCGTATCGTCAATTTTGATGATCACTGACTTATCGAAACCGACGAACTTCTCCAACTGATCGGAGACTTCATCCGTCCGCAACTTGCTGAAAATTTGCTCGCCAATCTTCTTGTGGCCACGACGCATCATGAATACCGTCCGGTCACTTCCCATCCTGGCCACGTCCACACCGACTTCGATTGCTCCATCGTCCTCTACCTCACGCTCCATGGCCTGCATGGCGCCCTCACGGCCGATGATGGCATTATCAGCCTGAGACATTGGCTCACCCAACCAGACGTGCGCATAGAGGTCCAGAGAGGTTGCTTTGTCCGCTTCCATCTCTTCACGGAGCTCTGGCGGTAAGAGGCCGGCTCGGTCCAGTACGTCATAGTTCACCTTGGCAACGTGAGTACGTTTGCGGGGAGTACGGATGTAGCGAACATAGACAGGGTCGAGCTCGTTCATGCGGTTGAACGTGTAAATAAGCTGGCTACCCGGCTTACGAATTGTCGGGACCAGGATCTTGAGGCTTGCCTCGCTGATGCTTTGGGCTTCTTCCACCCAGGCGATGTCGATACCCTCGGTGGACTTGATCTCCATAGAGTTGTGCCGGAGACCTTTGAAGATGAACTCAGTGCCGGTCAAGGTATTGCGGATGACGTTTTCAGTAATCTGATAGTCAGTGAATCCGTTGTTGTTGATGATGTCGGATAGAAGCTTGTGCACGGAATCAGCGATGCTGTTCTGCAACTCACGGGTACAAAGGATGCGCAGCTTCTTCTGCCGACCGCGTAAGATGAGGGCGATGGCTACGTGCTGAGACTTACCTGAGCCACGTCCTCCGTAGAAGACGATGTTACGCAGAGTCTCATCGAATAGAGCCCGATACTCTTCGAGGAACTTAATCCGTACTTGGTTTGGTACCGCCACCAATGAACTCCACGAGCGCGGTCATCGGCTCGCCACCTGTGGTGTGGTCAATCGATTGCTTGTCTGACCAGTCTTGGAACTCGCCTTTGTAGTTGTTTTGCAGGTTGAAGATCGCTCCTCTTGCGTGCGATCCGTAGAGCTGGCTTTCTGCATATGCTTCGCAGCGACCGAGAGCTCGCGCTATCGAGTCAAAAAAGTCTTCGCGCTCACGATAGTTCAACAAGGTTTGACGGGTGACACCTAAATGGATGGCAAGGCCACTGACCAAGTATGGTTTCTGCTCGGTCATGATCTTGCGCATCGTGAAGATAGATTCGCCCTTCTCGGTCGTTCCAGATTCAACTAGGCGCTCCTCGATGTGAGGGTCCTGCGTATTGAAGTACGAGTCAATAGCGACCTCAAGTTCATCTTTAGTCTGGTACTTCAATGGACGTCCCATAGCTTTCTTCGGTTGCTCAGTCTCTGTATTTTCTACTTCACTCATCACCACCTCCATTCATTACTAGTTTTGCCCGCTCATTACGAGAGAAGACGATTACGTTGATTGGAAGATGGAACGATTCGATGACCTTGTGCACGACATCGTCGTAGGCAGTTGTTAGCAAGTAGAGCTCATCGAAGGGTGCCTCATTTTCGCGAGCAATCACCGAATACGCGAGGATTTGTGACAGGGCTCTCGACATGTCATTGAACGTACCTATTGTAGGGAACTTGCACTCAATTCCGATTCGCCGGCCTGATGTACTCTCAACCATAAGATCGATCCGAGCCCTATTGCCTCCGTAAGGGGAGAACTTGGCGAGCCTCCACTCACGGCGATGTTCTTTGTAGACTAGACCGGCTTCTTCCAACATGAATTTCTCAAGGTTGGTCTCTATAAAATCAACGAATTCACGCTCTGAATGAAATCCAGATGTAGCACTTCTAAACTGCGAGACGTCTGTAACGACCTCATCTTTGAGAATGGTACTACGAGGCAATTTTACATCTGTCATGTGTGCGTCTATTTATGCACAAACGGCCTTAAATTGAAATAGCCAACCCGTTGATGACGAGCTGGCTACTTCTTTTCTACTTGCTCTTGGTTTCCTTTGGTGACGCCTGTTCTCTGTCGCCATGGCTGAACGACCCAGATTCTTTAACTGATATTACGTTCGTTGTTGGAATCCGGATAGGCGGGACAACGTTGTATTTCGGCTTATCTTCAGACATTCATCCATCTTTCTATATCCAATTTAGGCTTGTCAGTGCGGCAACAACAAGTGTGAACAACCAAGCGACAACGAGCACTACATAGCCTCGTGTTACGAGTGAACCCGTTGATTCAACCCGATCATAGTCGTCTTCCAGTGCTACGCGGTTATCATCAACAATGCTGTACTCCGTGCTAAACGGATCAGCCCCCAATCGTTCGATGAACCTTTGCGTCGCTCTTGCCTCGGGGCCCCGTCGAGGCTTCATTGCCCACAAACCGATCACGGCCGCGATGGCCCCAATTACTACGCCGATAAATTGCCAGTAGGAAGCCCAATTCGCAATGATCAGCGTACTCAGGATGCCCGAAGCAGTCACCAAGATGGCGGCTCTGGTGTGCAAGTTGGCCAGACGCTGGGCTAGCATCGATCGCTGTCTATCAATCTCAGTATGGAGAAGCTTCAACTGTTCGACTGGGTACGGTAAGACCGTGGCTTCTTCTTCGTTGGCGTCAACCGTCGTCATGCAGCTCCTTATGAGAATGAGTTTTTCCAGTTCATTAAACGGTAGCCAAGTGCTCCCAGAACCGACGAATGAATGCCTCAAAGCTTGTTGCCTCTGACATATCCGAGTAGTCCCCTGATTCCAAACCCTCAAGCTCAGGAGACGCTATGACGGATGCGGCAGTATAGAAGGACTGCTCCATCAATCGCTGGCAGAAGATGTCGTAGCGGCCAAGGTAGGACTCGCCGCGGAATTCTTCCATCGGCTTGAAAGTGCGGATTAGGGACGCTATACCAGTCTCAGCGCGTGACTTCGGGGCATCTTCAACGAGAATGCACCAACCCAAGAACGGCATCCTGTGACCGTCGCCGTAGACACCATGCTGGACTGCTGTCCTCAAGTCGAGTGATGACCCCATGGCTTCTTCAGCACGGTTATTGAAATTGTTACCGAACGATGGCCCAACATGACTCTTGAACTCGATTGCAGCGAGCAACTCGCCTTGGCGGGAAAGCACTAGGTCCCAGTCCTTACTCGGACGCAAATAGCCTGGAAGGTTGACTTGAGTCTTGGTCGTGCCAGTAACGAGACCTTCGATCTTTGCCTCCGCGATGAGGTCCGCCATGATTTCAACGAAGCCATCGAGATTCTTACCAGAAGTTGCGCCAGAGCGATTGCCCCGGTCGTTGCCCGCACCCTTCGTCTTTGCGTTGTCACGAACCATCCAAAAATGCTGGACTGCTCGTCTGGTCAGGTCGTCAATATCTTCGGGAGTTAGATGCACCCCTCGATCTTGCTAAAGAACCGCTGTTAAGTCACTTTCATTGATGTCATAAATGCGAGCCAACAAGTCATGTCCCAAGGTCTCGCCTGATTCGCCGGCTTCAACCATGACAGCTTGATCATCTTGAGAGATGTCGTTCCATTCTGGCAGTCGGATGCGTTTGAGGTTCTGGGCTTGGAAGCGCAAATAACCTCCGCCGATCTTGACTGAGTAGGCCTTCACAAACAGATGTGCGATTCCCGAGCGTAGAAGTGCCTGCAGAGCCCGCAAGTTCCACTTCGTTGAAGTGATGTAGTAAAGGTTGTGGTGCGGATAGAGGTTGCCCTCGTCGTATCCAATGGCGTCGCCGTTGCCCTTGATGTCGGGGATTAGAAGCTTTGGTTCCCACGTCAGGCTTGGGGTGATGCGGTCAATTGTCTTGAACCACTTGTCCGGGTTCTTCTTGGCAACATAACGCTTCATTAGCTGCTCACGGTGTGGTTCAAACATCGCTGCAAGCTTCGGGTACTCCGCTAGGTCGACAAGTTCAGGCTTGACCGTATCGGCCCAAGGGTTCAGTATCCCCTTGCCTTTCCATTGCAACTGGCCATCTTTCAGGTCCTTATTAGTGGCCAATGGCAATAGCCGGCCCACTTCAACGTCTGTTGTCGCATAGTCGACGACGTAGACCTTGTCTGTTCCGGATGCAACCCCAATGCCAATCCGGCAACCGACGTCAGCAAGCGTCTTGAACTTCCGTTCCATATGATGAATAATCTTCAGCTCATCCCCGATGCCGAGAAGCCAGGGCGACTCTCCCTTAGTGGCCTTATCGATCACACGCACGGCTGGATTTTCTGCCTGTCGTTTCGAGTCAGTCAGGCAAGCCTCTAGCTCAGTCAGGTAATCATTGCCTGCATCCTCAGCTTTTGCGACGACGGTCGGGCCTTGCTTAGCCTTCTCTATAACAGTGATCGAGGTGTACGCACCAACGCTGACTTCGAAGGCATCGACACCATACATATCGACGTAGTACTTCAGGTGGAATCCGGCGTCTACCTTTGAGCGCAGAAGTCGACCGTACTCATTGCGTGTCCAAGCATCTGAGCATATGAAGCTCAGTTGCCCCTTGTCCCCCAGCAAATCCAGAGATCGTTCAATGAAGGGGACGTAGAGATCCGCTCGGCCGACCATCGTCGGGAACTGGAGTCTGTAGGCCGCGAGCAATTCAGGATCAATGAGTTCTTGGCGTACATATGGCGGATTGCCGATGACAAAGTCGAATGGCCCCTCAAGGTCCGTCAACAGGTAGTCGTCGTGTATGAGCCAAGCGGCAACAAGTTCGCTGACTTCAACCGCGTTGAAGCCTTGAGACACAAGCAATCCGCCTAGGGACTCCTTGAACGCAAGATACGTCTCCGTATCGAGCTCTACAGCTCTCAGCGATGGTAGAAGTTGGCGATAGTCCGTGCTGTCTGTCTGTGCTTTCCAGCTCTTGATAAGCCTTGCCACGGCCGTGGTCATGAAGCGCCCACCGCCCGACGCTGGCTCAAGTAGTCGCTTCTCAAAGAGCGGCTTGTCAGCCGTGTATCCGATCAAATCAAGCATGAAGTCGACAACAGGCTGCTTGGTGAAAATCGCGCCGCGCTTCTTCTCCTCGAGTCCATAGCTCTTCTCTGCTGGAGTCACGAGTAGTTCAGCGGGCAGCCCCGGTAACATTGCGATCGTCATAGTCCGTTAAGACTATCCGAGCCCCCCGACACGGCTGGCATAAAGTGCTCATGCGTTGCTGTGACTCATAGCCCAGGTACCGTCGCATCTGTCCTTCAACGGTGGCGTCCCCCAATAGCCGCAGTGGAAGGCGCTCCAAGTTTTAGGTGCCCGTAGTCGTTGTAGCCTTTAAAGCCATATCCCAGTAAACCCGGTCATCTCACGCGAGGTCTGAGCTTCTACGCATGCAGAGAATTTCTCGAGGGTAGGCTAGTGGGACATTCATTCAATTTACTGGGGGAAAAATGGCTGATTCAACGATAGCTGCTGGAGATGCACCTACGAAGCGCACACTGGTCCTAGGTTGGTTCAAACAAGAACAATTTTGGCAAGGCGTAGGTGCGAGTACTATATCGACAGGTGTCGTCGCAATTGCCGTTATGTTGGCGGCGGCAGTTACTGGTTGGACGGATTGGCAGCAGACTTCAGTCACAGTTCTTGCCCTGATATTCATTCTGGCTCTGTCTGGACTCTTCATGGTGCCAAAAGCCAGAATCTGGGCCTCAATCAAGTCTGGATTCACACTTATCAGTTCACTGCTATCGAAGGCCCACGCGAAGACTAAAACAGATGATGGTTCTGTCGAGTTCGCAGTTCCGGTTCTAATCGCACTCGTAGCCGTTTCGGGTGCTCTCTTCGCCTTGCTCAAATCGGTTGGTTGGTAACAGCTTCGCGCCCAGCCTTCAGGATCTTGTCAGTCGCACTGAACACCTGCCTGATCGTCGGGTACGCAGGCGCCTTATCCTTGAATCATGCTCGGAACTTAATTGGAGGAGCCATAGTTATCGCCCTCCCCTGTGCCCGTACATGGGACTTGGATTGGCTGTCTGCCTCGGCGCTGTCGGGCTAATCACCTGGATTGGCTCTGAATTGGCGCTATCGACGGGCCGTATCTGAATCTTGCGAATCGCGGCCAGCTGGTCTTCGGTTAGCTTGTCCGATTCGTCCACAAAGAACGCGACCGGTGCGGCCTTGTACTTGGTCTTGAGCTCGTCGTACATGTTCCGGCTCATTGCCACGTAGTTCTGCCCATGCATCTCTACACGTAGCCCAGCGTCAGCGGCTCGGATGAATTCTTGAAACTGCTTTTGGGTAGCTCCGTGCTTCCGGGAGCCGGTAACGATGTGCTCCATTCCTTCAAAGTGGTCAGTAGCCATAGCTAGAAGTTCCCTCGATTTACATAGCTGTCTTGGGCAGCGCTCCATGAACCGTCGTAGGTGACCTGGACGTAGAGGACGACATCTTTGAGCTGACTGGTGAGTTCACCCTTAGTCTGACGTGCAAGGCGCCATATAGGTTGATCAGGGTTTGCTGAGTAGACGCGCCATCCATTGTTGTCGAGGACAAGCTGCTCGACGATTCCAAAGTCAGACTCTGAAATGCCGGCTGCTGCCATCTCGGCCGCGAACTTATGGGCCTGTGGCTGCACTGTAGGCGATTCTGGAGCTTCTGGGTTTGTAGATGGATTCGTAGTCGTGTCATTAACTGACGACGCTGCAGGAGCTTCTAGGACAGGCTTAGATGGTTCTGCGTACTGAATCGGAGGAAGCGGGTCTTGCTTGACGATTAGGGAGCTTTTCTCTTCAGCTGGTTGTGTTTCTTGGACCATGTATAGGGTTGCTCCTGCGCCGATGCCAAGGATGGTGGCGCTGATTAGAATTAGTTGGGTTGGGAAGCGTTTAGGTAGCTTCATGATTCTTCCTCCTCTCGATTGATGTTCGCTGCACTTAGTGCGGCCCCCTCAGCCTCCAGCTCAGCTGCTACAGAAGAATCCCAGCGTGAAATCTTTCCGAGGATGGTCTGCAGGCCTAAAAGTGTTAACTGGATAATCGCTGCGATGATTGCCAATCGCAGCTGGTCATTAGACGCTAGACAGGCAACTGATACAGCGATCATCAATTGGACCAGGCTGAGCGGGAGCAGGTGCTGTGCGAGCTTCTCGGCACGCTTACGATGCACGTTTGCATGTTCAAGTATTTGGTCGGCTGTTTGGCTTGCACTCATATTCAGTTGTTTTCGTTTATAGGTTGATGTTCGCTTCGGTAGCTCTCGCATAGCCACCGAAGCGTTCTGTTATTGGCACTCCCAGAGGTGACTCAGGCCTTCGCTCCACATCGCTGCCGTTGTATTGGCATTGCTGTAGGCGTCGAAAACGTCAGTGCTGTAGCCGGCTTTCTCAGCTCGTGCAGGGTAATAACCGCTTAGGTGCTGGAAGAGCCCGCTCGGGTGGCCGTTCTCGTAATAGCCGTAATTAATCGCGGATGGATTCATCGTTGATTCACACATAGCGATGCTGAGGAAGTGCTCTTCGTTGAGCCCGTACTTCCTGGCAGCTTCACGAACGATCTGCTCGATGTCAGTTGTTCGGGATTCCCGGACAACTACGGCTTCTTGTATAGGTGCTGCCTGGAGCAAATGCTCTACAGGTTGTTCCGTCTGTGGTGCTGGCTCGTTACTGACGGGAGTTAACGGGCTACTGCTTTTGACGCTACGGCCACAGCTGATTGCTGACTCACCGCGACCTCACTCCGGAGAGTCCAGCCAGTGATGAGACCAGCGATTGCAAACGCCATGATGGCTACGATCAGCCAGGGAACTGCTTCGCGGACCGCAATGGTCTTTGGTTCTTTGATTTCTTGTGTACGTGTTGTTTCTTGAGTTGTTTTACTCATGTTGGTGTTGTCCTTGCCCACTCGCGGGGGCGTTATTTGTTTTTTGGTTCTCTAGGCCTGCTAGGGCCAGTACCGGCAACGTGGGATGCTATTACGCCATTGCCAGTACTGGAGCTAGAAGATTTGGACCTGGCCGGAGGGTGGGAGGAACCGGCCAGGTTTGTACCCAGTTTCCACAGCCCCTACAGCTTTGGATAATGGATTGGCTCATAGAGCCACAGCTGGTAGTAGACGAGGCATCAATAGTCTTTGGGGAAAGGTTGAACGAGTCGACTACCAGGTGGGGATCTGTGAGTGATTGAACGTATGTGGTGGGGCATGAGGAACTGTTCCACGCATAGCGCTTTCCAGCGACAACCGGTCTATCTTGAAGCCTCTATGCCCCGACAGCTACGTTCAATCTTTGTTCTGTGCAAACATGGCCTAGTAGCTGGCGCTTCGATACCCGCTCTTGGTGGAAGCAACGGCGATTCAAGCTTGATTGCTCTACTGTCGCTGCAATGCCTTAGCACCTGCTTCGCTACTAGCTGTTGATCGAGCGTATGGTGCTAGTAGTAAATACCTCTCAGGGCTAGCCTGACTCCCGTCTGATTCGCTCGCGGGTTTTACGCGTCGTCTTCCACATGGATGGTGCGGACGTTCTAGCAGTTGAACTATACGAATCGGTCTTGCCTAATCTCTTTGCCTTACTACCAGCACTACTACGCTCAATCTAGTTATTTTCAATGTACTCATTCAACCGCCACAACCAAGCACCTCGACTGCATTTGATACTTACGTTTCGTATCGTGGTCTGCATTTCACAGACAGGTGCGCTGGTTGCTCAGTTGTAGCGGTTGAATTGTTAATGTTCGTTTGAACTGCATGTATTTAAGCACGACTGCTTTATTTTGTAAAGACACAATATGCATGCTTAGAAGCCTTACCTCTGTTGTTCGTTGCTCAAACTACAACGAACTATCTTCTTCTTGTTGGCGAATAGCGTCGACATACTTGCCAAGGATCTGCACAACAACTCGATCAGACTCATCAAAGAGGCGGTCTACCCGCTCTTGCAGCTCGTGATGGTCGATTGGTGCGTGCTCGTTCATCTGGCTTCAATATGGACTTGCCCAGCGCTTGGGTCAATAGGGCTCTACGGGATAGGGAACTTTTGCCGTAGCTGCATCCGCTCTGCTGGCCAGCTCGTTTCGGAGGGCCTCTACCTTGGGGACCATAGTCATCGTGAGGTTGTTCTGGGTGCCAGCTGTCTGGACCAGTAACGTACCAAAGCCCAGGATCTGCGCGAAGATGCCGCCGCGCTTCACGTTCACGTCCTCGATGTTCCTCCACTCGCAGACGCTCTGGCTGTCATAGAAGAGGGTGTACCAGTTGGTGAATTCAAGCTGGGAGTCAGTGATGGCCATGAACGAGAGCCGATACACGTAGCCTGTAACGACCGTGGCAGCGAGGACCGTGACCAGGACAACCGATAGGACCACGTACAAGGTCAGCGTCAACGCGCTCTGGTAGTAAAAGATTGTCATGAGGCCGGCGATGAGCCCCATCACTGCTCCCCCAATCAACAAGATAACCAGTAGTCCAAACCAGTGCTTGCGTATGACCGTTGGCTGCGTGTTCATGCTGGGATTTACTATGGACCAGAACGGCGAGCAATGCCATATATGATTTTCCCATGTCAGATAATCTAAAAGGTAAAGATGCACTCAACTGGTTCCAAAGAGAAACCAGTGCACAATTCTCGAATAATGTAGCGGCAGGTGTCGTTGGTGGCTTAATTGTTGCCGGCCTTGACTTTGCCTGGAAAATCGCTCAAGAGTTGTTTGGCTCCCTCACGGCGACTACCAACTGGTGGGCGGTAGCGTTTGGCCTTGTTCTGTTTGTTGGCATGGCAGCCGCGCTGGGATATATCACGAAAAAGATGGCAACTTCAAAAAATCTCAAGAACATCGACTTCGTTCTATGGTTTACTATTTGTGCCGTACTAGGAATTGCATCTTTCGTTCTAGTGTCCGTTGGAATCACCAGTAAGTAGAGCCATGCGGCTGCGCTTTGTCCACCGCGCCATGCCCATGCTTGATCGTCGCCCCAAGTACTAGAATGTCAGTACTAGCTGGCAAGGTGATGCTCATGAACAAATTCGATGCAGAAGGCTTTGAGCGCATGATGGCGCGGATGAAAGCTGAATCAGAAGTGCCTGGCGATGGACCAATGACAGAGTTCGCCCCGGCTGAGGCCCCACTTGTACGGGCTGGAGACATCCATGGCCGGGCTGTTGCCTACACTTGGCATCACGGGATGATTGAGTGGACCGACTCACGCAACAAGGTGCACTTTGACTGGTTTCCTGCTGAGCTGATCAAACGGACTGGTAAGAATGACGACAAAGGAGCACTCTAAGTGACTCCCTTTTTTCGCGTAAGAGCGAGGGGGAGTTGGGTACTAAAGCTCTACCTGAGGGGCGGGCCTGTATCGTTCACATCTTTGTAAAGTTGAGTACTAACTCCCCTTGCTATTTAATCGTCAGCGTTCAGTTATCTAACATGCACCCCTGAATTCCAGGTAGAATCATATAACATTCAACAGCTTCAAGATCTAACAAATCGTTGCGATTGAGAACAGTTATAAAGAGTGATCACTGGCGGTGGCTCGGATTTATCGTGACTATCCCCAGGAAAGTACCGAGCGCCCTTATTTCAGAGGACAAGCGCAGAACGTTACTATTGCTTGCCGTACCCGAGGCTCTAGCATGGTCTACCGCCAACCGTCACTCTTTATAACTCTTGCCGAATTGTGAAGGTAGCTATATTGATCTTACTTTACCCATCAGTGCAAAGCGAGCTTATACGATAGCCTAAAACGTTGAGCTGTTTTACTAGGCCATTTTACGTCTGCCTAGAAGCCAACAGTCAGGGACTCCCGAGACTACAAGAAAAACGCCCCCTTGTTAGGAGGCGTTTTAGCATTCACGATCACTTATCATTATAAATGATAAGACACGATAAACCAATACCCCCTATGGGCAATAATTCAGGGGCAAGACTTACATCATTGATCGTGAATGCTTACCACGCTTTACTATAAAGCACGGCGTCGTTAAGTCAATCAGAACAAAAAAAGAACTGTGGACATCTTAATGATTGACGTGGAAAACTTGATGTTTTACACTAAGTTGTAATATGTCCTATGTCAAAGAATGTGCAATCTGCGGTCGACTGTTTGAGACACCGTACCAAAACAAAGAACTCTGCTCCTATGAGTGCCGGCAAGAACGAAACAGAGAAAACGCCAGGCTAGGAGCTCGCGAGCGACGCAAGGTACGTCAAAGAAATACCCCTCCATGTGAAGCTTGTGGATATTTTCTATCCGAAAATCATCACGAAGGGCATGGCAAGACCTATCGCCTCTGCCCCAATCATCATTCAGTTATCACAAGAAGCTTCGGAACATTAGAAGAAGTTTTAGCTGGAAAGTTCGGATACGATTATAGGCTCGACCCGACGGCTGACCAGTTGGCGAGTGAGTCTAGTAAAAAACAAGCACTTGATCCATAATGTGCCGTATGAAGATGGGCGACTTACTAAACAAAACGTACACAGTTGAGATCCTAAACGTGCCCTACTACGGCCCTACGCTGGCTGAGCGCAGCAAGAACATGAAGATGGACCAAGGCTTCAAGCGCAGCCAAGTGTATCTAAAGCGCATGGAGGACAAGAGAGCGGAAACTGAGGGCGTAATTCCTGCTGCTGAACCAGACGCCGTAGACAAGGCCTAAGTGCCTCCAGGATATGCAAAAGCCCCGCACAATGTCGGGGCTTTTCTGTTGGTGATGTTCAGCTTGCCATGATGAGCAGGATAACCGCGCCTATGGCCAGCGCTATGGCCGTTGGTTCATCAAGATGGATTGTGTACCGTCTTCGGTACTTGCGGCCCACACGGCGGCTCTGAGCGCGCTGCTTCTCCGTATTTAGAGGCTCAAGGTCGAGTATCTCGCCCGTCTGCCTATTGGTGTACTTCACGCGGCCGCCTGCTCGGGATACGGTTCACCGAATAGCTCGCCTTCAATCCCGAATCGTTCGCACGTGAGGAGCTGCTCTTCGTCCTTGATGAGGCTCTCGCTCATATCGTCGTGGAGCTCATAGAGCTCAACAGCGGCGCATGTCCAGACACACACCGCCGCTTCTTTTGATATTTCAATCATGGCAATCATGAGAGCATCACCGTTACTACGCGTCCATCTGCCGTATAGAGCTCATCTGTAGAGTCGTCCCAGTCAGACCAATCCGTGTAGTAGAAGTCATCTGATTCATCAGATGCCAGCTCGGCCCACTCCTCATCCGTAAAGTCGATTCTCAGACATGCATCCGAACAGTAGTATTCATAATCAGCCAGGTAGCCCTCGCGCATCCCCCGGCCACACTTGCCGCATTTGCGGGCGAATAGTCCTTGAATCATGACTACGCCTCACCCTTCACGCCGTCGTAGTGGAGGCCCGTATCGTTACGCGCGTTCCAGTAGGCTTCAAAGGCATCCTGTAGCTGTTTAGCAGTTGCCCGTGTTTCATCTCTTACTAGGTCGTCATAGTCGTTGTATGTAATCATGCCGCCTACGACCAGGCCCTCGTCCGAGTGTTGATACTCAGAGAGGTCATTGTCAAAAAGAAAGATGTCGTACTGTTCGCTATACACGTACATTAGAGCGTCTCCGCTGTTACTGATTGACCTGATAGGCGGCTCAGTTTGGTGGTATCACCACCCGCTATAGTTGCGATGCCATCGCTCTCATTAACCATTATTAGAGTGCCGCCAATTAGTTCGGCGATTGCCTCAGCGTCTGCTCCGTTCAAGTGAATTTTATTCATTCTTCTTTTCCCCATTTATTTAGTACTCTTTAAGTTTACTAAATAAACAACATTGTGTAAATACACAATCAGTCCAAAACGTTGTGAAATAGTCTTAACTAACAGAGGCCATGAAATCGCTTGCAAGCTCAACTCTGAGCATGTCCTGGTACTGCTCAGCTTCGCGCCGTATCACGCCTTGTATGTTGCGCAGACGCCTCTCATCGGGTACTAAAAAGAGCACGGCCGGCACGGTCTCTATATCCCGCTTGGTTGCAAACTCAAGGGCGTGAGCATAGCGGCCAACCATTGCGCTGATAACAGATAGCGATTCAAATCCACGGTCTACCTCAATCCACAGGCTTTGACTCTCGCCCAGGCCAACGAGTTCATACTCCACGAACAGGTCGGGCTTGAGCTTCGCACCTGCTATATCCATATGGGCATCGGGCTCGGTCAGGTAGTTGATGAGCTTGATAGCCCCGGCCTCTTCAGCCTTGGTGAACTGGACGAAAGCATCGACTATCTCTAGTGAGTGATGTTTGACCGTCCTATGCGCGGGCGTATATTTTCCACGTTTACCAAGGAAGTCATGACCGGCCAATCCCAACTGATAGACGTATTGACCAGAGCCGCCACCGTTGCCACCCACGAGACGTCGTTCGATCCTGGATAGGTACTTCAATCCAACGAGACGTTTGAGTACACGATCCATTGAATTCTTATTGGTGTTGTCGAAATGAATATCCCAAATATGCCCAGAACTAAGCTGTCCGAACTGGTCGGTTGATTTTATAATTTCAGCGTCACGGGTTGTTAGTCTTGCCATTTACATGTATCCGTTCATACTAACGATATGAAGTACAAAATAGATTGCCAGCAGTGTCGAAAGAGTTTCAATGTTTATAAAAACGAACGAGACAGCCGAAAGTTCTGTAGCCTTACATGCCGAAATAGCTCGTATATTGGAGGGAGATGCGATAGACCAGTAATTTATAGAGACGGCCAAGTCGTCATCACAACGGCACGGGGTGATGAGATTATTATTTCTCGACAAGACGAAGACCTCGCAAGATACTCTTGGGTGGCCGATTCGAGTGGGAGACACGGAGCACCACACGCAAGAGTTGAAGGAAGAAAGCAGAGTATCCATCGCATGATATACGAAAGAACCCTTGGTGGGCGCATTCCTCGTGGAGTCTATATCGACCATGTAAATAGAAACCAGCTTGATAATCGACGCAACAACCTCCGTCGTGCAAGCCCACAGCAAAATACTGTGAACAGAAAAGGGGGCCGTCGGGCTACTTCTCCATACAAGGGTGTGTACAGACTCGACGGGCAACACAAATGGATTGCTTCGCTCGATTTTGCAGGCACACGCATTTGGCTTGGAACTCACGAAGATGAACGATATGCAGCATATATCTACGATCAGTTTGCCTTGGCGATTCATGGAGAATTTGCTTGTTTCAACGTCCTTAGTGAGTGATGATATTCCGGTCATACGCATGTGGTCAGTATACAACGAAGCAGTCTAGCGCCCATTGCCGCATGTTCTAGGGCTATTTGAGCGTTCTAGCGTGGGTCGATACCTTGCTCGCCCCCATAGCGAGACCTACACCGAAATAATTGCAGACTTTTCCACAGTATTTGATGTATTTATTACACTGATTGTGTCTTTACAAAATAGAGCTAATGCCTCATAGTGCTTTGCAGGACGAACGCACGACATACATCACGATTGGTCGCTTGCAACTAGCCTACGCAATCACGAACTCAGAAAAGGAGACTGAACTTATTACACGAAAGGATAACAAACCATGGCAAAAAGCCCATACCCAACCTACAAACAGTCGTTTGGGACGCTCAAAGGCCAATACAACGAACGATTCGATCCTCGGCTCATAGCAGCCATCAAGAAGTACCAGGCATGGCATAAGGAAGAGTTTGGTTTTGAACCCTCTCGATCCGATATCTTCAGCACTGCAGTACTTCAACACAACGACAGAATAAGAGACTACTACAACGAGATAGTCAGAAAGGAGAAGCTAAATGGCAGAAAGTACCTCGACGGAATCAAGCAAGATCACCCAGTGTTCAGTGAAGACTTCAGCAAATTCTAGCTGTGCTGCGGGCAACTTGCGATGGCTATAGGTGTTGAAACGACTCCAGCGGCAGCTGCCCCAGAGATCCCAATCGAGATCGCTAAAGCAGTTATCTCTATACAGAAGGGTTTGAAGCCACTTGTACGATCATCAAATAACGACGAATACGGTAGTAAATACACGCCGCTTCATGAGGTAATGACTCAGGCACTTGCACTGCTCAACAAGCACAAGATCGGCGTTCTGCAGCCACCGACTGTAATCGACGGGCAGGCCGGCCTACTGACAATATTGGTTCATGAATCGGGTGTCTCATATCAGTCAGCGACAAAGCTGGCTCTGACGAAGATTGATCCCCAATCGCATGGCTCGGCCATTACCTACCTTCGTCGATACGCCCTCATGGCCATGCTTGGACTCACATCTGAAGAAGATGATGACGATGGCAATAAGGCCAGCGGAGTGCAGCTCAAGCCAACAGAGGAGCAACTCGATCAGATCAAGTCCCTTTGTCTGGCTATGAAGTACTTACCGAAGCAGATTGCATCAGAAGTATGGAAGATAAAGACTCGGGACCACGCAACCCTCACAATCGCGAACCTAACCAAGATGGTTTCCCAACGAGTGCGTGATATCGAGGCCAGTGATCGTGCTCTTGAGATCGAAGGCGGCGTTCCCCATGATGAGGGCATCCATATTGATGTGTCAGTCGACGAGCCAGCTGTATCAATTGAAAGCAGACTCAAAGCACTTGGCATGACAGAGAAGAGGGTGATCAACAAGTTCGTCCATACCTTCACAGACAAGCCGTTCCTCAAAAATTGCAACGCTGATGACTTGGCCACTCTGGACAAACTTGTGGCGCGGCTAGAGGCTGGCGAGACAACTCTCCCTGACGATTGGCTCAATGTAATGGACCAAACCATTGATAAGGCCACTGAGGGAGAAGAACAACAAACTAAGGAGGCTCAAGCCTCGGAGAACAACTAGATGGCACACGGTAAAAACATCACTAGGCAGCAATTCCACAAGATCGCACGCGACCTCAAAGACAACTTTGGGAGCGTCCAACAAATTGCTGACAAGAACCACATCAGCCCTGAATCAGTACGAGCAATTCGTCGTGCAAAGACTTGGCCTAACTTCAACGCAATCAAGGAAGCTAAGCGCACCAGAGACGGTCAGAAACGCGCTGATGAGCAGCTTGCACAGCGACTTGCACAGCGAGAGGCTAAATACCCCGAAGATCAACTGCAGCAGAAGCTAGACATGGTCCCTAACCGTCCGATCACTCCTGAATACGTGCAGCAATTGCTTGACGGACAACAGGAAGCCCGATTGGCTAATGAGAACATCCTTAGTCGTTTGGACAACCTGGACGGACGAGTGTCGTTCATGATTGGCGGGATCAAAAAGCTAACAGATCTGTTGACTTCTATCCGCAACTTCAAAGCTCGCCGCGGCTTCTGGAAACGAGGCTAAGACGTGGCCGGGACAGCCGAAGGCGGAAGAAAGGCCGCCGCGCAGAACCTTGCTAATGATCCTGACTTCTATCGCAAGATCGGCTCTATCGGTGGCCGCAATGGCTCAGGCGGTGGATTTGGCTCTCCATTCAAAGGACGAGATGGACTGACTGGCAAACAACGTGCCAGAAGGGTCGGAAAAATTGGTGGTCGAATTAGCCGCCGTAGGCCCGCCATCAAAGCCGAAGCCTAACGGTCCCCCGGACCAGAACAGTTTCGGCAGACGAAGATCAGCGATTCAATCCTGTCATCCTGTCGAAGCTGATGAATGAAGAGTTCCTCTAAGCACCGACGCTGACACGACCCGCAGTAGTACCTTGATAACCCACCAGCCTCCATGGCAGCAACAACGCGGTCACGGAGCATGTCGGAACGACGAATAGCCTGGCGCGACGGTCGTCTGCCCAAATTCTGGTTGATCACTTCCTGAATACGGCGGACTGATCGTTCGCTGCCAAGTTCTTCTTTGATCATCCATGCTGGCTTCTTAGGCACCTGGGAAGCTAGCTCAATGATCATCGCGTCTTCTTCGTACATGCAGCTACTTAAGCAAATTTTGGCAACCGCGTAAATGGCGCACGACCTCCAACGTAGATTGTGGGACGCTTCCACCCCTGTTAGCAGTGTCTATATAGCTAGGCAACAACTGGTGTTGGATGTCAAGAACAGGGGTAGCCCTCTAGCAATCTGCTGGGAATGTGTTGCAGTACCTTTACAACGGCGCAAATCATGACACGGCATGTTCGCATTGAATCCGCGAGTTATCCACACCCATTTTCGTGACGTCACGAAAATGGTCATAATGATACTTTCTGTCGGCGCCGGCAAAAAGTCTGATCGTTACTCACTCCCCCATCGTTGAACTAACCATATTTATAGAGCGTTCCCGCTCGGTTAGCGCTTTACAAGCGATTGGGGAGTGGATAAGGACCACATCAAATTTAAGAGGAGACACATGAATGCAAGTAGTTCGAGCCATATTGGCCTTCCCACTCCGCATCCTAGGTCAAGGCATCTTCATGTCGGGCATCTATGTCCTGGCAGTTGCCAGTCGCATTGCAGGCGTTGACTATGTCATGAGCCTGTACATCGCCATCGCGCAGATCGCACACCTCGAAGGTGGCGAGCCCAGTTTATCTAAATCAACCGATAGGACCCACCAGAAGGAGGTGATATGAGTGAAGTTCCAAATCTAGAAGGAGCCGCATGTGCTGAGCTGGCTCCAGGCATCGCGGAGAAGTACTTTGACATCAACCCGCAGCGACAGAAGTTCGAAGCTCAGACTGCTCGAGCCATCTGTGGAGGGTGCGCCATTCGAGCAGTTTGCCTAGAGCAGGCACTCAACAAACCACGGACGCAGATTACAGGTATCACAGCGGGCCTTGCACCTTCACAGATTAGGGCACTGAAGCTCTGGCATCAGTATGACCTCGGAGAGTTAGCAGAAGAGCCACCCTATCGTCGTCCTGACGTTGAGTACCCTTCAATGTCCGAAGCCGATACGACAGTTGTCGAATACCACCGGACGGCAACACTGACCTTCGAGGAGCGCGTCAGAGGCGTCTTTCTGGATCTACGTGAGGGTAAGTACAACGCAATTGGTGGAATCTCCACGGCAATTGCAGATATTGCCTTGATACGCACGGACATGGATGCAGACGCGGTCGCTGCAGCAAAGTACCCCCGGCCTGTCAGTAGGGCGTACTAATCATGGAGCGCCATAGCGGACGATCCAAAGAAGTAGAGCCAGTAAAGCTTGAATGGCAGCACCTACTTGAAGAAGCTCTGACTATGCCAGGCGGAATGTCAGACACCTACTCTCGTTTCTACAATTACAGCTTGCTCAACCAAGTGCTGTTGTTCCAGCAGGGCGTTCTGGAGCCCGTTAATACCTACCAGCGGTGGCAAGACATGGGCCGGCAAGTCCAGAAAGGCAGCAAGGCCAAGGGCATTCTGCGGCCGATGCTCCGCAAGGAAACTGACGACCAGGGTGTCGAGGAACAAAAGGTGCGCGGCTTCAAGATGATCAACTGCCTGTTTACCGTCTCAGACACTGAAGGTGATCCTCTCCCTGAATACGAGCCAAAGCTCTGGAGCCCGGAACGTGCAATGGCTACGCTGGCGATTCGCGAAGTCGCCTTCGATAGCTTGAACGGCAACACCCAAGGATTCTCGCGGGGTCAAGAGTTAGCCATCAATCCGGTAGCCAAATACCCCATGAAGACACTTGCCCATGAACTAGGGCACATAGTCATCGGCCATACATCAGAGGGGCAGCACGACGACTATCTGCAGCATCGAGGACTGAAGGAGTTCCAAGCTGAAGGAACCGCGTATCTGGTCATGAATGAGATCGAAGCACACGACCAATTCGATGCAGCTGAAAGTCGCGCCTACGTACAACACTGGTTGCGCGGTGAACAGCCGGACGACCAATCCATCCGTCAGGTATTCACTGCAACCGACAAAATAATCAAAGCCGGGCGACAGCCCGAGGAGGTGACGAATGAGTAATAGACGCAAGGACCGCCCGGTTCCAGCTGGGTTCACAAGATACAACGGCCAATACGACAAGGCCTTCTACACGATCATCACTTTCAATGGCGTGACGTACGAAGGCGTATGGCCGAATGCAGGCTTGTTTGGAATCAGTAGAGGCCTCTACCTAAATGGCAGCCAAGTCTTTGCCGTCAAGAAAGAGGTTCAGTCATGATGACTGCGTATCCACTCCAATGGCCTACCGCATGGATTCGATCCGAGAAGCCGCAGCGATCGCAATTCAAGACGCCGCTCGCTGCAGCCAGAGAAGAGTTGAAGGTTGAGCTCCGGTTACTGGGAGCAGCCAACGTTGTCATATCTACAAAATATGGTCGTCAATGTCGACGGCACTTACAGGGGAAAACAGGCAACTCCTGAAGACAAAGGTGTGGCTGTCTACTTCACTCTCAATGGCGAAGATCAATGCTTCCCCTGCGACCGATGGAACGGCGTGGCCGACAATCTCCATGCAATTGCACTATCGATCGGGGCCCTACGTGGTCTTGACCGCTGGGGAGCCAAAGAGATGGTGAATGCCGCCTTCCGAGGATTCAAAGCTCTGCCAGCAGCCACAATCGTCACTCCCTACCAGGCACGACTCTGGTACGAAGTTCTCGAAGTCGCACCTACTGCCAGTCCGGAAGTCATCAAAGCGGCCTACCGACAACAGCTTCTGAAGCACCACCCAGATCAAGGAGGTGAGCGGCAGGCTTTTGAAGAAGTCCAAAAGGCGTTTAGGGAGTCTAAATCATGACCTGGCGGCAACGTCTCCTCCACCGTTTTGAGGCTTGCCCCCGGCAACGAGCTGGTCATGGTTGTGACGGTCGCCCAGGAAGATGCGGTTGGTGATGAAGCCCTATACAACCGTCAATTCTCGGGTGATCAATAGCCCAAACATGTTCAACCCCCGAACCGTGCGCCCAAGTGTCTCAATGACACGGGCAATGCGCTTCAAGCTGCTGTTCAAGCGCTCCCAGGTATCAATCGATGTCGATGGCAGGTTGACGACCATGACGACGTACAAGCGCCTGAACGGCATCGTATACGTATTAAAAGTAATCAGGAATAAGAAGTAATGATCGACCAAGAACTATTCGCACTGTGCAAGGAAGTGTTTGAGCGAACACGGTGGCAGCCTAGTTTCCCCCAGTGGAGTTACACCGACCTTTTCAGTAACGGAGAGTTCAAGAGGATGCAAGGCCGGAATGGGACCAGTATCCCTGAATATACCTCTGACTACCTACTCGAGAAGCTGATCCGTAAGTACCATGAGTCCTACAATGGCGACAGTGTCTATATATCGATAGAGAGTGGCGGCAATATCCAAGCAGTTGCGAATGTTGGCGGCGCAGATGAAAGAGGTTCCTTCTTTACACACGTAGTAGTGTCTGCTGACAACCCACTAAAGGCTCTCCTAAAACTAGGGGTCGCGTTAGACGATGCCGGGGAGCTAACCAAATGATCGTCGGCTTCGACTACTGGCAGGTCATCAGCCACTACCCCACCTACTTCCGCGAACTGGCGATGATGCACCTGGAGAACGGTGATGAAGTTGTAGTCATTTCCGCAGTCGGTCACAGGCGAGTCGGCACGATCGCAACAGCTCTAACGGTTCTGGGGTTCCCGAATTCAGTCAGAGTGCACGAGGTGGTGTTTGATTCGCCAGCTCAATCCCCCGAACTAAAGCTCGCTAAGTGCAAAGAGTTGGGCGTTCAGGTCTTCTACGATGACCGCGATGATGTTTGCCGGCTACTCAACCGAAACGACATCCTAGCGATGCGTGTGACGCGTAAGGATGGCTCGACATACGACCTGGGAGCTGAACGTGGATAACTACGTAGTCAGCTTCGAACAAGCCAAACAGCTGAAGGCGGCAGGCTTCCCTCAGGACACCGTTTACAAGTATTACCAAGTCATCGTGACTGGTGAGGTGAAGCTGATAGCTGGGGACTATGAGGATCTGACAGTTGGGGGAAAGCACACGCGCGTGTTTGCCGCGCCGATTGTCGATGAAGTGCTGAACCAGCTTCCAAAGACGGTCAATGGCGTTGGCATATGCCTGTGGAAGTTTGGAGACAAGTACCGAGCCGAATTTGAACCGGACTATGAATTCGGTTGGACTCCAGTAGAAGCTTTTACCAAGCTGTGGCTCTGGTGTCAGCGGCATAGCCAGGTTGAACGCACCACTGGCTAGGATGATTGAATGTCCAACATATGCACCGTGGGAGCCCTGGCTTGCACTGACTTCACCAGTTTGATCATCAGCGGCATCACCACGTTGGCCTTCCTGGCAACGGTCTATCAACTCTTCACGGAGCGCCGCCGCCACAAGAATGCAGAACGCGCTGCCCAGGCGAAAGATGTAACGGCCTGGTTCGACGATTACTCAGGCAATGCCAAGATTAGAAATAGCTCTGGCGCGGTCGTCTACGACATATACGCGGTCATGGTGGACGGCAGACATGAGTCCGAGGGGAAACCTCCGGCTTTCCCCGAGGCTGGTCAGATCCTTCGCCTCGTCCCACCAGAGTCAACTCTTGAAGTGCCCGCGCCAGCAGGCTGGGCAGGCGCCGGCTTCCAGCCGTCGTATGAGATCTGCTTCCGCGATGCACAGGGCGTGACGTGGCTGCGCAATAATCGAGGCATTCTGACTGAATCAAAGAAGGATGTTTTTGACCGCTACGACCTTATGCGACCCGTGAGCTACTTCAGTTGGCCCATCCAGATCATGTAGCGAACGTATCAGTTGGTAGGGTCATCACATGGCAGGGGAAATCACACAACAGGCAATCCTTTTGGCGCTCGGCGGAGCTGGCATCGGTGCCAGTGGCGCAGTTGGAGCGCAGATAGTTGCTGCCATCTTTACTGGCAAGCGGGAGAAGAAGCAGGCCGAAGATACCGAAGAGCGCTGGAAACGCGAAGCCGAGGCCAAACGCCGGGATCGTAGTCTGGACCATAAAACAGCCCTTTTCGTGAAGTTCTTCGCGACAATGGAGGACGTTCATAGATTCGAGTCACCTAGTGCAGTATTGGATCACGACACCATCCGCACCAGATTCGCAGAAATGCGACCAGTAATCGAAGCAGTTGAGGAGATTGGTCTCATTGCTCCCGAGATATACCGCTATGTGCAGAAGACCTCGAAGCTAATGACAGATTACATCTTTACTAAGTTGGGTTGGGGGCATCCTCAAAAGAATTCTCCGAGCCACCTGCTTGCAATCAAACAGGAACATGCGCTGGTGGGTGGGTGGATTCATCTAACACGAGCGGCTGTCAGATCATATATCGCACATGAACAGGTTATTTGGCCGGAGCAGGCGATTGCGGAGTTGAACGAAAAGATAAGACTCATGAAACTTGCACCATATGCATCCGCGAACGTTGATATGGATGAAGGATTGACAATATAACGCCAAAGCCTCAAACTCTTTGGCAGGAGGAAGCATATTAGTAAGCTCGATTCCCTACACCTTTCCTTTGAAAAGCTTGAGTCCGAGATGGAACTCGAGCAACGCCGGACCTCTAACAGGAACCGCCAAAGGAACGAGTACAAGAAACTGAAACATGAAATCGACAGCCTGTGCGTTGTCGTCGCGACGGCCAAACCGTAGCGCAAGAGGTGTTGCCCGTTAATTCAAAGACCGTGTGGAGCCGAGGTGCCAGCCCCTCCACGGCAACAAACACTCGCATTGAAAATCTGATCGAGGCAGACCAGTTGAACGCATCATGAAAAATCACATAAGACCCTAAAAGGACTTGCGTACGTTTTTTACAGTTACCTGATGCGCTCAACCGGGTAGACGAGTTTTTCTCCATTTTCCTCGTCTACTCAGACTGTGAAGTACTGCACTGGGATAGACCCTCATCTCAGTGCAGTGCCTTGTTCCCCCGATAAGGTGTTCAACCTTTGGTGAAATGGGGGCTCATTACCTTACCGGTGGAACAAGGCATTCTGGACGCAATTTAAACACCTAAGGAGGTGATGTGAGTGAATCAAGCGAAAAGGGCAAGAGCCTAGAGAACCAAGTGGCCAAGCTCCTGAAGAAGAAGTTGGGTGCCCGCGTAAGTCGGGACAAGCGAAGTGGTGCAGGTAGCCACCAGAAGATGGACATATCCGACTACTTCCAAGACACCCCCTTAGATATAGAAGTGAAGAACCACAAGACCATCAAGATCAAAGAGTGGTGGCGGCAAGCAGTTAGTGGCGCCAGCTTTAGCCGAATCCCAACAGTGGTGTTTCAGGCTGACGACGAAGTCCTGGCAACTATTCGCTTCAGCGACCTCGTAGACCTTATTGCAGAGACTCAGCAACACAAGGTGGAGATCAAGAAGCTACGCGCTCCCATCGTCAAGATTGCCACCGGTGAAGTAGTGGACCAGGACCACATCAAGCCCAGCGAAAGCCGTTCATCCTGGAAAGAGTGCCGTGCAGGCAACATCGTAAGTCCTGGCGAGAAGAAGTGCCTAGTAAAGGACTGTCCGTACTGCTCCAACAAGAAGCCCAAGAAGGAGAAGAAGTAACCCTGATCGCGGGGCTTCCTCCGCAGCTATGAGGCTGTGGAGACAATCCCACGATTGGAAGTGATTGCGATGCCCAGAGGAATCTTGATCCCGGCGGATCAAACAAAGCCCCTTGAAGTACTCGAGTTGAACGGCCTGAAGGACATGCAGAGCGCAGTTGGTGGACTGATCGAAGCGATCGACATCGAGCGGCCAGATGCCACCATCTTTGTCAACGAAGATGGAAAGTTGATCGGCCTTGACCAGAACGCCAGGGCAACTCTGGTTTTGTGGATTCACAACAGCCGCTTCCGTGGCAACGACATCTTGGTTGGCGATGTCATCATTGTTGGACAGCCTGACGATGAAGGCGATAGCCAAGATGTGCCGGCCGAGTTGGTTGATCTACTCCTCAATACCCCGTGCTACGCCGTTCAGGTCACCACCCTCAACGACATGCATACTTGGAGTGGAAACCAGATGCGCTACAGCGACTGGACGGATGCATACAAGGCCGCTGCTTCACTCGCTGAACGGTGGGCGTTGGTTGACCAGGCCAGAGTCATTTCAGCCATTGCCGCGTGAAAGCCAGTTCCAACCGTGGAAGAGCCGTTACCCAAGTGGTGACGGCTTATTCCTTGCCCCAAATTAAAACAGTCCCTACCTTCCAGAGCTGAGCTCGAATGGAAGATAGGGACTTTGATGCTGTGAAGCTCCAGTTAAGGAGCTTTGGGGGTGAACCCATTTCTGCGACCCCTGATGGAATCTGCATTGGCCAAGACTTCGGCCGTCACGACCTTGTCGAAATCCGACTTGTTTACAATGAACTCCTCGGACGTGCCGTCTGCATGACGCAGTTCAACCTCGACGACGTTGGTCAGCCGCTTGAGGCCCGTCAGCTCTTCAGCCGCGGCATCAAACAGTTTGCCTTCGCTCCGGACCACGACAGTGATCACCTTGTCATCTGCGAGGACTTCCCCGCTGATGTCTGAAGTGCGGATTGATTTATATCCCACTTCAATCACCTGCTTTCATGTACATAGCAATCGCCTATTGCGATCCCTAGCTGCGCATGATTATTGGGCGCGACATCAATAAAGTCAACATGGTTTTCTAGCTAGATTCCTCTTTCATCTGTTGCGCCAGACCCAATTCTGACCCATCTAAAACATCAAACGATACCGACATCTCAGGGCGGACAGATCGGAGCCTCGACGTAATGTCAAAGGCTAGGGTTCCGGTAATCTCTTTCTCCGTCTTAATTGTCAGCCCATTTTCAATGTTAAACGAGTAGAGAATGTATCCAAAATCATCCCCGATCATCTCTGAAACGACACCAGTGTAGACCTGACGCTCTTTTTCATCGAACATGTTAGGTGTTCGACTCTTCCTAACTACGGTCAATGGCAATTGCTTGGATATGCCACGTACCGTATCAAGAATCTCTTCAACCATTGCTCGTTCTGTACGTGGCGGTGGCGCTTTGTCAGGTACTTCACTAGCTGCCGCCTCAATGTCGTCTGATAATTCCTTCCACCACATTTCGGTGACCTGATCAACAGCAGAGTGCTCGCGCTTGTGCTCCATCACCTGATTGAGCGAATAGGCTATTTTTTTAAAACCGTCTTTGTTGAGCATGACCATGTTCAAAGATGCTGCAGGTTGACCGACTTGTTGAGTACTATCAAATCCGATCAAGAGAGGGATCACCCGGGTATCTCCGTCAGTCACCTCTTTAGAGAGTGCGCCCATTTCGAAATTTATCCATTTGGCGTCTTGGTTCTCAGGTGTCATACAGATGATGCCTACAGTGGTGTCGGCGAGCTCCTTCTTGATGCGCTCGGACCAGTTCGTACCGGCCATAATGTCCTCATCGCTCATGAAGACTTCCGACCCCTGGAACACTTGCCCAACCCACTGCTTGACCTGAGTAGCGACTGCTTTACTCCGCTCCCCCGACCAGCTAATAAAAACCTTCAAAACGTCCCCCTTGTTCGCATTGGCTACTCAGGCAAGCGTACCAACGAGCACAGACAAAGCCGGCCGTTCAAGAGCCCGTCTCGTCACGAACTGAATCATGCCGCTCAGCAGACGCCTGGACGTCCTGCATGAGCCCCTCGTAGGTGAGCTGGTCATCAGGACTCATTGAGTCTCCACCATGCTCTGCGGCGAACTGAGCGGCGTGGAGCGCCATTGCAGCCCACGCCTTGTGCTCAGCTCTTTCGCTCATGTATTTACGATAGCGGGCTACCCAGGTAAATGCGACGGGTAAGAAAGCCCTTCTAACCCAAGCCCAGAATTGATATAATAGTCACTAATGAACGAAGCCGTTTTTCTCCAATATATCAAGAAGTCAACCCAAGCCAGCGGCGTTTCTTTGAAGGTACAGGATAAAGCTGCACTTCAACTTCTCTCAAATATGATCGTCTAGCAGTCAGGGCAATTGCCCATGTTCCTAGCTCATTCCTAGGATATTTTCCTGATATCCATCAATGTCTTGGCATTTCCTATTCTTCGAATATACTATGGGGTGTAATAGATTTGTAGCCTCATCCAGGAATAGCACCCCACGATGTGCCCTGGTGGCGGCACCGGGCCGGGGAATTCCGCTGCCACCGCCAATGATGGCCGCCGTGCTGGCCGAATGATGCGGGCGCTCATACGGCGGTCGCCGGAGAAGCTCCCTTAGCCCGGAACCTCTGTGATCGAGGGAATGGATGGCCGTGACCTCCATGGCTTCGGCATCGCTAAGATCCGGCAAGAGTCCTGGCAACCGTTCGGCCAGCATGGTCTTGCCAGATCCCGGCGGCCCCACCATCATCAGGTGGTGGCCGCCCGCGGCAGCAATCTCCAAAGCCAGCCGTGCCACGGGCTGGCCTGCTACCTCAGCCAGATCCGCCTGCGGTTGAGCCGCAGCAGCTGGTGTTCCGGCCATCTGCGCAAAATCCCCGCCCTGCCAGCCCCCTTGAACCCCGCACAGCTTCTTTGGGTCTGCATTGAAAGCCAGAGCCACTTGGGCAAGATTGTCATAGCCGCGGACCTTGGCCCCCTTCACCAGCCGCGCCTCTGCCAAATTTGCTGTGGCCACAACAAAGTCCTCGCAACCAGCCGTGCACGCGGCCAGGACAGCTGGCAAGACTCCACGAACTGGCCGGAGCCGCCCATCCAGTCCCAGTTCGGCAATAAATACCGTACCCCCAGTGCGGTGCACATCCCCGGCCGCATTCAAAGCTGCCATCACAATGGCAAGGTCAAAGCCCGAGCCCTTTTTGGGCAGCGATGCTGGCACCAAATTGACGGTGATCTTCCTCCTGCTCAAAGGGATCCCAGAGTTTTGCGATGCCGAACGGATCCTCTCCCGAGCTTCCGAAAGTGACGCGTCAGGAAGTCCTAACAGAACAAAGGCTGGCAGGGTTTGGCCAATATCTGATAATTGACACATGACAATTCTTTCAGCCCCAAAGAAAGCGATCCTCTATCTACGCCTCTCCGTCTCCAAAGAGGAGAGCGTTTCAATCGCCAGCCAAAACAAGCAACTGCAAGAGCTCGCCGAGCGCGAGGGATGGCAGATTGTTGCAACCTATACCGACGACGGCCTAAGTGGTGGCAAGCCCCGAGAGAACGCCAATACTGCACTAAAAATGCTAAACGATCGAAGCGCCGACGTCATAGCCGTCCTGAAGTTCGACAGGTGGAGCCGTATGGGCGCCCGTGCTGTGGCAGACCTTCAGGACGTCCTCGACGCCCGCAAGGCCAAGGGCTCCCCCGCGCTCTTCGTAGCCCTCGCCGACGGCCTACGCTCCGATACGCCCACTTGGGATATTCAAGTTGCCCTACTCGCCGCCATGGGCCGCACCGAGCGCGAGCTGATCCGCTCCCGCGTCGCTGGCGCTCGCAAGTACCAACGCGCTACCCGCAAGCACTCCGGTCCGCTCCCCTACGGCTACCGCTCGATACCTCACCCATCAGGCAAGGGCCGTGCCCTCGAAATTGACCCCGCCGAGGCCGCGATAGTCCGGCGTATCGTTGACGCGCTCCTTGACGGTCAAACCGGCTACAGGATCGCCAAGGACCTAAACGCCGACGGAATCAAGCCCCGCCGCTCCGAGCGCTGGAGCGCCTCAGGCGTGGCCGACCTGATCCGCCGCGACTCACTACTGGGGCACATGACGCACCGCCGCCCCGGCGACAACTCGCGCACGCACCGCCCCATCTTGGGAGACGACGGCCTCCCCGAGGTTGTCTGGCCTCCCATCGTCAACGCCGACGAACTGGCGCAGGCGCGGGCCGCGCTGGCAAGGCGCCCTAGTTACAACTCCATGCCCGGCGCTGGCCGCACGCGGGCCGCTAGGCTCCTCTCTGGAGTGACGGCGTGCTCTACATGTGGCGGGCCGCTCCGCGTCAACTACACCAACAAGCTAAAGGACGGCACGCGAGCCGCTCGCTATGTGTGCGCCGCCCCGGCTGGCGCTTGCCCGGCAAAGGTGAGCATCAACGCCGAGGCCCTAGAGGATCACGTTGCCGCGCATCTCCTCGCCGTCGCTGGCACGTTCGACGTCTACGAGGTCCGCGAGACCGCCCCAGACGTTAGCGAGCTGGCACAGGTCCGCCAAGCTATCGACGCCGCCGCCGAGGATATGAAGCAACCCGGCGCTGACTATCCCGAAATCGCCGCCCGTATCGCCAAGCTTGACGCCAAGCGAGCCGAGCTAGAGGCGGCGCCCGCCGTCGTCACGAGTGAGACCGTGGCGACTGGCGAGACCTTCGCCGAGGCGTGGCAGGCTCGTGACGTGGACGGACGGCGCAAGCTGGTTGTCTCGGCGCTGGACGGCCCTATCGTCGTCAAGCCCGCCGTGAGAGGCTCCCGGCGCATGGATGAAACACGGCTCGATATTCCGTGGAAGTGGACCAACCCCGGGGAGGTAGAAGACTATGACGCCGAGTGAACCCCTAAACCCAGCACGGCGTCGTATCTACGACGACCCGCAGCCCATGGAACTAACCGCCGCCCCGACCCGCCGCGACTGGCACCGCTGGACGGTGGCCGACGCGCTCGCCGTCCTGAAGGCCGAGGAGGCGCGTTTACACGCCCAGGAATCGGACGACGGCCCCGCCGACGTGTAAACACCACCGCCAGAAGTACCCCCTGAAGGGCCCCGCCAGATCCGGCGCGGGCCCTTCTTGCGTCTCTGGCGGGGCTCTCAACTGTTACCGAGCCGTTATCAAAAATAGGCCCCCATCTTGCACAGTTGGGGCTCCATGGCCCTCTACGTATATGAGAGCAAAAATGCTGCCGCCCCGACGCGGGGCATAGATCCGGCAAAAATAGTTTGCCAAATCTTGCACAGTTGGGGCCCGCGTGGCCCGCTACTTATATAGAGGCAAAAAGCGCTGCCCGTACTGCCAGATCCGGCAAAAATAGTTTGCCAAATCTTGCACAGTTGGGGCTCCGTGGCTCCCTTCTATGGTGACACTAGAGCTGCCCGCAGTGCTCCAGATCCGGCGAAAATAGTTCGCCAAAATCTGCACACTTGGGGCTCTCAGGCCCACTCCATAGTTGAGCCTGAAAAAGTGCTGCCCTCGCGGCGCTCCTAGCTCTCAAACCTGCTGTGGTGGCGGTCCCGCTCCGCGCCCGGTCCTGAAGATACCCACTAACCCCCGTATCTTCTCAGGGCCGGGCCGGTAGATGGGTATCTAGCCACCGCGTTTTTATTGACCATCTTCCGTTATGTAACCACGAAAGGAGGCGACGCTATGGCTCGCCAATGCAAGCACAACTCAGCACACGAGATCGCCGAAGACGCAGACCCGCGCAAGGTGTATTGCTCGCCCTCGTGCCGCGTTGCCGCTTTCCACAAACGTAACGAGGTACGTGCCGAGATCCTCGCCAGAATGACCGCCGCGCTGGCCGCTGGCGCCGATCCCGTCGTACTCGCCGAGATCCAGCGCGAGGCCGAGCGGGCCCTACGCCGGTAGATCCGCCGAGGGAGGCGGGCGGTGCCCATATCAAGCCAATGAGTGAACCAATGTGTCACGAATGGTGTTTTGAGCCGTAGCCCCTATACCTCTCTCTAGTGTGTGTGCCGTCGTAAAAGTAACCCAGTAATAGAGAGAAACACCATTAGTGACATCTTCAGTCACTAGACCTCACCACCACGTTAGGACATACCCCCAAAATGACCACTCCAGCCGACGGCCTCGCCGCCCTCCGCGACGGCGCCGCCTACCGCCCGGCACGCGCCGACCGCCCAGTGACCCGCCGCCTTGACTCTGGCGTGACGATCGAAGTACCCGGCCCCCGTATCCTCGCCGAGACCTTCGCGCTCCCGACGCTGAAGCTCGCCCGCGACGTCTACCGCAGCGGCTCCGCGCTCCTCTTCCGCGACCACGGCGCCGAGGGTGAACCGACCCCGGTAAACATGGTTCACCTCGCCCAGCAGCTCCGCGAGGACCTCGCCAGTCTGCCGGACCGGCCCGACGCAGGGCGCCCGTATCGAGACCTGAAGCTTTTCATGACTGAAGGCGATACGGGCTCAGTGAGCGCCTACCTCGCCGACGCCCTGAAAGCCACCCGGCAAGCTGCCCCAGTCTGGCGCCCACCAGCCGCGCCACGGCCCCCGGCCATGACGCCAGCGCAGCGCAAGGCCAAGCAGCGCGAACGCGAGAACGCCGCCGAGGAGGCCGCGGCCCGTTGGTGGATTTCCGAGGTACTCATTCCGACCCTCGAAGACCCGGCCCCAATCGGCCCACAGCCCGGCGAGAAGATAGCCGCCGCGGATCTCTACCAGTTCGCCGCGCACTCCTTCCAGTGCTGGCGAGAGGACGAGGAGACAGACCACGAGACGCCCGGCCCCCGGATCTTCTACCGCGTCGCTGACGAGCTCCTCGCCCCCTCGTGGCGCGGCACTGGCGGTGTGAAGACCTACCGGCTCCCTAACCCCTAGACCCCGCGAGCGCCCCTCGCGGTACCAAATAGCACCACCAACCACAGATAGGAATCACACCCATGAGCAAGCTCTCAATTAGCACCACTGACAACGGCCTCGCCCTCTTCACCGGCTACAACCACAAGCCCGACGGCGACCCCTTCGAGCCCTTCGTAGTCGCGGCTATCCGTGGCGCCTCGAAGGCTCGCGCCGCATGGCTGGCCCACAATGAAGCCGCCAAGAAGATCATGGCCCGGATCGCGCCAAGCGCCGAGATCGTGCTTCAGGCCCGGCGCGACCGCGCAGCGCAGCGGATCACTCAGGCCCAGCTCGACGCCGCCGAAGCTGCCCACCTTGAGATCTATGCGGACGCCAAAGCGCACGCCGCCGAAGGCCGGAAATTAGCCCGCGCCTATGCCGACCTGATCGAAGGCTCGACCCTCGACCGCCAGCAGCTCGCGGCCTCAGTGATCGCCGAGAATACGCCGAAGCTGGCCGAGGCCCTCGACACGATCGAAGAGCTGTACGCCACGACCCGCCGCGCCTATGAAGTGGCAGGCAAACCGGGCCGAGATCCGCACCGGATAACAGGCGCCGACGAACGCCAGTTTGACGGCGGTTTCAGCGTCTCGCTCCGCGCCCTTAGGGCTCTCGTGTCCTTCGACGTAGACGCCGCAGCCGCCGCAGCCGAGGGCGCCGAGGTAATCACTCAGGCCGACCTCGACGCCATGCAGCTAGAGCGCGAGGCTGGCGAACTGGCAAGCCTCAAGCTCAAGGCTCGCGCCAAGGAAGCACGCAGCAAATGAAAGCCCAGGAACTCGCCGCCGCGCAAGTTGCGGCATACCTCGAAGGCGTCAGAGCCGCTCTTGCGCTGGCAACATCCAACCCCAACCCCACACAGTAAGGAGACCTCAAATGGTCCGCATGGAAGATGTGCCCGCAATCGTTGACCGGGTAATCAAGAAGAATCAGCAGCTCCCCGCAACAGTGGACGAGCTCACCGCCGCTGAACGTGAGCGCTTTGAAGCCGCCGCCCGCGCCGAAGGCATCACGCCTCAACAGGCATTGGATGCAGCCCGCGCAGTGATCGCGGATAAGCAGAACGGCGGCGAGTTCGACCCCGCCGCTATCGCCGCCGCAGCGAGAGCCAACCGCTAACCACCAGCACTAACCACGAGGGCGCCCAGCTATCCACGCTAAGCCGGGCGCCCTCGCCCCATACCTGACCCCTATCAAGAGAGGATCTCTCGCCAATGACCACCAACACAGCCCCCCACTTCACCAGCCGCGGCCACTGGCGCGAGGCGGCTAAGACCTACTACCTCCGCGAGGTACGCGCCGAGCTCACACGCCGAGGCGTCGAGCAGCTCCCGCCCGAGGAGTTCACCAGCATCAGACAGCAAGCCATGGCCGAGTTCGCCCGCGTGAATGGCCCGCTTGAATCAGTGCCCGCCCTCGCCAACCGGCGCAACCCTACCCATCCCAAGACTCGCCCGCGCAAAGATACCCCCCGGCACACCAGCCCCCGCGGCAAGGATCGCCCCGGCCAAGTAGGCTACACCCACCAAGGCCGGGCCGTGCCGATCAAGGCCCGCACCCTCCGGCTCTCTCAGGTGGAAGCAGTAGTACAGGAGCGCGTGAGTAATCACCTCGACGATCTCCGCGCTTGCCTAGTTGGTAGTCCTGAACGTGTAGCCCAGATCCTCGAAGAGCAAAGGCCTCAGCTCACAGCCTTCACCTTCGACAAAGTCATGGAGCAGTACACGATCGTAGAAGGTTAGCGCCAGCGCCAGCGTCAGCCAGCCCGCGCCAGTGCGTGTAAACAACTCAGCACCAACCGCGCAAAGTGTTTACACGCACCACGGCGCGGCACTATGTACCAACCCCGCCCCCGATTTGTACCAGCCACGCCGCAGAGAGGTGGGGGGTACCTCCTAGCCGGGGTAGCCGCGGCACCGTTACGGCATAGCGTTCAACTGTGCGCGCGGGTCTGGGGGTTTTTAGAAAATCGAGTAATTTTCAGCTTTTTGTCAAGTCCTAAGGAGCAAACCGTGTCCGAATTTCAGCCTAAACCCGCCGCCGCGCCCTCCTCAGGCCCGCAGGGCGCCCCCACTGGCAACAAGAACGCCAGCGGCCATAAGGTCAAGGCCCCTAACCCCGAGTGGTACGACAAAGCACGCGCCCACTTCAACCGCAATATGACCTACTACGGCGCCCACGAGAACTACCGGCTCCAAAAGGGCCGGTTCTACGCTGGCGACTCTGGCGTGACCGTGCATATCCCGAAGGACTGGCGCAAGATCAAAGATCCCGCCCGGCCTATCGTGGTCACGGCGCCAAGCGGCAAGACCTTCCACAGGAATCACGCCGAGGCCCGAGCTGCCGCCAGCCTCGCGACCAAGGCAATCAATGACGCCAAGGGCGCCGAGAACCTGAAGGCACACCCCCTCGATGATCCGCGGCTACGCGCCGCCCTCGCTCGATTTTTCCGCGGCGTGTAGCTCGCCCCAGACCCTAAGGAGATCCCATGGAAACCATTTACCAATCGCCCGCGGGCCCACTGGCCCAGCACTTCGACGCCAGCGGCGCCCTCGCCCGCCAGCAGTGCATAAGCTGCCGCCAGATCCGCCCATTCTTCAAGTACCCGGAGCGCACCGCCTCGCCGACCGGGCGCGGGCCCAAGTGCAACTCGTGCCGACTCCGCGCCAAGCGAGCCCGCCGGGCAGAACGCCGCCGCGAGGCCTACGCCGAGGCCAGCAAGTGACCGGCCTCAGCTCCGCGGCGCTAGAGCGCCTCGACTATCGGCGGCGCCACAGCGGCAAAACGTGCTCCGCGTGCTCTGAAGTGCTGCCGCTCGCCATGTTCGGCGTGGATCTATCCAAGACTGACGGCTTGCGCCACTCATGCCGACCGTGCGAGGCCCGCCGCCGACGTGAAGCCCGCGCCGCCAAGAAAGCCAAGGAGGCCGAGGCATGAGCGCCCCAGAGATCCGAATCGAGGCCGTGCGCTCGCGTACCCGCCCCGGCTCTGTCCGTCATTGGATCACTGGCCCTGACGCCGACGAGGTACTACACGCCGCGACGTGCCGGACTTGTGGCGTACTCACGCCCGCCAAGGAGCTGGCCGCTGACCGCAATAGCCCCGGAGGCCGACGGCTCCAGTGCCCCGCGTGTAAAGCCGTCGAGCACGCCGCCCATATCAGGACACCAACCGGCGCCGCAACCGTGAAGGCCCGCGACCGTCGCCGCGTCGAATCTGACCGCAACGCCGAGCGCCAGCGCCACTCTCCAGCGCCTCGCCGCCCGCACACCGGGGCAAGTAGCCTCCGCCGTCACGAGGGCGACCGGCCTACGCGACGACTGGCGCCGCTGCGCCCGCCTCGCCGAATTTCGGCTCTACGAGAAGACCCTCCCGAGCATTGAGCGCCGCGATACGTGGATCTATTGCAACTGCGGCGAGGCCCCGACTGAGCACGGCGACCACGTAGTGCCCCGGAGTCGCGAGGGCTAAAACGCGCCGAAGAACCTAATCGGAGCGTGCGAGTCGTGCAACACCTCAAAACGAGACCACGATCTCTTCATCTGGAGACGGGATCTTTTCGCGCTTGCGGCTAACTGGCCCGTCGAATATCGCACGGTCACCGTATAGAAAAAGACCCTCGACCTTCAAAAGGCCGGGGGTCTTTTTGCATTCACATGAACTGATGATGGAACACTAAATCCCGTCTTTCACGACCATTTGCTTTCTAATTTGGTTCATCAGGCCGGTCAATGCGAGCTGCACTTCAAGCAAGCGCTGAAATTCTGGGTTCACGCTGTCTCCCTCTATCAATTCTTGCTTTCTAGAATCTGTTCTCGTCGAGACCTTAGCCCAGTTCCGAGGCAGCAATTCAGGACCTACCGCATAAATCAGAGCCTCTGCCTCGTCAAGGAGGCTTCCCCGGACATCCGTATCAGAATTACGGGCAAGCTTCAACGTTTGAGCCAACTTCACTATGGACTCCTGTTGAAACAACAACTGGCTCAGCTCCAGCGCTGCGCGCCGATCCGCCGCCGCGATCTGGCGCGAGTTCTTTCGGTCAAGGGCCGACACGACAAGAGCAACTACCGACGCAGCAACGGCGACAACAACAGCGCCAGCCTGAACCCATAGTGTTACTTCGTTTGTATCCATGCCATAAGCCTAAGCCGAGCCACTGACCCGTAGCGACTAAGCCGCCGCGTGCTCGTTCGCAAACTTCCTAAGCGCCGGAATCGACGGCAAATCTACCCATAGCCGGATCGAATTTACCGACACCGACGCCCCGCCTACGGTGTAACCGTCATAGCCGAGGGCATCCAAAATAGGCGCAAACGCTGCCGCCTTCGCCTCGGAAAGGTGCCCGACCTTGCGTCCCCTTCCGTATACGGCCACGGCGTACTGGTCCCACTTGTTTGTAGGCTCCCGCACGAGCAGATACTCAGTGCCTCCGTACCTTGAACGCTCCCGCTCTGTCACCCAGTACGCCGAGCCGACAATGCGCGTTCGCTTGAACTGGACACTTCGCAAATCGAGAATCGACAAATCGCCGCGAGGCAACATAACGGACTTTACCCCCGCCGCCCGGCTTGGCTCCGCGGGGGCCTCGCGAGGCTGTACGGACGGCAACACATCCCGAGGCTGTACCGGAGGTGGAGCCTCGACGGTCCGCACTTGCACCGGTTCCGCGACGGGCAAAGACTCCGCCACCTTCGCCACTTCGGCGCTCTTCTGCCGCTCCGACCTACCAAAAATGCGCCCCAGTATCCCCATGAGCGAATCCTATCAGCGACCCCATCCCAGATAATTACGAGCAGACAGTGACGGCGATGCGCCGAGAATCTGCGCTTGTCAAACATTGACCTAGATTCACTGGCACCCTGGTTGTCTGTGTCACCAACTAGAGTTATTCCATGAGTGATCCTGTCTATACCTTGTCTTGGCCCCGCACTTTATTTGTATGGGAGGCCACGCGAATCCTTCATGACGCCAAAGAATCCGAGCTAGTCCCGTGGACCAAGCAACTTCTACGGGAATCGTTCGACGACGAAGGAACACCAGAAACCTTCGAGGCCAAGTTTTCGACTACAACCTTGGTACTCAACTCTTGGGATACTCCATCACCGACCCCATCGACAGAAAACTCACCTCGTCTCTGGCTCAAAGCTCTAACGACAGATGAGTCCCGACTAAGGGCCTACCAGTCCCCCGTCTATTTCGCGGAACGTCATTCTGACGGTCTTGTTGATTCAGAACCGAGTAATTGGATCAGTTTGGGAGAGGAGTTCATCGAGCTCATAGGAGTGATGTCCGCAGGGGGATACTTTCCAAAGATCCTACCGAAAGAATGCCAAGACAACGATCAGTCAGACTCCATAGACGTTTCCAAAGAGATACGCCGGGCCACGAAGCTAAAGGTGGACTGGCCTCTCACTTCAGAGGCGGCCAGTTTGCTCCCAGACGTGGTCGTGTTCACTTTGATCGAATATTTCCACGATCATGCCCAACGACCCCGTGCCGCAGTGTGGCATAACTGGGACAACTGCGGATACGACTATTCACAATACAATCGGGAATCAGGCGAAGCAGTCTATCGCTGGCGGGTAAACGCACTCCTAGAATCGCACACGGCCGCCCTGAGGTTAGGCATGGTTGGTGCTGAGCGTGGTCGACTGATTCACCATTTCAGCCGCGTACAAGACACGCTCTTGGCTGACGAGGTTGAGAACCGAAAAGCGAACCCAGTTGATGAAGTCGCGCACGCTATCCGAATGTTTCGTGCTCGTGACGCTAACAACATCGACAAACGAGCCGCACTAGCACTTCTGGCTGGACGTCTAGAACCCAAGAGAAAATATCTCGAAGGGAAGACGTCCAAGGGTGACGTCGACGACATATTCAAGATCGCAAATACCTACGAAATCCGACATCGTGTGAATCAGAAAAGCGAGGAACGAGAAGAATATTTAGAATGGATGTTCTGGAACTTTCTTTCCATGGTTCGGCTGTTGGATGCCCTTGAAGCGCGACACGAGGCGTCGGTTGCCTCGCGGGCCGCCAACGATAGCTCGGCATAAAGGCCCTGCATGAAAAACCGTTGTTGATTTTGACCTCCGCAGCCGAGCTCTTTCAGCACCGCGACCGCCGCGCTGCCGCCTCCCCCGTGGAACGGCTTACTTGGAATCCCAACGACAACAAATAGCACTACCACTGGCGTTACGAACCCTTCCGACGTAAAAATCTTCCATGTGTCATTTATTTGACAATTTCTGGCCAATGTCAGCCTCAACTTCAATCACGTGCCCGTTCAGGCCCACTAGCGCCACGGCAAACGCCCGTCCCATACTCATCAAGCCACCCCCTTGAGGTGGTCGAAGCTCGGCGGACCAGCCGTGTCCATGACAATGCCCAGAGCATCAATGCGCAAAGATCCTCCCACGTACTGATGCTCCCTAGCCCAGAGCACAGCCAAAGTGCGCAGCCTGGACAGTTTGGCCTGCGTCAGGGCTTCGAGGGGATCCCCATACCGGCGGGAGCGGCGCGTTTTGACTTCAACAATGACTAGTTCGCCACCATCTAACGCCACGAGATCAATTTCGCCGCTAGGACACCGCCAATTGCTGTCAATGACCCGAATGCCGCGGTCTTCCAAAAAGTCTGCGGCCATCCGCTCACCGGTCTGGCCGAGTATATCTTTTGCTTTCATGACTGCCTCCACGGCCAGCATTGCCGGGTTCGGAGCGCAGATAAAGGGAGCAAGGCCCCAGTGTGGACAGTACCGGCTACGCGGCGGCTGTGGAGGAACAGCGCACGGCAAAGAATACGAGCGGAAGGCAAGTTCCGGCGTCGTTCTTAGACCCACGGTGTGGCTTCAGGGTGTGGCTGGCAGCAAGGGTGTTAGTGCCAGCTCAGGTGAGGCACAGTTGAGGGCAGTGCCAAGCTGCTCAGCCGAAGGAACCCAACTCGCCGTCCTTGGGGATCTGCAGATCGTCAGACTTCATGAGCTCTTCAACGTTGACGTCCTTGAACGTGATGACCCGGACGTTCTTGACGAACCGGGCTGTACGGTAGACATCCCATACCCAGGCATCCTGCAGCGTCAGGTCAAAGTAAACTTCGCCGTCTGCCGAGCGGGCCTGCAAATCTACGTGGTTGGCCAAATAAAATCGGCGTTCAGTTTCCACCACGTAACTGAACAGATTCACCACGTCCCGGTATTCGCGGTAAAGCTGTAGTTCCATCTCAGTCTCGTAGTTTTCCAGATCCTCAGCACTCATGCATCCATCATCCATCACGCAGTGCCCACTTATCCAACGGGCCACGCTGGCGAACGGAGCCGGGGACAGCTTCTACAGCAGGCGCCAGGTCTTGCGATGATGGTCGGTGGGGCCTTCGCTGGCAATGGCGGCCTTGTGTGCCACGGTTCCGTAGCCCATGTTGGAGTCCCAGCCGAACGCAGGGAATTCCTGAGCCAACCCTGTCATGATGCCATCACGCTCCACTTTGGCCAGGACGCTGGCGGCCGCCACCGAGAGGCAGGTCATGTCAGCTTTGATTCGTGTCTGGATCCGCCACGGCGCCACGGCAGCCTCTGCTTCGTGTGCGGGCGAGAATAGATCCGGCTCCGGAGCTGAAAGCCAGTCCTGATTACCATCGAGGATGACAAAGTCAGGAATCACGGTCGCTGCCGCCTGGGCCATGGCCCGGCTGCCAGCCAGCCGCAGTGCGCTCACCAATCCCAGGGCGTCAATCTCCGGCGCCTGGGCATGGCCTACAGCACTGGCTGCAGCCCAATCAATGATGGCGGGTACCAGTGCTTCCCGGACTGATACACGCAAGAGTTTGCTGTCTTTGACGCCGGGTAGTTCGCGGGCTGTGTCCGGATGGATGATGACCACGCCAACGCTGACAGGTCCAGCCAGGGAGCCTCGCCCTACTTCATCGCACCCCGCCACAGCAAAATAGCCCTGTGCGGCGAGTTCTCGCTCCCACTCAAGGGTGGGCGCCGCGGCTGCCATTACGGGCCTGCCGTGGTGTCGGCACTGGTGCTCACGCTCTTACTCTGCGGCTGCGGTACGTCGGCAAATACGTCCGGGTAGTTGCCCAGGAAACCTAACCGGGACAGCGGCCAGGCAATAACAACAGCCCTACCCTCAACATCGGCGATCGGGACAAAGCCACTCTGATCATAGCTCTGGTGGTAGCGCGAATCTTGTGAGTTGTTGCGATGGTCCCCCATGACCCACAAGTGCCCTTCGGGGACGGTGACCTCAAAAGTGGTGTCCGAGGGTGCCGCTCCAGGGAAGAGGTAAGGCTCGGTGATGGCAGTGCCGTTGATGGTGATTTTTCCATCATTGTTGCAGCAGACAACCTTGTCTCCTGGCATGCCAATAACCCTTTTAACCAGGTGCTGTTGGGAACTATCCGGTGCCAGGCCAATGAAGGTGGCCACGTCGCTGAGCCATCCTGTGGGCCCGTTGACGTTGGTCTGCGGCTTGAGCCACCCTTGTGTGTCCTTGAAAACGACGACGTCCCCGCGTTGGAGAGCGAATGGCTGGGGCACGAGCAGGTTCACAAAGATCCTGTCGTTAATTTCCAGGGTGTTCTCCATGGAACCGGAAGGAATGTAGAAGGCACGGAACAGGAAAGTCTTGATCAGGAAGGACAACACCAGGGCAATAACAACAATGGTGAGCAGTTCTTTGCCCCATGCCAGCGCCTGCTTGCCTACTCGCTGTCCGGCAGAATCTGGAACATGCGTGGCCGGCTCTGACTTCAAATGGCGGGCACGATGCTCCTGACGCACCCTCGCATCTGAAGATTCCGGGGTGGTTTCCCCTTGGGGAGCCGGCTCACCGGACTCTTCTGGAACATTGTGTTGCATCAGCGATTATTTCCTTAGCAAAGTCATCTCTAGCTACCTACATCCACACCTGGGGCAGGTGTGAGAAAAACGTTTACGGCAACCCAGCGGTGTACTTACCACTGCCGGAGGCCTGCTCAAGCACGTGCATTCGGCCTAGTGGCCACACCGTGGCGATCGGAGAACCAATGACCCGTTCAGTGGAAATCAGCCCGCCCCCGGGAGCTCCTAGAAGAGATCTGGAATCCAAGGAAACATTGCGGTGATCACCCATTAGCCACAATTTACCTTGTGGGACGCGCACCTCGAACGTCAACGCGCTGGGATCATCCCCGGGATACAGGTAACTCTCAGTAACAGGGACGCCGTTGACCTCCAACAATCCGCTCGCGGAGCAGCATTTGACCGTGTCTCCGGCAACGCCAAGTACGCGCTTGACGTAGATGTTGTCATTGGGCACCAGTCCCAGCCATTGTCCGGCCCCCACAATGGCGTCAGCTACGTCTCCTGCCCCCGAATTCCAGGGCACAAATGATCCCCTACCGTCAAAGACCACCACGTCGCCGCGTTCAATGGCCCTGTTGGTGAAGGCCACCCGGGAAACCAAAACGCGGTCGCCGGTGAGAAGCAGCGGTTCCATGGATTCCGACGGGATGTAGTAAACATCCATCCAAACATTGCGGACCAATGCCAGGAAAAGAAAGATGACCGCTACGCCAAGAACAACAAAACGCCAGCCCAGTTTCCTGGACTGGCGTTTCGCTTGAGTCAAAGTGCGAATCCCTTTGTTACTTGGTGGGAAGGTTGTCGCGCTTTTCCTTGATCTTGGCAGCCTTGCCGCGCAGGTTACGCATGTAGTACAGCTTGGCGCGGCGCACGTCACCCTTGGTAACGACCTCGATCTTATCCAGTACCGGGGAGTGTACCGGGAAGGTACGCTCTACGCCGACGCCGAAGGAGATCTTGCGGACCGTGAAGGTCTCGCGGATGCCGTCGCCCTGGCGGCCAAGGACAAAGCCCTTGAATACCTGAACACGTGCGCGGGAACCTTCAATAATGTTCACATGAACATTAACGGTATCGCCTGCACGGAAGGTGGGGATGTCGCTGCGCAGGCTGGCTGCGTCAACAGAATCGAGAAGATGCATTTTCTCACTCCAGGTAAACGCCACAGGTCATTTACTTTGTGTCACGTTTCCCGCGGGCGGCATACAGCCAGTCCTGGGAAGCGAAAGAATTGGACCGGTTCCCATGGATGGGACACCGGTGTGCTGCCTGTTGACGAACGCTCCCCCTGTAGCAGGAACGCGCCCAGTCGAGCACATCTGTCTATTTTGCCACACTCAAGGCTCTGGAACTAATTGAGTTAACTAGCTTTCCTGGCGTTTGATTGCTTTTCCATGCTCGACGGCGTACCCAAGTTCCCAGAGCACGTTGCGTTCGGCTTTACTGAAGTTGGAGACGTCCAGAGCGTCAATCAGATCCGGGCGGCGCTCCGCGGTGCGGCGCAGCTGGTGTTCCCTCCGGAACTTAGCAATCTTGCCGTGGTTGCCGCTCAGCAGCACCTCGGGGACTTCCCGATCCCGCCAACTGGAGGGTTTGGTGTAGACGGGGTATTCCAGCAGCCCGTCAGAGTGGGACTCCTCAATGAGGGATTCGGGGTTGCCCACCACACCGGGGATGAGCCGGCCAATGGCTTCCACCATGGCCAGCACAGCAACTTCGCCACCGTTGAGCACATAGTCACCCAGGCTCACGGGGCGGACAATGTAGTCCTCCGCAGCCCATTCCAGCACCCGCTCGTCGATGCCTTCGTAGCGGCCACAAGCGAAGACAAGATGTTTCTCTTGGGCAAGTTCGTAGGCCAGAGCCTGATTGAAAACCTCACCAGCCGGGGCAGGCACAACCAAGGTGGGCCGTGCGCCGTCGGCCGCGGGGGAGGTGGCGGCAATGTCGGTGAGGGCCTGCGCCCACGGTTCCGGCTTCATGACCATGCCTGCCCCGCCACCGTAGGGTGTGTCATCCACGGTACGGTGCCGGTCAGCCGTGTAGCTGCGCAAGTCATGAACTACCAGTTCCAGCAACCCTTCCGTGCGAGCCTTGCCGATCAGGCTCAGATCCAGGGGTGCCAGGTATTCGGGGAAGATGCTGACTACGTCAAAGCGCATTACGCCTGCGTTCCTTCCGAACCGTCGGTGCCGGTGGTGGGCTTGGTGCCGGTGAGATCGGCAGCCTCGCCGGACTCGTCGCTGGCACTGACTTCCTTGTTGACAGTGAACAGACCGGCCGGTGGGGTCAGTAGAACATAACCGTCCTCGATGTTGACCTCGGGAACAATCTCGTCAACAAACGGGACCAGAACCTCGTCCCCATCGGCGTCTTCGACGATGAGCAGATCCTGCACGGCCTGGGTCCGCAGCCCCGTCACCTTACCAACCACGGCCTTGCCTACCCGCACTTCAAGGCCCAGCAATTCGTGTTCGTACCAGGCGTCGTCGTCTTGGTCATCATCGGATTCGAAGAACAGGCTGGCGCCGCGCAGCAGCTCGGCTTCATTGCGCGTGGTGGTGCCTTCGAAGCCCAGCAGGAGGATGTCCTTGTTCCAGCGCGAGCTCTTGACGGTGAGCTGGCCAATGGTGGCCGGTTCCACAACGAACTCGGCGCCGGGACTAAAGCGGGAGTCGGGGGCGTCGGTGAGGACCAGAACAGTCACTTCACCTTTAATGCCGTGGGGCTTGCCAATCCGGGCGACCTGGACCTGCATGGGTACTCCTCATGTGTTGCTGAAATTTGGGGAAAAATTTGGCCCCGTCACCGTGTTGGTGCCGGGGCCAAATGTTTGGCTTTACTGCTGAAAACTTGATGCAGCGCTAGCTGCTCCAAGATCCGGCCAGGTTAGTGGCGGCGATCCGTGTCAACAACGTCAACACGCACCGGCTCGCCATGGGCCAGAGCGGCAACCACTGTGCGCAAGGCACGGGCGGTGCGACCCTGGCGGCCAATAACCCGGCCCAGATCGTCTTGATGAACTCGCACTTCGAGGGATTCCCCGCGGCGGTTGTTCTTGACGCTCACCTTGACGTCCTCGGGAGAGTCAACTATCCCGCGAACAAGGTGCTCCAGCGCTTCAGCCAACAAGTTACTCGGCCTCGGTGCTCTCGGTTGCCTCTGCCTCGTCAGCCTTCTTGGCCTTCTTGGTGATGGCTTCCTTGACAACAACGTTCTTGGCTTCCGGAGCTACGAAGGGAACCTTGGGAGCCTTGGTCTTCAAGGTGCCTTCGGCGCCCTTGAGTCCCTTAAACTTCTGCCAGTCACCGGTGATCTTCAAGATCTTGGCAACAGGCTCAGACGGCTGAGCACCGACGGAAAGCCAGTACTGAGCGCGGTCGCTGGTGACCTCGATGAAGGACGGGTTTTCGGTCGGGTGGTACTTACCGATTTCCTCGATGGCACGGCCGTCACGCTTTGAGTGTGAGTCCATGACGACGATGCGGTAGTACGGGGCGCGCATTTTACCAAAGCGCTTAAGGCGAATCTTTACAGCCACTTTTGTGGTTACTCCTGGTTCGAAAAAGGGGCGAAATCCGTTTTACGCTCCCGTGGGGCGGGCCGTGCGGCGGACTTCTAAGGACAGGATCATCACACGGAGAGAGGGGCCATGCGGATCGAGTACCTGTCCATTATGCCAGATTAATAACGGACTGTGCGACTCGTTACGCAACCGAGTTTGTGTGTCATCCGTCATGGACGAGAACCAACGGATGCGACTTCGCGAAAATGATCCTGATCCCGCTTTCTGATCCCGGAATTTCGGGGTCCGAAAGCGGGATCAGGATCATTTTAGAGTTCCATGCGGCAGAGTTCCGGGCTATGTTACTCGGCGGAGTAGAAGAACAGGGCCATCTTCGCGTTGTCCTCGGCGGCTGCCAAGGCTGCTGCGGCCATGGCAGCCAGAGCGCGCAGCAGCGGCTCGGTGATTTCCGGGGTGGATTCCATTTCCTCCACAGCAGCCCATTGCGCAGCCAGCTCGGCAATGTCCTCGGGCTCTTCGAGGGCATCAAGTTCTGCAAAGACCTCAAGGAGCGCATCCGGCACGGCAAACAAGTTATCCAGTTCAATATCAACCAAGCTGAGCTCCGCCCCAACACCCGTGGCATGGACTTTCTTGACGGCAAATTCGCCCAAGACTTCAATTTCAAAGTCGCTCAGGCCCGGAGTTGGCAGGACCGGCACGTCAATGAGTGGAGACTTCCCTGCCATCCGCGCCTTGGCCCGGGCAACAGCCTGGTGGTGGTCGGCAATGAAGAACTCTGAGTAATTGGCCACGCATAAGCCTTTCAAGTTGGTGATCCGGGATGCATTATCCCCGGGCGCCCGGGGCGTTAATGCCCAGACTGTACGGAATCAACACTAACGCGGATCCGGTTTTTCCACGGATCCGCAAATTGAATCTCGGCACCCGTTGCGGCAACGGCAATGCCGTGGTGTGCCAAACGCTCCGCCAGGGCCCCGACGTCGTCCTTGCCGGGCACCTGAATGAGCACCTCCCCGAGCCCGAGGGTGTCCTTGCGGGGACCGGCACCGCGGCTGTTCCACACGTTCATAGCCATGTGATGGTGGTAGCCGCCCGCCGAGACGAACAGTGCCTGACCGTGGAATCCTGCGCTCTTTTCAAAGCCGAGAGTGTTCACGTAGAACTTTTCCGCGGCGCGGATCTCACCCACCTGCAGATGGACATGCCCGACGCCGGCCGCCGCATTGCGCTGTTCGGTCACGGATTCCTCGCTCAGGTGCGATTCGAGGTAGCGCTGAGGCGGGAGGGACAGGGTGGCCATCTCCACCTCGCCATTCTTCCATTTCCACTGATCCCGTGGACGGTCCCAGTACAGCTCAATGCCATTGCCTTCGGGGTCGGTGAAGTAGAAGGCCTCGGAGACCAGATGATCTGCGCTGCCAGCGAAGGCCTGGGGGTTGTAGCGGGCTGCGGTGGCTACCGTGGCGGCCAGAGCGGACTGGTGATTGAAGAGCAGTGCCGTGTGAAAGAGCCCGGCCTCGCCGCTGCCCGGAATGCGCAGATTCCCGGCTGGCTGCAGGTGCACCAAAGGTGTGGTGCCGCGGCCCAAGTACTGACCACCGTCCGCTTCGGCAACTACATCCAGAGCCAAGGCCCGGTGGTAGTAGTCGGCCATAGCTTTCATGTTGCCCACCTTGAGCATCACGGTGCCCAGGGTGAGCTCTGCTGACAAAAGGTCTTGTGCGGCGGTCACATTTGCTCCAAGGTTTAGCGCGATTACACCACCACAACTACTTGAAGCTTCAAGTTATTCCGGGGGGCGGGGTTCTAGGGGCACGGGTTCTTGGGGCGGGGGCTGCTAGGCGGGCAGAACGGCCTTCATGGCTATCCGGGCGCCCATACCGTCCAGACCCGCAGCCGCCTCCGCGGTACGCAGCACGGCCAGTTCCTGTCCGTACTCTTCCGGTCGCAGCTCCGTGAATCCACACCTGGCATAGAAGGGGGCATTGAAGGGCACCTGTTTGAACGTAATGAGTGTCATGGAAGTGAATCCCGCTTCACGCGCCCAGGCTTTGGCGGCTGCCACGAGGGCACGCCCAATCCCTTGGCGTGCGTAGTCCGGGCTGACGGCCAGTTGCTGCAGATGCGCCGCACCGTCCACAATCTCCAACCGGATGAAGCCCACTGGTGGGCGGCCGGCAACCATGATGTGGAAGGCACCGGCATAATCAACCGCTGTCCCGGGCGGCGGGAAGTTTCCGTAGGGCAGAGGCGGTGTCAGGGAACCAAACGCCTGGTCCGCTGCGGCCTCAAGCTCAGGCAGGAGCGAGAACTCACTGAGCGCTGCGGGCCGAATTTCTAGCATGGCGCAAGTCTAGTTCCCGGCTGTGACATGTGATTGGAGCCGCAGTCACGCAACCCGTCAAGGGTACCGGGGCCGTCTCAGCCCCGCAGCTGGCCACCGGTGACACGTGCCTGCGTTTCAGCTATGAATGATCCGATGATTCCTGCGCCCTCCTCGGTATCCTGTGGACGGTGGCCGCCGCGGGACACCACGTGCCGGGCTCCCGTGGTGGCGAGGTAATCAGCCACTTCCTCATACAGTGGTTCCCAACCACCTGTCAGTACCAGAGTGGGGACGCCTGGCACAATGTGCAGCGGCGCTTCCCATGACGGGGACTGCAGGCGCAGCCGTGCCGCGACTCGGCCAACGGATTCAAGCCCCTGAGCACTACCTGTCACGGTCCGTCCCGAACCGGCACCAACCGTTCCGGAAACCCCCGAACGGTACCCTCCGGAACCGGCCCCTCCAGGGGCAGCCGTCAGCCGGTAGTACTCGCGCGCAAAATCTTCGTCGCTGAGCTCAGTGCGCCGGGCAAACAGCGGTTCCAGGTGCTCACGGTACGCCATGGTTGCCGGTAGTTCCGCTGTCAAGGAGGTCAGTGCCGGTTCCACCAGCGTCAGTGACCGGACCAAGTGCGGGTGTTCCACGGCAGCCATCATGGCCGCAATGGCACCTTGGGCGTGCGCCACAACATGGCCGCCTGCCCCCAAGGCATCGGCAACAATCCGAGCGTCGCTAAAAAAATTTGTCGCCGTAGGCTCTGCAAACGCATCAAATCCGCTGCGCTTGAGGAACAAGGCGTCATAGCGCCCGGCCAGCAAGTGCTGGGCGGGCCAGGCTGCGGCACCAAACCCGTCGAGCCCGTGGACGAACACAATCCGGGTTTTACTCATTTAGGCAGGGTACCGGATCACTCTGACATTCCCCCGCCGGGAGGAGGCCCACCGAGCAGAGTGTCGACGGCGGCGTGAGCGTTGATGGGGAAATGGCACGCTGTCAGGTGAGGCACGGTTCCGGCTGCGGCAGCCGATGCGGTGGCTTCCACCAGAGATTCAGGTGGCAGGGGCACCGTTCCACCTCCGGGCTGCAGAGGCGGCACCACCTGCGCACAAATCTCCTGAGCCGCAGGACAGCGGGTGCGGAAACGGCAGCCGCTGGGCGGGTTCATGGCTGAGGGCAACTCGCCGGCAACGCCAAGTTTGGCCTTGGCCCGCTCCACCACGGGGTCGGGAATGGGCACAGTGTCTATCAACCCGCGCGTGTAGTGGTGCTGAGGGTGAGCATAGACCTCGGCGGCCGGGCCCACCTCCACCATCTTGCCCAGATACATCACGGCAATGACGTCAGATAGATAGCGCACCACGGACAAATCGTGGCTAATGAACAAGTAAGTCAGCTCGCGGTCATGCTGGAGCTCCTTCATCAGGTTCAGCACCTGCGCCTGAACGGAGACATCCAGCGCTGAAACGGGCTCGTCGGCGACTATCAGCCCGGGTTGCAATGCCAGCGCCCGAGCCAGGCCGATGCGCTGGCGCTGGCCACCGGAAAATTCGTGCGGGTACCGTTCGGCGGCCCGGGCTGGCAGCCCCACGGCGGCCAGTAGTTCATCGACGCGGTCATTACGTTCTCTAGCCGAGCCAACGTGTTGAATGTCCAGCGGCTCGCGCAAGATGGAACGAACCCGCATCCGCGGGTCCAGGGAGGCGTAGGAGTCCTGGAACATGAACTGTACGTTCCGCCGGCCCTCCTTCGCCTCCTTGCCGCGCAGCTGTGAGATACGCCGACCACGGAACAAGATTGACCCGCTCGTGGGCAAGTCCAGACCTACCACCAGCCGGCCCAGCGTGGTCTTCCCACAGCCAGACTCCCCCACCAAGCCCAGCGTGGTGCCGCGCGGGATGGCCAGTGTCACCTCGGAGACTGCACTGATGTCACCCACATGGCGGCGCAGGATAGCCCCGGCTGTGACAGGGAAGTCCTTGACCACGTCTGTGATCTGCAACAGTGGCACGCCATCCTTGGGGATGAAGGTGGCAGGCGCCACCCAGCCCCTAGCGTCCGACGACGAGCCGGCCGACGGCGCTTCTCCGGCTGGATCTGACTCGGCAAGAGCAGGCCCGGCCGGCGCATGGGCTTGGTGCCCGCCCAAGAAGGTTCCGGCACGGCCCTCCACCCGTGAAAGGTCCATTCCGGTTTCCAGCTCAGCAGCCGCCACCCTGGCGAGCTCGGGGACGGTGGTGCGCAAATCTGCGGCCTCGGGCACATACAGCGGCGTGGTGCGTGGGACAAAGCAGGCATATTGCTGCGGCCCGAACGGGGTCTCGATGGTGGTCATGGGCGGGACCTGGGCGCGGCAGAGATCCACGGCGAAGCGGCAGCGCGGGGCGAACCGGCACGCCGGCGGGGGTTCCGTCAGATCCGGTGGCAGGCCCGGAATGGAGTACAGGCGCTCCCCCGTCCCTGCCACCCGCTCGGGCAGTGCCTCGAACAAGGCATCCGTGTAACGGTGTTTGGGGGCGGAGAAGAGCGTGTGCACGTCTGCCATCTCGGCGACCTTGCCGGCATAAAGGACCACCACACGGTCCGCACTGCCGGCAATGACGCCCAGATCGTGTGTCACCAAGATCATGGCCATGTGAAATTCCTGGCGCAGCCGGGCCACGAGTTCCAGTATCTGCTTTTGCACCGTCACATCCAAGGCTGTGGTGGGCTCGTCCGCGATGAGCATCTTGGGCTGACAGATCAGGGCCATGGCGATCATGACACGCTGGCGCTGCCCTCCGGAGAGCTGATGCGGGAAATCGTTGATGCGTTGGGCCGGGCTGGGAATGCCGACCAGGCCAAACATCTCCACCACTTCCTTGAGAGCAGCTGACTTGCTCATGCCCCGGTGGAGCATCAGCGGCTCGGCCACCTGGACCCCCACAGGAAGCACCGGATTCAGGGACGTCATGGGGTCCTGAAAGATCATGCCAATATCTCCACCGCGAATTTCTCGCAGCCGGGACTCGCGCAACGTGATCAGGTCTTCGCCGTCGAACAGGATTTCCCCGTTGGTGATGCGTCCGCCTGGCGGCAACAGGCGCTCAATGGACATAGCCGTCATGGTTTTTCCGCTGCCCGACTCCCCCACCAAACCCAGGCATTCACCGGCATCCACATGCAGGTTAATGTTCTCAAGGGCATACACCACGGACTTACTCAAGCGGATCTCGGTACTGAGGTTTTTAATCTCCAACAGTGCCATGGCGGCGTCTCCTTCAGGCTACTGCGCTGCGGTATTGCGGCGCTACTGTATTGCGGGGCTGCGGGCTATCGGAGCTGCGGGTTAGCGGCGCTGGAGCCGGACCTCCACGGAGTCCCTGAGCCCGTCACCCACTAGGTTCACGGCAACCACAACGATGATGATGGCCAGCCCCGGCGGGTAAATCAGCCACCAATAATTGGTGAACACAAAGGCAGTGCCGTTACTGAGCATCCCGCCCCAGTCGGTGGACGGAGGGGCAATGCCCAAACCCAGATAGCCAAGGTAGGCGACCAGCAAGATCGCATCGGCTACTTGGAATGTGGCGTTGACAATGACAGTGCCCACCACATTGGGCATGATGTGCCGCAGCACCGCATGCCAGGAGGTGCCTCCCATGACACGGACGGCCTGGACGTATTCGCGCACGCGCAGGGTCAGGGATTCCCCACGTACCAGCCGGGCCGGAACCAGCCAGGCCGTCAGCCCCAGCACAAACACCATGACGGGGACACTGGGCTTAACGATCGTGACTAGGAACAACAGGAGGAACAGGATCGGAATGGACAAGATGGCATCCACAATGCGCATCATGACCGCATCCACCCAGCCGCCAAAGAATCCTGCAATGGCTCCCCAGACGGTCCCGACGATCGTGGCGATGACGGCAGCTGAGAAACCAACAATCAGGGACACCTGCCCGCCGGTCATGAGCCGGCCCAACTGGTCATAGCCAGTCTCGTCAGTCCCTAACGGGTGGCCGGGGCCCGGCGGCAGCGTCACCTGGTCAAGGTTGACAGTGATCTGATTGCTTGGGCGGATCAGAGGACCTAGGAAGCAGAACAGTACGGCAGCCAGCAGCAGGAACAAGCCCACAATGGCGAGCCGGTTCTGCACGAACACCTCAAAGCCCAGCCGGAACATGCTCTTCGCCTTGCCCACGGGAAGGCCGGTGGCGCCCAGAGGGGCAGGCTGTTCACCGCTGTCTGTCAGGCCGGGGGCGGTTTCGCCGGCGCCCGGGCGGATGGTTGTCATAGCTTCACCCTCGGATCAATGACGGCCAGGGAAATATCGGCCAAGAGGTTTCCCGCCACCGTGGCAAAGGCGGTGATGATCACAACACCAAGCTCCACCGGGTAGTCGGAGGCCTGGGCAGCCTGCCAAAACAGCAGTCCCATGCCTGGAAAGTTGAAAATTGATTCCGTAATCAACGCCCCGGCAAACAAGGCAGGAAGGGATAGTCCCAGCAAGGTGATGATGGGGATCAGAGCGTTGCGCAGCACATGATGGTAGAGAACCCGCGACGGCGGCGCGCCTTTAGCTTGGGCTGTGCGGACATAGTCTTGGTCAATGTTGTCCAGCACCGAGGAGCGCATATACCGGGAAAAACCGGCAATGCTCAAGAGCGCCAAGGTAACTATGGGCAGGATCATGGCGTCAAATTGTTTAAAAATGGGGCCGATGCCGTCAGACTGGGGTGCTTCCGGGGGGAACCACCCCAGGTTTTGGGCGAATATTTCAATCATGATCAGCCCAATGAAGAACGTGGGTGCCGCGTAGAAGATGAAGGATAATGCCGTGGCAATGTAATCAAATGACTTGTTGTGGCGCACTGCCTGATAGATGCCCACGGGGATGGCCACGATGACTGTCAGAAGCAGCGAGAGTAAACCCAGAATGATGGTTTTGGGCATGCGCTGAACCAAGAGTGAGCTCACTGACTGATTCAGTTTTATGGAGAAGCCAAAGTTGCCGGTGAGCCACTGCCCCAGCTGCCGGAAATACTGGATAAACAATGGTTGGTTGTAGCCGTTGGCGGCATTGAAGTCTGCGATCTGGGCTGCCGTGGCCCGCGGGCCCAGAATGGCCCGTGCAGCACCGCCTGGAAGCTGGTGCAGCAAAATGAAGACAATGACCGTCACCACAAGGACCACCAGTATGGATTGGAGGACGCGGCGAAGGATATACCCAATCATGATACGGCCCGCCTGTGCCGTTCGTTGTGGGTGATCATATCCCTCGCCACCTCATCCCTGATCCGTTTCCAGGTGCGTTTTGCAGTTGCGCTTTACCTTGTTTCCGAGCCTTTAGTAATGCCAGTTCTCGGGGGTGAGGTTCGCATACGGGCTCTGGGGTGTGACACCCTTGAGCGCGTTGGCAACCATGGTCAGGCTGTACGTGTAATTTGGCTGCCAAATTACGGGTACATCCTTAGCCAAGGCATTCTCGTAGGCCTGCATCACCGCAGTGCCACTTTCAGTGGTGGTTGCGGCGATGAGCTTGTCCATGGCCGGGTTGGAATAGCTGCCACTGTTTGAGCCTGCCCCTGTCTGGAACAGAGTCTCACCGGAAGGGTAGTAGTCAGGTGCGTACACCCAGCCGCCTCCCCAGTTGCCCATCTCCCAGGTGCAGCTTGCACCGGTACAGGGGATGGCGGTGCCAGTGACCGTGTTGAAGGGTGCAGGGACCAGATTCAGGACGATTCCGGCCTGCGCGGCATTGGACTTCATCGATTCCATGGCCGTGGTGATGGTTTGCTGGCCGCTGGCATATTGCAAGGTGAAGGTCAGGGGCTGCCCAGCCTTGATGTTGGCCCCGCAGTCACCGGCCCCCGTTCCGGGTTTGGTACACGCTGCTGCCTGGCCCGGCGTGACGGACCAGCCATTGTCCGTGAGGTACTTGGTGGCTGCGGAGATGTCGAACGGGTAGGGGTTAGTTTGCTCCGTGGTAGAAATCAGCGGACTCTCCGGGAACAGCGGCACGGGGCCGGTGGTCTGGAAGCCGTAATTCTTAGCCGCGTTGGTGATGATTCCTTTCTGGTCAACCACGGATTGCAGTGCCTGGCGGAAGTACAGCTGCTTGAAGACCGGCACCACCGTGCGGTTGTTGTAGTTGATCGGGAAGTAGTTGATGCCGTACAGATTCCACGGCGCCATAGTGTAGTTGGCACTGAGTGGATTTGGCCCTGGTTGATCTGGTGTGGAGTTGGCAGGACGCGGGGAGCTCAGATCTTGCGTGGGAATATAGCCCACATCTATGGCGCTGGCACCGCGCAAGACATTGAACTCGGCGGCGTCCGTAGTGAACGGCACCTCAATGAATTCCTTCAGGGTGGCCTTCACCGATCCGGAGTACTTGGTATTCGGGACGAAGGTGATGTGCCCGTCGGCGTTGAAACTCTTGAGCATCCAGGGGCCGTCAACAACCTTCCACAACGGGTTCGTTGCGTAGGTAGGCAGATCCTTGGTTGCGGACACCAGATAGGTGTAAACGGCTGCACAGCTTGCCTCATTCGTGGCACACTCGCCCTTGGCCGTGGCACTGGTCATAGCCCAGGCCGGGGGCATCGGTGTGATCTGACTGAGCTGGTTGTACAGCATCCACTGCTCGCTATAAACCTTGTCGGTTGTGAACACGACTGTCTTAGCATCCGGTGCAGTAGCTAAGGAAAGGTTGTCCGGGAACTGCCTCGGTACATAGGCGGCAAAGTTGGTCTTTTCGGCTTTGGACATGTTGTACCAGAACATGACAGCAGTGGAGGTAACGTCCGTCCCGTTGGACCACTTGTAGTCCTTGAGAGTGATGGCGAGCGTGTTGCCCGGTTGCTAGACAGAAGCTGGGCCGCCAAACTCAGCTGGTCACTGACCTCGGCCTTTCCGGCATTGCCGAACCAATACAGCGGGCGGAACATCAGCTGCTGCAGATCGGAAATGTTGGATACCGAAAAATCAGCGATGCGCACTAACGGCCAAATCCAGTTGGGGACCGTGTTGGGCGGTTCGGCAAAAAGTTGCCGTGTTGGCCGCCTTACCCGGTGAAGATGCCGAGCTTCCGGTGTTATTGTCTGAACCGTTTCCTGGAGTCCATCCGGTCAGAGTCAAAAAAGATACTGCCAAAATTCCCAATAACAGAAAGGCTTACTTTCGGTTCCCCACGTAATCGCAATGTTTTTATTTTGCGCCTCCATGGCAGAGTCCCGCGGTGGTAGATCAGTTTGGTCTTCGCGTGACTCTTACGGGCTGTCTGAATCTACAAACTGGAACTGTCGTGGGTAAATTAGGTTTTAAAAAGATGAACCCGTAGGGGAATCACTTGGAGATTCCCCTACGGGTCCTGATCACTGCCTGTGGGTGATGCTAGCGTGCACCCTGGTATGTGCCTACTTGCCCAGGAACTTCTCAAAGCCCTTAGGCAGGTTCAGGCTGCTGGGGTCAAAGTCCTCGGCGCCGGCACCAAACGCGGCACCGGTGGGCAGGGACTTGGGCGCGTTGGCCTTCTCCTGCGCGGCCTTAAGCTCGGCGGCAGCCTTGGCCGGGTTGCCCGAGCGCGCCTTCTTTTTGGGGCCCTGCTTGCCCTTGCGGGCACTGTTGAAACCGCCGGGGCCTGCCACGCCGGGCATGCCCGGAATGCCGCCGCCCTGAGCCATTTTCTTCATCATCTTCTGAGCCTGGCCAAAACGCTCCAGCAGGCCGTTGACCTCGGAAACATGCACGCCCGAGCCCTTGGCGATACGGGCGCGGCGGGAACCGTTAATGATCTTGGGCGCAACACGTTCGTGCGGGGTCATGGAGCGAACAATGGCCTCAACGCGGTCAATTTCGCGTTCGTCGAAGTTCTCCAGCTGCTGGCGCATGCCGGCGGCGCCGGGCATCATCATGAGCATCTTCTTCATGGAGCCCATTTTGCGGATCTGCTGCATCTGGGAGAGGAAGTCATCTAGGGTGAAATCTTCTTGGTCGGCGAACTTGCGCGCCATGCGCTCGGCTTCGCCCTTATCCCAGTTCTTTTCAGCCTGCTCAATGAGGGTGAGGACATCACCCATGTCCAGGATTCGGCTGGCCATGCGGTCAGGGTGGAACAGCTCAAAGTCATCCAGCGATTCACCCGTGGAGGCGAACATGACGGGCTTGCCGGTAATGGAGGCAACCGAGAGTGCGGCACCACCTCGGGCGTCGCCGTCGAGCTTGGTCAGGACTACACCAGTAAAGTTGACGCCCTCGTTGAACGCCTGGGCCGTGTTGACGGCATCCTGGCCGATCATGGCGTCAATGACGAAGAGGACCTCGTCGGGGTTGATGGCAGCGCGGATGTCCGCAGCCTGCTTCATCAGTTCCGCATCAATGCCCAAGCGCCCGGCCGTGTCAACAATGACCACGTCATGCAGCTTGGACTTCGCCTCCGCCAACCCGGCCAGGGCAACGGCTACGGGATCGCCAGTGGCGGATTCAAACTCGCTGGAGACACCGGGGTGCGGTGCGAACACGGGAACACCGGCGCGCTCACCGTTGACTTGGAGCTGCTTGACGGCGTTGGGGCGCTGCAAATCCGCAGCAACCAGCAAGGGGCTGTGGCCCTGGCCCTTGAGCCACTTGGACAGCTTTCCGGCCAGCGTGGTCTTGCCAGCACCTTGCAAACCGGCCAGCATGATGACGGTGGGCGGGTTCTTGGCCAAGTTGATGCGGCGGGTTTCACCACCCAGAATTGCCACGAGTTCCTCGTTGACAATCTTGACGATCTGCTGCGCCGGGTTCAGCGCCTCGTTGACTTCGGAACCGAGCGCCCGCTCGCGGACCTTGGCGGTGAATTCGCGAACCACCGGCACGGCGACGTCGGCATCCAGCAGGGCCCGACGGATCTCGCGCACCGTGGCGTCGACGTCGGCTTCGCTGAGCCGTCCCTTGCCACGCAAGTTCTTAAAGGTTGCTGTCAGCCGATCAGATAGTGAGTTGAACACGCGCCGCGCACTTCTTTCGTCAGGGATTATTCGTCAGGGATTAACCAACGCCCGCGCGGGACAGCCTTGCGGCCGGCCCGCGCATGGTGCGCGGCAATTTACGTTATTCAGGATGAGACCGGTGGGACGGCGCTAACACCGCTCCACTCCCTTTCCTGAGGGACTCAACTATCAAGGGTACCAACTACGGCGCCTCTTCGTTGCATACCCCTCATGTTCGCCAGCAACTACATCACGGCAAAGAAAATTGTGGGCGCTTGTGCCAGACCATGAAAAGGGCCCCAATTGGTGGCATGCTGAAGACGTGATGAAAAACACTGCAGCTTCCAGCAATCAGCGCTCCACACAATCCAACCAGCCCGACGCCGGTTCCCCGGCTTCAGTTGCGGACCCCGGCGGGCGGATCAAGACTTTAGTGATTTTGGGGGCTTCGGGAGATCTCACAGGCCGTCTCTTGTTGCCGGGCGTGGCCCGGCTGATTGCTTCGGGCCGGGCACCGGGGCTCAATCTTGTGGGAGCTGGCAGTGATGATTGGTCTCCGCAGCAGTGGCAGGACCGGCTTAAGGACAGCTTTTCCGAGGCTATGGAACCCGACGGGGCTTCGACGGACACCGGGATCAAAGAATTGCACCAGCTCCAAGAGGGAAGTAGCTACCACCAACTTGATGTGACCGCCAAGGGAGCGTTGGGCCAGTTCCTCAAAGATATTCCCGGACCAGTGGCACTGTATTTTGCCCTACCCCCGGCGGTGAGCCAGAAAGCGTGCACGGCATTGACTCCCGAGGATCTGCCAGAAGGCACCCGGTTGGTTATGGAGAAGCCGTTTGGTTCCAGCGTTGAATCGGCTCGCGCACTCAATGCCACCTTGGCCACCTTGGTTCCTGAGGACCACATCCACCGAGTGGATCATTTCCTGGGTAAGTCCACAGTTTTGAATATTTTGGGCCTGCGCTTTGCCAACCGGCTGTTGGAGCATTCGTGGGACGGGGAACACATTGAAAAGGTAGAGATCTTCTTTGATGAAGCACTCACTCTGGAAAACAGAGCCCGCTATTACGATCATGCTGGTGCAGGGCGTGACATGATCCAAAGTCACCTGCTGCAGGTCATGGGCATCATGGCCATGGAACCCCCGGCAACGTTGGGTGAGCAAGACGTCCGCTCGAGCATTGCCACCGTACTAAGAGCCAGCACCATTGGCCGCAGCGGTCACGATTTGGCCGAGTACACACGCCGGGCGCGTTACACTTCGGGAACTATTGGAAAGCGCAAGGTCCCGAACTATATCGATGAAGACGGTGTGGACCCAGCAAATGACACCGAGACCCTCGCAGAGGTTGAAGTGTACATAAACAATTGGCGTTGGGCGGGAGTGCCGTTCATTTTGCGCTCAGGGAAAGCCCTAGGCAACGCCCGTAAGGAAGCGGTCGTCACATTCAAACCGGTTCCACATCTGCCCGTCGGCTTCAAAGGCACAGACTCCCCCACGCGCCTGCATATTGGTTTCGGACCGGACACGCTGGTCTTGGACCTCGATGTCAACGGCCCGGGAGATGTCTTCACCCTTGACCGAGTCAAGTTGGAAGCAGAACTGGGCAGTGACCCTCTCCTACCCTATGGCGAAGTATTGGAAGGGATCCTGCGCGCAGATCCCTTGCTCTCCGTCCGTGGCGATACCGCCGAAGAGTGCTGGCGGATCGTGGAACCGACGTTTGCCGCCTGGGCGTCCGGAGCCGTCCCCATGGAAAACTATGCGGCCGGCTCCTCGGGCCCGCAGGCCTGGACCACCAGTAACGACTAACTCTCTAGATGGCTGCGGTGCCCCTCTCACCTGTGCGCACTCGCATAACCTCCAGCACGGCCACCATCCACACTTTGCCATCTCCGGGACTACCCGTATTGGAACTGCCCACAATAATGTCCATCAAGTCCCAGGCCACCTCATCCGTGGCCAAGACCTCGATGCGAATTTTTGCATGCAGGTCCACAGCGTATTCGGCACCTCGGTAGATTTCGGTGTGGCCGCGCTGGCGCCCATAACCGTGCGCTGAGCTGACCGTCAGCCCCTGCACACCATAACTTTCAAGCGAGCTGCGGACATCATCTAATTGTTCCGGCCTGATGATGGCTGTAATGAGTTTCATGCGTCCACCGTGGCTTCCTGTGTTGCGGACTTGCGCCCTGGTGTGAGGTGATCGGTTCCGGACTGACCCGCAGCGGGCCTCTTGCCGGAGAGTGGTTGGAAGCTGCCCGTGGCGCGGCCGCCTAAGTCATAGGCGGATTCGGCGTGGATTGAGACGTCAATTCCGGCAGCTTCGTGGGCTGTTGAGATGCGGAATCCCATGGTCTTGTTGATGATCCACCCGATGGCATAGGCCGCGAGGAAGGAATAGAGCATAACCGCCCCGGCGGCGATGGCCTGCTTGCCCAGAAGTTCCAGCCCGCCACCGTGGAACAGACCCCGGCCACCGGCGGGTGAATTCGGATCAGCCGCCAAGCCAATGAACAAGGTCCCTGCGAGGCCACCCACCAGGTGAACCCCAACAACGTCCAGTGAGTCATCAATCCCCAAACGGTACTTCAACCCGACTGCTAGCGCGCAAAGCATCCCGGCCAAGAGCCCCAGCACCAGCGCCCATAGCGGCGTTATTGCCGAACATGCGGGGGTGATGGCAACAAGTCCGGCCACGGCCCCCGATGCTGCCCCGAGTGAGGTGGCGTGTCCATCACGGATTTTCTCTACCAAGAGCCAGCCAAGGATGGCAGCTGCAGGTGCGGCAAGCGTGTTGATCCAGGCATAGCCAGCCACGGCATTGGCACCGAGCGCGGACCCCGCATTGAAACCAAACCAGCCAAACCAGAGTAGCCCTGCCCCCAACATCACGAAGGGGAGGTTGTGGGGCCGGTGGCTGGGATCTTTTCCGAATCCTTTACGCCGGCCAAGGATCAAGGCCAGTGCCAGGGCTGCGGCACCGGCGTTGATGTGAACAGCAGTGCCTCCGGCAAAGTCAATGGCTCCGAGTCCTTGGCCTATCCATCCACCCGTCGGCTTGCCATTGGCATCCTCGGTGAAGGAAAAAACCCAATGTGCCACCGGGAAATACACCACAGTGACCCAGATGGCGGCAAAGGTCAGCCAGGCACCAAACTTTGCCCTGTCCGCGATGGCCCCCGTGATGAGCGCTACGGTGATGATGGCAAAGGTTGCTTGGAACCCTACGAAGACAACTTCGGGGACAGAGCCAACCAATGGGGCGCCGTCACCGGTGTCCAGGACTCCTCGCAGACCCAGCTTTTCCCAGGGGTTCCCCAGCAGTCCCCCGCCAAGGTCGGTGCCAAAGGCAGCCGAGTAGCCGAACAGGATCCAAAGAACGGCAACAACGCCAATGGCGCCGAAACTCATCATCATCATGTTTAGGACGGCTTTGGCACGTGTCATGCCGCCGTAAAAGAATGCAAGCCCCGGTGTCATGAGCAGCACCAAGGCTGCTGAGATTAGGACCCATGCTGTATCGCCAGTATTCATGTTGCTGGCCTTTCGTTGCAAGAGTTGTTGCCTGCCGCGTCTTCGGGGCTGTGCATGGTGGACTCTTACAATGAAAGTTGCTGCGTGTTTCACGCGGACGTGGAATAAGTTTCCACTGCGTTACGTCTTGCGCTGGGGAGTTAACTTACCGCGTCAACAACGTTTCCGGCGTGTTTCCAGCCAAGCCGCTCACTGCCCCAGCCGTTCGCTTCCCGGGAGTTCGGGGTGGCTAGACGATGCCGGCCTTGGTCATGACCTCACTGATCCCGTGGGCAGCGACGCCTTCGCGCACGTTAAGACCGTCAAATTTGCTGCGCTGCTCTTGATCAATGTTCCTGCTGCGGCGCATGAGCGTTGTGCGGGCCGAATGGCTGAGCAGGCCGGCGCCACCTCGGTTGAGCAGGCGCAGGCGCAGGCGCAGGCGCAGGCGCAGGCGCAGGACCACGGTGGCCATGCGCAGCGTCACGGTTTTTCGACGCTTCGTGCGTTAAACGTTTTCAACAAGCACTAGACCATGAAAGATCATCCGTTCCCAGAAAAGGATGCCTAGATACACAAACCGCTGATTTCAAGGCCGCCCCTGCCGCACCCCACGGAGGTAATCTCACGCCGCACCGGACCCCCGGAGTAAGAATCTCTGATGGCGGTTTAAACAAAAAAAGCCCGCCGTGGCGGACATTTTTTGTTGTTCAGCTCAGAGTCTTGGACTCCCGCCAATTCCATTAGTTTAGAAGTGCATCAACAAAACTTTCGGCGTCAAAGGGGGCCAGATCATCGGCACCTTCGCCCAGGCCCACCAGCTTCACGGGGACTCCCAGTGTCTTCTGGATGGCCACCACAATGCCACCCTTTGCCGTGCCATCGAGCTTGGTCAGCACAATGCCCGTGATATTAACTACTTCCGCAAAAACCTTCGCCTGGGTGAGACCGTTTTGTCCCGTGGTGGCATCCAGTACCAGCAGTACCTCATCAACCGTGGCCTGCTTCTCAATGACGCGCTTAACTTTGCCCAGCTCATCCATGAGCCCGATCTTGTTCTGCAGGCGGCCTGCGGTGTCAATCATGACCACGTCCACTTCCGTCTCAATGCCCACCTTGACTGCTTCAAAGGCGACGGAGGCAGGGTCCGCTCCGTCGACGTCGGACTTCACAGTGGGAACGCCCACCCGCGCACCCCACGTGGCCAGCTGTTCGGCAGCGGCAGCTCGGAAAGTATCGGCGGCCCCCAGCAGCACGTCCTTATCCTCGGCCACCAGCACGCGGGCCAGCTTGCCCACGGTGGTGGTCTTGCCCACGCCGTTGACGCCCACCACCATGAGCACGGCCGGGCGGTCATCATGGCGGGTGATGTTCAGTGTGCGGTCCATGGAGGGATCCACAAGCTTGATGAGCTCTTCACGCAGCATCGACTGGACGTGCTCTGGGCTACGCACACCCAGAACCTTCACGCGGTCACGCAGTGTGTCCACCAATTCCATGGTGGAATCCGTGCCGATGTCGGCCAGCAGCAGTGTCTCCTCAACCTCTTCCCACACGTCCTCGTCAATGGTGTCGCGGGAGAGCAGCGCCAGCAGGCCCTTGCCCAGCGCATTGTTGGACTTGGACAGCCGCGCCCGTAGGCGCACCAACCGGCCCTCAACAGGCAGCGGGGTCTCGAGCGACGGGGCGGCAGGGGCAAGCGGCTCCAGCAATTCTTCCGGCAAAATGGCCGGCTGCGGAGCGATGGTTTCCGGGCGGTCCTCCACCAGAGTCCCGCCACCTTGGGCGTCCCCCTGACTTGTGGGATCCAGCGGGGCGGGGTCATTGGCATCGCGGGGGCCGGTGTAGTTCTGGCGGTTCCGGCGAGCGTTCAGGAAGACGGGTACTAGACCGCCAATGACGGCGAGCACAACCACGATGGACAAGAGGATGGGAAGAGTTTCATTCACCCCCTTAGTCTCTCACGGGGGCCTCACGCCCGGGGCAGAGCCTCACTGCCGGGGCCTCACGGGTGGGCACAGGACCAATTTTCGCGTCATGTGGGACACTCGTCAGTGATGTCTATGTCTATACGCCGGCCCAAACAGGCCAAGGATCTGCCCGCAGCGAAGCTACCCCGCGAGATCAAGGTACTGGTGGCTGCCGCCTTCATGATTGCCATTGGCTTTGGCATTGTGGCCCCGGTTTTGCCGCAATTCGCACAAAGCTTCGATGTCAGCGTGACAGCCGCCGCTGTGGTTGTCAGCGCCTTTGCCTTCACCCGCTTGACCTTTGCCCCCTTGAGCGGCTGGCTGGTGGAACGGATGGGCGAGCGCCGCACCTACATTCTGGGCATCCTCATCGTGGCAGCCTCCTCGGCAGCCTGTGCGTTCGCACAAGATTATTGGCAGCTGCTGATCTATAGGGGCTTGGGCGGCATTGGTTCGACCATGTTCACCGTTGCGGCCATGGGCCTATTGATCCGGCTCGCCCCGCCCCAGGCACGTGGACGGGTATCTAGCCTGTATTCAGGCTCCTTCCTGCTCGGTAATATTGCCGGCCCCGCCGTGGGTGGACTCCTTGCAGGCTTTGGCATGGCCCTGCCGTTTCTGGTCTACGCCGCTGCCCTGGTTCTGGTGGCGGTGCTCGTGGCAACGCAACTGCCAGCGGCCTCTGCTCAAGCGAACCGGAAGGGGCTTGTTACCGCCGTCAAAAAAGAGGTATTGCCGCTGCGTGTTGCTCTGGGCCTGCCTACCTACCGCGCCGTTCTGGGCTCCGCCTTTGCCAATGGCTGGTCCGCTTTCGGCCTCCGCATGGCCCTGGTGCCACTCTTTGCCACGGCCGCCTTGGGCGCCGGTCCAGAGGTAGCCGGCATTTCCTTGGCCGTGTTTGCCATCGGCACAGGAGTTGCCCTGACTTTCTCCGGAAAATTGGCAGACACCTGGGGCCGCAAGCCCATGATTCTGAGCGGACTAGCCGTCAACGGCCTCGCCATGGGCGCGCTCGGATTCACCGGTAATGAGTTCTGGTTCTTCTTGATATCAGCCATCGCAGGCTTGGGCAGCGGCCTCATGGGCCCGGCCCAGCAAGCCACCGTGGCGGATGTAATAGGCAACGAGCGCTCCGGCGGCAAGGTCCTGGCCACCTTCCAGATGAGCTCCGATCTGGGCGCCATCATTGGCCCCATCGCGGCGGGACTGCTCGTGGACGCCTTCTCCTACGGCCCGGCGTTCCTCATGGCAACGGCCGTGGCACTTCTAGCCATGGTGCTGTGGCTACCGGCGAAGGACACCCACCCGGCCTAGCCACCGTGGAACTTGCCTTATCCCGGCAGCGGCACCGAGCGCGCGGGGTTTATGCTCCAGCAGCCCGGTCCATACGTTGGCTGATGACGGTGGAGACGCCATCGCCTTGCATGGACACCCCATAGAGTGCGTCAGCAATATCCATGGTGCGTTTTTGGTGCGTAATGATGATCAGCTGGCTGGATTCACGCAGTTCCTCAAGAATGCTGATGAGCCGTCCCAGATTGGTGTCATCGAGCGCCGCCTCGACCTCGTCCATGACATAAAAAGGTGATGGCCGGGCCTTGAAGATGGCCACCAGGAGCGCCACGGCCGTCAGCGAGCGCTCGCCACCTGAGAGGAGGGAGAGGCGCTTGATCTTCTTGCCTGCGGGCCGCGCCTCAATCTCAATCCCTGTGGTCAGCATTTCCGTGGGATCAGTCAGCACCAGGCGGCCCTCGCCGCCGGGGAAGAGCCGGGCAAAGACGCGCTCAAATTGGATAGCCGTGTCCGCGTAGGCGGCCGTGAAGACCTCTTCAACGCGGGCGTCCACTTCCTTGATGATGTCCATGAGGTCCCGGCGGCTGGCCTTCAGGTCTTCTAGCTGGGCGGACAGGAATTGGTGGCGTTCCTCCAACGCCGCAAATTCCTCCAGGGCGAGCGGGTTGACCTTGCCCAGGGCTGACAGATCCCGTTCGGCCCGTTTGAGCCGCTTTTCCTGCTCGTCGCGCACAAACGGGGTTCCTTCACGGACTTGGTTGCCGTCCTCATCCACGGCCATGCGCAGTGCCGCCCATTTGTCCGTAACCTCACCGGGGCCCAGCGGAACCAGCGTGTGGGGGCCATATTCCGCAAGGAGGTGGTCCACGCTGAGCCCAAGTTCCTCAATGGATTTGTTTTCCAGCGTTTCAATTCGCAGCTTCTGGGCGGCACGTGCCAGCTCGTCCTTATGCACAGAATCGGTCAGCCGCGCCAGCTCCTTCTGAGCCTCCACCGTGGCACTGCGAACGCTCATCAATTCCACGTCACGGCCCGCCCGCTGCTCCTCGGCCTCATCGCGGACCTGTTCGGCCAAGGCGATGGACTCTTCCACCAGCACCAGAACTTGGTGGCTTGCCAGCGCCACGGCGGAGGCCTTCTTCGCTTGGAACAGCCGACGCCGGGCCCGCTGCGCCGCCTGCTCCCGAGCTGCCCGCTCCGTGGCGGCCGCCCGTTCCAGCGCCGCCGCCCGGTTGCGCGTAGCCGTGAGGGCATCTTCGGTGCTGCGCAGCGAGAGCCTGGTTTCCAGCTCCACCGCGCGGGCAGCCGTGGCTGCCGCAGCCAGGGAATCGCGCTCATCCATGGACGGTTCAAGGCCGGCCGGGGCCTGTTGCGCTGTGGCCAGCCGTGCCGCTATCTCCGTCAGTGCGTGTTGTTCGCGTTCAAGGTTGGCGGTTGCCCCGTGGACGGCCTGGACGTGACGTTCAGACTCTCCTGCAGCCGAACGCAACGTGGCCCCCAGCAGGCCCAGACGTTCAGCCACGGCTGCCAGCCGCGCGTCGGACTCGTTGAGTGCGGCCAGGGCGGTTTCCGCAGTTTGAGCCAGGGCGGCCCTGCGCCCCTGCAAGCCTGCGAGCGCAAAACGGGACTGCTCGCCGCGGGCCGTTGCCTGCGCCAGTGCACTTTCAGTCTCATCCACCGCTGCCTGCAATTCCAGCAGCGACGGGGCCACGGCTGAGCCGCCCTGAATCCACCACTGGGTGAACACGTCACCGTCAGCCGTGACTGCCGTCAGCGCAGTATCCCGGGCCAAAACTTCCTGGGCTGCAGCCGCATCGGGGACCAGCACAACCCCTGCCAACAAGGCGTCGAGAGTTTGTGCCAGCTCCGCGGGGCCATCAGCCTGTGCACGTCCCAGCAGCGCGCCGGGAATGGCAGCCGCGGCAGCAGCTGCCACTTGTTGCAATCGGACCAGCTCCGCCGGCTGCTCATCAGGGCTGGCTGACCCGGCGAGCACCAGGGTGACCCGGCCACCCTCGTGCGTTTTAACAAGCTCCAGCGCAGACAGTGCCGCGGAAAGTCCCGTGACCGCAACCCCTTCGGAGGCTGCATTCAAGGCCGCAGAGATGGCGCTTTCATGGCTGGGTACCACCCGGATGAGCGCAGCCATGGCGGCCATGACACCGTCCGGGCGGGCTTCGAGTAGTTGGGCACTGGCATCCTTGCGCAGCAGCCCCACGGCAAGCGCATCGCGGCGGGCGGTCAGGGACTCGCGGGCCCGCTCGGCAGCCAGCTGCTCCCGGGTGAGCGCCTCAAGCGCCGTGTCCATTTCCTCAAGGGCTGCGGCTGCGTCCTCGTAATCGGCATCGAGGCGTTCCTCCCCCTCTTCTACTCCGGCTACCTGGGATTCGAGGGCGGCAAACTCCGCCGCCGCCTGGGTGTGCCGTTCGGCGCCGGCAGCCTTGCTGTGGTGCAGCCGGCCAATCTCGGCTTCAGCCGATTCGACCCGTGAGCGGGCGGAGGCAACCTGACCGGCTAACCGGGCCAAGCCTTCGCGGCGGTCGGCGGTGGCACGGAGTTGATCCCGCACTCGCTGCTCTTCGCCCCGCACGGCAGCCTCGGCATCTTCCTTGATTTCCATGGCTGTCTCTAACCCGTAGCGGCGCTCCTCCAAGGCAAGATCCAGCTCAGCTTCCTCTTCACGCAACCGTGCTGCTTGTTCAGTCAAGCGGTCCGGGTCGCGGCTGGGGTCCGGCGCCGTCTCCGTGGCTCCAAGATGACGCCGGCGTTCTGCGGCGAGCATTCCCAGCGCCTTGAGCTGGTCGCGGGAGGAACATAACTGGTACCAGTTATCCCGTGCCGCGTTCAGGACGGGTGTGGCGGCTGCGGCTTCCTGTTCCAGTGCCGCCTGCTTCTCCCGGGCTGCTTGTAGTTCCCGCTCCACCTGTTCGCGGCGGTTCTTGAGGGATAGTTCTGCTGCTTCATCGCGTGCCACGGTTTGTGTCAGGCTCACAAGATCATCAGCCAGCAGGCGAGCTTTGGCGTCCCTGACATCAAATTGCACGGTTTGTGCACGCCTGGCCACAGCCGCCTGTTTGCCCAAAGGTGTCAGCTGGCGGCGGATCTCCCCCGTCAGATCATTGAGCCTGGCCAGGTTGGCGCCCATGGCATCAAGCTTGCGGAGAGTTTTTTCTTTGCGGCGGCGGTGTTTGAGGATTCCGGCGGCTTCTTCAACGAAGCCGCGGCGATCCTCAGCGGTGGCGTGCAGCACCCTATCCAGCTGGCCTTGACCCACAATGACATGCATTTCACGGCCCAGCCCCGAATCGGAGAGGAGCTCTTGGATGTCCAGAAGGCGGCAGGAGGTCCCGTTGATGGCGTATTCGGAGCCGCCTGCACGGAACAGGGTGCGTGAGATGGTGACTTCGGCATAGTCGATCGGCAGGGCGCCGTCGCTGTTGTCAATGGTGAGTGAGACCTGGGCGCGGCCCAAAGGCGGACGTCCGGAAGTACCGGCAAAAATAACGTCTTCCATTTTTCCACCGCGCAGCGTCTTGGCACCCTGCTCCCCCATGACCCAGGCAAGAGCATCAACCACATTGGATTTCCCCGAACCATTGGGGCCCACAACAGCTGTCACACCGGGTTCAAAGTCGAAAGTGGTGGCCGACGCGAAGGACTTGAATCCGCGCACGGAAAGACTTTTTAGATGCAAACTGTTTTCTTCTCCTGCGCCGGGTGTGTTTCTCACAGGCCAATCTACCGTGAATTTCCCCATCCCACCCGGGCGCCTAGATCCGTGTATACGTTGTGGCGTATGTGCGTGAACACCCCTCAAGGTGCATAGTTAAGGGTGGGTCTTGATATGTATGGGTGCCGTCCTCAGGCGTTCTAGCACATATCAAGGCAAAGTCACTGGTTTTCCCGGTGACGTTGAACACTTGATACCTAAGAAAAAGGCTGGAACTTGATCGGCAACGCTACGTTTCGTCACCACAACACCGCCTTGCTCGCTGTTTCCAGCATTGAGGCTCCGATTGTTGTCAAATCCAGTGACTTCGACGCCCGTCTAGCCCCGAGCCTGAAACGTCTGCGCCTCTCCAAACGACTCTTGGAGCGTGTGGCCGGTGTGGAGGAACGCCGCTGGTGGGCCCCGGGCACAGACTTTGACGACGCCGCCATTGAGGCTGGTGCCAAGGCGCTGGCCGAGGCCGGGATTGAACCGGGCCAGGTGGGCCTGCTGATCAATACCTCCGTCACTCGACGCAATCTTGAACCCTCCGTTGCCGTGAAGGTGCACAACGGTTTGGGGCTACCCTCCTCGGCCATGAACTTTGACGTGGCCAACGCCTGCCTGGGCTTCGTCAACGGAATGACCTTGGCTGCGAACATGATCGACTCCGGCCAGATCAAGTACGCCTTGGTGGTGGCGGGCGAGGACGCCCAGGCCACGCAGGAAAACACCTTCAACCGTCTGAACGCGGAAACCTCCACCCGTGAGGACTATCTCAAAGAATTCGCCACCTTGACGCTGGGTTCCGGCGCGGCCGCTGCCGTTATTGGCCCGGCAGATCTGCATCCCGAAGGTCACCGCATAGTGGGCGGCGTCTCCCGTGCCGGCACGCAGCACCACCAGCTGTGTGTGGGCGGGCCTGACGGCATGTTCACAGACACCAAAGGACTGCTGGACAATGGTCTGGAACTGGTCACTGATGCCTGGCATGAGGCCCACACCGACGGCTGGGACTGGCGCTCCATGGACCGCTACGTCACCCACCAGGTCTCCAACTCTTACACCAACGCCATCATCAAGGCCGTGAATCTGGTCAAGGGGCGGGTGCCCATCACATTCCCCAAATGGGGCAATGTGGGCCCAGCCTCGCTGCCCATGACCTTGGCGCAGGAATCCCAGAGCCTGAACCGTGGCGATCGGGTCCTGTGCATGGGTGTGGGCTCAGGCTTGAACACCGCCATGATGGAAATTGCGTGGTAGCAGTGACTTCCGAGCACACGGCCGTGTCCCAACCATGGCCCGGCGTCTCTCCAGCGTGGCAGCAGGTACTCACGGTCCCGTCCACGTCCGCCGTTGATCCTGTAGGCACCAGCAGGCAATGGCACTACCTGGACAATGAGTCCGACGTGCTGGCCACCGGCAAGGCCCCTCGAGGCACCCTGCTGTGCGTGCACGGCAATCCCACGTGGTCTTATCTGTGGCGCACCCTCCTGGCCGGGGCTACCTCCCCCGAAACTCTTGCCGCTGGCGGCCCGTGGCGCGTCATCGCCGTAGACCAGCTGGATATGGGATTCTCCGAGCGCACGGGCACCTTCCGCCGCCTCGAGGACCGCATCAACGACCTCTCTGACTTCACCGCCGCACTGAGCCTTACCGGGCCTGTGGTGAGTGTGGGACACGACTGGGGCGGCATCATTTCCCTGGGCTGGGCCACCCGGCACAAGGACCAGCTGGCCGCCGTGGTACTGACCAACACGGCCGTGCACCCGGCAGGTTTCACCCTTCCGCCAGCTCTAAAACTTGCCCTACACCCCGCCGTCCACCAATGGGGCACCAGCACCACTTCGGCCTTTTTGCGTGTCACGCACGGACTCGCTGCGCCCACCCTGAGCGCGGAGGTCCGCGCAGCATTCATGGCCCCATACCGCTCCGTGGCCCGGCGTACCGGGGTAGGTAATTTTGTGGCCGATATTCCGGCAACGCCAGAGCACCCGTCCTGGGCTGCACTGGATGCTGTGTCCTCTGATATCCGTTCCCTAGGCGTGCCTGCCCTGATGATGTGGGGCCCCAAGGACCCGGTCTTCTCAGATCGATACCTGCGAGATCTGATCACGCGCCTGCCCCACGCCGATGTGCACCGTTTTGAAGGTGCTAGCCACCTGGTCCAGGAAGATCGTGACATAGCGGCACCAACATTCACCTGGCTGGCGCAGCGTTTCCCGACATCTGATCAAGCCGCATCCCTTGAGCAAGCCCCCACCCAGGACAGCACGAACACGCAGTATGTCCCTATGCTGGCCGAGCTCGATGCCCGCACTGCCGATACCAGCACCGCGGTGGTGGATATGTTGGCCGACGGCGGAACACGTTCGCTGAGCTGGGCGCAGCTCTCCTGCGATGTGGACGATCTCGCGGCAGGACTGCGTGAACTCGGTGTCAAGGCCGGAGACAGGGTCAGTTTGCTGGTGCCGCCGGGCATCAATCTAACTACCTTGATCTACGCCTGCCTGCGTCTGGGCGCCGTCATTGTGGTGGCCGACGCGGGGCTGGGCACCAAGGGGCTCAGCCGCGCCATCAAGGGAGCCGGGCCTGACTTCCTGATTGGGATTGAACGTGCTTTGGCTGGTGCCCGTCTGTACAACTGGCCCGGCATTAGGATTGCCGCGGAAGATTTCCCACCTGCCACAGCAACAGCCAAGAAAGCCCTCTTTAAGGTTGCCGGCACGGTTCCGCAGTTACTGGCCAATGGTCGCGTGACCCGGTTGGCCGGGTATGCGAGCACCTTTAGCACCCCCGCACCGGATGCCGATGCAGCAGTGCTGTTCACCTCCGGTTCCACCGGACCGGCCAAGGGTGTTTTGTACACACACCGCCGGCTGGCCGCCATGCGCGACACCCTTAAAGCCACCTACCGGCTTGAAGCGGGCACGTCACTGGTAGCCGGTTTTGCACCCTTTGCCCTTCTTGGCCCGGCCTTGGGCGCCACCACTGTCACTCCCGACATGGATGTCACCGCCCCGCGCACCTTGACCGCCAAGGCCTTGGCCGAAGCTGCCGCTGCCATTGATGCAACAGTGGTGTTCGCCTCCCCCGCCGCGCTTGTGAACGTGGTGGCCACCGCTGCGGAACTCACGCCTGCCCTGCGGAAGGTGCTGGCCGGCGTCGAACTTCTCCTCTCGGCAGGTGCACCCCTGGGTCAACGGCTACTCACCCAGGTGCAGGAGCTGACCACCAATGCGGCTCTGCACACTCCCTACGGTATGACGGAAGCGCTGCCTGTCACCGATATTGACTTACCGGGCATTCTTGCGGCCGGGGCAGGCAATGGTGTGTGTGTTGGAACCCCTGTCAGCGGCGCCGCCATTGCCATAGCGCCCGTGCTGGCGCAAGGGCTTGACCTTTCGCCCACCACCGCCGCCGAAGTCACCGGGGAGATTCTGGTGCGTGCTCCGCACGTCAAGGAACGCTATGACCGCCTGTGGATCACGCAAACTCACAGCACCTCCATTCCTGGCTGGCACCGCACAGGCGATGTTGGGCATCTGGATGCGCAGGGCCGGCTGTGGGTTGAGGGCCGGATGGAGCACATTCTCACAACCCCCACCGGCGTCAAAACACCTGTGGCGTGCGAGCAGGCGGTGGAACAAGTGCCCGGAGTTGCCCGTGCTGCCGTTGTTGGCGTTGGACCCATGGGGACTCAGGCTGCCGTGGCGATCGTAGAAACTGCTCCCGCCATCAAGCGTCCAGGGTTGGCAGCTGCCCCGCTCGCGGCGGCAGTGCGTGCTGCGGCGTTGTCCGTGGGACTTCCGTTGGCTGCCGTGATCACCATTGACGCCATGCCCACAGATGTGCGGCACAACTCCAAGATCGACAGGGCGAAGCTCTCACGCTGGGCCGCACGGTTGCTGGCAGGGCAAAAAGCCGGCCAGCCGTGATCGGTGATGCTGCCCCGGCGCACAATGTGGGGAGTTCTCCACAGCGCAAGGTGCTCGTCACAGGCACCAGTGGAATGCTGGGGCGGGCTGTGGCCCAACTCCTGCATGAGCGTGGATACCTTGTCCGAAGCTTGCAACGCCGGGCCGTCCAAGCCCCGTGGGAATCGATTCAGGGCTCCATTGCTGACCCCGATGTTGCGGCACGCGCCGTAGCGGGGATGGACGCCGTAGTACATTTGGCGGCCAAGGTCTCCTTTACCGGAGAGTGGAATGAGTTTCTCGCCACCAACATTGTTGGCACACGCCAGCTGCTGAGAGCAGCACAGCATGAGGGTGTGCGGGATTTTGTGTTTGTCTCCTCCCCCTCAGTGGCACACTCTGGCAGTTCCATTGTGGGCGCCACCGCGGGGGCAGCTAACCCGGCTTTGGCCCGCGGTCACTACGCCCGGTCCAAAGCTGCGGCTGAGGAAATTGCCCTGGCGCAGAACTCCCCGGCATTTCGGGTCACGGCCATCCGTCCCCACGTTGTCTGGGGTCCAGGTGACACTCAGCTGGTGGAACGCGTGGTGGAACGTGCGCGGACAGGCCGCTTGCCGCTCTTGGACGGCGGGCGCGCACTCATCGACACCACCTATGTGGACAACGCCGCCGAGGCCATAGTGCGCGGACTTGAACGGATGGATCAGGCTCACGGTCAGGCTCTGGTGGTCACCAATGGCGAACCCCGCCCTGTAGGTGAACTCATTGCCGGGATCTGTGCGGCTGCCGGCGTGCCCGCTCCTGGCTATTCCATACCTGGCTGGTTAGCCCGCGGCGCAGGCTCGGTCATTGAAAAGGCCTGGACTGTTGCAGGGGCGCGTGGATGGGTGCACGACGAACCGCCCATGACCCGCTTCCTGGCCGAACAACTCTCCACAGCCCACTGGTTTGATCAACGGAACACGCAGGCCGTGCTGGACTGGACTCCGGCGGTGTCCTTAGACGAGGGACTGAGCCGATTGGCAGAGCACTACCGAGCTCTGTAATGATGCGGACTCTGTAATAATGACGCATATTTTTCGCTAACAACTACTTGCTTTTGCGTCCACACCACTTGTTTGTGGCCTTATCTCTTGATTAGCCCAACGTGTGCACCCTATCGTCACAGGTGAAAGAGGTTTTCGCCATCACTTCGGTGGCGGGACTTTATTTCATGCCTGCCTGTGTGGCGGGCATGCCGCTGGAGATAGGTGTCCGAACTTGAAACTACGTGCAGTCACCGGTCTTAGACACCGCCACGTACTGGCAATAATTGCTGCCACGGCTCTAGCGTTCAGCGGTTTGGTGAGCGGTGTTGTGGCTGCTGCATCAGCTGCCGAGTCCTGCGGGCCCGGCAGCAACCTGATCTCCTGTGAAAACTCCAAACCAGGCACAGATCCGCAAGTTTGGGACATTAACGGGGCGGGCGATGACTCCATTCAGGGATTCTCCACTGACATCAGCGTCAATGTTGGTTCCAGCATTGGGTTCAAAATCAAAACTGATGCCAAGGCCTACTCCATCGACATCTTCCGCACGGGATTCTACGGCGGGCTCGGTGCCCGAAAGATTGACTCGATCATCCCCTCTGCTCCGCTTCCGCAGATTCAGCCACAGTGCCTCAGCGATGTCAGCACCCAGCTTTATGACTGTGGCACGTGGGGCTTGTCCGCAACCTGGAACGTCCCCAGCACGGCAGTCTCCGGTGTCTATGTGGCCCTGCTGACCCGCAAGGATGATGGCGGCAGGAGTCACATAGTTTTTGTGGTGCGCAATGATGCCAGCCATGCCGACGTTGTTTTCCAGACCTCAGACCCCACCTGGCAGGCCTACAACACCTACGGAGGCGCGGATTTTTACCAAGGTGCTGACATAGGGCGGGCCTTCAAAATCAGCTACAACCGTCCTGTGGTGACACGAGGTGACGTTGACGGACGTGACTTCTACTTCGCCAGCGAATATGCCATGGTGCGTTACTTAGAACAAAACGGCTATGACGTTGCCTACCAATCCGGTGTGGACACTGACAGGTACGGCTCGCTCCTGAGCAACCACAAGGTGTTCTTATCGGTAGGCCATGACGAATACTGGTCAGGTGCCCAGCGCAGCAACATTGAGGCAGCCGCCAACGCTGGTCTCAACCTCCAATTCCTCTCCGGCAATGATGACTACTGGCGCACGCGCTACGAGCCGTCCACCACGGACAACAGCAACTACCGCACTATCACTTCCTATAAGGAGACCTGGTCCAACAGCAAAATAGATCCGAGCAATCAGTGGACGGGAACGTGGCGTGACCCCCGCTTTGCCTCACCCGCCAATGGCGGCGGCATCCCAGAAAATGCGCTCAGCGGCACCATCTACATGTCCAACTACACTGACCTTCCGGTCACTGTCTCCGCAGCGGAAGGCAAGACCCGCTTGTGGCGCAACACCTCATTGACCCAACTGGCCCCCGGAACCCAGGCCGCCTTGGCTCCCCACACCGTAGGTTATGAATCCAATGAGGACATTGATAATGGTTTCCGGCCCCAAGGATTGATCCGCCTGTCCACCACTGTGGGGCCAACACCCCAATACCTCATGGACTACGGCAATCTGGTGCAGCCCGGAACCACCACACACAACATCACCTTGTACAAGAACTCTGCTGGGGCATTGATCTTCTCCGCGGGGTCCGTTCAGTGGTCGTGGGGTTTGGATGCAACGCACGACGGCGACGGGGCACCTGCCGATGTCCGGATGCGTCAGGCACAACTAAACTTATTGGCCGATATGGGGGCGCAACCGGCAACCAGAGACCCCGCCTTGAACGCCGCCAGCAAGAGCACCGATACAACACCGGCCGTAGCCGTGATCACTTCTCCAACTAACGGGACCGCCATCGCCAACGGTGCCAAGGTCACCGTCACCGGAACCGCCAGTGACACCGGCGGGGTGGTGGCCGGCGTCGAACTTTCAAGCGACGGCGGAATCAGCTGGCATCCGGCAACGGGGACCACCAACTGGAGCTACAGCTACATCCAACACGGAGTGGGCACAGTGGCACTGATGGCACGGGCCATCGATGACAGCGCCAACTATCCAGGCACACCCACCCAGATAAACCTCCAGGTGGGCGGTCCTTATAGCGCTCTGGGCCAAACGGTTCCCGCCACAGTGGACTCCGGGGACAACGGTTCGCTGATGTTGGGGATGCGCGTCACACCCAACCAGAATGGCTTCATTTCCGGGGTGCGCTTTTATAAGAGTGAAGCTAACACGGGAACTCACACCGGCTATCTTTGGAGTAGCTCAGGGGCCCAGTTGGCCACGGCCACCTTCACCGCTGAAAGTGGCAGTGGCTGGCAACGTGCCACCTTCGTATCCCCGGTCCAGGTACTCGCCGGGCAAAGCTACGTTGTCTCCTACCTTGCCCCGAAGGGCCGCTACTCCTACCAGAGCGGTTTCTGGGACTACAGAGGCACCACGGCAGCCCCGCTCAGTATTGCAGGTGGCTTCGGCTCACCGGCTGCGGGGGTGTACAACACCTCCGGAGAGTTCCCCACCGACAGCTACGAAGGCAGCAACTACTTTGTGGACGCCGTCTTTGAAAGCACCGACAACTCTCCTTTGTCAGCCACCGCACAGCAACCCGCCAATGGCGCATCCAGCGTGCCCGTCACCACGGCGGTCAGTGCTGTACTGTCCAAGGATGTCAATGCAGCGTCCGTCAACATCTCGCTGAAAACCTCGGCCGGTGCCAGCGTTACTGGAACTACGGGCTACAACCCGGCAACGCGCATTGCGTTGTTCACACCGGCCACGGCACTGGCACAAAACGCCAGCTACACAGCCACCATCTCAGCCAGCAGCAATGGCATGCCCGTGTCAGTGGGAAAGACATGGCAGTTCAAAACGGTGCTCCCGGATGCTACGGCTGGCAACTGCCCCTGCAGCATGTATCAAGACAGCAGCACACCCGCCGTGCTCGCCATCGCCGATGGTGTTCCCTTGGCGCTGGGTGTGAAGTTCAGCCCCACAGCCAAGGGAACCATCGATGGGATTAAGTTCTACAAGGGCCCAGGTAACACCGGCACGCACACCGGCACCTTATACGGCAGCAACGGCGCCGTGTTGGCCACCGTCACGTTTACTGCCGAAAGCACTACCGGCTGGCAGAGCGCCACCTTTGCCTCTCCCGTTCCGGTCACGGCCGGAACTGAATATATTGCCGCCTATACGAACCCTGAAGGCACGTACTCTGCAACTCCGGGAGCCTACGCCGATGACTCTAATAGTGGCCCTCTCCATGTCCCCTCCGGGCAGGGGCGGTTCTCCTACACCTCTGATTTCCCCACCAACAGCTCCTCTAGCAGCTACCTTGTCGATGTGGTGTTCAACCCTGTATTTACGCCACTGAGCGCCGGAAACCAGCAGCCCATTGCGGGTGCGGGAAGCGTGCCTGTTGATACAACACTCAGCACGGTGCTTTCAAAAGCTGTCACTGCGAATACCGTTGCCATCGCGCTCAAAACTGCCGCGGGGGTGAGCGTTGCAGGGACAACCAGCTACGACCCCGGATCCCGCCGGGCCACCTTCACGCCGTCGGCCGCGCTGTCCAATGCCACAAGCTACACAGCAACGCTCAGCGCCACGGCTACCACGGGTGAGAATGTTGCGGAGGGTGCCTCGTGGACCATCACCACGGCCAATGCTGACACCGCAGTAGGCGCGTGCCCGTGCAGCCTGTATCAGGACAGTGCCACACCCGCCGTGCTCTCCATTGCCGATGGAACTCCCCTGTCATTGGGCGTAAGGTTCAGCCCCGCCACCAATGGCAAAATCACCGCCATCAAGTTTTACAAAGGACCGGGCAACAGCGGAACTCATCAGGGCACGCTGTACTCGCTCGCTGGTGCAGTTCTTGGCAGCGGCACCTTTTCTGGAGAAAACTCTGCCGGGTGGCAGACCCTGACCTTGGCCAGCCCCGTGCCTGTCTCGGCCGGGGCAGAGTACATTGCCGCCTACACGAACCCGGTAGGCACTTATTCCGCCAGTCCAGGCGGCTACGGCAACGATGTCTCTGTGGGCCCGCTCCACGTCTCTGCTGGTCAGGGGCGGTACTCCTATACCTCCGATTTCCCGGGTAAGACTTCCTCCAGTAGTTACTTGGTTGATGTGAGCTTCGAACCAGTAGCCACAATTTTGCCGCTGCAGCTACTATCGACAGTGCCTGTTTCTGGGGCGCTGGATCAGCCTGTCACCTCGGCCCTCTCCGCCACGTTCTCCAGCCCCCCAGCAGCCGGCTACTCCGTGACTGTACTGGCCGGGACAAGTCCCGTAGCGGGCACTGTGACGGCCAGTAATTCCGGTAAGACTCTCAACTTCACCCCTGCTGCCGCTTTGCCTCCGGACTCCGCCATCACGGTTTCCTTGGATAACCTTGTTTCGGCTCAGGGCGCTGCGCTAGCCGCAACGAGCTGGACGTTTAGGACAGTGGCCGCGAACAGCACCAGCAGCAGCCTTTTTGGATCCTTGACGCCGGATGTTTTGTCCAATACTGATGACAGCTCGGCCATTGAACTGGGCGTTAGCTTTACGCCCGCAACGGCAGGTTCCGTTACTGCCATCCGCTTCTTCAAGGGAATTGGCAATAATGGGGCCCACACGGGGTCCCTGTGGGATTCGGCTGGAAACCGGCTGGCCACGGCTAACTTCACCAATGAAACAACTTCGGGATGGCAAACGGCTGTTCTTGCTACCCCGGTGTCCCTGACGGCAGGAGGCAGCTACACGGTTTCCTACTACGCCCCCAACGGCGCCTATTCCTCAACTGGCGCATTCTTCGCCACTGCTTTTACGCAGGGCCCGTTGAGCGTGAGCGCTGGCAGTAACGGCCTGTACATGTACGGCTCCGGAGGCGCGATGCCCGTGAATTCCTGGAACGCTACAAACTACTTCGTTGACGTGGTGTTCAGCGTCCCGCACTGATTAGCTCCCGCACCGATTATCGAAGTACCGACGGCGACCAGGCATGCTCAATCAAAAGTTCCGGCACTGCACCTGATTCGATCCCCACCGACCAAACATCTTCATCCCCTACGGCTCCTTCACGAGGCAGCCCGTACAGGAGTGTTGAATCATTGAGCCATTCCGCTTGGTCATCTATGCTGCGCGGCTGCGCCAGAAGGGTTTCCGTATTGCTGTCCAACTCCAGCACCGCCAGGTTCCAAAAAGGTGTGGGCCCAGGCTTGAGGTTCTTTTTGAACGCGATCTTTGTCCCATCGGGGGAAAGTGAGGGGCACTCAGCATTTTCTCGCAATGACGTCAGGGTCCGTTGTGCAAGATCGCCCCGTACCAGCCATGTCTTCTGGCCCGAGGCGGCAGTGGCATAAAAGGTGTTCTGGTCCTGAGTAAAGGTGACACCCCACACATTTCTGTCTACGGGGGCTATGGGCGCCCCATCAACCAGCAAGGTGAAGTCCTCCAGGTTGCCATGATCTCCCCCAGCCGTTTTGGTAATGACTGTGGCAGTGGAAAAACTTGCCGGCGCATAGGCATGGCCCGTGACAAAAACAGTTGTAGCGAAAAGTTGCCCATCAGATGAGACCCGCACCCGGCTGGGATTTCCCGGCAACGGATAGTCCTGTTGTTCGCGCCACTGCGAGTCGTACCGCACCGCCTGGAAGGTTGTCACAATACCGGCGTTGGTCCGCAGGCACATTTGGGTTCCTGCGGCCGCATATACCCTGTCACAGACCGCCTCGGTGACGGTCCGGGGCCCCGCAGGCTCTTCCAGTGGGACCATGGCTACGTGCCCATATCCGCTACCCGGCGCGGTGTTTCTAAAAATGATGCGCGGGCCGGTGTGCCAGGTCTCATCCGTTGAAAGCGCCACTCCTGAGGCACTCTGCGCACGCAGCTGATACTGGTTGTAGGACCACAAGGCGTAGATGACAGCAGCCCCCAGCACCACTATGGTGATGGCAGCCAGCCATGCCATACGGGTCCGCGCACTCATACGGCATCCAAGGCGGAGTCTCCGCTTTTAGCCCCAGGTAAAAGTCTGCGGACAAGGATCACGGCCGCAACCAATGCGGCTGCCAGCGCCACGGCGGCAACCACCATGGCATGTTCACGACCAAGCATGAACCACAAGGTGCCGAATCCAACGGAGGCGAAGAAGCGTGAGGCCGCAACCACCGTCTGCGCAGCCGCAATGCCGCTGGCTTTGCTGGCTTCCGGCGAGAATTGACCGGCCAAAGCTGCCAGAACACCATCAGTGGCAGCGTAGAAGACGCCAAGTAGCAGAAGGGCGCCAATAGTGAATGCTGCTCCTGTGGCGGGCAGTACCGCACACAGATAGGCTGCGAGCAGGGCTCCGTGTCCTGCGATAAAAACCCTCAAGCGCCCCCACCGATCCGCCAATCTGCCCAGCGGCACTGCGAGCACCAAATAAGCGAGGTTGGTCCCAACATAGAGCAAGGGAAACCATGTTGCTGCAAACGAGGCCTTGCTTTGCAAGACCAAGTAGATGAAGCCATCACCTATAGTGACCAGCCCCAATATCCCTGCCAGCAGGAGTAGCCGGCGCATCTGGGGATTGTTCAGTTCACGCCATGCGAAGGGCGCGCGAGAAACAGCCTGCGAAGCAGTGTCCGCTATAGCTGCTTGCTTCTCCAGCACCCTTTGCCGCCGGCCTGGAACAAGGAGTCCCAGCACTGCTAGACCAAGAACACCACAGGCCAAGGACACGACAAAGACGGTGTGGTAGCCGTTGGGGATCAGTAGCAGCACTATAAACGCCAGCAGGGGGCCAATAGTGGCACCTACCGTGTCCAGCATTCGGTGCACACCAAAGCTCCGGGCCAGGTGTTCAGGCTGGGCCGCTTCGGTGATCATGGCGTCCCGGGGTGCCGTGCGAATACCTTTGCCAATTCGGTCCAGGCCAATGACTGCTGTAATGGCACCAAAACCTGTTGCAAAGAGCAGCCACACCCGGGCGAAAGTTGATAGGCCGTAGCCGAGAACGGCGATCGCCTTGTGCCGGTCGCCGCGGTCTGCCGTCCATCCGGCACCAATGCGGACAATGGCTGAGATACCTTGGTGGATGCCGTCCAGGAAGCCATAAGCCACCATGGACAGCCCCAGAACACCAGTGATGTACAGCGGGAGCACAGCTGCTACAGATTCCGAGGAAATATCGGTAAACATGCTCACGATCCCCAGCGAAATGATCACTGGGGAAATCTTGAAGGGCGTACTGGAAGGCCACGCTTGTGCGGCTTTGCCGCCTTTACGGTCAGAAAAGGACAGATACATGTGTAGTGATCCTATTTTCCGGCGTGCAGCACGCCGTAGACAATATAGGAAGCTCCACCTTTGATGGGTGTGACTGTTACGGTGACTTTGTCAGTTCCACGGGTAAACCACGTTGCCGTTGAACCGGCCGAGGCCGGTGCGTCTGTACTACCAAAACCCAGCGGCGCAAAGTGAGCCTGATAGAAAGCCTTCACTGCCAGCGGCTCGCGGGCGGTGTTTGCAACCAGGCTGGTTTGCAAGATGGCGTTCTGGGGGCTGACAGAGCTGCTAATGATTTTTGATCCCTCAAGTGCCGGGAGTGCCTGCTCTGGATACCCCGGCGCCAATTTCCCTGCCGCATCCGCAGACTGTGGCAACGGTGCCACCACGAGAGGTAGCTGCGGTTTCGAACTGGGAAGAAGTACTTGAGTTGCTGAGGGGGCTGGACTATTGACTTCCAATGGACGGCCCGGATCTGGGCTCAGAGCTGGCCCTCCCCCTTCAACGGGCAGGGTGATCTTGGGTTTGAGGCTGGCAGTTGTGGCTGGCGCAGTACTCTGGGCAGTGGGCGATGCCTTGCTTGACTGATTTGCGGCTGGCGGACTCGCAGGAGACGCACTCTGGGAAACCGGTGGTGCGGCGGCGGATCCGTCTCCCTGAACCCCGGATTGCTTTCCAGGCAGAAGGTTCAAGGTAATAGCTCCAGCAAAGATGATTACTGCTAGTCCCAGCCCAAGAAAGAGCAGTTTTCGTGCTTTCATGGTCTCACCAAGCCTTTCGGGCCACCCCGAGGGAGAAGTCCCCGCCACAAACAAATCGTCCGCCTCATAGACGGACGTCATCCTCTTTCATTGTCAGCATATAGCGGGGAGCGCCGCTGTCCCAGTGTCTGTTTGCAACGAAATGGCAACGGCAGCCAGCTCTGCTGTGTCACTGTCCTGCTGCAGGGCTTTGTTGCTGTATTTGGTTCGGCTCACACCGTTCGGGTCATGGGAACTATCTTGCTGACAACAACGGCGGGGCCCGGCGAATGCTTCACCGGGCCCCACCTTTGTCTATCAATTGCTGGCTGGCTCAGGAATCCCCTGACACGGTAGAGCCGGCCTAGGTGTTGCTAGCTGTGCAGTCCTGCGCGTCGACGGTTGCCAATCACAATACCGGCACCCAGGAGCGCCATGAGGCTGGCCGCAGCCCACAAAGCGTTGGTGTTGGCGCCAGTGCTGGCCAAGTCTCCGTCAGCGGACTGGCCCGGGCTCAGCACGTTGAAGAAGCCCACCAGCGTCTGTCCCGAGTCCGCGCCTGTCAGCACAATCTTGTGCTCACCCGTTGCAAAATTGACCGGAACAATCCATCCAATGGACACGGTGCCTTGCGCGTCGGCCTGTACTGATCCGAGGCTTATGGGCTGGCTGAAGACTGTGCCCTGGACCATTTCGCCCGGGCGGAATCCCGCGCCCTTGAACGTGATCGCATTGCCCTGGTAGACGTCCTTAGCAACGAGGGCGCCGGGTGCGGCCGTAGTGGTGCTCCCCGTGCCTGCCTCGGTTGTCGCGGGCACAGTGGTTACCGGAGCAGTCGTAGCCGGAGCCGTGGTTGCAGGAGCGGTCGTCGCAGGAGCAGTCGTCGCAGGAGCAGTCGTCGCCGGAGCAGTCGTCGCAGGAGCAGTCGTCGCAGGAGCAGTCGTCGCCGGATCAGTCGCAGGAGCCGTGGGCTCCACTGGAACCACACCGCAGATTAGCTTGGCATCTGCCCAGTCCGCCCATGCATGCCATGACGCAGTGTTGGCAGTGCCCACAAGAGCGTTTCGCAGCTCAATAATCTGGGCACCGCTGACGTCCACACTGATGGTTGTGGGTGAGTTGGTGTCCATGGCGATGGTTGTGTTGCTGACGAGTTTGCCGTCTGCGTACACCTCGAAGGTGCTGCGCGGAACAACTTTGTCGGTAGCCGCTCGTGCCTTGACGTCATCATCGATGCCAATAACGGCCTGGAATGTGGTGCACTGGGCGCCGACATTGACTTTCACACTGGCCGGGCTGTTGGCGCCCAGTCCCTTGGGATAGGTGATGCCGGCCAGCTTCAGTGCCGGGCCGTCGTTGGCTGCCTTATCGCCTACTGCCTTGTCTCGTTCCAGCGGGCCCCAGCCGTTTGATGAGCTGATCCACGCAAGGTCAGAAACGTAGGCTGTGTCGGGGAGGCGGACTTCAACTCCGAGTTGGAAGGCATAGCTGGACGTGCCTGAGGTCAGTGTCACCGGTACGGCAATGCTGCCGCCGGCGGTCGCTGCGGCCGTGACAGGGACAGATACTTTGGCAGTACTGCCCGGCGCTACTGTAGCTACAGGCACTGCTGCTGTGGGCAATGTCAGACCGCTTGCAGTGCCGAACTGCAGGCTTGCGCCCGTCAGAGGTGCCGTGCCACCGTTGCGGACACTGACCTCGAGGGTGCCAGACTCACCGGCCGCAAGTGAGAGTTGACCCGAAACTGACGGAGTTGTCGGCAGGCCAGGCTTTTCGCCCGGTGTCAGTCGCAGAATTGCTGTGCCGTGGCTGGGCACCGTGGCAGAGAACGAACTGGACGTGTTGGCCACGTCTACCCCGTCCCACAGCGACCGGACACTGTAGGATCCTTGGCCATTTACCTGCGTCACAGTAGAGCCAACGGTGGCCGTTGCGCCAGTGGTGTTGAACAGCGCCACTCCGATGTCACCGCCAGAGAGCGGCTTGGCCCACACCTGCAGACCGTTTGCGTTACTCACACGCACAGCCTGTTTGCCCAAGGGGTCCTGATTTACGCCAATAACCTCCCGGTTGGTGATGGTTTTTACAGTCTCTGCCGGCAGCTTTGTCAGATCGGTGCCTGCAAAGAGCGGTGCAGCCAACATGGCCCACATGCCGAAGTGGCTGCGGTTCTCATCTGCGGTCAGGCTTCCGTTGCCCACCTGCAGCATGTCAGGATCATTCCATGCGCCGGGGCGCGCATAGGGCGAAAGCTCGGCCTGTGAGTTGATGATGCCCGTGATGGATCCCCAGTTGGGTGCTATGTCATGGGTGGTGCGCCAAAGATTGGCCACATCAGCACCCCAAGTCCAGGGTTCGGTGACACCGTATTCGGAGATTCCATACGCTATGTTCCGCCCGGTTGCTTTCAGAGCATCACGCATCTTGCCAAAGGCGGCGGGGCGTTTGAGCTGGTCTGTTTCGTCAGCCCTGCACCAGTCGTACTTGAGGTAGTCAACACCCCAGGTTGCAAAGGTATCGGCATCCTGTTGTTCATGGTTCAAGCTGCCCAGCCCATAGATGGGATAGCTATCCCAGAAATTCGCGCAGGTCTCTGTTCCCGGAACACCGTAGATTCCAAACTTCAAGCCTTTTGAATGAATGTAGTCTCCCAGTGCCTTCATGCCGCTGGGGAAACGGTCTGGATGGCTGAACAAAACACCGTCAGTCCCCCGGCCGCCTTGCCAGCAGTCATCAACCACTACGTACTCGTAGCCTGCCGCAGCCATGCCATTTGCCGCCATGGCATCTGCGGTGGCCTTGACCATGGTCTCGTTCAAACCGTAGCAACGGACTTGGTTCCAGCTATTCCACCCCATGGGCGGTGTCAGAGCAAGGCCGTTGTCCAATGCTTGGGCCGGCTGCACTCCACCCGCGGCAAGGCCGCCCACCAGGGCTAACCCCATCAGCGCGGCCGTGGCGGACTTCCAGCCAAACGGCGCCTTGGGTTTGAACTTTGATTTACGCACGTTGCAGAACTCGCAATCTCTTCAGGCAAAGTAGATATCTGGGATAAGAATCAACCACATGTTATCGATAACGTGATGTGGCGCACAAGGGCTCTTGTTATTGTGCTGGATTATTAACCCAACTACTTACTTGGGGCGGCTACAAAACGTGCCAATCAATGCCCTCAGAGACGGGCGTTGCGCGGCTTCGGCTGGCAGAAGGGGCATCTGTAGGAAGAGCGGTTCATGAAGGTTTCACGCCCAATGATGCTGGTTAGGCCAAGTTCCTCGCAGCGGTAGCAGGATTTGCCTTCCCGGCCGTAGGCATTCAAGGACCGCGCAAAGTAGCCGGAAGCGCCATTGACGTTGACGTAGAGGGAATCGAAGCTGGTCCCGCCGGCATCCAAAGCTCTGGTCATGACCTCGCGGGCGGCATGAATGATTCTCTCCGTATCGGGACGGCGCATGGTCTCGGTGGGGCGGGCGTAGTGCATCTTGGCCGCCCAGAGCGCCTCGTCGGCGTAAATATTGCCAATCCCGGACACCAATGATTGGTCCAGCAGGGCACGTTTCAGCCCGGTCTTCCGTGCGCGGAACTTCTGATGCAGCGCCTCCAGATCGAAGTCCGGATCCAACGGGTCCCTGCCAATGTGAGCGGCCTCAGCCGGGATTAAGGCCAAACCCGATTCTCCGCTACCTCCGGGGAGTCCATCGGAGGTTGGAATGAGAGAGGTGACAAAGAGTCCGCCGAAGATTCGTTGATCAACAAACCGCAGTTCCTCGGGCGCATCGGGCCGCAAAGAGAAGGAAAGCCGGACCTTGAGGTGTTTTTCGTGCGGCTGCTCCCGTGATTCCACCAATAGTTGTCCGCTCATGCCCAGATGCGCCACCAGGGCAGTGTGTGGCACGGCAGTAGAGGAGGGATCGTCACTGAGAGGAAACCACAGGAATTTGCCTCGCCGGACAACGTCCAACACCGTGGTACCGAGCAGGTTGCCGCGGAAGTCCTCAACACCCAATGCGTGACGGCGGATGGAGCGCGGGTCCGGCACAGCAACGGAGGTGATGGTGCGCCCGGCAATCCAGCGTTCTAGACCCCGGCGGACTACCTCAACCTCGGGCAACTCAGGCATTACTGCCCGGAGGGCGACGCGGTGGGTGAGCCGGCTTCGGAGGAGGGGTCGGCGTCGTACTTGGCAGTGGGGGAAAACTTCTCTCCCAACACTATCCAACCGGCAGCTGCGGCGGCGCGCTCGGCTTCTTTCTTGGACGGACCAACGCCGGAACCGTAGTGCTGGCCGCCGATGACCAGCTCCGCGGAGAAGCTGCGGTCATGGTCTGGGCCGGTGCCGGTGATCTCGTAAACAACGCTGCCGAGGTGGCGGGCGGCGGAAATTTCTTGAATGTTGGTTTTCCAGTCGGTCCCGGCGCCCAGGACAGCAGAGTCGGCCAGCAGCGGGCCAACTAAGCGCATGACCAGCTGGCGGGCAATTTCAATGCCGTGCGTGAGGTAGGTGGCGCCGATGAGCGCTTCCATGGTGTCAGCCAGGATGGAAGATTTATTCCGGCCCTTGGTGAGGCGTTCGCCCTGGCCCAAATAGATGAATTCACCCACACCGAGCTCGCGGGCAATAGAGGCCAGGGCGCGGGTGGAGACCACGGAGGAACGGCGCTTGGCCAGGTCCCCCTCGGGAAGTGTGGGGTTATCGCGGTAGAGCGCGTCCGTGACGGAGAAACCCAGGATGGAATCTCCCAGGAACTCAAGGCGCTCGTTGGTGGGGATGCCACCGTTTTCATAAGCGTAGGAACGGTGCGTCAGGGCAAGACGAAGCGTCCCGGCATCAATACTGACACCGAGACGCTTCAACAGCAGCTTGTGTCCGTCCGTGAGTTCCGGTGATGGAAGTTCTGCGGACATGACACTCCTGCTAAATATTAACCAATCGAACGGGCGAATGCCCGCACGGACGTTTTAGACGTCAGCAACCTTACGGCCCTTGTATTCCAAGAACAGTGCGGTACCAGCTGAGTCGGTGACGACCTTGGCCTGGTGCGGCAGGCTGTAAACAACCTCGCCGTTTTCAACGGTCTTGACCAGAGCAGGCGCGGTGGCCTTCCACTGGGAACGGCGTGCGCGCGTATTGGCACGGGACATCTTCCGCTTGGGAACAGCCACGGCAAACTCTTTTCTCTCGATAACTCACAGGCATCTGCCCATGAGTAAAACTTATTTGCTAGTTTTCTTCGCCGGTTAAGCCCTGTAGGGCAGCCCACCGAGAATCTAGGATCTCGTGATGGTGCCCCGGCTCATCCGCAAGGTGTATTCCGCATTCGGAACACAGACCCTCGCAGTCTTCCCGGCACACCGGCTGGAACGGCAGGGCGGTTACCACTGCGTCCCGCAACACCGGTTCAAGATCGACAGAATCGTGCTCGACCCAACGTTGCTGATCTTCTTCTTGTTCAAGGAATTCCGCGGACGGCTCCTCGTAGAAGAAAAGTTCTTGCACATCGACTTCGAAGTCATCCTCGAACGTCTCCAAGCAGCGGGAGCACTCACCTGTCACTTCAACAAGTACGTTACCCGAAACAAGAATACCTTCATGAACGGCCTCAAAACGGAGTTCCAGATCCAATTCGGATCGCGGAACCGCGCCAATGAGCGGGGTGCCAAAATCTTCCGGCACAGGTATACGCTCTTCGAACTTCCACATACTGCCTGGGCTGCGCCCAAGCTCCCTTACACTAACGGTGAGGGGCGTGCCATGGCTGGGCTTGGTGCCCAACGTGGTTTCGCTAATGAGAACTCCTGTAAGAACATATGACCGACGCACTATCGTAGCCCGAAAGCTCCCGGGCATCAAAATGAGTGGTACCAGACCAAATTGGCCTTATTCAGTCTACGACAAAAAGGGCCCACTCGGCGAACTGCTCTGCGTGATGTAACTCTCAGCCAGATGGTGGTGCACAAATCCCTGCGCCAGCACCCGTTTTCCCCCAGGGCGGCGACGTTGAGGGGCCTTGGAACGCACGACGCCGGATAGCTGGCTCGGCAGATCGGCCCACCTACCGTTGACAGCGACTTCAAGGCATAGTAATTGCCATGATCATTCCTGTGTACATTCCCGACTGGCAGATTGGCGATGGCGATATTGCCCCTCCTGCCATTGGCCAGTTGCTGGATCATGTGCTGGTGCTGGAAACCCCTGACGTCAATCCTCACGGTTTCTACGGCTGCTTCGGCACGGAGATCACCTTGACCTGCGTTGCGGTACCCCGTCCGGATCATCCCGGCGGGGAGCTGGGCACCTTTCCCACGGAGCTGGAATGTGAAGGATTCTCCGTTTTCTGGGCCGCACCGCGGCGGGTGGCCGGGCACCTGACCGTCACGGGTATCCTCAGCGCCACCGACTACGGCGCCGCCCCGGAGGGTTTCCCCCGGGTTCAGGGAACCATTGTTGCCCTCACCGAGTCCTCACTGATCTATGCCACCGAGAATCCGGAGGGAACATCATGGGTGCCCGCTCCCGGAGAACCCCAGATACTCAGGCCGTTGGGCAGCTACCCGCCGCCTGCCGCACCTGCCAGCTCCGGCCCATCGCCGCACAAGAAGGTGACCGGCTGTGTGGTTGACGTGGACACATCAGTGACTGATGAGCCAGCTGTTGCCGCCCGTGCCCGGTTCGATGGCCTCATCAAGGTGCGCCTGTTCCCCGACTATGCAGGCACCGCCCTATGGCTCCATGACCCTCTGTCGTACCACGATTCGGCGCTCTCCCCGTCACTGGTTGCGGCCTTGCAGGAGTGGGAGGCGAGCTATTACTCGTCCCTGACGGCCGATGATGAGTGGGTGTCCCCTGAGGCGGCTGCCACTTTCACCTTCACTGGAAACTCACTCGCGCAGAAACTGGCCGAGGAGCTCGGTGAGATGTTCTCCGTCGAATTCCACTCCTACGAGCATGGGGCACAGCGGCGGATGTTCACCTCAGGGGTTCCTGCTGCGAATCCAGCCGCCGCCAGCGCCCTCTTGGCCCTCGTTGCGGCCGCCGCGGCGGAAAAGGCCCGGCTGGAGGCCTTCTCAGCACTCCCGGGCACCGGCTGGTTCGCTTATTCGCCGCTGTCGGAAACCACGTTCCCTCCGGGGGTGGATCCCGGCACCGCTGGCGGTCCGGCTGAACCCCCTCGCCCACCCGAACAATAATGCCCTCAACCATCTGCACACGTCCGCCGGTGCAAGCGCAACGGGCACAGGCGGTTACCGCTTGGGCTGGACCACTGCGACAGGGGTGGTGTCTGGCCCCACGTCTCCCTGCAAACGGCGCAACACGGCACGCGGGACAAAGTCCGCCACATCTCCGCCCAGCGTGTGCACTTCTTTAATCAGTGTGGAGGAAAGGTGCAGGTAGCGGCTGTCGCCGGGAAGGAACACTGTCTCCACGCCGGAGAGCTGACGGTTCATGGTGGCCATAGGCAACTCGTAGTCAAAATCCGAGGATGAACGCAGTCCCTTCACAATGGCGGAGACACCACGGGCGTGACAGTAGTCAGAGAGCAGCCCCTCGCCCATGGGCTCCACCACAATTCCGGACAGTGCGGAGAAGGTATTCCGGGCCATCTCCAAACGCTCATTGAGAGTAAACCGGTACTTCTTGGCATAGTTTGTGGACACGGCCACAATGACCTCATCAAACAAGCCGGACGCGCGGGCAATCACCTCAATGTGTCCCTTATGGATAGGGTCAAAGGATCCGGGGCATACGGCGCGTCGCATACCCACGAATCTAGCCGACGCGGCATACCTCTGACCAATGTTTTGTTGTGGGACCGTCATGTTCCAAACAGTACTGACCAGTAATGCTCCGGCAGCAATCCACCAGGGCCGGGCGGCACCGGATAGTTCCCGGCCGCCTACTAGGGCTTAGCGCGCCCGTGCCGGTAACGTAGCCACGTAACCCGCACTACTTTAGGAGCACCCATGAGCACGCCCTGGCACCGAACCGCGCAAGGCGCCAACCTGCTGGGCCCTGACGGTTCCCTTGGCGTGACCATCTTCGAGGAAATAACCACCCTCGCCAACCATCACCAAGCCATCAATTTGGGTCAGGGCTTCCCCGATGAGGACGGCCCTGCCGAGTTGAGCAAGCTCGCCCAGGAAGCCATCGCCGCAGGCAATAACCAGTACGCACCGGGCAAGGGCATCCTCGATTTGCGCCGGGCAGTTGCCGAACACCAGGACCGCTTCTACGGCATCTCCCTAGACCCGGAGCACGAGGTCATCATCACCACCGGCGCCACCGAGGCCATCGCCGCCGCAGTTTTGGCGTTGACGGGCCCGGGCGATGAGGTTCTCACTTTTGAGCCCTTCTATGATTCCTACGGCGCCATGATCGGGCTCTCCGGCGCCACCCACACCACCGCGGCGCTGCTGGCACCGGACTTCATGCCGGATTTGGCAACGCTGGAAAATTCTTTCAGCCCTCGTACCAAGTTGGTTATCCTCAACAACCCGCACAACCCCACCGGTGCCATGTTCCCCGTGGAGGTGCTGGCCGAAGTGGTCCGCCTCGCCATCAAGTACGACGCCGTCATCCTCACCGATGAGGTCTACGAGCACCTCACGTTCGGTACCCGTCACATACCCGTGGCCACGCTCCCCGGCGCCGCCGCCCGTACGCTCACCATTTCCTCTGCCGGGAAGACCTTCTCCTTTACAGGCTGGAAGATTGGGTGGCTCTCTGGCCCGGCGGAGCTGGTGGCTGCGGCCCGCACCGTCAAGCAGTTCCTGAGCTATTCCTCCGGTACGCCCTTCCAGGGTGCCATTGCCGCTGGCTTGCGGATGGAGGATACTTTCTTCACGGACGCGGCGGCAACGCTTGCCCGCAAACGTGACATCCTCGCCGAAGGACTCCGTGCAGCGGGCTTAGATGTCTACCTGCCACAGGGCACGTACTTCATCAACGCCGATACTCAAAAGCTGGGCATCACCGACGCCACCGCACTGGCACGCCGGCTTCCGAAGCTCATTGGCGTGGCCGCCATTCCCGTCCCGGTGTTCTGCCACCCCGAGGGCGCCCACCGCACCCGTTCCCTTTTGCGCTTCGCATTCTGCAAGCAGGAGCCTTTGCTGGAGCAGGCTGCCGAACGCCTCGCCACCTTGAAAGACAAGCTCTAATGGCGATACCTAGTCGTTTCCTGCGCACCAGCGGCGTCCATGCCACCATCGAACCCGATCCTTGGCACGATCATGCTTTCGTTCTGAGTATTGATGGCGCGGAGCAGTCGCACGTAAACCTTGTTGCACCGCATGAAGTGTTCTACGAATACCTGCGACGCATTGCCAATGCCATTGATCTGGTCAAACCCGCCGGTGAGCACATCACGGCGCTGCACCTGGGCGCCGGTGCCCTCACGTTGGCACGCTACATCCAAGCCACCCGGCCCGGATCTGTGCAGCACGCCGTTGAACTGGAACGGGGACTGCTGGACTTTGTTATGGAAGCCTTGCCGCTGCCCGCGGGCACTGTCTTAAACACCCACGTAGGTGACGCTCGGGAGGAGATGGCGGCCCTGCCTCTGGAGCTGAGGTTCGATGTCATCATTTTGGACATTTTCAGCGGCCCCGAGGCACCTGCCCACCTCGCCTGCGCAGATTTCTACCGAGAAGCCGCAGCACGTCTGGCACCGGGAGGGGTACTCGCGGTCAATGTGGGTGACGAGCCCGGTTTCACACTGGTCACGAGCCAAACGAAGGCCATGCAGGAAGCCATGAGCAACGTGGCCGCTTATGGTACGAGCATGCTATTTAGCCGCCGCTATCCGGGCAATATCATCTTGCTGGGGCGGAACCAGCCGTGGCCTGACGGCTGGGCTCAGGCACTCGTGGCAGCAGGGCCGCATCCGGCAACGGTTTTGGCTGGAACTGACGTGGACGAGCTGACCACCTAGCTAGATCCCCTGCCAAGCTTCACGTCACTTGGGCGCCCAAGCGCAGGCCAAATCCTTGCCGCCAAGGTCCGATTTGACACCGAATATTCTAAAGCCCACCAGGCTCCATCCCTCACGTTCTACTAAGGGAGAGTCTGAGGGAGAGTCGATTTGCTCAAAAATTTCGCCGTCCTGTTCGGTAGTGGCAGCCACCTGGGCAGTCTTAGACGGACTCGCCCACAGATCGACTAGACCTGGTGTAGCGTCAGGATTTGCTGGTCCAGGGCACATGCCACCCCAAGCAACAACCGGGGCCGTCTGTACCGGCCACATCTCTGGTCCGGAGCCATCTGTTGAACCTGTGCTATCTGTGATGACAGTAATAGTTCGTTTCTTCAAACCCGTACCCGGCTCAGAGCATGGAATCTCGTCATCAACTCCAGGAATGTGCAGGTACTCCGTCAGATTGATGGCCCCATCGGTGATCTCCGGCGGCAGGACTAGTGCGTAACAGGTGGTTTCAGCTATGGGATATTTCAGCTGCACAGCCCCGGACACATCAGCGATCCAGATGTACCAAAAACCTCTACTACCCTCAGGCGTCGCACCGTTGAGCTGGGCCACAGCATCCTCATCACCATCCCCGTCAACATCGCCATAGACCACCTGGCCAAGCTTGAAAGAGCTGGAAAACTCCCCGGGATTCTTCGTTGCCTCGCCGTTGACCAGCGTCACCTCGTACGGGAGTTCACGTCCCAGGAAGGAGTACAGCCACGTGGTGTTGGCCAGATCAACGCTCCTAATATCCACTTGGCTGGAGGCCGTTGCAGCGGGGGGCGTTGAAAAGGCTGAAGGTTCAGTGCCAGCCAGGCTCGTTGGGGTAGTGCCGATGGTAGCTCCGCCTGATTCTCCCCCACCCCCTGATTTTTCTGCAGTCCCACCAGTGCAGGCCGTCAGTGAGGAAAATGCCATAGCTCCAAGAGTGAGCGCAATGATTGCAGTCCGGGTACGCATAATTGAAGCCTTTGGCTCGGCAAGTGTGCAGTGTCCTGAACTTATGACAGCCCCGTGGGCCTGTCAACGTCAGGTTTTCAATCCCCCACGCCGCACCCAGCGAGCCCTCGCGAGGCTGCGCCTAGCGAGAGAGTACCGTTACACGGCCTGTCTTACCACTCCATGGGCAGGCTCCCCTGGAAGGGAACACTGTTGGGGGGCCTGTCCAGCACCACAGTTACTGGACTGTATTCCATCGGATTTTTATTCTTGTGCAACGTCCGCCCATCGCGATGTCGCTCATCTTGTTCAGCACCGGGTCAATCCTGAGATTCAATCCAGCAACTAAAGCACCCAGGCAAGGTCAGCTCGCGCCCCAAGCACACTGCAACTGTGTGGCGCCGCGATCATCGGCCATCCCGGCGAGCTTAACGCCAATCAGGACCCACCCATCACGCTGCACGAGCGGTGCCTGCCGCAGTTCAAACATTGCTCCGCCGTCAGGCCCTGCAGTCGCGGTAACCGGGGAATCTTTAGAAGGCGCAGCCCACAGATCTTGTACACCAGGTGAGGTCTCGTCCCACCGTGTCTGCGGACAAAGCCCGCCCCATGCGGCAACAGGAGCGCTCTGAACCGGCCACGACTCCGCGCCCTCGGTATAAACAGTGATAGAGCGCTTATTCAGACCCGTGCCATGGTCGGAGCACGGGACGCTGTCATCTTTTCCCTGAATCCGGAGATACTCGGTGATGTTGAGCGCACCGTCCCCGAAAACCAAGGATTCCACCAATGTGCCGCATCTGCTGGTTTGAGCTACAGGGTATTGGAGCTGTACCGCCTCAGCACCTTGGGCCAGCCACACATACCAGAGCACTTTGTAGCCATTGTCTTGTGTGCGGACGATCGATGCCACTGCATCCTCGTCACCGTCACCGTCAATATCTCCGTAGCTCACATCCTTGACGGCGTAGTTGGCGGGGAACCCGTTTTCATCAACCACGGCGGCGCCATTCACAATCTTTACTTCGTACGGAACGCTCAAACCTTCGTTAGAGAACAGCCACATAACGTTGTTCAAGTCGACCGTTCGGATGTCTACGTCGGGGACGGGTTCTAGGACGACAACGTCCGTGGCACTTACGCCACCACCACCGGTACCGTTGCCGCCGTTGCTCAGCTGACTATCTCCAGTCGGATCCCCGGCCATCTCACCAGAGGGCGTGCCGCTGCATCCAGTCAGTGAGTATCCGGTCAAAAAACTGAGGACAAGGAGAACTGAAAAGGACCGCAGACGCATGATTCCAGCCTTAACTCGGCAAGGGTGCAATGCCCCGAACTTATGCCGAATACTTAGTTCATGTCAACGGTCAAACTCCTACCGCCCCGAAAGCGGGGAGCGTCCAGAAGGAGACGCGAGGCGGGGTGGCTAGGGCTGCTCCACCAACGCCTGCACCGCTGCCGCCGAGAACTCCACAGCCCTGCCCAGCGCAATTGACGCATAAGCGGCATCCGCCAGCGCAACCGCCATGACGCCGTCGTACGGGGAGACACGAGCCGGCTCCCCAGAGGCGCGGGCCGCGGCAAACTCCGCATTTTGCAGGGTGTACGGGCTGTTCACCACATCCTGAACTGGCAGGTAGTCCCCGGGTTCATTCACCGACGCGGGCACCATATCCCCCTCCGGCCAAGCGAAGATGGTGCCACCGTTGGCCGCCTCGATGCTGACGCTGGTGCTAAAGGGGAGGCCGTCCATGCCCCATTCGCCGTGCAGTGTACTAAGCGCACCATTGCGGTGCTTCAAAATCACCTGAGCTCGCACAGGCCGGGGCACCATTGACTCAACACTGGGCGGATTCTGATAGGCCTCGACGCTGATCACTTCACCGGCTAGCCAGCAGGCCTGGTCAATGTCATGAATCATCTGGTCTCTGATAATCCCGCCACCTAAGTCCTCGTTGTAGAACCATGAGCCTTCGGCCGGGCCCGCGCTGGAGCGGCTCAGTGCCAGGACAGCGGGTTCCCCGGCGCCCTCAGCACCCCCTGCACGCCTCGCGGCCTCCACGGCGGCCTTGGCAGCGGCATACTCCGGGAAAAAGCGCACCACGTGGGCCGGGAATAGCCGTGTCCCGGCAGCCCGGGCGGCGCGGAGAATCTCTGCCGCTCGGGCAGCATTTTCCGCCAGCGGCTTCTCACAAATAACATCCTTGCCGGCGGCGATCGCGGCCATGGCATAGCCGTGATGCGAGGGCGTGGGCGTGAGGATACTGATGAGATCGGAGGCCTGGAACAGATCCTCAAGACTGTGAACTTCCTTGATGGCATACCGTGCCACCAGCCCGGCCGCACCGGAGCGCGAATACACGCTCACGTGGGCACCCAGTTGCTGCCATCCGGCAATATGGACACCAGCAATGCCGCCGGCACCGATCAAACCGACCCGAAGTTGCTCCACGAAAAAGTCCTTCACGAAAGTAGTCCTGCAATTTTCCTCCCACCCTACGTGGGACGCTGCAGAAACTCGGGCAACTCCTCAACGTAAACCGTCTGCGGCGGCTCCAAATACATGACCAGCACCCGCTCCCCCACGGCGTACATGCTGGAACCGTCGTAGGGCCGGGCCAAATACGCTGCCGTGCCCCCGCGCACCTCCAGCATGACTTCCCCCAGCGTGTCCGGCCCCACCCCACCGCTGACCCTGCCGATCTTTCCCGTCAGGGACCTATCAAGCTCACTGCGCATGTGCCTCCCCCTCCGGGCGCTGCGGCACCTGCTGTGGGGATGATTTCGCTGTCCTGGGCCCGTTCGATTCCCGCAAGGCATCCGTCAACGCCGGAAGGTAGTTCCCTACCTGGGCCAGGATGCCACCCACCATGTTGTTGACGCCTTCGCCGCCGTTGAGGACTGTCAGCTGGCCCACGTGGGCGAATGGTTCTGCCGCCGCGGCCACAATTGCTGGCATGTTTTCGGCCAGCTGCTGGCTGATGACGGCTTCCTGATTGGTGCCCAAGGCTTCGGCCCGGGCCTTGATCCCGTCCGCTTCAGCCAGTGCTTTGGCCTTGATGGCCGACGCCGCTGCCTCCCCGCGTGCCTTCGTCGCCGCGGCCTCGGCTTCCCCCGTGACGCGGGTGGCCCCGGCCATGGCCGCGGCCGCCGTGGCGTTTGCCTGTGCCTCTAGTTCCGTCTTCTTGGCCCGGGCTTCGGCGGCGCTGATATCGGCAGCCTTCTGCGCCTCGGCCTCGGTCCGCTGGGCGTAAGCCTTGGCGTCAGCGGGTTTGCGGACGGAGGTTTGTAGCTTTTGCTCCTCCCTGTCAGCCTCGAGCTTGGCAACTTCAGTTTCCTGGACCACTACTTGCTGGCGTGCCGTGGCGTCCGCCAGAGGGCCCGCCTGAGCGGCGTTGGCCTGAGCAGTTTGAGCGTTGGCTGCTGCTGCCGACTGCCGGATGGCGGAGATGCTTTGGGCATCCGCGATCAGGGATGCGGCCTCGGCCTCCTTTTCTGCAGCCTCCCTGTTGCGGGTGGCCTCCGCGATCCTGGCCTCCATCTGGACCTGGGCAATGTGCGGCTTCGCCAGGTTTTGGATGTAGCCGGTGGGGTCTTCTAGGTCCTTGATCTGTAGGGAGTCAACCACCAGGCCCAGCTTTTCCATTTCAATACCGCTGGCGCTGCGCACCTGAGATGCGAGCTTGTCGCGCTCCCGGATGATTTCCTCCATGGTCATGGAGCCGATGATCGAACGCAGGTGGCCCTCAAATACGTTGTAGACCTGGCTCTCCATTTTGGCCTGCTGGCCGAGGAAGCGCCGGGCCGCATTGGCGATGAACGGCGTGGAATCTCCGATCTTGAAAATGACAACGCCCTGGACCACCACCTGGATCCCTTGCGAGGTGACGCAATTGACCTGGAGTTCAGTCTCATTCAGTGTCAGCGAAAGCGCCCGGACGGTTTGCAGCCCCGGGATGACAAACGCACCCGTGCCGGTGACAATCTTGAAATCCATGCCCTCTGCGGTGCCTACATTGCCGCGCGTGAACCCGGAAATGATCAGAGCCTCGTTGGGTTCGGCCACCTGCCATATCAGCTTTACGGCCCCACGGACCAACAGTCCCAGCACAACCAGCGCAACAATCACAGCCAGGACCGGGATGAATGGGATCAGATATTGCATGAGCTGCATCCTTTCAAGAGAAGGAACGGTCGCAGCGGTACCCCTTGTCCCACTAGGGAGGATCTCACGGCCTCAAGATGAAGTTGTGGTCAAACAGTGGCGGGCAACATCTGGTGCCAAGAAAGTTTCCCACTCTCAAAAATACTCGCCATTCCTTGGCGCTGGCAGTGTGCCGCCCATCGTATTTATGCCAGTGCTGGCCGGGGCCTCACCATTCTTCTCAAAACACCTCACCACCCACATTCCGATTCACTATTTCAGCTTCTTGACGCTCGTCATCATAGTGATACAGTCTTTAGATGAGCTGCCCCCACGCACAGACCCCCGAAGGCGTCCGCGAGATAGAAGGCACTATCCGCACGGACTTCAACGCCACCATGTCTTACGGTAGCTACCTTGATCTGGATGCCCTGCTCTCGGCCCAGCACCCTGTGAGCTCCCCGGAACACCACGATGAGTTGCTGTTCATCATCCAGCACCAGACCAGCGAACTGTGGCTCAAGCTTGTCCTGCACGAACTCATTGAGTGCCGGCGTTTGATGGACAATAACGAGATCGGCAAAGCCCTGAAGTGTCTGGCCCGGGTCAAACATATCCAGAAGACACTCACCGAGCAGTGGTCGGTTCTGGCCACCCTCACTCCCCGTGAGTACGCACAATTCCGCGGTTCGCTGGGCTCATCCTCCGGCTTCCAGTCCTTCCAGTACCGGGCAGTGGAGTTCATCTTGGGCAATAAACACCGCGGCATGCTCAAGGTCTTTGAGTCTGATCCGGAGGCCCACAAACTCCTCTCCACCGTCCTGGCGGAACCCACCGTCTACGACGCCTTCCTGCACGCACTGGCTCGTAGCGGCTACGCCATCCCGGAGCACATTCTTCAACGAGACGTCAGCGAAGCATGGGTATTTCAGGAAGCGCTGGTGCCCGTATTCAAACAAATCTATGAGTCGGACACTACGCAGTGGAGTTTCTACCAAGCTTGTGAGGACTTGGTGGACCTTGAGGACAACTTCCAAGCCTGGCGATTCCGCCACATGAGCGTGGTCAAACGGACCATTGGCTTCAAGCCCGGCACCGGCGGGTCCTCCGGAGTGGATTTCCTCAAGCGCGCCCTGGACCTGACGTTTTTCCCCGAACTCTTCGCGGTTCGCACAGAAATCGGCAAATAGCGTCACAGTTTCCTCATCACACTTTCTCCACTTCTGACTTCCATTCCTCTTTGCACTGATTCCCCTCCTCCCCTAGGACACCCGATGATCAAGAGCCCGGAACTTTCCCCTCCCACCAGCGCACAGCTAGATGCCAAGGACAGGCTGGCACCTTACCGCGATTACTTTGTTGAGCCCGAAGGTGGCTCTGTCATTGCCTACCTGGACGGAAATTCACTGGGCCGGCCGCTGCGTGTCACGGCCGGTAATCTTGCTGCTTTTGTCCAGGGAGAGTGGGGCACTTCTCTCATTAGATCCTGGGGTGAGAAGTGGATGGATGAGCCCACCGCTGTGGGCGACCGGCTGGGCGAGGTTGTTCTGGGCGCAGCACCCGGACAGAGTTTTATAGGGGATTCAACATCCGTATTGCTCTATAAGCTGTTGCGCGCAGGGCTGGATGGGCAGCCGGGCCGGAATCAGATCGTCATTGATCGCGATAACTTCCCTACCGACCGATTCATAGTTGAAGGGATCGCCGCCGAACGTGACGCGGAGATTGTTTGGATCGATCCAGATCCCCTGACCGGTGTCACTGCCGAGGATGTTGGCGCCGTCATTGGGCCGCGCACTGCCGTGGTGCTGCTCAGCCATGTTGCCTACCGTTCGGGTTTCCTGGCCGATGCTCCAACTATCACCAGCATGGTCAAAGCCGCTGGCGGGTTGATGATGTGGGATATTAGCCATTCCATTGGCGCTGTCCCCTTGGAACTTGACGCATGGGGAGTGGACCTTGCCGTGGGTTGCACCTATAAGTACCTCAACGGCGGCCCCGGCGCACCCGCGCTGGCCTACGTCAACAGCTCGCTGCTCTCCTCGCTGCGGCAGCCTATCTGGGGCTGGATGGGTGCGGCAGATCCCTTCGGGATGTCAGCCAACTTTGAGCCTGCTGCCACTGTGCGACGGTTCATTACCGGCACGCCCCCCATCCTGGCCATGCAGCCGCTCAAGGACATGACCGAGCTCATTGCCGAGGTCGGCATGGATGCCATACGCGAGAAATCAATAGCACTGACCGAGCATGCACTGGCCTTGGCCGAGGAACTGTTGGTGCCCCTCGGTGCCGAAATTGCCAGTCCTCGAGACCCTGACCGCCGCGGATCTCATGTGAGCGTGAACCATCCGCTCTTCGGCGAAGTCACAGCCCGCCTGTGGGAGCAGGGAGTGATTCCAGACTTCCGCCCACCGCACGGATTACGCATTGGCCTCTCCCCGCTCAGTACCAGTTTTGCCGAGGTTCAGGCCGGGATCCAAGCAATCAGGGAAGTCTTGGTATCACTGACGTGACGGCGGTCCTCGATGACATGGATTCAAGGCCGGGAAGCACCGCTTCCCTCTTGCGCACAGTCATCGGCTTGTACCTCAGGGACGCAGGGGGATGGATGTCAACCACGTCCATCCTTGAGTTGATGAACGCGCTGCAGATTCCAGCAACCCTGACCCGGACTGCCTTAACACGCCTGCGAAAAAAGGGCGTGGTAGTTGCCGCCGAACGGAGCGGGGTGGCTGGGTATGAGGTGGATTCACGCGCGGCACGCATGCTGGAGCGAGGCGACAGGCGCATCCATAACCCCCGCTCCATGGATGCACAGGACCCGTGGTGCCTGCTCTCCTTTTCCCTCCCAGAGTCCGAACGCGAACGCCGGCATCAATTGCGCCGGCAATTGCATTGGATTGGGTGCGGGATGGTCTCCCCAGGCCTGTGGATAGCTCCGGAGTATCTTCGTCAGGAAATCCAAGAGATCCTCGAATCTTTGGATCTGGGCGAGCGGGCGGTAGTATTCACCACCTCGCGCCCGCAGGTAACCGGAAATCTACGCGAGGTAGTTGCCACATGGTGGGACTTGGACGCGGTTGCAACCCTGCACCGAGACTTTATCAAGTTCCACGAACACGTCGCTACAGAGGAGGTGGGCGCCGATGCTGAGGCGTTTGCCACCTATGTCACCATGATTGACCTGTGGCGCAAGATCCCTTATCTCGACCCGGGATTGCCAGAAGAGTGCCTCCCCTCCGATTGGCCGGGCGGGCAGGGCATTGGACTATTCCAACGGATCAGCAATTCTCATGCCTTGGCCAGCAAGTCCTTCGTCTGTTCCATCCACCGCACAGTGTCATCCCAATGCGCCGCAGCCGGGTCTATGGCAGCCCTATGATCCAGACCTGGAATCTTCTGGAAATCTATATCATCGCCAGCGGCCACAGCCGCTTGGACAAAGTCTTCCGAGTGACCTTCCGGGACCCACACATCAACATCCCCGTGTACCACGAGGATGGGCCGTTCAAGAGGCAGCTGGCTGATCGGTGAGGCCAAGCCGTACGCGTCCGGCATGTCAGCATAGTGAGCGCCCATGAAGCCGAGCGCGGCATTGTCATCCAACTCTTCGGCGTCGACGCGCCGCACGTCAGTCACTGGCGCCAGCGCCACCACGGCATCTACAAGGTGAGCGGCAAGAAGCGCCAGTTGACCGCCCGCCGAATGGCCTATGCTGACCACCGCACCCGCGGCGCACCACTGAGGGCGTTCATCCTTGGCGCACTGGATGCCAGCGTGGACGTCCTGGAGTGTTACTGGCCAGCCACCGCCATTGCCTACACTTCGATATTCGAGGTTCGCCACAGCCCAGCCGCGAGCCAGTAGATCGTAGGCCAGGGGAAGCATGAGCGTGGTGTCCCATAATGAGCGCCAATAACCGCCGTGAATCAGGATGGCGTATCCCTTGGGCGTTTCAACCGGTGGCGCCCAAAGTTCCACGAATTGCGGGCCAGCGTCCCCGTACCTAACAATTTCCGGCTCAACATCAGCTGCAAGGGGATCTGTCATGCTCACCTCATATCTCTTAGCTGTTCCGGGCGGGAGTCCTTCTGTGCTCCATTGTCTCAGTGCTCCATTATCTCAGTGTTGCATTACAACTCTGGCTTAACGCGCTGCGGCCACATCAGTGTTACTTGGTGTTCTTCTCAACAAACAAGCACTCGGCCGGCTTGTGGTTGGTGGAGCTCTGGCTGGAGACGTTGACACCATCGATGCTGATGGAGCACGAAATTTCGCCGGTGGCACCGGAAGCATACTTGCCAAGGACTAGAACCTTGGTGAAAGCGGCACCGGCAGGCAGGGTTACTTCCTGATCGAATGGCAGCTTTTGGCTGGTCATCTCACCACCGCTTTCCTTCCCATCGTCGGTGACTACAAGAGCCTTGACCAGGGCATCGCTCTTGGCGCCCTCAACATGCATGGTGACTGTGCGTCCTTGCGCTCCAGCCTTCTCGCTGGCCTTCTCGCTGGCCGTGGCGGACGGGGTGGTCGCGGTGGAGACGGGAGTTTGAACGTCAACGGCCGCCTCAGCGCCACCTTGGGTGGAGGAAGCGCTGTTTGAGGTCTCTGTGGTTGCTTCCGGGGTGCTCGTGGAGCAGCCGGCAAGAGAGAGCCCCAGCAGGAGAAGGGAAGCTCCAGCAAGTGTGCTCATGGAGTATTTTTTTGCTGTGTTGTGCGTAGTGGTCATGTCTTCATGATTGCCCACCTGCATCGGCTAACAAATTCACCAGAACACCAAATTGGGCGGTTTCTCTCATAATTGAGCGCATTCGCCGGTTCCTCCCACGCCCTAGCGCGAGCAGCGAATCTGGCTGCTGCCTGCCACCGCCGGGAGGGCACTTCCGCTTGAACACGGGCAACACGCCGTCAGCAGGCCGCCCCGAGCGTCCGGGCCGGAAGACATTTTTCAGCACAAAAGAGCCCCATGTCAAAGCTCACACATTTCTAATGTTCCCTTCCAGCCGGCAGCAGGCTTTCAGTCTCCAGCAGCGGCGGGTTCGGCGAACCAAAGCCGTGTTTCGCCATACTTTTTCTCAGCGAAGCGCTCCAGGCCAGCTGGCCAGGCAGGTTCAGGTGTCCTCGCCGAACGCTCCACCACCACCACGGCGAAAGGACTCAGACGTGGTGCCAGCAACTCCAGTACCAGGGACAGCTCCGTCTCGGTCAGCGGATAGGGCGGGTCCATGAAGACAAGGCCCCACGGATCCGCACCGGCTTCAACGCCCCGGTCAAGGAACAATTCCACCTTGGCGCGTTGAACTTTGACAATCTTGGAGCCTATGACCTTATTAACCAGTTCAGCATTGCGCTGGCACACGGCTGCGGCCTTGTCATTGAACTCGATGAGTTCAACAGATGCCGCCCCACGGCTGGCACTTTCCACCCCGAGCGATCCAGACCCGGCGTACAGATCCAAGACCCGGGTGCCAGCGAGCATGTTCATGGATTCCAGCCGCGAAAACAAGGCTTCCTTGACCCGGTCCGTGGTGGGCCGTGTTCCTTCTCCTGGTACTGAGACCAGTGGGCTGCCACCGGCGGCTCCGGCAACGATCCGGCTCATGCCAGGGCCCGCACTGCGCCAGTATTTCTAACCACGTTCAAGGAAAGCCTCACTTTTTTGCGTCAAATACATTTCAATTTCCAGTTTCAGTGCAGGGTGGAATTCCAGCTCCGGGTCCGCGGTGACAATGGCAGTGGCATCTTCTCTAGCCCGCCCAATCAAGTCCTCGTCCCGCACCACGCTCAGTATCCGCAGCCCGCTGACTCCCCCGGATTGTCTGGCTCCCAGAATGTCGCCTTCGCGGCGCATCTGCAAATCTTGCTGGGCCAGCACAAAACCATCAATCGTGGCGGCCACTGCCTCCAGCCGTTTGCGACTTGGATGATCATGCTCAAGCCCCGTCACTAACAGGGCCGTGCCGGCGTGCTCACCGCGCCCCACCCTCCCCCGGAGCTGGTGCAGTTGAGACATGCCAAAGCGGTCCGCATCCAAGATGACCATGAGCGTTGCATTGCGCACATCAACCCCCACCTCAATCACCGTGGTGGCCACCAAAACGTTGATCTCTCCCGAGGTGAAAGCCGCCATGGTGTCTTGTTTCTCACCACTGTCCAGGCGCCCATGCAACATTTCAATGCGCTGGCCGGCCAACGCGGGAACTGTCCGCAAATATTGTAAGACGCCCAGTACCCCAGCCATGGGGCGGGTGTCGGATGCGTTGTTCTCCACTGACTCCAGCAACGTCCCAGCCGAGTCTTCATCCCCGATCTTGGGGCACACCACATAGACTTGCCGGCCGGCGTCGATCTCTTCACGGGCACGCTGCCACACCCGGGCCTCCCAGCCCGGGTGCTCGGCCAAGGGTGCCACATGCGTGAGAATGGGTGTTCGCCCGGCCGGCAACTCGGTCAATTCGGAGACTTCAAGATCCCCAAACACTGTCATGGCAACGGTGCGCGGAATGGGCGTGGCCGTCATGACCAGCAGGTGCGGAGGTTTGAGCGCCTTGGCCCGCAGCGCGTCACGCTGCTCCACACCGAAACGGTGCTGCTCATCAACCACAATCAGGCCCAGATCAGCAAATTGTACCGTGTCAGATAAAAGCGCATGCGTGCCAATAACAATGCCTGCTTCACCGGTTGCAGCCGCCAGCAAGGCCTTCTTCTTGGCGGCGGCAGGCATGGATCCCGTCAGCAAGGTAACTTGTGTGGCGTTCGGCCCTCCCAGCAGGGTCCCCGCACCGAAGGGCCCCAAGAGCGCCGTAATGGAGTTCATATGTTGGGCGGCCAGCACTTCGGTGGGAGCCAAAAAGGCCGCCTGCCCACCTGCGTCCACCACCTGCAGCATGGCACGCAACGCAATCAGTGTCTTGCCAGAGCCCACTTCTCCTTGTAACAACCGGTGCATGGGGTGTCCGGCCGCAATTTCCTGGGAGATCAATGACCCGATCTCCACCTGACCGCCGGTCAGGGTGTACGGAAGTTGCGCGTCGAAGGCGTCCAGCAAGCCGCCCTGGACGGCAGCGCGTCCGGTGGCGTCCTGACGCATGGCTTCAAGACGCCGCTGAGCCAGGGCCGTTTGCAAGGCCAAGGCCTCCTGAAAGCGAAAACGATGGCGGGCCAGAGGCCACATCTCCATATCGGCAGGCCGGTGTATTTGTTCGTAGGCCTCCGCCAAGGGCAAAAGCTGCTCGCGGGCGGCAATGTGCTTGGGTACGGGGTCTGGAACTTTTTCAAGGTCAAGGGCCGGCAGGATCGCTTTGATGATGTCTTCGGTTTTCCAACTGGGAAACTTTGCCGTGGCGGGGTAGACGGGCACGGGTTTGGCGGAGTGCAGCTCCGCCTCATGCTCTGCCAATTCATCATCCGGTAAAAGAACATAACCGGGGTTGGTCAGGACCTGTTTTCCGCCATAGAACCCCACTTTTCCGGAGAACATGGCCAGCACACCGGGTTGTAATTCTTTTTTGGCTTTGAAACCGTTGAAAAAGCTAATGACCAAGGAGGCCGGGCGTCCGGAGTTATCCGTGATGACAACATCGCTGATGGTGCCCTTGCGCGTCTGCATATACCGCGTGGTGAGGGCTACCACGCGGGCCAAGATGGTGACCTCCTCGCCGATCTGTAGGAGGTCCAGATCGGTCAAGTCCCCGCGGGCAAGGTACCGGCGCGGGAATTGGTGCAGCATCTGCCCGACTGTGAGAATCTCCAGATTCTTGGCTACCGACTTAGCCGAGGGCGTGCCGATCAGTCTGGAGAGTTCAAGGCCTAAATCCGTATAGCCTTGAGCCGGGTTGGGGAAAGCTGAGCTGAGGTCAGAGAAGCTCATGGGAGTCCTCGGCAGCCGTGGCGGATAACGCTGAAATACTCACATTGCTTGGATCACCCACAGCTCGGATGGCTTCCAGCGCCATGGGCGCCGAGGGCACGTGGACATGCAACCGCCACGGGTAGGCTCCCGTGGGATCAGCCTGTTCAGAAACAGCACTCATGATGACGGAATCACCCATGCCATCAAGTTCCAAGCGCAACCCGGCCGCGGCCAGCGGTGTCAAGGAGATGGTGCACATGACTTCAACACCCTCCTGCGCCGGCATGGAAAGAGCAATGTTGGGATCCTGTACTTTGTAGCCGGAAAGCCCGTCCAGTAAGTCTTCTTGCAAGGGTTCGCCCACAATCACCGATCGCAGGCAGTCAAGAATCAACAGCAACCCCACACCGCCAGCATCCACTACTCGAGCCTCGCTGAGCACAACCAGCTGGGATTCAGTGAGCACCACGGCTTGGCGGGCAGCACTAACAGCACTCTCAATGGTGTGCGCCAACGTTAGGTTGGATTCATCGCCGTTCATGGCGGATCCCACAGAGGCCGCACCCCGGGCAGCCGCTTCCAACACCGAAAGAATGGTACCCGGCATGGGCTCACTCAACGCGCTCCAAGCCCTCAATTGAGCGCGGTGCAAGGCGGAGGCCAGAAGCGGACCGTTGAGGCGCTGCGCATCAAAAAGAGGTTCCGCCATGGCTGCCAGCGAGACGGCGAAGAGCGTTCCAGAATTGCCCCTGGCTTGTTCCATGGCGGCCCGTCCGGCGGCAGCCATGGTGGTGCCCACGTCAGATGGTTCCAGCTCCGCCAGTCCCTGAGCGGCTGCACGGACCGTCAGGTACAAGTTGGTGCCCGTGTCCGCATCCGCCACCGGGTAGATGTTGATGGCGTTGAGCCTGTCACTGTGATTGGCCAATGTTTGCTCGGCCATGGCCAGCCAGCGGCGGACTACGGGTGCAGTTGCGGTGATCTTAGACTGCAAAATGATCCCATCCCAGGGCGCCTGCTTCGGCGCCTTCAAAATTCTGTCCGTCCACGGTCACAGCACTTTTTGCGGCGTCCACAGACACTACTGAGCCTATCCTAACGAAGCCTTCCGGGAGGATCTGACTGGCCGGGAATGTGGATAAAAGGCTGTGGTCTTCCCCGCCGGTCAGCACCCACTGCAGCGGATTTTCCTTAAGTTCGACGGCGGTTTCCATCAGTTTTTCTGCCTGGGCCGCCAGCATGGAGGAATCAAAGTCGAGGCGGACCTTGCTCGCGGCCGCGATCCGTCCGGCGTCACGCAGCAGTCCGTCAGAGATGTCCATCATGGCGGTGGCCCCGGCTTTGGCGGCCACGGGCCCTGCAGCCAGGGGCGGGACCGGACGCGCGAAGAGCGCAGCGGCTTGTGCCATGGCGGGTGTGTGCGCGGACGGGGGAATTGAACTCTCGCACAGGGCCCAGCCGGCGGCTGAGAAGCCCATGTTTCCACACACGGCCACCTGGTCACCTACCTGGGCGCCACTGCGCAGGACCGGATCCAGCCCATTAAGGGAGCCCGTCACAGCCACGGTGATCACCAGTTCGCTGCCTCCGGATAAGTCCCCACCAGCTACCGAACACTGGGGTGCCCCGAGCGCAACTATGGCGGCGCTGAGGCCGTTGGCGAAGTCCTCAACCCAGCCCACCGGCGTCGTACTTGGCAGGGTGAGGCTGACCACCATGGCGGTGGCAATGGCGCCCATGGCGTTGATGTCGGAGAGGTTTTGGGCGGCGGCCTTCCAGCCGACGTCGAACCCGGAGGAGGTGCTGCCGTTGGGCCAGAGGAGGCGGAAGTCCTTGTCCTGGACCTGGGTGTCGATGGAGATGACGGTGCGTCCGTCCGGGGCGGCGATGATGGCGGCGTCATCCCCAGGGCCCAGCAGGGTGGTGGTGCCGGCGTGCAGGCGCGGGAAGATGCGGGCCAGAAGCTCGGATTCGGAGAGTTGCGCCACGGTGAGGTTCATGGATTAACCGTATCGGAAGGGTGTGACATTGGTGGACCCGGTGCGAGCTGGGAGGGCCCAGGGCTAACCAGATGGTGAAGTGAATTCGTGTACCAGCTCTGTTCGGGCAAACGGCAGCAGTCCGTCGTCCTGGGTGCATACGAACCCATAAAGTTGCTTCAACTCTAGCTTTGGTCGTGATGAAGTTCCGTTGGACGCATTCCTGAAAGAACTCGACGGTGGTAAATGTGTCGATGCCTGCTTTTTCGGCAAGCTTGATGGCGTCCTGGTCGTCGATCATGGCTACAACATCTCTGCCCTGGGCAAGAAGCAGTCGAGCATGGGCAACCAGCACCATCTCACCACGATGCTTACCGGTCAGGCTCATGCCGCGTGGCGCATTGCGTTTCAGCCAGTCCCAGTGAGTTGTGAAGTCACTGACGGTGCCCACATGAGAATTTTCCCGGTCATGTTCTTCAGACAGTTCAGGTAGAGGTTGGTGGTGTCCTTCCTGCCCATGAAGTTTAAGACCGGCCCGGCGTCAAGGACGATCAACTCGCTCTGATGATGTTCCGTACCCGCCGCGCCAGGGAGCATCACTTGTTTCTCCCGAATCTCCTTGGCCGCGGATTCACTTGTTTGGGCCGGATGCCGTTGGATTCGAACTCGTCCCGCAACGTTGCCACGTCCATGTTTCGAATGGTTGCGATGGCTTCAAGGCCCACAAGGTTGTTCTCGTAGGCTCTGACGGCTTCGGCAACTATGCGCATGGGTGGTTGCTGCGTTGCCGATTTCACCCGGGATGCCCGGTGCTCGTCGGACCACCCAAAGCGGGCGGCCAGTCCGGGCACGCTCAGGCTGCGCCAAGCTTCCTTTTGTCCGCTGGCAAGCCATCCACCCCTTTCCAATTGGATGAGCAGCAGTGCAGGTGAGACAGCGAAGTATCTTACGGCTTTGGATATGTCAGCTTCTGTCAGCTGGCCCTTGGCTAATGCTTGACCTTCAAGGTAGGCCTCGAGGCCTTTGGCGGGGACCAGCAAGTGTCGGGCAAAGGCGTCGGCGCGAGTGTCTTGAGGAGTTCTTACCTGGCACTGAATCAATCCGCCGTCTGCGTAGTCTCCGAGTTCAATGTGCCCCAGTTCGTGCGCCAGTGTGGCCCGCTGCCGTTCAGGAGATTGGCTGCAGGCCGCTGAAATGATGCGCTGGCCTGTGTGGGGATCGTGCACAACCATTCCGTCCATCCCCGGTTCCATGGGAACGATGGCCACATCGATGCCCACATAGCTCTCAAGCAAGTCGTTGAGATCGCTAATTGGCGCGTCACCCAGTTCATACTTCTCGCGAAATCTGTCTGCCGCATGGGCAGCAACCGCTTCATTGTCCATGGTCGTGGCCCCTCAAGAGGACTCAATCGGTTGCAGGACGCCCCTCAGATAGGTGTCCATTTCAAGCAAATAGAAAAGGAAGTCCTTCGCGGTGCTGGGATCAGGCACTGCGGTGGAGTTTGTCCGGGCCGTCCACTGGATGCGGTCGCGAACTTCATGATGTTCAACCAGGCTTGATTCGGGGCAGCCAAGAGCCTCTGCAATAGCCGTCAGCTCGTAGGGCTTCACCGGACGCCGCCCGGATTCAATCCGGTTGATTGTGGACTGCGATATTTCAGTCAGACTTTCAAGTCCCCGCTGCGTCAATCCGGCCTTCTCACGATAGTGCCGGATTCGGTCACTCGTGCGCATTGCCTTGCACCTTATTCCCTCTGGTGTTGGTGAATGGAATCGATGGAAGCTCATCCTGAATCAAGATGCACCGCTGTGATTCAATTCTAGACCGACCATCGCAGCCGGGCAACCTCAGGGATAGGCTCGGAGCAAGATCGTCCGATCCTACTGAGGAGGCCGACATGCCAACATTCGGTATGCCGTCGCACATTGATTTTTCCGTCAGCGATGCAGAAGCCAGCGCGGACTGGTACGTCAAGGTTCTCGGTTTGAAACGGCTGCGGCGGGTGGACTTGGGCAACCGGATCATGATTGTGCTGGTGCACCAGGCCACGGGGCTGATCATCGGGCTGAACCAGCACAGTGAGGTCCCCGTGGGCCGTTTCGACGACAGGAGCGTGGGCCTGGATCATGTGGGTTTCAGCGTCACCGAACGCTCCGACTTGGATGCCTGGCAGAAGCAGCTGGCTGCTCTGGACGTGGTTCACTCCCCCGCCGAGGACACGGCCAACGGTGCCGCACTGGTCTTCCGCGACCCGGATAACATCCAGCTCGAACTCTGGTGGTCCAAGCCGCACTGAGGCTCCCACTCAATAAAAGGGCAGGAAGAACCCATGAACCCCGGCTCAAGCGAACTCTTCGGCACCGAGCAGCCCTCGCAACAGCTGGTGCTGTCCCGCAAACTTCAGCTGCTGCTCGATGCCAGCATCGTGCAAAAGGGCAGCCTCGTGACCTTCAACGAGATTGCGGCGGCGTGCACTGCCCGTGGGGTGCACCTTTCCAGGGCCCGATGGTTTTATATGAAGGACGCAACCGGGCGCGTCGTTACAAACCCTCGGCTGCTGACGGCGCTGTCGGAACACTTCGCTGTCAGCCCCGACTACCTGCTCGGTATTGCGGGTGCCCAGACGCCTCCACTAATCACGGGGAACATGGATTTCATCAGGGCGCTCCGGGCGTCCCGTGTGCACAGATATGCAGCACGGGCGTTGGGTGGGCTGCTGCCCGGCACTTTGCAGCAGATTTCTCAGGTTCTGGCCCGTGACATGGCGCGCAGCCCACAGGGGGCTGCCGCTGGCAGGCTCGGTCCCAAACAGCACCTGCCGACGCCGTTCCTTGGCGACAGCTGAGCCTTGACCTCTCATCGTGTCTGCCGACTCGAGCCCGTGCAAGTTCTCTGTCGCTCCCGGTGTCGTCTCACCTTCCTCAAGCCGGTCGTCCCAGGCTGCTCTTAGCGCGTGCGAGTAGAGTTGTTGGAGATTCGATGCCTTCGGTTACTTAGGCCAGCAGACATCGTTGGAGTGACGGCGGGGTCGATTGGAATCAGTAAAAAACTTCAGGGACGCCTCGACTTTGCGGTCCAACAACTGCGTGATCGTGGGTTCGTAGTCCAAGTCGCTGATTGCCTGGACGGCGCCACTCACATCCGTGCCCCGGTGGAGCAACAGGCCCAAGAGCTGATGCGGATATTTTTGGACCCCATGGTCAAAGCCGTTGTTCCGCCATGGGGAGGGAGAGCGCCATCGACGTCATTCCCCATCTTGATTTCGATGCGCTCGCTCTCGCCGAACCATCCTTGTTCGTGGGGTGGTCCGATATTTCAACTCTGCTCACCCCCGTTACGCTCCGGACAGGTAAGGCAACTCTCCATGGGAACAACCTCATGGACACTCCCTATGGCGTCCCAGAATCACTGATGTCATGGATTGCGATTGCCTCGTTACCGGCAGGGACCACCTTTTGGCAGTCCTCACCGGGTAGTCACCGAGTCAACGACTGGAACGATTGGGAAAACACGCCAGAGGTATCCCACCCTGTGTGGAACGGCAACGGCCCTTGGGAACGACTCGACCCAGGCCGGGCAGAGGTGAATGTTAGCGGCCGCATCCCGCCACAACTCCCGATCGTCAACGGTGCCCAAGACCACTGAACAAAACTGACAGAAAGCAAGTCGCTCGTGTTGGCTCGCGGCGGCCAGGCCGAGGCGATCTGCAACTTCTGGATCGTTCAGCGCGTTTGTTCCGGTAGACAAGATCTAGCCTGCGGCACGGGCAACGCCGGCGGGTGCCGAACGAAGGGTAAGTTCGTCTCCACCGTCTGGCGGATCAGTTAGATGGGAGCAACATTACTTATGCGCGAAAATGCCGCCTGGCCCGGGAGCCTGGGCCCCGCAGACAAAGCGGCATTTCCGGTCGTGCATTTTTCTTGGCCGCGTTTGGCTTAGTCCCGGTGGCTGACTGCCAGGCATCCGTGAGGGGGAATATCCCACAGAGTTCCTTCTGTGAGAGGTGCAGGGCTGCCGCTGCGCAGCGGCAGCACTTGTGCACCGGCTGCGATGGGGCTGATGGTGACCTGGCCCAAGCGCAGTTCTCCGTCCTGATGGGTGAGGTGGATGGTGTTCTCGGTCTTGTTCACCACCAGCCAGGCCTCGCCGTCGCTGAGCGGGCGAGCCCACACGTCTACGTCCTGCACTGGCTGGGTCCGGCTTGCGGCCTTGCCAAGGGGATCCTGGTCGATTCCCAGCAGGTGCGGGTTCGTGAGTAGCTCCCGGACCCCATCGCTCATGGTGCGGGGGTCATGACCGGCCATCAGGGGCGCGGCGAGGTAGCACCACAGAGCAAAGTGGGTTTCCTCCTCTACCTTGTTCAGGCCAGGGTTACCAGCCTGAAGCATGTCCGGGTCATTCCAGTGGTGGGGGCCGGCGAACTCGGTGATCAGTGCCTGGGTGTCTGCGATTGACATGATGGAGGCCCAGTTCCGCTCGATGTCTACCGTGGTGCGCCACATGTGCCCATAATCCCCGGCCCAGGTCCACGGTTCGGTGCGACCGTATTCAGAGATCGAATAGATAATCTTCCGGCCCGTGCCTTCCAATGCCAGAGCCATCCGTTCAAACGCGTCAGGGTAGCGCAGTCCGGTGCCGTCCTCATCGGCTTCGCACCAGTCATACTTGAGAAAGTCCACGCCCCAGCCCGCGAAAGTCTGGGCGTCCAGCTCTTCCCGGTTGAAGGAGCCTAGGTCCCGGCCCGGGTAGCGGTCGTAGATCATGGCACAGGTCTTGCGTCCAGGTGAGGCGTAGAGGCCGAACTTGAATCCGCGGGCCTTCAATTCCTGCCCCAGGGCAGCCATGCCGGATGGGAACCGGGTCGGGTGAGAACGCAGACGTCCGTCGGCGCCACGGGTGTGGGCCTGCCAGCAATCGTCGATGACAAAGGTGTCAAAGCCTGCCGCCTGCATGCCACTGGCAACCAGCGCATCGGCAACCTCAATTAGCTTTTGTTCGCTGATGTCATGGCAGCGGAAACAATTCCAGCTGTTCCAGCCCATGGGCGGCACCGGGGCAATCAAGGGCTTACCGGAGTATTGGAGATCCGTCATTGCGACGTCAATGGTATTGATGGTGATGTCCTTGGCTATTTTCCGAACAGGGAGTTGATCTGCTGCTGTGCTTCCGCCAAAGCAGGCTGCGCCTGCTTTGTTCCGCGGATAATGGCATCGATTGCGTCACCGGCGATCTTATTGACTTCAGTAGCATGTTCCGTGATGGGGTAGAGGACTGTGCCATTCTTTTCATCGGCGGTTTCAATGAAGGCCGACGGATCGATGGGAGTGGTGCTCTTATTTTTGAATGCTTCCACCGCCGTGGCATCAGCTTCGGTGATGGCGGGGAACACGACGGCCTTGCTCGCCACGGCGTTCTGGCATTCTGGTGACACCAAGTACAGCGCCAGCTTCTCGGCCTGCTCAGGATGCTTGGTGCCGGCGTAGACAGAGTCACCCAGGCCGTTCAGCAGTGACTTGCGTCCCTCAGGCCCCACGGGCAGCTTGGCAAACTTGATGTCCTTGTTTGCTTCCGTAAAAGCATTCATCTGCCAAGACCCGTTGGTGTTCATGGCTACCTGACCGGAAGAGAGAAGCTGCACCGGGCCGAGCTTTCCGAGCTTCTCCGGCGGCAGCATGTAACCCTTTTCAACCACTGAACGGAACCATGTCAACGTGTCAGCCAATTCAGGTGAGTCGTAGTGGTACTGCGTGCCAAACGGGTTTTTTTCGGTATAGGTGAACCCGTTGCTCGCCGCAAAGTTCCCCCACCAAGTCTGGCCGAACCCGTCTCCTGGTTCATAGGCCAACAGACCGTAGGTCTTAATGTTCTTCTTATCGAAATCAGCACTGAGCCCGTTGTTGCCATTCTTGTCCAAGGTCAACTCAGCGATTACTTGCTCAAACGTTCCACCGTCCTTGGGATTCCAGCTGAGATCATTCAGGCTGGCCGGGTCTATGTTGGCGTCCTTCAGCTTCTGGCTGTCGTAAGCCAAGGCGATGGTGTCAAAATCCTTCGGCAATGCATAACGTTTGCCGTCCTTGACCCAATTCTCGGCGAGGCCCGCACGGTATTGACCCATATCCACCTTGGCCGCATCGACGGCCGGCTGGAGGTCCAGAAGCTGGTTGTTGGCAGCAAGTTCGGGGTACCGAGACACGTGGTTGGTGAACACGTCGGGGGCTGTTCCTGAGGACAGTTCCGTGGTGAGGTTCGTCCAGTACTGGTCCCAGGCTGTCTGAGTGACTTTCACCGAGATGCCAGGGTTTTCCTTGACAAAGGCATCCACACAGCTTTGGTAGGCGGGCAGTTGTTTGTCGTCCCATAGTGCGTAGTTCAAGTTGACGGTTCCGTCTGCTGATCCGCTGTCTCCGGAGCTGCAGCCAACTGCCATGAAGGCAGTGGTGGCGCCCATGGCCGTCAAAACGAGCAGACTGCTCAGTTGCTTCTTTTTCATTGTATTTCCTTACTTGATTCCGTTGAATTGAATTGCGCCCACAAGTTTTTTTCCAAAAATCAGCAAGAGTGCCAGCACAGGTAAAACAGTCAGGACGCTTCCAGCCATGAGACCGGACCAGTCGATTGCGCCGTTGGGTGATTGTGCGAGGAACCTGCTCAAACCCACGGTGAGTACCGTGCTGGAGTCGCTCCTTCCGATCAGCAACGGCCAGAGGTAGTCGTTCCACTGCTGGACGGCGGTGATGATCCCTAAAGTCAAAATCGGTCCTTTGACCATGGGCGCCACGATCCTGCTGAATAGCGTCCAGTGGTTTGCCCCGTCAATGATTGCTGCTTCCTCAATTTCCCTAGGTACGGACAGAAAGAACTGGCGCATGAAGAACACAGCGAAGGGTGTCATCAGCAAAGTTGGGAGCACCAGCCCTGCCATGGTGCTGACAAGGCCTAGGTTCTTCATCAGGAGGAAGTTGGGGAGCATGGTGAAAATCGGCGGGATCATCAACGCTGTCAGGAAGATCCCAAAGATGAAGTTCCGCAACGGGAAACGGAGCCTGGCGAAGGCATAGGCAGCCATGGTGCAGCACACCACCTGGCCTAGAGTCGTTAGTGCCGTGTAAACCACGGAGTTGACGAAAAATTGCGCAAATGGCAATGTTGCCCCGCTGCCGCCCTCGGCGGCAGCGGATGATCCGAAGCCAAGAATTCTCAGGAAGTTATCAATTGTCACCGGTGCTGTGAGCCCCGAAAGCGGACCTTGGAACAGCTGGTCGTTCACGCTCAGGGAGCTCTTGAGGGTCCAGAGCAGTGGGGCGATCACCAGGACTGCCCAAATGATAAGGAATATCCAGCCAATGAGTTTGAGAAGGTTCAGTTTCCCGGGCTCAGCTTTGGCCACGTGCTTGATGTTCAGATTGGTAGTCATTAGCTGAGGTCCGATTCGTTGCCGCGGGAGAGTTTGAACTGCAAAAGGGTGAGGACAGCGAGAATCGCCAACACCACCACAGCCATCGCACTTGCGTACCCCAGGTCGAAGTTGGTAAACGCCTTTTGGAAAATATAGTAATAAAGGACGTTGGTGCTGTTCAGTGGCCCTCCTTCAGTTGCCACCGCGATGGTGTCAAAGATCTGCACCGAACCAACCATGCAAATGATGAGTACCAGTGTCAGGATGGGCCGAAGCAATGGAACTGTGATGGAACGGAACATTCGCCATTCTCCGGCCCCGTCCAGTGCGGCGGCCTCGTACAGGCCTCCTGGGATACTTTCCATTCCGGCAAGAAGCAGAATGGCTACATAGCCGGTGTACCGCCAGGTATTGACCATGGCCACCGTAGTGATTGCGCTTTCAGGGGCAGCAAAGAAGGGAAGCTGAGTCCAGCCCAGAGAATCGAAAATCCCGTTGACCAGACCCAGGGATGGGTCAAGCAACCACATCCACAACAAAGCAGCTGTAACACCGGGGACGAGCCAGGGCAGCAGCACAAAGGATCGCCAAAACGCGGCCTTGGCCACGCGATGCAACATGAAGGCCAAGGCGAGCGCAAAAAGCGTTTGGGTCACAATGTTGATCACAACGTAGAGAAACGTCACCCCAAGTGCATTCAAGAACAGCGGATCGCTGAACGCCTTGGTGTAGTTGTCGATTCCAATAAAGGATCCGCTCTGAAGCGTGGTGGTGTTCGTGAAGCTCAGTATGAGTCCACGCACAGTGGGGTAGAAGTAGAAGATCGCGAATCCTAGGCCGGCTGGCAGGAGGAAAAGCGCAGCAGCACGACCTTGGCCCGTTCGTTTCCGCCGTTTGGATGGCGAAATTTCGCCAGCACCACGTGGTGATGATCTGGCAAGGTGCATGGTTGTGTTCGTCAATGAACATCCTCAGGTGCTAGTTAAGTAAGTTACTTAATGATCTGCATTTACAGTAAGGTTGCATTACATCAATGTCAAGGATGGAATCTGAATGGAAGAGAAACGGCGACCGGTCGTCGCGGGACGGACCTTGCAACGCCAAATCAACGCCAAATCTGCACTAAACCGTATGCGCCATGATGCGGTCACCATCAGTGACATCATCAGCGAACTGCATATCTCACGCCCCGCGGCGGGCGACATCGTCGCAGAACTGGTTGAGGACGGCTGGGCAGTGGAGTCGACCCCGGACAGCCCCTCGCTGATGGGGCGTCCAGCCAAGACTTACCAGTTCAATACCAATCAGGGATTCATCATGGGCGTGGACGTTGGCGCACACACCTTGCGGATCCAAATTTGCAATCTCAACGGGCAGCCACTGGCCGAACATGAAGCCTCACTTGCCCCGACTCAGAGCAGGGAAGAAAGGCTCGAGACGACCTTTCGTGAAATCGACACGCTACTGCAAGGAATGGATATTCCACCGGCAGCGATTTGGTCAATCGGGGTCGCCAGCCCCGGGGTCCTGCGTGAAGGAACCGTCACATTCTACGGTGGTCCAGACATGCCTGGCTGGGTTGGCACCGACCTCGCCGCCGCCTTTGAACAAAAGTATGACACCGCGGTCCAGGTCGAGGGCGACAGCGCTTTGGGCGCCCTCGGTGAGGTCTGGCAGTCAAACAGCCCGGTCGATGAGGATCTCGTCTTCATCCTCGCCGGCTATCGCGTCGGCCTTGGCATAGTCATGGACGGACGTCTAGTGCGAGGATACCGGGGAGCCGCAGGTCTCATCGGCGAGATGCCGGAGCTTGGCTGGTCGCGGCTGGATAGCTATCCAGATATCAAGACCATGCTGGACACCGAGGGTGACATCCAGGAGCAAACCGACCTTGATAAATATTGCAGTGACCTGGCGCTCGGTATCCGGGCGATTGCGCTGACTCTCGATCCCAGGATCATTGTCATTGGCGGCGGCATTGGGCAGGGCGGCCCAGCAATCATTCGCCGCCTCACTGAAAATCTGGCAGGGAAGTTGGTCTCCGACCCCATTCTGCGAACTTCTGAGCTGGGAGACCGTGGCGTTCTCCACGGAGCCGTCAAGCTAGCACTTATCGACATCGACCAGACCGTCTTCGATGTGGACATCCCAGCCAGCAAAGCCCGATAGCCGCCGAAGCCGGGACCAATGCCTGCTGAGGTTCAACTCGATGAGTTCAGTTGGCATTGCCGCGAGCATGCCTCCGAGCAAGACCAACCTTGACGCGCCACGCACGGAGGAGGAACGTCGAAGTTAGCCACGCTGTTCCAGGCCTGTCTCGACCACAGCGGGGCGGAGGAGGCCTGTCATCATGCCCAGAACCAATGCCCGATACGGCTGGATCCCGGATCTCCCGGACCAGCGTGACTACCACTTTGCGGCGCCGCCGGCTGTTCAGGCCAGCCTGCCGCCGGCTGTGGATCTGCGTCCCAACTGCCCTCCCGTCTACGATCAGGGCCAGCTCGGATCCTGCACCGGAAACGGCGTCGCAGGGGTGCTGCAGTTTGACGCCATGAAGGAGGGCCAAGCTGACACCTCCACCCCGTCACGGTTGTTCATTTACTACAACGAAAGGGTCATTGAGGGCACCGTGGATTCAGATTCGGGCGCCCAGATCCGTGATGGCATCAAGACCGTGGCCAGCACCGGGGCGTGCGATGAAACTCTCTGGCCCTACGACATCACAAAGTTCGCTAAGAAGCCTTCGGCCAAGTGCTACGCCGCTGCCAAAGACGACCGTGCCATCAGCTACTCTCGCGTCAGCCAGTCATTGAGCAATATGAAGGGATGCCTAGCGGCCGGGTTCCCCATCGTGTTCGGCTTCACCGTCTACGACAGTTTCGAAAGTGCCGAGGTAGCCAGTACGGGAGTGGTGCCCATGCCTGCAAGCAGCGAGAGCGTCCTGGGCGGGCACTGCGTGGTGGCGGTGGGCTACGACGACGCCAGCCAGCGCTTCACCATCCGCAATTCATGGGGTACCGGATGGGGCATGGCCGGGTACGCCACCATGCCCTATGCGTACCTGCTCAACCATTCGCTGGCCAGCGATTTCTGGTCCGTGAGGTCCACATCTTAAGAGCCACCGCAGTGAGAGCCAGCGCCGCTGTAGCCGGGAGAATACCGGCCATGGTTCCGGCGAGGTTGCGTCCAGCCTCGCCGGAAAGGCTATGCCTGTGCGCGGCGACCGCACCCAGCAGCTTAGTTTTCCTGCTCCAAATGCTCGAGCAGTTCAGCTTCTGCCCGGTCTAGGTAAATTCGCAGCGCGTGAGCAGCCTCCTCGCGCTTGTTGTCCTGCAATAGCGTCACGAGTGTGCCATTGAGTTCCACGTAGTGTGAATGGAAGTCCGGAGCATCGCTCATGGCATGGAACACCAAGCGCATTTGTGCCAACACGCGGGTCATTAATTCCTGCAGGCGTTCGCTACCGGTGGCCCGCACCAACTCCTCATGAAAGCGCTGGTTGGCATCGGCCATGGCCGCAATGTCACCGTCTGCGAGCGCAGCCCGGGCATCAACCACCACGTCCGCCAACGCCGCAACGTTTAATTGTTTTCCCCAGAGGACAGCTGCCGGTTCGATCATGCGCCGCACACCGTAGATTTCCTTCACGCCCGCGACGCCGGGGGACGCCACAAAGACGCCGCGGTTAGGGATGCGGGTGATGATCAGCTCATGATCAAGCACTGTAAAGGCCTCACGCAAGGTATTGCGGGATACGCCCAATGCTTCGGAGAGCGCTAGTTCAGAAAGCTTGGCCCCCGGAAGTAACTGGCCTTCCGCGATGCGGGCGCGGATCACGGAAGTTACCCAGGCGCCGGTGTGCGCGTGGGTAGACCCCTCTGCGAGGGGCTGGGCTGAAAATAACGCGCTCATTGGCATCGTCCCAATCTAATCCAACCCCGTCCCCAACCACGCACCACCAAGTGTTAAGCGATGGTTCCGAGAATATCGCCACGGGAAATGGCAACACCAGGTTGCTGGTCGCCACGGGTAAATGCCCCTGCCTTGTGCGCCACGATGTTCGATTCCATCTTCATCGCCTCCAGTACCGCCACGATGTCACCCTCAGCCACCACCGCACCGTCCTCGAGGACCCATTTGATCAAATTCCCGTTCATCGGTGCGCTCAGCGCGGCTTCATCGGTGGCCGCAGCAATATTTTCAACCGCAGCATCCCGTGCTGTGCAACTTGCGCCATGACGGATGGACTCAACTAGTGAAGCTGGCAGGCCAATGTTCATGGCCTTGCCGTCGATCTCGATGGTGAGGCTTTCGCGTTCGGAGCCCGGTTGGGCGGCGGCGATTTCCGGGCTGGAGGCCAGCTCTTGCGCAAACTCGGATTCGATCCACGTGGTGTAGACCCCGTAGCGCTCGTCGTTGGCGAAGTCGCCATGGCGCACCACGGCACGGTGAAACGGCAACACGCTGGGGACACCGGTGATGACCATTTCATCCAGCGCCACCTTAGCCCGGCGCAGCGCCTGGGCGCGGGTGGCTCCGGTGACGATCAGCTTGGCCATCAGCGAGTCATAGTGTGAGGGGACCACAGATCCGGTCCGCACCCCGGAGTCCACTCGGATACCCGAACCGGTGGGTGCCTCAAAAGCGGTGATGCGGCCCGGGCCGGGCAGGAAGCCCCGGGCAGGATCTTCGGCGTTGATGCGAAATTCGAAGGCGTGGCCCACCGGTGCAGGGTCTTCGGTGAAGGAGAGCGGCAGTCCCGCGGCAACACGAAATTGCTCGGCTACGAGGTCCACTCCGGTGGTTTCCTCGGTGACCGGGTGCTCAACCTGCAGCCTGGTGTTGACCTCCAAGAAGGAAATCAGTCCATCCGGTGCCACCAAATATTCCACGGTGCCGGCGCCATGATATCCGGCCTCACGGCAGATGGCCTTGGCCGAGGAATGGATGGAGGCGCGCTGTTCCTCGCTCAGGAACGGGGCCGGCGCCTCCTCGACGAGCTTCTGGTTGCGTCGCTGCAGTGAGCAATCGCGGGTGCCCACCACCACCACGTTGCCGTGCGTGTCAGCCAGTATCTGGGCTTCGACGTGGCGCGGCTTTTCGAGGAAGCGTTCCACAAAGCATTCCCCACGGCCAAAGGCCAAGGTGGCCTCACGGACCGCCGATTCAAAGGCGTTGTCAATCTCCTCGAAGCTACGCACCACCTTGATGCCGCGGCCACCGCCGCCGAAGGCTGCCTTGATGGCCACCGGCATACCGAATTCTTCTGCGAAGGCGCGGACCTCGGCACCCGATGCTACGGGGCCATCGGTGCCCGGGACCAGCGGGGCTCCGGCGCGTACCGCGATTTCACGGGCCGTGACCTTGTTACCCAGCAACCGAATGGCCTCCGGGGTGGGCCCAATCCAGCTCAACCCGGCGTCGATGACGGCCTGCGCAAAGTCAGCATTTTCGGAGAGGAACCCGTATCCCGGGTGCACCGCATCGGCACCGCAGCGTGCAGCGATCTCGAGGATCTTGGGGATATTCAGGTAGGTCTGTGCACCCGTGGAACCGTTGAGTGCGTAGGCTTCATCGGCTCGGCGCACGTGGAGCGCATCGGCGTCGGGATCCGCATATACGGCCACAGAAACCATTGAAGCGTCGGCACAGGCGCGGGCAATGCGGACGGCGATTTCCCCGCGGTTGGCGATCAATACTTTTTTCATGCGTGGATTCCTTCATCGGGGCGGGCCTGAATGGGGGCGTGCAGATCGGTCAAAACAAAACGGATAGCGGCACCAGGGGGCAACTGAGCGGCCGCGGGCAGGTCCTCGGCAATGACTCCGGCAATGACCGGATACCCGCCGGTCACCGGATGATCTGCCAAGAAAAGAACCGGCAGGCCCGAGGGCGGGACCTGCAGGGCACCGGCCGCGACGCCCTCCGAGGCCAGTTCGCCGGTGAGGGTGCGCTCCAGTGCTGTGGCGTTAGCCCCAAGCGCCAGACGAATGCCGACGCGGTTGAATTCGGCCGAGACGCTCCAGATTTGTCCTGTCAGCCGGGCAAGCCCCGAAGCATCAAACCAGTCATCGCGGGGGCCAGGACTGATCCTTAAAGTGTAGATACCCTGCGCGTCGGGCACGGGGAGCGTTGAGGATTCCGGGTTGCCAACAATGTGGGCACCGTGGATGGCTCCAACGGGCAGCTTGGTGCCGCGAGCCAGCGGATCCGGGCCAATGCCAGACATGGAGTCGGTGGAGCGTGAGCCAAGCACCCGAGGCACATCGATGCCACCGCGAACGGCAAGATAGCTGCGTAAGCCGTTGCCTGCGGGAGTGAGCCTGAGGGTTTCACCATCGAGCAAAGCAAAAGGAGTGTCCATGGAAAGTTCGCGTGCACCGTGGAAGTCATCTCCATCCACCGGTTCCACCGTGATGGTTGCGCTAGCACCAGAAACAGCCAGGACCACATCGCTCTGAGCACGCAGGCTCAGCGAACCCATGAGATTTTCGATGACGGCGCACTGGGGCGCGTTGCCCACCAGTCGGTTGGCCTGGGCTGCTGAGCGAGTATCGGCTGATCCCGCAGCGGAGACACCCAGATCCCCCAGCCCGGGACGGCCCAGATCCTGGATAAGGGATTGCGGACCCGGGTCCAAGATTTCAAGCAAGGTGGTTCCATCCGGCACCACCGGTACGTTGGTTTTAGCTGGCACCGGGGACACCTGCAGAGCCTCGCGGCTCGGGACGAAGCGCACCCGGTCCTGAGGGCGGATCAATGCTGGTTTTTCACGGTCAAGATCCCATAGCACTGCGTCGGTGTGACCGATCAGTTGCCAGCCGCCGGGTGATTGGCGTGGGTAAACGGCCGAGGAATTTCCGGCCAGTGCCACGGCCCCGGAGGGGACCACCTTGCGCGGAGTGGAACGGCGTGGCACGTTGAGCAGCTGATTTTCACCCATGAGATAGGCGAAGCCCGGCGCGAACCCGCCGAAGGCCGCCCGCCATATCTGCTGCGTATGCGCGTTGATGACGGCTTCGATGCTCAGTCCGGTCAGCCCGGCGACCTCGGCAAGATCTTCGCCGTCGTAGTGCACGGGTATTTCAACGAGCGAACCGGTGTTGGATCCCGCGGCGCAAAGTTCCATGGCCAACACCGCGGTAGCGATTTTCTCTGCGCTCGCCGTGGAATCTGCCTTGATAAAAAGAGTGCTTGCCGCGGCTAAGACGTCGATCTGACCCGGCAGCGGGTTAGCGCTCAGCAATGCGGCCAGGGCCAGTACCGAATCGAGGTCCGAAAGCTCAACGAGCACCGCCTTGGAACCTGCGAAGCGCGTGGCCAGGATGCTCATACGAAGCTCTTGATGCTGACGCCCGCGTTTTCTAGGCCTGCGCGCACCGCCGTGGCCATGTCCACGGCCCCTGCGGTGTCCCCATGCATGCAGATGCTCTCAACGTTCATCGGAATCACCGAACCATCGATGGCCACGATTTTCGCCTCGGTGACCAGACGGACCATGTTTTCGGTGACCTGTCCGGCGTCGTGCAGAACCGCATTTGCTTCCCGGCGTGAGACCAGGGTGCCGTCGGGGTTGTAGTTCCTGTCGGCGAATGCCTCGGCGACAGGCCGCAGTCCAGCCGCCGCAGCCTTGGTGAGAGCAACCGAACCGGGCAGCAAGAGCACAGGCAGGTCTGAACCGAAGGCGCGGATAGCATCAACCACGGCCTGGGCATGGGCTTCGTGATGGACGATGGTGTTGTAGAGGGCACCGTGCGGTTTGACATATTTAATGCCCGATCCGGCGGCCCGCGCCAGCGCCTCGAGGGCACCGAGCTGATAGAGCACGTCGTCGGCGAGCTCGGTGGGGGAACAGTCAAGGAAGCGGCGGCCGAAGCCGGCCAGGTCCCGGTATCCCACGTGCGCGCCAATGGTGACACCCGCGGCAACCGCGTCGCGGCAGGTCTGAGCAATGACGCTGGGATCTCCCGCATGGAATCCGCAAGCAACATTTGCTGAGGAAACTGGGACGAATATTGCCGCGTCATCCCCCATGGTCCAATTGCCGAAGGATTCTCCGACGTCAGCGTTCAAGTCGATGTATGGCATTTGTGACCCCGGTCTCGTGAATTGGTTGGTTCTAAGGATGCACCATGAAGCCAGATTGTTCAACAATCTGTGATTGCGTGATTTCTGGCTTTGTAGGGCTTCGTTCGGTGCCTAGGAACGGCTAGGGCACCAGGTAGCGGCTGTCCCTGGCATCGGTGATGAGCATGTGCCCTGGGGCGTGCCCGATGGCCAGCGCGGGACGTGATTCCATGACCGCGGCCTGAGGCGTGACTCCGCAGGCCCAGAACACCGGGATATGCCCGGCCGGGATGTGTACAGCATCACCAAAATCGGGCTTGGAAAGATCCATAATGCCCAACTCTTCGGGATTGCCAATGTGCACCGGCGCCCCGTGCACGGCCGGGTAGCGCGAGGTGATGCGTACGGCGTCGGACACTTGGGAGGCGGGGATGGGGCGCATGGAGACCACCATGGGCCCGGACATGGATCCAGCGCAGGCGCTGCGGATGTTGGACTTGAACATGGGCACGTTCACGCCCGCCTCGATGTGGGCGATGGAGATTCCACCCTCCATCAAGGCTGTCTCAAACGTGAACGAGCAGCCCACTATGAACGTCACCAAATCATCGCGCCAATACTCGTTCAGATCCGTGGGTTCGGCAATCTTGATGCCGTTCTCATAAACGCAGTATTGCGAAACATCCGTGCGGATGTCTCCACCTGCCAGCAGTTCCCCGCTGGTCTCCCCCGCGTCCAGCACGCCCAAGATAGGGCAAGATTTGGGGTTGCGTTGGGCAAAGAGCAGCACGTCAAAGGCCTGGTCCTTGGGCACAATGATCAGATTTGCCTGCGCGTAGCCCCGCGAGAACCCTGCGGTGGGTCCAACCAGGCCGTTGCGGAAGAGTTCCCGTGCCTGCGCCGGGGACAGCTCGGCACGATTTGCCGGTAGCGAAGCGTTGCGGTCAATTGCGGTCATGGCGTGACGGTTCCTTTCAAAATTTCCCAAAGAGGGCTGCCCGGATGGGACCCTAACGCTTAGACCCAGAGCTTGGCCAGACCGGCCAGCGAGTTCCAACCCAAGAACAAGGTGAGTAACCAGGTAGCCACACCAATGATCAGCAACCACTTCGGATACGCGTAACCCTGCAGGAGGTCCCTACGGCGCCAACCGGCCCAGAGTAGGATCGCGAAGCCGAAGGGCAGAATCAGACCGTTGAAGGCGCCGGCGAAGATCAGCAGCGTCTGCGGGGCCTGTCCCAAGAAGAGGTAGATGACCGCGCAGACGGCAATGAAGGCGACAGTGATGAGGTTCCGGGTGCGCTCGGGTGTGCTGGACTTGGTGATGAACGAAACTGAGGTGTAGGCGGCACCAATCACCGAGGTCAGGGCCGCGGCCCAGAGGATCACACCGAAGGAGCGGATACCAATGTCGCCGGCCGCGTGGCCAAAGGCCTCTGCCGCCTTGTTGTCGCTGGTCAGCACCGCGCCACCGGCAACTACGCCAAGGATGGCCATGAAAAGCAGCACGCGCATGATGCCCGTGACAATGATGCTCAAGATTGAGGTCCGGGTGATGTCCTTGACGTTCTCCACACCGGCGGCGCCGGAGTCCACCATGCGGTGCGCACCGGCGTAGGTGATGTAACCACCCACGGTGCCACCGATCAACGTGGTGATGATGAGGAAGTTAATATTCTCCGGAGCCACAGCGTTCTTCAGCGCTTCACCTACGGGAGGCGCAGCAACTATGGCCACATAAAGCATCAGCAGAATCATGATGGCACCGAGCATCACCACGATCTTGTCCAAGGCCATGCCCGCACGCTTGGAGAGGAAAATGAGGATTGCCACGGCTGCGGAAATGATCCCACCAATCTTGGGATCCAGCCCCAACATGGCGTTCATGCCCAGGCCGGTTCCGGCGATATTACCGATATTGAAAACCATCCCACCGATGAAGACCAGGCCTGCAAGCACCCAGCCGGCACCCGGCAGGACCTTATTGCCTATTTCTTGGGCGCGCAGTCCAGAGACGCCAATGATGCGCCAGACGTTTAGCTGAACGGCGATGTCCACCAGGATGGACACCACAATGGCGAAGGCGAAGGAGGCGCCGATCTGGACCGTGAATTCAGTGGTCTGAGTAATGAATCCAGGACCAATTGCGCTGGTGGCCATGAGGAACATGGCACCGAGCATTGCCGTGCGCCGTGCGGAAGCGCTGAGCTTCGGTTTTGCAGTGGTAGTAGCCATGATTCCATCCGTTAAGTTGCGGGTGACTGCCGTCACATGAAGGGGCGATGAGAAGTACACTACAGGTTGTTGAACAATCTGAGCAACAGGTTGTTGAACAATCTTGTACTTCTTGACTGCTTCACCGCTGCTAATCCCCGGGCTCGGCCACACGCTCACCACTTTGCGATCGTCTCACTCACATGCTCAGGACACCCTCCCCCACGCCGCTTCCGTGAGAAGCTGAAGCCAATGACAATCACAGAGCAGTACCTTCGGGCCTATGATCAGCAGCTGCGCACCGATGCGGAAACCCCCAGCGCCATCGACGTCACCCTTGAGGGCCCGCTGCGGCTTGTCACGTTCGACGGCGGCCGTGGCTTCATCACTTATCAGGACTTGGGTGGGGCGGACGCAGGAGAAATCGCAGTCCTCGTCGCCACCGCGATATCCCACTTCCAAGCGGACCCGCGCATCACTGAGGTTGAGTGGAAAACTCGCGGCCATGACCACGCCCCCGGCTTGCAGGAAGCGCTGCTAGCCAATGGCTTCACCCCTGATGAGGCTGAATCCATCATGGTTGGCCCGCTGGAGGGGTTGGCCCGTGCTGTGCCCCTGCCCGACGGCGTGAGCCTGCGGAAAGTGTTCTCTGACGACGACGTGCGTGCCATGTCCGCTATGGCCGATGAAGCCTTTGGGGACCCTGCCAGCCCGCGTCAGGCCGACTCCCTGATGGCCCGGCTGGCCCGCAATGACGGCATGGAGCTGTGGGTGGCAGAAAGCCAAGGCCAAATGGTCAGCGCTGGCCGGCTGGAACCTGTGCCCAACTCAGATTTTGCCGGGATCTGGGGCGGGGCAACGCTCAAAGAATTCAGAGGCCGCGGGATTTACCGGGCCCTGACCGCAGCCCGCGCCCACTCGGCCTTGGCCGCAGGGAAGTTGCTGGCGCATAGCGATTCCACGGAGGATTCGCGCCCCATCCTGGAACGCTCCGGGCTACTCAAAGTCTCCACCACCACTCCGTACAGATGGAAGCGCTGATCCGCACCCTTCCCGTCACGGTTCCTCGCCGGCCATTTCCTTGATCCATGCCGGCGTCACCTGGTTTAGCCGAAGGTCCAGGCTAACTTTCAGCCAGGCGGCTTCCACGGCAACCTCGTGAGGTGGTTCCACGATGGACGGGGCTGCCGCGGTCGGTGCAGCTATAGCCCGTGCAGCTGTAGCCCGTGCAGCGTCGGCCAGGGGCCGCTCCACGGCAGCTTCAAGGACCCTCAGCTCCCCGGCCCCGAGCCATTTCTGGGCAGCCAAGACTCTTAGCAGGCGCAGACCGGCCTTTTGTTTTTCCGGAATCGGGCTGAAGGAGGCATCCAGTGCCCACTGGGCCTGCCCCCACCAGCGCGAAAGCCGGGCCGTCGTGTAGCCGCTGCGGATGGTTATCCCCGCTGGCACAATCCCCACGGCGACCATAATCGAGGCGATCACGGGCGCCACTGCCGCCAGCCATTCCCACCACCCCGGCCAACCCATGCCATCACCAGTCAGTTCCAAAAGGCTCATGCCTCATGTTACGGCCGTCGGTACCCAGCAGCCCCGGCCGGCCACTAAAGCCTTCCCCGCCATGCGCAGCGCGAACCACCACGAACCCGCCCCCCATCTGGGATGTGGGCTGAGAAAATTCTCCCTGGATACCTGAAGCTGCAATTTTCACGGGGGCGGACGTACCCATGGGGTAAATGAAGCCTAGACAGCGCGCCCCACGAATGTACGGACACATTGTGAGATCCTGCCCACATGACTGTAACGACTGATACAAATCTTCTTCGCCACCTCGATGAAGTGGGCATCAGTGGGGCAGTGCAGCTCTCCCGTGGCTGGCAACACATCGGGGCCATAATTGTCGATGCAGTCCTGCAGCGGCGACTCCTTGCGGAGGGTATTGCGGAAGGTCAAGCACGTAGGGCCGTAAACGCTGGATTATTTCGACATCTTGACAGGGCTGTCTACTGGTGTTTTCCGTCGACATCCGCATCAAGCGTTGGGTGATTGATGCTGGAATTCTTGATTTGTCTTACTCACATATTTCAAACGCTATCCATGAGGCTGCGCGCACCCGGGGCTGGCGGCCGGGCGATCTTGACGCCGCCATATGGAACGTCTAAGTCTCCAACGCAAAATGGCCCACCGGTGCCGCTGAATCTGGATACTTACTCATCCTGATCCAGCAGCCCCGGCCGGCCACCACCCTTTTGTCTTACTGCTCCTGCATTGGGATACGCACCCCACGCTCAGCGGCCACCTCTACGGCACGCTCGTAGCCGGCGTCGGCGTGGCGGATAACGCCCATACCGGGATCATTGGTCAGCAGCCGGGCAAGCTTTTCCCCCGCAAGCGCGGTCCCGTCAGCCACGGAGACCTGGCCGGCGTGGATGGAACGGCCAATGCCTACGCCACCGCCGTGATGGATGGAAACCCAAGTGGCACCGGAGGCGGTGTTGAGCATGGCGTTCAACAACGGCCAGTCGGCAATAGCGTCGGACCCGTCCTTCATGGACTCAGTCTCGCGGTACGGAGAAGCAACGGAACCGGAATCCAAGTGGTCGCGGCCAATAACAATCGGTGCGGACACCTTACCCGAGGCAACGAGTTCGTTGAACAGCACACCAGCCTTGGCACGTTCGCCATAGCCCAGCCAGCAAATACGTGCCGGCAGGCCCTCAAATTCAACGTGTTCCGCAGCGGCGTTGAGCCAGCGGTGCAGGTGCGCATTCTCCGGGAACAGTTCCTTCAGCGCCTCATCGGTCACACGAATATCTTCGGGATCTCCGGAGAGCGCCACCCAGCGGAACGGGCCCATACCTTCGCAGAACAGCGGGCGGATGTAGGCCGGGACAAAGCCGGGGAACTCGAACGCCCGGTTGTAGCCACCCTTGCGAGCCTCGTCACGGATGGAGTTGCCGTAATCAAACACTTCAGCTCCGGCATCCTGGAATTCCACCATGGCCTGGACGTGGCGGGCCATGGCGTTCTGGGACTTCTTGGTGAAGCCCTCTTCGTCATTGGCTGCCTCGGTGTGCCATTCTTCCACCGTGTATTCGGTGGGCAGGTAGGAGAGCGGATCGTGGGCGCTGGTCTGGTCCGTGACAATGTCAACCGTGAATTCGCCAGCCTGGTGGCGGCGCAGAATTTCCGGGAAGATTTCTGCCGCGTTGCCAACAATGCCCACGCTCAGGGCGCGCTTCTCGGCTTTGGCGGCCAGAACCTTCTCGAGGGCCACGTCGAGATCTGTCTCAACCTCATCCAAGTAGCGCTTGCCGGCACGGCGGCGTAGTCGCTCTTCAGAAACGTCAACGATCAGGCAGGCGCCACCGTTCAAGGTGACTGCAAGTGGCTGGGCGCCGCCCATTCCTCCGCAGCCGCCGGTCAGGGTCAGCGTGCCGGCGAGGGTGCCGCCGAAGCGCTTCTCGCCAATGGCGGCGAAGGTTTCAAAGGTGCCCTGCAGAATCCCCTGGGTACCAATGTAGATCCATGAGCCGGCGGTCATCTGGCCGTACATCATCAGGCCTTCGGCCTCGAGCTTGCGGAATTCGGGCCATGTGGCCCAGTCCCCCACCAGGTTCGAGTTGGCCAGCAATACGCGCGGCGCCCAGACGTTGGTGCGGAACACCCCAACTGGTTTGCCCGACTGCACCAGAAGGGTCTCGTCGTCGTCGAGGGTCTTCAGCGTGGCAACAATCGCGTCATAGGCTTCCCAAGAACGGGCCGCTCGGCCTGTGCCGCCGTACACAACCAGGTCCTCAGGCCGCTCAGCAACCTCCGGATCCAGGTTGTTCATGAGCATGCGAAGGGGCGCCTCGGTCTGCCATGATTTGGCGCTCAGCTCGGTGCCGCGGTCAGCGCGGATGGTGCGGGAGGGGTCATGCATCGTTGCCATGAGAGATTCCTTAGCTATTAGTACATTGGTGGCCGGGAAGCTCCGGCGAAAGTTTCTATGTTTCTATACAACCTCTGCTCGCCCCACATTCATAGGTCCCAGTCGCGCTAGGCGTCTGTGATCCAAGACAACGAGACTTCTGGGAAGCACGACGCCGGCAGCTCACCCGCCGCGTCCGCCTCGCCGCTGCGAGGGGAGAGCAAAGGGGTAGCTGGGACCACCAGAACGTGTGCCTGATGGCCACAACTACCCCTTGGAAGTGGCATAACTGCAAAGAGGCTTCCGCTAGTTACACGGGCAGCCTCTGACGTAGCGCCACCGGAGAGCTGCGCGTATTTTTACGCGAGCTACACGCATCGGTTTAACGTACCTCTGGCCCTTGCGGCGCAGACGCACTCACTAGACGAACGCAGCAATGCCGGTGATCGCGCGGCCGGCAACCAAGGTGTTGATCTCGTAGGTGCCCTCATACGTGTAGATGGCCTCGGCGTCGCAGAAGATCTTGGCCATCTCATAGTCCACGGACACACCGTTGCCGCCCAGAACTCCGCGGCCCAAGGCCACGGTTTCGCGCATGCACTTGGTCACGAACGCCTTCGCCATGGCTGAATGCTCGTTGCGGGTGGTGCCCTCATCCTCCATTTGCGCCAACCGGACCATCATGCCCATGGAAGCCTGCGCATTGGAGAGCATGGTAACTAGTTGCTCCTGGATGAGCTGGAAGCTGGCAATCGGCTTGCCAAACTGCGTGCGCTCCACCGCGTACCGGCGCGCCACATCAAACGCTGCCATCTGGATGCCCACGGCCTGCCAACCCACGGTTGCCCGCGTGGTCTTGAGTACCTTGTTCGTGTCACGGAAGCTGTTGGCGCCGGCCAGCTTATTAAAGTCAGGCACCACCACGTCCTTCAGGACAATATCGGCATTCTGGACCGCACGCAGGGCAATGCGATTCTCTATCAGGGTTGCGCTGAAACCTTCCCGAGAGGTCTCAACAAGGAAGCCCTTGACCTGCTCGTCAGCAACGTCCTTGGCCCAAATAATGACGTAGTCGGAGAAGGTGGAGTTGCCAATCCAGCGCTTTTCACCATTCAGTACCCAGGAGTCCCCCTCCCGCACGGCAGTTGTGGTGGTGCCCCCGGCAACGTCGGAGCCGGCGTTGGGCTCGGTGATGGCAAAGACTCCGGTCTTCCTCAGTGCATAAATATCTGGCAGCCAAGCGGCCTTCTGCTCCTCGGAGGCGAGCAGTTCAATGGAACCGGTGAAGAGTCCGTCATGTCCGCTGAAGAAGGTACCGAAGGAAGCATCCACGCGGTGAATCGCGGCCGTAATCATGCCGGCCAGAAGGTGTGAATAACCTTGGCGGCGCACGGGGCTGATCATGTCCAGCTCGGCGACCTTGGGGATCAAGTGAACGGGGAATTCGCTGCGGCTCCACTGGTCACGGGCGATGGGGCGAACGTTGGCTTCCATCCAGTCCCGGATTTCATTTAGGCGGGCCAGTTCATCGGCAGGCAGCAGGCTTTCGAAGCCGAAGAAGTCGCCGTCAGGATAGGGAAGGATGGCAGCCTCCACTCCGGCGTCTGCGGCAGCGGTAGACGCAGGAGACGCGGAAGTTGCAGCAGCTGTTGAAGCAGCATTGGATGTTGCAGTCAAGGGAATTCTCCTTCAATGGTTGGTTATTGGCCGGTCAGCCTTGCGGGGCTGATAGAGCGCACCTCCGCGCCGCCGGCACATCGCGGCGTAACTTGAACATAGCCCGAGAAGTACCCCAAAAATGCCCCAGATCACAGAAATAGGTCCTTAGTCTCGGAACACAGACGGCTTCAGTGAAGCACGTCACTGACCCGTGGTCTTTCGTGCTCAGATGGATTAAAGAAAATTCGGGGGACCCAAACCTATTCCAACGGAGGAATGACATGTCAAGGATTCAAACCGTACGAAAGAGTGGGCCGGCCATCGAACGCCGATCCATTGACTTCGTACCAGCCCGGGAGCGCCACGGCAAACCCTTTGGCCAGTTCACCCTCTGGTTTGGGGCGAACATGCAGATCACGGCGATCGTCACCGGCGCCCTCGCCGTCATCTTCGGGTCTACCGCATTTTGGGGCATCATCGGCTTGCTGATCGGAAACGTGCTCGGTGGCACCGTCATGGCATTGCACGCCGCTCAGGGCCCCAAGTTGGGCATGCCACAGATGATTTCCAGCCGCGCCCAGTTCGGTGTCTTCGGCGCCGTCATTCCGCTGATCCTGGTCATCGTCATGTACCTAGGCTTCGCAGCCACCGGCGCGGTCCTGGCCGGCCAGGCAGTGAATCAGATCATTCCCACCGGCAACCCCGCAGTGGGCGTCATCATCTTTGGTGCCTTGACGGTTCTGGTAGCCACGCTGGGCTACAAGTACATCCACATGCTGGGCCGCATCTCCACGATCGTGGGCATCATTGGCTTTAGCTACCTGGCCATCCAGCTTTTCTTGAAGCACGACGTCGGCTCCGTCATGGGCGTGAGTGGCTTCACCGTCACCACGTTCCTGCTCTCAATTTCCCTCAGTGCCGGCTGGCAGCTGACCTACGGGCCCTACGTTGCGGACTACTCCCGCTACTTGCCCGCTAACACCCCCGCCGGCAAGACGTTCTTTGCCTGCATGTCCGGTGCCGTCTTGGGCGCCCAGTGGTCCATGACTCTTGGGGCCATGTTCGCAGCAATCGCCATGCCTGCAGGCAAGGGCTTCCTTGATAACCAAGTGGCCTTCGTTGGTGACCTTGCAGGTGGCGGAGCCATCGCTGTCCTGATGTACATCGTGATTGTGGTGGGCAAGCTAACGGTCAACACGCTCAACGCTTACGGCGGCTATATGACCATCCTGACTTCGGTCAGCGCCTTCACCCGTCAACTGCGCTTCGCTCCTTGGGTCCGCTTTGCCTACGTCATCGGCTTCATCTCCGTCTCCGTGATCATTGCCCTGGTGGCATCGGATGACTTCATCTCTAACTTCAAAAACTTCGTGCTGCTGTTGCTGATGGTGTTCATCCCCTGGAGTTCCATCAACCTCGTTGACTTCTACTTCTCCTCGAAGGAAAAGGTTGATGTCCCTGCCCTCTACGACCCCAAGGGCCGCTACGGCGCGTGGAACGTCCCCGCACTGCTGACCTACCTGCTGGGCGTCCTGGTGCAGATCCCGTTCCTGGCCCAGACCCTGTATACCGGTCCCATCACGCCGCTACTGGGCGGCGCGGACATTTCCTGGATTGTGGGCTTGATTGTCACGGCAGCGGTCTACTACCCAGTGGCCAAGCGCTTCAACCACCCGCCGGCAGAGATGATCTACCCCGCCGACGACTCCGACGTCACAGCCAGCGTCTAAACCAGCGCCATCTGGCACCACCAGCGCCATCTGGCACCACCCGGGCCACACCGCAAGGAGCGTTCAGTGTCACATGCAACATCCCTTCCATCTATGCCTGTTCCACGGGATGTAGTGGCCTCGCTGCCGGTCTATTCCAAGGCTGGCGGCGCGCTCGCTCCCTTGTGGCGCGCCTCCTCTAATGAATCGTTCTTGACTCCCTCCCCGGCGGTGCTGGCCGCGATTGGTTCCGCGGCCCAGCACTGCCAGCAGTACCCCACCATTGACGGTGATCCCCTGATCAAGGCACTGAGCCAGCAACTCGGCATTGCCCAAGACCTCTTGGTGACCGGCGGCGGTTCGCTCGCCGTGCTTCAGCAATTGCTGACCGCTTTTGCCGGGCCGGGCAAAGACGTTGTTTTTGCCTGGCGGAGCTACGAGGCATACCCCATTTTGGTTCGCCTCACCGGAGCCCTAGATGTTCAGGTCCCGCTGACCGCCAACCATCGGCACGATCTACCTGCCATGGCCCATGCAGTCACCGATTCCACCGCCGCCATAATCTTGTGCAGCCCCAACAATCCCACCGGAACAGTGCTGGGCAGCCAGGAACTGGAAGAGTTCTTGGCGAGCATCCCCGCCCGTGTGCTGGTCGTCCTGGACCAGGCCTATCTGGAATTCACGGACGACGCCGAAACCTCCTTCCAGCACAGCCTCACTTTGAGAGTCAAGTACCCAAATCTTGTCCTGTTGCGCACCTTTTCGAAGGCGTACGGTCTGGCCGGACTGCGTGCCGGCTTCCTGGTTGCTCATCCGGACATTTCCCGTCACGTCCGTGCCGTTTCACCGCCCTTTGGCTTGAATGCCGTCGCCGAGTCAGCCTCCGTTGCCGCACTGGCTGATACGGAAGCCCTAGCGGCAAATATCGCAACGGTTCGTGCGGGCCGCAGCAACCTTCAGGCGCAGCTGGCCGCTCGCGGCATCGATGTTCCTGCCAGTGGCGGGAACTTCCTTTGGCTGCCAGTGGGCGATGCATCGGCCGCACTAGAAGGGGCGTGCCTGGCCGAAAGCGTCAGTGTGCGCTGTTTTCCTGGCGAGGGTGTGCGCGTCAGCGTTGGCTCCCGCCAAGCCGAAGCCGCGGTACTGAGCGGCGTTGACAGGTGGCAGCGAAGCTAGTTGAGTTTAGTCACTGGCAGTACGCTCTGGCGGTAGAAACCCAGCCGCTCGTTGAGCGTAGGCATTTATCGCCGGCGGCCCACCCACATGCCGTGCAGCAATGCCAGCACTGACGCTCCCATCAGTACACTGCCCAGCACTATGTCCTCAGACCGCACCAGCGCACCGGCTATGAGCAGTGCCCCAAAAACCACTAACGAACCCAGCCGGCGCGTTAAACCAAGCAATCTGGCATTCTGGCGTTCCAACCGGGGGTTCGTCACCGGCAGCGAGCCTTCTTCAATTCGTGAGAGAAACCCGTCCACGCGCCGGGGCAAGCGCAGCGTCAGGCTCACCGCCTCAACGGCTTGAGTCGCGGCGTCCTTGATGAAATTCCCGCCCTCCTCCCGCAACAGTTGAGCGGCAAAGGGTTCCACGGAATCCCACAGATTGTACTTAGCATCCAAGGAGCTACACACCCCTGAGGTCAGTGACATGGCCCGGATGATGAGCAGGAAATTCTCCGGCAGCTGGAATGGCAGTGAGCGCACCACATCACCGAACTCCTCTGCGAAATCAACAAAATCCCGGGGGTCAACTTCCCGAAGTTCGGCAAATCCCATCCCGCCAAACCGTGCGAACAGCTGCGTCAGCGCCCGTTCCAGCTCACCAGTGTCCGCCGAAGGCACCAGCACACCCACGTCATTGATAGCCGCAACGAGGCCCTTGCCGTCACGAGCAGCGGCCGCAATCAACAACTTGCGCAGACCGCTGCGGGTCTTAGGCGTGACCTCCCCCATCATGCCAAAATCAATGAACGTCAATTCCCAGCGTGGCTCCGTTTCAGAGACCGTGCCTGCGCCCGCTCCGGAATCAACGGCGGGGGTGATAAAGATATTGCCGGGGTGCGGGTCAGCATGGAAGAACCCGCTCGTGAACAACTGCTCGAACATGACACTGGCAAATACCGAGGCCACCTGCGCCGGATCTATACCCGCCGCACGCAGAGCCAACGCATCCGTTATTTTGATCGCCGTTACGTCCTCGAGTGTGAGCACTCGGCGTGTACAGCGTTCCCACACCACCGCGGGTACTCCCACGCGAGGATCCTGGGCAAAGTCGGCAGCGAAGCGTTCTGCACTAGCCGCCTCGTGCAGATAATCGATCTCCTCAAGGCTGGCCTGCGCAAATTCCTCCATCAGTGCTGGCATGTCAACGCGGCTGGAGACAATCCGGATCCTACTGAGCCAGCGCCCTACCCGGCGCAGTGCCGCAAGGTCCACAGCAACAATCTCACCAATGCCGGGGCGCTGAACTTTCAGCACCACGTTCTGGAGGCCGGTGCGCTGGGCATCGTCGGAACGGAGCTGGGCACGGTGCGCCTGTCCCAGGGATGCCGCGGCTACCGGTACCTCGTCAACGTAGACAAAGATGTCCTCCAGCGGCGCACCCAGCTCAGCCTCGGCCAGCCTGCGGATCTGCGCAAACGCAACAGCCGGAACTTCGTCTTGGAGCCCTTCTAGCTCGGCAGTGAGCTCAGGAGGCAGCACATCTAGTCTGGAGGACATAAACTGACCTACCTTGATCATCAAGCCACCCAGGTTCAGCGCGAGCGTGCGGAAGCGCTGGGCAAAGCGCTTCATGCGCGCCGGGCGCGTGCGCGCAGAGATGCTGCCCAGCCCAATGCGGGGCAGGAACAGTTCAAACCACCACGTCACCAACAGGTGCCAGGCGGCAAAGCGCAGGATGCGCCGGTAGCGAGCGCGGGCAGCCCCCGCACTCACTACCGTTTCTGCCGGGTCTCGATGCTCCGACGCCACCCTTCTCAGCCTTGGGCGAGGATAGTGTAGAGCCGCCGCCGCGCCTCATCGAGGACTTCGACAGCCTCTTGAACTTGCTTTTTGTTCCCTGTCCGCCCTACCTGAGCGGCAGCCTGGGCAAGCTCCATACCAGCCTTGGGTAGCGCAGCAAATCCGCCAGATCCAGGGGCCGTTGAGTCCCACGGCGCTGCTGCATCACTGCCTTGGACCTCTTCCCGCCCAGCCTCAGTGAGCGAGTAGATCTTGCGCCCATTGGATTCCTCGGCCGCGATGGTGCCCTCATCAGCCAAGAGCTGCAAGGTGGGGTAAACGGAGCCAGCGCTGGGCTTCCAGTTACCACCGCTGCGTTCCTCAATTTCCCGGATGATCTGGTAGCCGTGCATGGGTTCCTCGGCGAGCAGTGCCAGTACGGCCGCCCGTACCTCGCCGCGGCCAGCCCGGGTTCCGGGGCGCTTTTCAAACCGTGAACGCAATTCTTCAACTGCTTGCCAGACACCATCAATATTGGCGCCGCCGAACCCACCGACTGGGAATGAGTTATGCATTTTGCTCTCCTCAAATAATTTTTGAACGATACACGAACGATAGTTAACGATATACCCGCAAGACTGTCGAAAACAATGGCTTCGAAGGAGAATTTATAGTTGCGTGGTCCGCCAGCTGCGCGCCGAGCGCATTAAATATTGGGGCGTAGCCGCCGGGAGATTTCCCTTGCACACCGGTTCACCTCGGGCAGCCACTGCGTTTTTAGATCTTCTAGCTGGACCGCGCGCTCCTGAATCACTCCCTCAAGGGCATTTTTGGCCGCCGCTGCCGGGCTCAACGCGGGACGGTTGGACACGGTCAAAGTCACGCTGGCTAGGGCATGGCCGCTGCGGTCAAGAACAGGAACAGCCAAGCTGGAGAAACCGTTCGTTACCTCGTCTTCTTCCCAGGAAAATCCTCTTTCCCGAACCAAGGCCAATAGCTCCTTGAGCGCCTGAACCGAATGCACACCGTTTTCATAGCGTTGGGGGAAGGCTTCAGGCCCCGGATAGAGGGCGTCCAACTGCTCCGCTGGCATGGTGGCCAACATGGCGCGCCCACTTGCGGTCAGGTGGGCGGGAAGCCTGACACCCGGATTGGTCACCAGCGTGGCTTGCCGCTTTGCCCGCTCCTCAATGACGTAGATAACTTCACGCCCATGCATCACTGCAAGGTGCGCCGTGCGTCTACTGCGCTCAACCAGTTGGGCCATGGGGAAGCGGGCCAGGCGCTGCAACGGAACTTGGCGGGAGTAGCCCGTACCCAATTCATGCGCGGTCACACCCAGCGCATACTTGCGCTCTTCGGGCAGGTGCACCACAAAGCCGTCATCTATCAGCGCTGACAGCAGATGGTAGGTGGTTGAGCGGGGCAGCTCCACGTCCCGGGCAATTGACGCGGCCCCCACGGGTCCGGCTTGCGATGCGATATAGCGCAACATAGCCAACACGTTCCTGGCTGCGGGCACTTGGGGTAAATTCACAGAACTCATACGACCATTGTATTCCGCGTAAGTCTGTGATTACAGACGTACAGCGGGCCAGTTAATTGTTTTGCGTCCCCTTTCAATGCTGTGATGGAAGTAACTTGCGCCCTAGACCCGGGCCCAGCAATCTTCTAAGGACCATATCTGCGATGATCACTTCCGCCAGCCCCGAGCCTCTCCCCGCCGCACTGAACCGTCCCGGATCCCTTCAAGGCCTGCGAGTGCTGGATCTTTCCCGGGTCCTGGCGGGACCGTTCTGCGCCGTGATCTTGGCCGATCTGGGCGCTGAAGTCATCAAGGTGGAGAGCCCGGACGGCGACGACTCCCGCCATTTTGGTCCCTGGTACAACGGCGAATCGGCTTACTACCGCCTGTTCAACCGCAGCAAGTACGGCATCACCATGGACCTGAAGGTTGCACAGGAACGTGAGCGCCTGCTCGCCTTGGTGAGGCGCTCCGACATCGTCATTGAAAACTTCCGGCCCGGCGTCATGGACAGGTTGGGGCTCTCCGCGGCAAGTCTGATGGTGGAAAACCCCAGACTCGTTATTGTCAGCATCTCCGGTTTTGGGCAAGATGGGCCACTCAAAAATGCGCCGGCCTATGACCTGATCGCCCAAGCCATGAGCGGGCTCATGTCCATCACCGGCCTGCGCGGCGGGGATCCAACCCGAGTTGGTATCAGCATTGGTGACATAGTTCCGGGCCTCTACGGGGCTATTGCGGCCCTTGCTGCCATCAATGAACGGCACAACACCGGCCGGGGCCAGCACATCGACGTGGCCATGCTGGACAGCCTGGTTTCCGTCCTGGAATCGGTGGGCATGCGGGCCTTACACGGCGAAGAACCGGTGGCCTGCGGCAACGACCACGCCATGTCCACCCCGTTTAGCACCTACCAAACCGGCCGCGGCTCCATCGCCATCGCCATCGCGGGAGATCGTCTGTTCCCCCGGCTGACAGAGGCGCTGAATCGTTCCGAGTGGCTCGAGGATGAACGTTTCAACGAACAAACCCGCCGCAACGAATTCCCTGTTGAATTCCGGGCGGCACTGGAAGAAGCACTGCAGCCCTTCACGGACGACGAGGCACTGGAACTGCTCGCGGCCCACCATGTTCCGGTCTCCAAGGTGCACACCGTCAATGAGGCCCTCAGCAGCGAACATGCTGCACACCGCGGCAATGTGGCCATAGAGTCGGACGGTTTCAAGACACTGGCTTCACCGCTGCGGCTGACCGGTTCAGTTGCGCCCTCCCCCGCCCCGACGCTTGGCCAGCACAACGGTTTGCTCGGCAACTGGATCGAAGGACCCGAGCGCACTGGCCTCTAGGGAAGCTACAAGCTCTAGAAAAGCTATAAGGCCCGCAGCGCGGCGCCACAGCCTCCGGGTTCGTGGCGCTGCGCCAAGCCGTTAGGCTTGGATCATGCGTTTTTTTGCGTCTTCTGCCCTGCGTACCGCCACCATTGCCGCTTCTGCCCTGCTCGTACTCACGGCGTGCACCCCAGCGGTGACCATCGATTTAGCGCCCGATGCCAACAATCCGGCCTGTGCGCCCATGATGGTGGCTCTGCCTGATTCACTTGCCGACGCGAAGCGCCGCACCACCTCCAGCCAATCGACAGCGGCATGGGGTGAACCTGCCGCGGTGCTTCTGCGGTGCGGCGTACAGGTACCCGGCCCCACCACTGACAGGTGCGTCACCGTCAATGGTGTGGACTGGGTCATCAAGGAGGGTGAGGACACGTGGACGTTCACCACCTATGGCCGAAACCCCGCGACAGAAGTGATCCTGGGAGATAACAAGGTCCCCTCGGACACCGTGCTGACCCAGATCTCGGCGGCAGCAGCAAAGATTCCGGCTACCGGCGGATGTGTGGGCCTTGGCGACTCAGCCACCCAGCAGTAACCGGAGAGTAACAGCACTCCGGTGCTGGCCGGATAAGGGCGGAAATTTGGCTTGAGTCCTTAGCGCAACCCGGAGTTATCCAGGTGTAGGACCAAAGCGTCCGAGGCGAGGGCATCAGCGATAGTCAAAATGGCGCCGTCCGTCCTTGATGGCAATGGACTGGCCATCAACGCTTGGTCCGGTCCCCACAGTGGCAAGCGTAGAGGAAAGCACGTTGGCACCTCGAAACTCTCTGAGCCCCAGCGTCATGGCGGCCAAGGTCTTGGCGCCCAATCCCTCATCGGTGCAGACAGTTGAGCACGCCTTCGACGCTGAACCCTCCTGGGCCTTGACAGGCGGTTGGCCTCATATGAGAAGGCATCGCTGATCTACTTTGACTGGCTGTTGGAGCTGTTAGCTAGATTCACCACGAATGCTCCGCTAAGAATGGCTCTCACGAGGAACAGCCTCAAGAAAAAAGCAGGGATACATTGCGTCGAGCTTTCCAGCTTTTACCGGTAGGCAGGGGAATCTCAGCGTCATCATTCATGGACGCAATTTTGCCACGCCCACACACAAACACCGGACCGGATCCGCACACAGCGAGTCTTTCCGGACCCCGCAAATGGTCAACGTCTCAGGAAGCCAAGGCTTTGGCAGCTAGTTTCCACAAGGACGTGACTTCCTGTGACCGGGCGGCAAAGAAGGGGTCAGCGGTATCCATGGATCGCGGGTGCCGTGCCGGCGTGTCAAGCTTCTCCAGCACTTGCAGGCCGCCAGCATCAATCCATCCCAGCAGCTCCTCCCGGGAACGCAGACCCAGGTGTTCGGCCAGGTCCGAGATGATGAGCCACCCTTCGCCTTCGGGCTCCAGATGCTTGGCCAAGCCGGCCAAGAATGCCTTGAGCATACGACTCTTGGGATCGTAGACAGCGTGGTCCAGCACGGAGTTGGCTGTGCCGGGGAGCCAAGGCGGGTTGCACACCACCAAGGGTGCTTTCCCTTCCGGGAACATGCTCATTTGGACGGCCTCGAAGGAATCTGAGAAGCCAAGATCAGCCACGTTCTCTTGCGCGCAGGCGATTGCTGGAGCTTCAGTGTCAGTACCCACTACTTTTTTCACCCCGCGTTTGGCGAGGATGGCAGCCAACACGCCGGTGCCTGTGCCAATGTCGAAGGCCAGTTCCTTTGAGGGCAGGGCAGCAGAGTTTACAAGAGCTAAATACTCACTTCGGATGGGGGCAAAAGTGCCGTAATGAGGACGGATCACAGCATCGAGTTCCTGCACAAACAATCCGTTGCGCCGCCATTCCAAAGCACCGATGGAACCCAGCACATCCTGCAACGGAGCCACAGTGGTCTCCTCCACGGGACCTGCTGCCAAGAGCCACGCCTGGCTGACATCCGGGGCGCGGCGCAATGCCACGGCGGGGCCGGAAGCCAGCGGCACCAGCACGCGCCCAAGCATCTTGGCCCTTTGTGTCCGTCCCTGGCGGTAGCGGTAGAACGCTTGGGCCACTGATTCGCCGTCGAGCCTTGAAAAAACAGGCAGCCGGCGGGCCATGGCCGAAAGAAGCTGGCGGGCATTGTGGTAATCGCCCAGCCAAAGCAAAGCTGTCCCCTGTGCAGCGAGCCGGTAGGCCTCATCCGCGGTGAGAGAATCATCCACAGCCAGCACTTTTTTGGGCATGGCTGCCCCACTGGCGCTCACCCACAGTGCGCTCTGTTCGGCGCCGTTGTGGGTCCACCGAATAATGTTCGGCTGCTGTACGGGCTCAGTACTCATGGGGAAGGCTCCTAGAATGTTGCCTGCGCCAAGATGTGCGTGGTGTGCTGAGGCAGGATGCGACCAGCGTCCAGTTTATCCCTTGAAGGACGCCAACATTTTTTGGATAGCCCTAAATTCACCACCCTTGGCATACTCCTGGGCGGCCGCAATGGTCTCAAAGCCGTCGCTGTGGGCAAACATGACATACCGCTGTGTCTGGTTTTGTGCGCGTGATCTCACACCGGTTTCAACCACCACTTGACCCTCCAGCCGGCCAACAGCCAGCTCCTTCAATGCCGCACCATCCGTGCTGCGCGTGGACAAGGACATGGACAATTGCACCTTGTGATCCGCCAAGTCCCGGGTGCGCAGTTGCGGCTGAGACGAAAGATCCATCGCCACCGCCCGCACCTCAGCCCCTGGGATGCGCGTGGGTGCGGCGTCAGATCCGCCCCCTAGATGGCTCACGGGACGGAGGTCAACGGGGCCACTGACATGGACGCCGTCCTCCACGTTCATGGCGGCCTTACGGTTGCCCTGATGGTCGTACACCACCAAGGCGTTGCTGGCACCAAATTGCGGGTTGACCGAGCCATCCATGACGGTCCACCCGACGGGGTGCTCAAAACTGATTCTTGCATCATTGAGTGTGCCCGAATATGTGCTCCATTCCATGGCGCCGGCAATGGCTACGCTGGTGCCCTGGCCAGGTTGGAGCTCATCCCATTCTAGGATTGCGGCTCCCGCCACCACATCTGGCACGGCATTGACTGCACCGAGCAAAACATCCATGCGCTGGCTAATCTCCAGGGACGTTGCCACGCAATTCATGAAATCCTTCACGAAGGGCGCAGCCCAAGATTCTTTAAGAGCAAGCTCCTCCTTGTTTGCCTCGAGTAAGGGCGCCACGCAAGCGGCCGTGCGGCTGGCATCAATGGTGGCCGGCTCAATAGCGCCATCCAAGGTGGTCTGCACCACCGTGGCCACGTATTGCAGGAGGAACATGGCCGGGTAGGGGCGCAGTTCCCATTCCTGATGTTCGACGCCGGCTGCCGCGGTTTCGTACTCCGTCACCACCCCTGGCAGAGCGCCGGCCAGATCTTTGTGCCGTTCCAGCAACGGCTGGAGAACTTGGCGGAAATAAGGTTGGAGCAGCTTTTCATCGAGGACCGGGGCTCCCAGAAGCTTTTCATGGGAGGCAACGCGCAGCGGCACAGCTGATTTCGCCGCCACCGCGACCACCAGCATGCCGTTGTTCTCCCGCAAACAGGCCCACGAGCCTGTTGTGGCTGAGGTTGTGGCTGAGGCTGCAGTGAACCTCATGCCAGCTACCGAGACAGGTTTATCCGCGCATGGTGGTTTGTTGGCGGTTTCCGTGGCCGCTAAAGAGCGTGACACCTCGCCCAGCAGCGAGGAAACGTCCGCGTAGACAGCCCAAAAGGTTCCACCGGCCGGAACCTGGGCGGAGATTCGGCCAGTGTTTGTCTCTCCTATCAGCGACACCCTGAGTAAGTCCGGCACTTCTTCTCCGCTGCGCAGGTGGGCCAATGCCAAGGAAGCTGGTGAGGGATCAAGCCCCGACCTTTCCGGAACGCGGGACAGGGCCATGGTGATAGTCATTGACGTGCCTGCTGCCAGCTCTTCACCCACTGTGACGGTCAGCTGGTCACTGGCCGCAGGAAGCAGTTCCACGCCAGCGGTGCTGGCTTTTGCAGGCGGTTGTGTTGGAGGCGGTTGTGTTGCAGGCGGTGGCACCGCCGCTTTGATGGCGGCACTCACAGTGGTTCCTGGTGCTACGGCTCCACCGGGCAGGCTCACCGTAGCGCGGTCCACTTCCAGCAGCACTCCATCCGCGGTGGCGGTTCCCTCCGCTGCAAGCCGTTCACCGGCCGGTGGCGCCAGTGTGCAGCCCGTGAGTACCAGGGCCAGTAGCAAAACCAGCGCACGGCCCATGGCGCTTGAAGGCACGCGGGCAGGACCGAATTCCGGGGTCTTTATCAAAGGTTCTACCTGTCCGGTTCAGAGTGGGGGACGCTGATTTCAGCATAAGTTTCAAACTGGTCTGCTGATTCGTCGAAAGCGAGGAACGTGACAGTGGGGACTTCCCCTACAGGCAAGGCGCGCACTCGCACCGTTCCCGCCTGCGCTTGGGCCAAAACTTCCAATAGCTTCCGGGACACGTCAGCAGCGATGGCGCCAGGCAGAGGCGCTTTCCTGTCATCAAGCAGATCAACCTTGACGCCGCGTTTGCGGGCAGCAAGGGCAGCATCCGGGACTCCCCCGGTCACCAGCGTCCTGCCGCGCATCTGATCGCGCAACCCGGCTTCCAGAAACGTCAATTCCCTGCGCTGTTCATCCGTCAGCTTCGAGCAGGCAATCGCTTCCAGTGCCGGACGCGTAGCCTCCTGCAATTCCACCAGCCGTTGCGCCCGGTAAATATTGTGGGCCTCTTCCCATGCCAGCCTGAGGGCAGCCTTCTGACTCTGCTCCGAGTAGACCGCAATGTTGTTCCTACTGCGTCCCAAGACCATCAGGACGGCAGTGGCAATCACCATCCACATAATGGGGGTCAACACTAACGCCAACCCGTCAACAAGAGATAACCCATGGCCCAGTGAGGCTCTCATGTCAAGAGCGGCGAAGGCTCCCATGCCAAGCCATGCCAGGGACGTTCGCCCTCGGAATGCTAAGGCCACCAGGAGCATCTGAATCGCGCCGTTTTGCCATGCCGCATAGCCTGGATGAATCCCAAGCGGCAGAACACTTGTCACCAGCAATTCCATGACCACAACCCCGGCAACAACAAGCCACGCTGTTTTCAACGGTATGGTCCCACTGTCCATATCCACGCACAAAAGCACCACCAGACCCAGACAGATCACCATGGCCAAAAGGTACTGCCATAAAGAACTGACCTTAGCCGTGTTGGCTAACCCCATAATCACATGAGCGATGGGCATGCACGTGGCGAAGACCAGAACCAGCCACTTAGTTCTGAGCTGATCCATGATGCCCTCCGTCCGTGCTCCATTCCAGCCGCACCAGCGTCCCTGTACTAGGACTTGAAGTCACTGCGGCCTTGCCCTGGACACCCAGCATTCGTTCCACGATGGAAACCTTGATGCCCATGCGCTCCATGGCAATATCCGCTACATCGAAACCTGGCCCATTATCCGCGATCTCAACGGCTACCTGGGGCTTTCCAATGACCTGTGACGCTGGAAAAAATACCGTCACAGCAGTCAATGAACCGGGAGCGTGCGCAATGCTGTTCTTAACCGCCTCTGTGGTGGCTTCAACTATGGCCCGGCCAGCAACCAGGGAAAGACTTGCCGGTGCCTGCGAACCAGGGGGCGGGACGTCAAGGGAGCCTCCGTGCAGGGATACAGCCACCCTCATCCGGCCCAGCCACTCCGCAATGGTGAGTTCGGCAGCCACAGAGGTCGCCTCCCCCACTGCATCCATCTGGGCTAGAGCCAGCCGGGCGGTCTTCCGCGACGCCGCCACAACCTCTGGGGTCACGGCTTGGGAGGCCACAATCAACGTGCTCAGCACAATGTCATGGGTGAGGGCATCCAGGCGTATGCGTTCTACAGTGATGGCTTCGGAACGGGCCGCAGCAGCGAACTTCTCCAATGCCGTGACTGCCGCTGATTCTGATTCTTGAACGGCCTGACGCAGTGCCCAAATGGGGGCGACAATGACTGCAGTCATGGCGGCTGTCAGCAAAGCATCCTGCCACGAATCCGCCCAGGCCCGGGAAGAACCGGCCGGCATGGCGGGAATGAGCAACACCAGGAGCGTAAAACAAAATCCGTACAAGCTGGCCATACGGGTGTTTTTGGCCACAGCAGCCAGTCCCACCCCGGCACCGGCAATGCCCCACGACCAAGGCCGTGCATCCGGGCCAAGCGAATTACCAATCAGGCCCAGATGCCACAACAAGAACCCCACCAGGAGCAACCAGGCCACAGTACCTGCAAAGATTCGGCGCAACCCTTGCCGTTGGGTAGGCACCATGACGGCAACCACCAGCACCGGGATCAGGACAACAATAACTGTGTACCAAACGTGGGCAGGACCGCCCGTATCCTGCAGCAGATCAGGCAGCGCCAACGCCACTAACAGTAGTGAAAACACCCCAATGGAGCGGGCCAACACTAATTCCGTCATCTGCACTGTGTTGGGTAGCAGAACGCTGTTTGGTTGCGGTACAGGCAAGAGCTCCCCTTAGGGTCAATAAACGCTTAGTTGTGTACTAGCTCAATCCCGTGGGAATGATTCCGTCTTCCAAAGCGCGGTGATAGAGCTCCAATTTGGTGGGCGCATACCGGCCGGCCGCCGCATATTTTTCTCGAATACGCTTGATGTTGGTGCCCACGGTATTCACCGAGACATTCATGCGCCGAGCAATCTGGACCCCGGTAAACCCGGTGGCATAAAACTTAAGAGTTTCCCGTTCGCGATCACTGAGCTCGGCCGCCATAAAAAGTGAATCCGAGGAAATGGCGATGGCCAGTTCCTGGCTCGCAATGGTCTCTCCTGCTGCAACCCTGCGAACCATGTCCAGAGCGTCCTTGACGTCATCACCCTTGCGCGCGATCCCGGCGGCCCCGGCAGCCAAAGCAGATTTGATGGCGTTGGTGTTCTCGGCCACGCTAAAAACCAGAACCGGATAGCCCGCATCCACCAAGAGGCGCACATTTTCTCCTGGCTCCGACGCGTCCGCAAGGGACAAATCAAGGACCACAACATCTAACATGCTTACTGGCGATTGCAGCAGTTGCGGAACAGTTTCAGCAGCCAGAACTACCTTGATGCCCTGGAGCGCAAATTTGGCATCCATGGCGGCAGCCGCCGAAAAGCCAATCCGCACCACTTCACTGTCATCAACAATACCCACCCGAATTATTGGACCGACCATCGCAAAGCACTCCTCCTACCAGACGGCTATAGGGACAGCATAGGGGCGGGGTGTGAGTTTAGTCGTTATTGGCCAAGACAGCGGGGTTAAGTTACGCCATTTGGTTTTTTATCCGCTTTGTCTGGCTCTAAGCCCCGTCGCATTTTCCATTCATCATGTGGCGCTCCAACTCGCGGCGTGTAGGGGGTATGGGCCCGTGTTTGGGCGGAATTCACGAGCCTGCGATGGCGGCCCGGCAGATCAGCGGGAAGACAATTTCTCTGAACCTGGGAATTGTTCCAATCCGCTGGCGGCCTGGCTCCGAACGTACTGTGAGGCCTCAAAGCTGAAGTCTCAGAAAAATAAGGAGAAATCTCTTATGTATAAGAAATCTGCTTTCCTCATTGTCCCCGCCTTGGCGTTGGCTGCACTGTCATTCTCTGGGGCAGGAGCCATGGCTGATGACAACGGCACCACGAGTTACCAGGCAAACCTTGGAGCTCTCAACGGCAGCAATGCCACTGGCAGTGTCATGATCACCTTGACCGGAGATCAGGCAACAGTCACCGAAAACGTCAGCGGGCTCGCGGCAACATTCGATGGCGCCCCCTACCCGCATGTCCAGCACATCCACATTGATGCCATGGGTACGTGTCCTGGCCCGGATGCCGATACCAACAAGGACGGAGTGATCAGCACAACCGAGGGTGGTCCCTCGTACGGAAAGATTGGCACCACCTTATCCACCAGTGGTGACACCAGTGACAAGGCCGCCTTGGACTTGAAGGTGGGAGGCATGGGCGCTTCCTACACCTACGAGCGCACCTTCACCATGAATGCCGCAACCATTGCAGCTATGAAGGCTGGCACCGGCGTTGTGGTGGTCCATGGTTTGGATCCGGCAACACTTCCGGCCGCTGCCCAGGATGCAAAGAGCGATTTGGTTCCCAGCCTTCCGCTGGCTGCCACCTCCCCGGCACTGTGTGGCACCCTTGCCGTCTCCCAGATGGCTGCCATGCCGGGCGGTGCTCCTGATACGGGCCTGACCCAGCCGGTAACACAGTCCACCAGCGCCACTCCTGATGTTGCGCTCTATGCCGGTGGTGGAGCTCTCGTGATGGCCGCGGGTGCTTTCCTGGCCCTGCGCACAAAGAAGACCGCTTCGAAGCAGATCGCGGACTGATACCCCATGAATAAGAACTCCAGTCGCCGCGGGCGCCTCACCGCTTCCGCGGCGGCCGGCGTCCTCCTCACATCACTTGTCCTAGGAACCACGGCGTGCGCCCCGGAGTCTTTGCCGGCCACTGCCCCGGATCCGGTGGCAACCTCCGCGCAAACAGCTGCACCGCAAATACCCGCAACAACCAGCCCGACGCCGGCCCCCTCGGCCGAGGCGAGCACTTCCGCCCCGGCAGCAAAACCTGTCAAGCCCGCTTCGGAGGGTCCAGTTCTGGCAGAATCTGCACCCGTCAGCTTGCAAGTACCGCAAGTGGGCATCAACACCTCGCTTGAACCTTTAGGCCAGGCAGCTGATGGCACCATGGAGATTCCAGGCGGTCAGCCCGGCGATCCCGGCGGATGGTACAAGTACTCCCCAACGCCTGGGGAGCTGGGCCCCGCGGTCATTCTTGGCCATGTCAACAACCTGGCATCACCACAGGGCCTGTTCTTCCGGCTGCATGAGATGAAGCCTGGTGAGCAGTTCTCGGTGACACGCGCCGATGGAACCGTGGCCGTTTTTGAAGTCGACAAGCTCGAGGTGGTCAAGAAGGCCACCTTCCCGACCCTTGCCGTTTACGGCAATACGAACAGGGCCGAGATCCGCCTCATCACCTGCGGTGGCCTTGATACCTCCTCCGGTGAATACACCGAAAACACTGTTGTTTTTGGACACCTCGTCTCCAGCCACAACTCCTAGCCACTCCCAGGTGCCAGGCATTGCCGGGCAGGGCCCGGCACCGCGGAATAACATTGTATTGGATTGGACGCTTATGAACACGCAACTAGCTCTCAAAGGGGCCGCCGCACTGATAGTGCTGCTTGGCCTGTCAGGGTGTGGCATGGCTGCGGCTCCGGAAAATTCACCGGCGGCTATGGCGCCCATGTCAACCGAGATGCCCATGGACGGCATGAGCGAAGCTGGCAACGGCATGGCCTCGATGATCCACATCGAAGCAGGCGCGTACCGTGATGCAACCCCCGTTGCGGCCGGATCCACCGTGACCGTGATGAATATGGATACTGCCAATTACACTCTTACCTCCGAGGACGGCAGCAGCTTTAGCGTGGCCGTGGCAGCCGGGGCAATGGCCACCTTCAAAGCACCGAGCAAGCCCGGGAGTTACCCGTTCCACAGCGAATCCAACACTTCCATGCGCGGTGTCCTGACCGTTCGCTAGAACATACCGATGCCTGACGCCACCAACATATCCGCCATCAACAGTTCCTCCACCACTAGTAAGGAAATAGCAATGAACAAGGCATATCCCGCGGTGATGGGACTGCTCATGGCTTCAATTCTTCTCGGCGGCTGTGCGGCAGAAGTTACCGCCCCGATGAACCCAGTCAATGGTGCCTCACAGGGCGGTGCCCCTTCTTCGCCGTCGGCTATGGCAGGCACGGTAGAAGCGCCGTCGGCGGCCACCTCTATGGTCTGCTCCGCCGAAGCCAAGGATAGCGTCACCAAGATCCTGGGGCTTTCCTCCACCCCTGCAACCACTATCTCGTGGGACGGGCAGACGTACACCTGCAACTACTCCCTGGCGGCTGGCCCGTTTAGCATGACCGTGAAGGTTATGCCCGGGGACGCGCAGGCACTTGCAGAGGCCAAAAAACTAGCCACATCCTTAGCCGCCCCACCCGTTGTAGGCCTCTCCAACCTGGGCTTGTCCGGCTATCAGTCCGCCGGCGGTGATGTGGTCTTTGCCAAGGACAACATGGTCCTCCACGTGGACGGAACCGCCATGTCAGCAACCGTGGGCCAGAACAACATCTCCCGGACGGACTTTGCCTTCCAAATGGCCACCACCATCTTGGCGTGCTGGACCGAACACTAATCCGGGTTCTTTATAAGGTGCGGCCCAGCGGGTGTTAGCGCAGGCCAACTTTCCGGTTCAGGGCCAACTGAATCAGTTCATCAATCAGGTCCGGATAGCTCAGGCCCGAGGCCGCCCACATTTGCGGGTACATTGAACTCGGTGTGAAGCCGGGCATCGTGTTGATCTCATTAATGATTAATTCCCCGGCTTCGGTGTAGAAGAAGTCAACACGGGAAAGTCCCTCAGCGCCTACGGCGTCAAACGCCAGGGCAGCTTGTTCTTGCACCCGGGCAATATCGGCCTCCGGCATCTTTGCCGGGCAGCTGAGGTTCACCGCCCCGCCTTGAACGTATTTAGCCTCGAAGTCATAAAAGGCGTGGTGCGCCCCGTCAAGCATGGCGATCTCGCCCGGAAGGGAGACGCGCGGAGCGTCACTGCCGCGTCCTTCAAGGACGGCAATCTCAATTTCGCGGCCAACAATTCCGGCCTCAATCACGAGTTTAAGATCGTGCTCGCGAGCCTCGGCAATGGCAGCGTCCAGTCCCTCCAGTGAATCCACCTTGGAAATACCCATGGAGGAGCCCGCCCGTGCCGGCTTCACAAACACGGGGAATCCCAAAGCTGCCACGCGGTCCTTGACGGCGGCGGGGTCCACAGTCCACTCGCGGTCACTCACGGCCACATACGGGCCCACAGCCAGTCCGGCAGCCTCAAAAACCACCTTCATGAAGTGCTTGTCCATGCCAATAGCTGACGCCAACACACCAGCACCCACATAGCGGGTGTCAGAGAGCTCAAGTAAACCCTGAATGGTGCCATCCTCGCCCCACGGCCCGTGCAGCAGCGGGAACACCACATCCACGGCACCCAGCTCCTGCGGAACAGTCCCCGCTTCCGAGACCACCAGCTGGTGCCCGCCATCTAGGTGAGCCAGGGAAACGCTCTGCTTGCCCGCCACAACTTCCGGCAGCACAGCGGAGGCAAGGGACCAGCCTGCGATCTCCTCGCCAGCCAAAACCCACTGGCCGTTTTTCGCAATACCGATGGGGACGGCGTCGTACTTGGTCCGGTCAATGGCACCCAGCACACCAGCGGCCGTCACACAGCTCACGGCATGCTCGCTGGAGCGCCCGCCAAAGAGAATGGCGACGCGTGTGGGCGCAGTTGTAGCGGGGGAATCAGTAGTCACGCGTTAGTCGCCTTCGGATTTCAATTGGCGGGCCAACAACAGCGGCCCCAGATCATCGACAGTCAGTTTACCTTCAAGGACGCCCACAACGGCGTTGGTAATGGGCATATCGACCCCCATCTTGGCGGCAAGATCGGAGACCGCACGCCCGGACTTGATGCCCTCGGCGGTTTGCGTCATGCGGTTGTTGACCTCATCGAGCGTCAGCCCCTCGCCGAGCATGCGCCCAGCGGTGTGGTTGCGGCTCAGTGAGGACGAACAGGTGGCCACAAGATCGCCCAGCCCGGCCAGCCCGGCCATGGTTTCGGCCCGCCCTCCCAATGCCAGCGCCAGCCGGGTGGTCTCGGCGAGCCCGCGGGTGATGACCGAGGCCTTCGTGTTATCGCCCACCTTCTGCCCTTCACAGATGCCAACACACAGCGCAATCACGTTCTTCACGATCCCGCCAATCTCCACGCCCACCACGTCATTGACGGTGTACGGGCGGAAATAGCTTGGCTTGCACACGTTGGCCACCCACTTGGCCGTGTCCTCATCCGTGCAGGCAACCACGGAGGCGGTGGGTTCCTGGCGCGCAATTTCCATGGCCAGGTTGGGGCCTGAAATAACCACCACGCGGTCCGCGGAGATGGAAAATTCCTGCTCGATCACCTGGGACATGCGCTGGTCCGTGCCCAGTTCCAGCCCCTTCATTAAACTCACGACGACGGCGTCCTGGGCCAGGTGCCCGGCCCACCCGCGCAATTGCTCGCGCAACGTCTGGGCAGGAACTGCCAGGACCACGAGCTCGGCGTCCTTGAGCACTTCTTGCACATCAGTGGAGGCGGAGATATTCGCGGGCAGCTCCGTGGTGGAGAGATAGCGTGGATTGCGGTGCAGATCATTGATCTGATCCACTACCTCCTGCCGGCGTCCCCACAACACGATCTTGCGATCTGTGCCGGCAGAGGCGTCGCCTAGGATCTTGGCAAAGGTGGTGCCCCAGCTACCGGCACCCAACACTGCTATCTTGACAGGCGCAATACCATCCACGTAGCTCACTGAAGATCCCCTGCTTGTGTTGTTCCGGCGTCGTCAGTGTTGCTCTTCTTCTGGGACTCGGCACCGCGTTCCACGAACCTGCCGTGAGACTTTTGCTGGTGGGCCACAGGATCCCAGCGTTCGGCGGGCGCCTTCTCGCCGCGGAGGGTTTCCAGCAGCTCGGTAATGGCCCCCATGATCTTCTCAGTCATGGCGTCAAGAGTGGCCTTGTCCCCGCTGCTACCCATGAATTCACTCAGGTCAACGGGATCCCCCACCAGCACATGGGTAGTTTTGCGGGGGAAAATTTTAAAACCCTTGGCGTAGCGCGGGAAAACTTCCTGAGCACCCCAATGGGCAACCGGGATGACCTTGGCACCGGTATTCAGCGCGAGCCGGGCGGCACCGGTGCGCCCCTTCATGGGCCAAAGATCGGGATCCCGCGTGAGCGTCCCTTCGGGATAGACCACCACGGCACCGTCTTGCCCGAGGACTTCCTTGGCCACATCCAGTGACTTTCCGGCACCTGCTCCGCTACGTTCCACCGGGATCTGGTGGGCACCGCGCAGCACCGCGCCAAGCACGGGAGTCTTGAACAGCCCGTCCTTGGCCAAAAAGTGCGGCATGATCTTTTGGTTGTAGAGCATGTGGCCCACCACAATCGGATCAATTTCCGTGCAGTGATTGGGCACCACAATGAAACCCTCGCCGTGGGGCAGCTTCTTTGTGCCGTGCCATTCCTTGGCCGTGAGAACGTTCATGAGGGGCCGGGCAATCCCTGCCAAAAGGGCAAAGAACGCCCGGGTGCGCCGGGACATGGTGCGCTTGGCCACTTCTAAATCAGCGCCTTATTTGAATCGCGGATGTCGAAGTCGGCACCTAGGCCGTCAAGTTTTTCAGTGAAGTGCTCGTAGCCGCGGCTGATCACGTCAATGCCCGTCACCGTGGAGGTGCCTTGGGCGGCCAGGGCTGCGATCATGTGGCTGAAGCCGCCACGTAAATCGGGGACGTTGATGGTAGCGCCCACCAGTGGTGTGGCACCTGAGATGACGGCCGAGTGGATGAAGTTGCGCTGGCCGAAGCGGCACGGGATGCTGCCAAGGCACTCGCGATGGAGCTGGATGTTGGCGCCCATGCGGGTCAGTGCCTCTGTGAAACCGAAGCGGTTTTCATAGACAGTCTCGTGGACAATAGAGACGCCTTCGGCTTGGGTCAGGGCAACCACCAGGGGCTGCTGCCAGTCCGTCATGAAGCCGGGGTGCACGTCCGTTTCCAAGATGAGTGGCTTCAAGGCGCCGCCGGGATGGTAGAACCGGATGCCGTCGTCGTGAATGTCCATGCCGCCGCCAATCTTGCGGAAGGTGTTCACGAACGTCATCATGTCGCGTTGGCTGGCGCCTTCAACATAAATATCGCCTCCGGTCACCAAGGCCGCTGAGGCCCAGGACGCGGACTCGTTGCGGTCGGGCAGGGCGGTGTGATCATAACCTGTCAGTTCCTGCACACCCTCGATGCGGATGGTGCGGTCAGTCTGCACGGAGATGATAGCACCCATCTTCTGCAAGATGGCGATCAGGTCAATGATCTCCGGCTCGGTGGCGGCACCGGTCAATTCGGTGATGCCCTCGGCGCGTGTTGCCGAGAGCAGTACCTGCTCGGTGGCCCCAACGCTGGGGTACGGCAGGGAAATCTTGGTGCCCTTTAGGCCCAGCGGCGCGGTAATGGAGATGCCGCCGCTGGTCTTTTCCACCACGGCACCGAACTTGCGCAGCACTTCCAGATGGTAGTCGATGGGGCGGTCACCAATCTTGCACCCGCCAAGATCTGGAATGAAGGCGTGCCCGATCGAATGAATCAAGGGTCCGCACAGCAGGATCGGGATGCGGGAGTCACCGGCATGGGTGTTGATCTCAGCCGTATTGGCCTTCTTGGCATTGGCGGGGTCCAAAGTGAGATCGCCTGTTAGGGGGTCCTTGACCACTGTGACACCGTGCAGTTGCAGCAGTGATGTCACCACTTCAACATCCTTGATCTCAGGGACGTTACGCAAAATCGAGGGCGTATTGCCTAATAATGCGGCAACCATCGCCTTGGGGACCAGGTTTTTGGCGCCGCGCACCTGTACACGTCCCTTGAGCGGGACACCGCCACGGACTGTCAGAATTCTGCTCATGGTCACCTAGTTCCTTTGTTCCACACTTTGCTCCCGGTTTCACACCGGGGTTGTCCCGGCCCACCGGGCTGCCCGGTTCACACCGGGGTCCCCGGTATAGTCCGGGGCCTGCGTCAAGCATAGTTTCTCCGGCGCAGGATGCGTAAAACGTGGCGGCTCGGGCCTCTAAGCTCGCCCCGAAAAGGCGGGGAGTCCGTTGTTAGGATTTGAGGCCCGTCAACAGGCCTCGAATCTTAACAACGGACTCCGCTGGTTCCGTTCCTGTCTATTTTTGCCCTTCTAGCGCGCTGAACTGAGCCACTTTGCCCACAATCTTGTGCGGATATTCCTGCACAGCCAGGGTTAACCACTTTGTGGCTCACACTTTGCAGCACCACGAGCTCTGGGCTGGCGAATGGCAGGCAAGCTGGGTTGATGGATACGTTTCAGGTGCCACAGTTCCTTAGGCCGGACAACAAATACATTGACGAGTATTCTGCCCAGAGGCTGTCAGTACAGGCAAAGTCCGGAGCACTCGTGCGTGTTCGGCGTGGCCTCTACCTGCCTGCTGATCTATGGAACAGCTACAAACCGTGGGAGAAGTATCGGGTCACTATTCAAGCCGTACACGAACTGGCACAAAATCCTCCGGTATTTGCCAGAGAATCGGCTGCCCAGATCATGGGGCTCCCTCTTCTACGCATCCCTCAAGAGGTACAGAGTGTTCTGCTTCCCACCGCCAAGGGAGGTCAGAGCAGTCACGGAGTTCGCCGTGTTCTTGCTGTAGAAGGAGACTCTCCGCCTTGGAGGATGTTTGGGCTGCTTGTAACACCACCACCTCAGGTAGCTAGAGACCTTGCTATCCGCTTGCCACTCACCCACGCATTACCCGTCATGGACAAGGTGTTGAGCCACCACATATTGCCAGGCTCCCCACCACACACGCAGCTCAACTTCACTGAAAACCATGTCATTGCCAGCGCTGCCCTGCTGAAAAGCGCGGTACAACGAACACGGGTGGAACGGGTGGTCAGGCTCGCCAACGGTAGCTCTGAGTCTGCCGGCGAATCGTGGAGCCGCGCCATCATGATCCTCAACGGCTTCCCGAGCCCCTTCCTACAACAAGCATTTTGGGATGACCGAGGTTTCATTGGACTGGCGGATTTTGACTGGGAGGAATTCAAGGTACTGGGCGAATTTGATGGGTATGAGAAGTACTCCGCGCAAAAATACCTCAAGGGAAAAACACCGTCGGAGGTGGTTGTGGCGGAGAAGATACGCGAGGACCGGCTCCGTGCGCGAGGTTATAGGGTGGTGCGTTGGGTTTGGGATGACTTGCGTGATGCACGCCGGCTGGTGGCACTGCTGCACGCTGCGGGGTTGCCTTCAAATAAGTGAAGTTGCCCCCATTCCTTAGCAGTTCGAGGCCGGCATTGTTCGTAAACCAAAAAGCCGGCCCACCCCTGAAGGGACGGGCCGGCTATCACTACCGTACGGCTGAAGTTAGACCTTGGCTGGCAGGGTTGTGGGTTTGATCGAGGGGCGCGTAGCCTCGAACGCGGTGATGTCGGGTTCGTTGCGCAGTGTCAGGCCAATGTCATCGAGGCCCTCGAGCAGGCGCCAGCGCGTGTAGTCATCAATCTGGAACGGGGCCACCACGGTGCCTGCCGTGACCATCTTGGCTACCAGGTCCACTGTGATCCCGGTGCCCGGAGCGTTCTCCAACACCTTCCAGATCAACTCAATATCATCCTGGGCTAGCTCAGCAGCAACCAGGCCCTGCTTGCCCGAGTTGCCACGGAAAATATCGGCAAAGCGAGAAGACAGCACGGCCTTGAAACCGTAGTCCTTCAATGCCCACACCGCGTGTTCACGCGAGGAACCCGTACCAAAATCAGCGCCGGCAACCAGCACGGACCCGGCCGTGTATGGTTCCTGGTTCAGGATGAATTCCGGATCCTTGCGCCAGCTGGAGAACAGGGCGTCCTCGAAACCGGTGCGGGTAATCCGCTTCAAATACACGGCAGGGATGATCTGGTCCGTGTCAACGTTGCTCTGGCGCAGCGGAACACCAACGCCGGTGTGGGTAGAAAACTTTTCCATGGTGAGCTCCTTACGCTACTGAGTTGGCGGGTTCGAGGGTGGCTGGTTCAAGGTCCGAGGGCGAACTGAGGGTTCCGCGGATAGCGGTAGCAGCTGCCACCACGGGAGAGACCAGGTGAGTACGCCCGCCCTTGCCTTGGCGGCCTTCAAAGTTGCGGTTGGACGTGGATGCGCAGCGCTCGCCCGGTTCCAGCTGGTCCGGGTTCATGCCCAGGCACATGGAGCAACCAGCAAATCGCCACTCTGCACCAAAGTCCATGAACACCTTATCCAGACCCTCGGCTTCTGCTTCCAAACGGACCCGGGCAGAACCGGGAACCACCAACATGCGGATGTTCGGGTCCTTTTCGCGGCCGCGGATAATATCCGCCGCGGAGCGCAGGTCCTCAATGCGGGAATTAGTACAGGAACCCAAGAACACCGTGTCAACACGGATGTCCTTCATGGGCGTACCGGGCTCCAAGTCCATGTAGGCCAGTGCACGCTCAGCAGCGGCCTTGGCATTCTCATCACCAAAAACAGACGGGAACGGGATAGTCTGCGACAGGGATACGCCCTGGCCCGGGTTGGTTCCCCACGTCACGAACGGCTCCAAGGTATCAGCGTCCAGGAAA
>NZ_JBEPPB010000010.1:0-160230 GCF_040547105.1 Arthrobacter sp. UYCu511
AAACCCGCTACCCCGGCACCAGCCTGATCCTCAAATACGCAATCAAAACCAAGCCGCCGGCTCTCATCAATTAAATCGTGATATCAGGAGCCCTGGGACTGGGGCTGGAGACCGTCCGGGCCCTAGCCGGGGCAGGGGTTAGCGTGAGTGTTCCGGCCCGCCGCCCCGATCACGCTCGCGGCGTGTTTGCCGCATCTGATCTTGGCGGTGTGGAGGTGTTCGAGCTGGATTTGGGTGACCTCAGCAGTGTCCAGAACTTCACCAACACATACCTGAAATCGGGCGCCGGGTTGGACATCCTCATCAATAACGCGGCTATCATGGCGTGCCCGGAAACACGCGTGGGGCCCGGGTGGGAGGCGCAATTCGCCACGAATCATCTGGGTCACTTTGCCCTTGTCAATGGGCTCTGGCCGCTGCTATCCGATGGTGGGGCGCGGGTGGTGGCGCTGTCCTCCACCGGGCACAAACGCTCCGGCATTCACTTTGAAGATCCCCAATTTACACAGGGGTACGAGAAATGGGAGGCCTACGGAGCGTCCAAAACAGCCAATAGCCTTTTTGCCGTGCAGCTTGACGCGTTCGGGGCGGACCATGGCGTGCGGGCGTTTGCCGTCAATCCCGGAGGGATCATGACGGGGCTCCAACGTCACCTGCGCCAGGAAGAAATGGTGGCGGCCGGGTGGATGGATGAGGCTGGCAAGGTCCGTGCAGGCTTCAAAACTCCTGAGCAGGGCGCCGCAACCTCGGTATGGGCAGCCACGGCGCCAATGCTGGATGGCAAGGGCGGGGTGTACTGCGAGGATTGTGACGTGGCCAGCCCCACCGATCCGCAGTCAGAGTTTGCACGCTTTGCCGGTGTGGACGCTTATGCGGTTGACCCGGAGCAGGCCCGGAGGCTGTGGGAGCTCTCGGCGGAGCTGACAGGCATCAACGCATTCCGGTAAGAGGTGGGGCTACCTTAGGCCGTTTCTTCGCGCAGCGGGAGGACCGGAAAGGACTCTTGTGCCGGGGCAGCTGTTTCCACGGCCTGACCAATATCCTGCGCTGACGGACGCAAACCGTAGAGGGCATCCAATGCTGCCAAATAGCTTTCAGCATCCCCCGCTGCGGCCAATTCCTTGGCGCGGACCGTAGGCACATGCAAGAGCTGCTTGACCATGCGGCGCATGGCAAATTCAACCTCGGCTGTTGCTGCGGTGCAGCCGTGCTGTTTGCGGACCTTGGCCAGCTCGTCATCGAGCACGCCCAAGGTATGCCGGCGCAGCGCAACAATGGCGTGGTCCAGGGATCGCGAATTTTGGGCCTGCGCAAACTTGGTGGTGGCCTCCGCCACCAACGCCGAGGCTTGGGTCAGGGTTGATTCCTGTTCCGCCGGGGCCGCTTGGCGCACTGTTTCAAGAGTGAGCAAGTCCACACCCGGCAGATCAGCCACATCCGGGGTGAAATCGTGACTCAAGGCCAGGTCTATGACGGTCAGCTGCGGGGAATCCGCGGTGCGAAGCTGTGCCAACTCCGCCGTGCTGATTTGCTCCCCGGATCCGCTGCAACCTACCAAGAGGGAAGCGTGCATCAGTGCGTGGGGTAGGGACTGGCTGTCAAGGGCCGTGCCGCCGCGTGAGGCGGTGAATGTCTCGGCCCGGCCGGAGGAGGAGTACACGGAAATGTCAGTGCAGCCACGCTCCAGCAACTGGGCCATGGCGGCTCCGGCATAGGCGCCTGTGCCAAAAAGTACCGCTGAGGAACCGGCAAGGGACCCTGAAGCTGAGGGAGCGTTGGCCAACACGCCGGCCGAAGGTGAGGGAGCGTCTTGTAGTTCGGCGGCCAGATCTAACGCAACAGAAACTACTGACATGCCTCGGCGCCCCAGTGCCGTCTGCGCGCCCACGTCCTTGGCAGTTTTGGCAGCAGCTTGAAAAAGCCTGACTAGCGGCGGCGTGGTGAGCCCCAGATCCTGGGCGGTGCCCAGAGCGCGGCGCACTTGACCGGCAATCTCACGTTCGCCCACTACAGCGGATTCCAGACCCGTACTCACGGCAAAGAGGTGCCGGACCACAGCATCACCTTGCAAGGTGGCCAAAGCCCCCGAGACGTGCACTATTGACAGGCCGCTATGGCGGCTAATAGTTTCAATGGCTGTTCTGCGGGCCGCGTCTACGGCGTCGGAACTGCTTGCCTGAACGTAAAGCTCATACCGGTTGCAGGTGGCCAAAGTGATGAGCCCGGCCACGGCATTGTTGGCTGCGCAGAGCTCAGCGCTGGCCGCCGCGGCCCCGGCGCTGAGGCGGGCAACGGTTTCCAAATCGATGTCTGTGTGCGAAGCAACTAATGAAAAGAGAACCACAATTTCACAATGGTAGACCCCTAAGCTGAGTTTTTATGCACAAGATGCACATAAGCGTCACTAAGAATATGTGAGCCTTGCCACCGGCGGGTCGAGGGGCGGAAACCTCTACGGTGACAGTTTGTGCACAAACTACGCCCAGAATGGCTCGGTAGGGTGGTGCCATGACACTGAGCCCAAGCCACCCCCTGATGGATGGCCGCACCGCAAATTCCCCCTTGATCACGGCTTACCGGGGTGGCACACCTAGCCGCCGTCCCGTTTGGTTTATGCGCCAGGCCGGGCGCTCACTGCCCGAGTACCGGGAGTTGCGGGTGGGTACCACCATGCTGGAATCCTGTCTCAAGCCAGCCATGGCAGCTGAAATTACGTTGCAGCCGGTCCGGCGCCATGACGTGGACGCCGCCATCTTTTTCTCCGACATTGTCATTCCGCTCAAACTGGCCGGAGTGGGTGTTGATATTGTTCCCGGCGTAGGCCCAGTGCTGGAAAAGCCCATCCGCACCGCGGCGGACATTGCGGCACTGCCCGAGCTCACGGATGCGGCGCTGGACCCCATTCGCGAAGCCGTTGCTTTGACGGTGGCAGAGCTGGGTAGCACCCCGCTCATTGGTTTCGCCGGCGCCCCGTTCACTGTGGCCGCCTACATGGTGGAAGGCCGCCCTTCACGGGATCATCTGGGCCCGCGCACCATGATGCACGCCGAGCCCCACCTGTGGGCCGAACTTATGAATTGGGCTGCCGACGCCTCAGGCAAATTCCTGCGTGCGCAAATCGAGGCCGGTGCCAGCGCAGGCCAGCTTTTCGATTCCTGGGCGGGGTCGCTGGGACTGGCCGATTACACCGAACACGTGGCACCGGCGTCGTCCCGGGCCCTGGATCATGTCCGGGACCTAGGTGTGCCGCTGATTCACTTTGGCACAGGAACCAGTGAACTTCTCGGCGCCATGCATGATGTGGGCGTGGATGTCATGGGTGTGGACTACCGGCTGCCACTGGATGAGGCCAACCGCAGACTCGGCGGAAAGGTGCCACTGCAAGGCAACATTGACCCGGCGTTGCTCAGTGCCCCGTGGGAGGTCCTCGAGGCACACGTGCGCGAAGTTGTTGCCGCTGGCGCCCATGCGCCCTCGCATGTGGTGAACTTGGGTCATGGCGTGCCGCCTGAGACGGATCCGGCTGTTCTGAGCCGTCTCGTGGAACTTGTGCACTCTATTTAGCACTGACGTACCAGCAAAAAAGGGGAATCCATGGAAAACCGCAGAATCGCAGCCAAGGCGCATAGGCCCCAGAGCCACCCGGCACCCAATAGGGCTGTGGTGGTAGGTGGCGGTATCTCCGGCTTGTTGGCCGCGAAAGATCTCCAGGCTGCGGGTTTCCAGGTGAGCATTTACGAGGCCGCCACCACATGGGGCGGCTGCGTTGCCTCCCATGAGGTGGCAGGTGTGGTGCTGGATGCGGGGGCGGAATCCTTCGCCACCCGCAACACCGCTGTTGCTGATCTAGCCACCGAATTGGGGCTGGCAGCGCAACTGACCACCCCCAATCCCGCCGGTGCTTGGGTGTGGCTGGCGGAGGGCCCGGTGCCCCTGCCTCGTACGGGCATTCTGGGTATCCCCTCGGATTTGAGCGCCCCGGAGGTGCGTGCTGCCCTGGGCGCCTCCGGTGTTTTACGTGCTGCCTTGGACGCCAAAATGCCCGTCAGCATCGGCACCACGGAAGCGGTCTCCAGTGTGGCCGAGCTGGTGCGGGCGCGCATGGGTAAGCGCGTGCTGGAACGCCTTGTGGCTCCCGTGGTGGCAGGGGTTCACTCCGCCGATCCGGAAGTGCTTGACATTGATGTGGTGGCGCCGGGGCTGCGCGCGGGCATTCGCGAGCACGGCTCCCTCGCGGCGGCCGTGGCGGCCCAGCGCGCTGTTGGAAGCAAGCCCGGCTCCGCCGTGGGCGGGTTGGTGGGCGGCATGCACTCCCTCGTCACCGCGCTTGTGGCGGATTTGCGCAGCTCCGGCGTGTCCATGCATGCCGGGCATCGGATCAACGCCGTCTACCGTGGTGACACCGATCCGGAGCAGACGCCCCCCCAGCGGAAATACGACGGCGGTGCACCCCCGCCCTGGATTGTTGACTGGCAGCATGGCACCGACAGTGGGTTCGAATCGGCGGGGCTGCTAGTCCTCGCCACGGACGGGCCCACCGCCGTGAAGATGCTGGGCGTGGAACTGCCGCACATCTTGGACTTTATGCCAGCCACCGGCCCAGACATCCGCCTGGTCACCCTTGTGGTGGACGTGCCTGAGCTCGACTCGGAGCCGCGCGGTACCGGCGTGCTGGTGGCCCCCGAGGTTGAGGGTATCAAGGCCAAGGCGCTGACCCATGCAACGGCCAAGTGGGACTGGCTGGCTGACTCCACAGGCCCGGGAACGCATGTGTTGCGGCTTTCCTATGGCCGTGCAGGTGTCAAAGCTTCCGATGCTGTTCGCCTCACGCCAAGCACGCCCAAGGAAGAAGATTTGCTGCCCACGGCCCTCGCCGATGCCTCCACCCTGCTCGGTATTGAAATAAGTGAGGCCGATCTGCTGGGCTCAGACGTGGTCCGTTGGCGGGGCGCCTTGCCGTTTGCCGCCGTGGGACATCAGGCAAAGATGGCCCGGATCCATGCCCTGGCCAATGAGGTTCCGGGATTAGTTTTGACGGGTGGATGGATGCACGGGAACGGCTTGGCCGCGGTTGTCAGTGGCACCAGACGCCAGATCCGGGCCGCGGTAGACGCCTCGCGCCGACTGTGATCTTGCACACTTTCTACGCAATGTAGAGAACGCCGTTTTTTGTTTCACGGGAACTAGGTGCAAACTAGAAACCATGACGATAGACACTTACACACAATCTGTCACTAAAACTCCTGCTGAAACGCCGTTTACGCTGTGGACAGTCTTCAAGAGGAGCGGATCTTTCACTGGCGGCGAGGACGCGGTGGCGCAATTTGATGCGTTGATTGCATCCCTCGCCACTGAGAGCATCACCGTGCGAGGCTCCTATGACGTCTCAGCCATGCGCAATGATGCCGACATCATGATCTGGCTGGTGGGGGCTGATGCACAGGGGCTGCAGCGCGCCGTGCGCAGCATTCGCCGGACCGCTTTGTTCCAGGCCACTGAGATTGCCTGGTCGGCCATGGGCGTGCACCGTGAAGCCGAGTTCGCCAAGTCCCACGCACCGAGCTACATGGGCCCGAATGAGCCGAAGGGCTGGGTCTGCGTGTACCCGTTCGTCCGCTCCTACGATTGGTACATCCTGCCCGCCGAAGAGCGCAGCCGCATGCTGCGTGAACACGGCATGCTGGGCCGGGAATTCCCTCAGGTCCTGGCCAACACGGTTTCCGCCTTCGCCTTGGGTGACTGGGAATGGCTGCTGGGTCTGGAAGCTGACGAGCTGACCGATCTCGTGGATATGATGCGCAGCTTGCGTTACTCCGATGCACGCCTGCACGTGCGCGAAGAAGTCCCTTTTTACACCGGACGCCGGATTGAATCCGCCGAGATTGCCGAGGTCCTGCGATGAGCGTTGCACCTAAAACTGAGAATGCCGTGATGGCTCCCGCCGAGTACGACGCCGTCTTGCTGGCCTCCTTCGGTGGGCCTGAGGGCCAAGACGATGTGATCCCGTTCCTGCGCAACGTCACGCGCGGGCGCGGCATCCCTGACGAGCGCCTCGAAGAGGTGAGCCACCACTACCGTGCCAATGGTGGCATCAGTCCCATCAACGCCCAGAACCGCGCACTGAAGGCCGCCCTTGAGGCTGAGCTGGCCGCGCGCAACATTTCTCTGCCGGTACTCTGGGGCAACCGCAATTGGGACCCGTACATCCCCGCAGTTCTGCAGGATGCGTACGATTCCGGTCACCGCCGGATCTTGATGCTCACCACCAGCGTCTACTCCTCCTACTCCAGCTGCCGCCAGTACCGCGAGGACATTGGCATGGCACTGACCGAGACCGGCCTGGACGGGAAACTGGCAGTGGATAAGGTACGCCAGTACTTTGACCACCCGGGCTTTGTTGAGCCCTTCATTGAAGGCACAGCCGCATCACTGGCCACCGTGAAGGCCGCCTTGGCTGCAGCGGGCAAGGACCCGCAGTCCGTCCACGTCATGTTCGCCACACACTCCATCCCCACCAGGGATGCGCAGGCTTCTGGCCGTTCGGAACTGCAAACAATGATCTTTGAACAGGACTCGGCTTACGTGGCCCAGCACCTTGCCAACGCCGAGGCCATCATGGCCAGGGTTGACCCCGCGCAGGAATTCTCGCTGGTGTACCAGTCCCGTTCAGGTGCACCTCACGTGCCGTGGCTGGAACCTGACATCAATGATGCCTTGGCTGACATTGCCGCGGCAGGGACACAGGGCGTTGTGGTGGTTCCGCTGGGTTTCATCAGCGACCACATGGAAGTCCTCTGGGATCTGGACACCGAGGCGAAGGAGACTTGCGCTGAACTTGGCCTGGCCTTTGACCGCGCACCCACCCCGAGCACTCACCAAAAGTTTGTCGAGGGACTGGTGGATTTGATCTGTGAGCGGACCGTGCAGAACAACATTGCAGACCGCCCGGCCATGACCAAGCTGGGGCCCTGGTATGACGTGTGCAATCCAGGGTGCTGCGCCAATTTCCGCGGTGAGAAGCCAGCTATTGCCGAAGTGGGCAGCACAGTGGGACTTCCTGCCGCCGCACAAGGTGGTTCTTAATCTCCATGGCACAAACAGTGGAAAGCGTGAAAATTGGAACCCGCGGAAGCAAACTGGCCCTGAGCCAGACTGGGCAGATCACCGAACAGCTTAGTGTTGTGGGTGGCTTTGACGCCGAGATTATCCCCATCAAGACTGACGGCGATGTCCTGACCGGACCACTGTCCCAAATGGGTGGCACGGGCGTATTCGCCGCAGAACTGCGCTCCGCTGTGCTTGACGGACGGGTGGACGTGGCCGTTCATTCACTCAAGGACCTGCCCACGGCCGCCGTGCCCGGCCTGGCTCTTGCAGCTGTGCCGGCGCGCGCGGATGCACGGGATGCGCTATGCGCCCGCGACGGGCTGAAACTGAGCGAACTTCCGCTGGGGGCCACAGTAGGTACGGGATCCCCGCGCCGGGCAGCACAATTGCTCGCCGCACGGGCCGATCTTCTCATTGTGGACATCCGCGGCAACGTGGAAACCCGGCTGGGCAGGGTGCCTGGTTTGCCGGGAAACCCCGAGGCCGCAGTGGTTCCCGGAAAAGTTGCTGACCTTGACGCCGTGGTGCTTGCCGCGGCCGGACTGGGACGCATTGGCCGGCTCGAAGCCGTCACGGAATTCTTGGAAGCCGATGTGATGCTCCCTGCGCCCGGCCAGGGTGCACTCGCCCTGGAATGCCGCGCCTCTGACACGGATCTGAGCGCCGTTCTGGGCCAGTCACTGGCCGCCATTGATGACACGGATACGCGTTTGGCAATCACGGCAGAACGGGCGCTTTTGGCCCGGTTGGAAGCAGGATGTGCTGCACCGGTGGGAGCCCTCGCACACCGTAAAGGCTCCATGCTGTACCTGGAGACAGTGGTTGTTTCACTGGATGGAAGGCGTTCCTTGCGGCTGAAGAAGGCCACGGACGGGCTCAGTGTTGTGGGGGCCACGCTCCTTGGCATTGAACTGGCCGAGGAACTACTCGCCGGCGGTGCGGCCGATCTGGCGGATTTGGGCGCCAAAGCGTAATGACCGAGTCCGCCCCGCTGGTCCAGCCTGTTGGTGCCGAACCGCTGGCCGGGTTGCGCGTTGCCGTCACCCGGAGTGTGGACAGGGCTGGCGCGCTGCTGGCCGCACTTGCTGCGGCAGGGGCAGAACCGGTTTTGGTGCCGCTCATTGACTTCGAGGTCGCCGAGCAGAACGCGTTGGGTGCTGCAATGCGCAGGCTGGCCGCGGGAGAGTTCCAGTGGGTGGTCATCAGTTCCATCACCACCGTGCGGGCACTAAAGCAATGGTGTGAAGGGGCCGGGACGTCCCTGGCCGCGCTCATTCCGGCAGGCACGTCCGTGGCCACGATCGGCCCAACCTCAGTAGACATCCTCGCCGCCGAAGGCATCTTGGCCGATCTAGCACCCACGGACGTGCAATCGGCCGCCGGGCTTGTTGCCTTGTGGCCCCCATTGGAGAATGACGCGGGCTCCGGCTGCAACCGTGTCCTGCTGCCGTCATCGAACCTGGCCGCACCCACCCTGCGCGACGGGCTCGCGGCCAAGGGCTGGGATGTTGAGGCCGTCACCGCATACAAAACCGTTGACTACCCGGCGTGCACTGAACTAAGACTGACCGCAACGCTGGAATCTAGATCCCCGGAGCCAGGATGGCGTGATTCCCTTCCCTCTCTTCGCAAGCTCAGCGGGGAACCCTTAGTGCTCGCGAGGGAACCTAGATTCCAGCAGCTTTCCCCGGCCCAAGCCGCCGGGGAGATCCAGGCGGGGGCGATCAACGCCGTCGTACTTGCTTCGGGAAGCGCAGCCCGGCGGGTAGCTACAACCCTGACACCGCTACCCAAAGGCTGCCTGGTCGTTGCGATTGGGGAGCCCACACGGGCGGAGTCGGAGCGGTTGGGGATGCCCGTCGCGGCAACCGCGGAGCATCCCACGCCGGAAGGGATCGTGGCCGCATTGGCACGGGCCCGCACAAATTTTCAGAACCACACAGCTATGGAGTCATCATGAGTTTCCCCCAGCACCGCCCACGCCGTCTACGCACCACCGCTGCCATGCGCAAGCTGGTGCGCGAATACGCCGTGGCACCATCGGATCTGATCCTGCCCGTTTTCATCCGCGAGGATCTTAGCGAACCCAAGCCCATCACTTCCATGCCGGGCGTGGTGCAACACAGCACTTCCTCGCTCGTGGCGGCTGCGCGTGAAGCACTGGCCCTGGGGCTCGGCGGCATCATGTTGTTCGGGATTCCTGCGGAACGCGACGCCACGGGAAGTGCCGGGCTGGACCCCTTTGGCGTGCTGAACAAAGCCATCCGCGATGTCCGTGCCGTGGTGGGCGATGAGCTCGTGGTCATGAGTGATCTGTGCCTGGATGAATTCACTGACCACGGACACTGTGGCGTGCTCGATGCCTCCGGGCAGGTGGATAATGACGCCACCCTAGAAATTTACGCCAAGATGGCTGTGGCGCAGGCTGCTGCCGGCGCGCACGTTGTGGCGCCCTCCGGAATGATGGACGGCCAGGTCGCGGTGATTCGGGAGGCCCTGGACGCCGCCGGTTACGCCGATGTTTCCGTACTGGCCTACGCAGCCAAGTACGCCTCAGCGTTCTACGGCCCGTTCCGTGAAGCCGTGGATTCCCAGCTCGACGGCGACCGCCGCACCTACCAAATGGACCCCGGCAACCGTCGCGAAGCCCTTCACGAGGTGGAGCTGGATCTGGCTGAGGGTGCCGACATTGTGATGGTCAAACCGGCCATGAGCTACCTGGACATCCTGGCCGACGTTGCCGCCATGAGCCCCGTCCCCGTTGCCGCATACCAAATCTCGGGGGAGTACGCCATGATCGAGGCCGCAGCCGCCAACGGTTGGATCAACCGCCGCGCCGCCATTGAGGAATCCGTGCTGAGCATTAAACGTGCCGGAGCCACCATGATCCTGACGTACTGGGCGGCCGAATTGGCCGGCTGGCTGCGCGAGAACTAATTCACCCCCTCTCCTAATAACTACGCCAAGGATTTTTCATGACCAGCTCACAAGAACTTTTTGACCGCGCCAAGACCCTCATGCCCGGCGGGGTGAACTCACCCGTGCGTGCCTTCGGCTCCGTGGGCGGAACACCGCGCTTCATGGTCAACGCCAAGGGTGCCTACCTCACCGATGCTGACGGCCGCGACTACGTGGACCTGGTCTGCTCCTGGGGTCCGGCGCTCCTGGGCCACGCCCACCCTGCTGTTCTGGCCGCCGTCCACACAGCCGTTGACCACGGCCTGAGCTTTGGCGCCTCCACCCCGGCCGAAAGTGAACTGGCCGCTCTTGTGCAGGGCCGGGTGTCCGGCGTGGAACGCCTGCGTATGGTCTCCACCGGCACCGAGGCCACCATGACGGCCGTGCGCCTAGCCCGCGGTTTCACGGGCCGCGATCTCATCATCAAGTTTGCCGGCTGCTACCACGGTCACCTCGATTCCCTGCTGGCCGCTGCTGGCTCCGGCCTGGCCACCCTGGCACTGCCCGGATCAGCCGGTGTCACGGCCGCAACTGCAGCCGAAACGCTCGTGTTGCCGTACAACGATCTTGCTGCCGTCGAGGCCGCGTTCACTGAGTACGGGGACCGGATTGCCGCCGTCATCACCGAGGCCGCGCCCGCCAACATGGGTGTTGTCACGCCGGGGGAGGGCTTCAACGCGGGGCTCTCCCGCATCACCGCCGCCCACGGCGCGCTGCTCATTCTGGATGAGGTGCTGACAGGATTCCGTGTTGGCGCCTCCGGATACTGGGGCCTGACCGGCGCTTCAGAGGGGTGGACACCTGACCTGTTCACCTTTGGCAAGGTCATTGGCGGCGGACTTCCCACGGCGGCCTTGGGCGGCCGCGCGGAGGTCATGGACTACCTGGCCCCACTGGGACCGGTGTACCAGGCAGGCACGCTGTCCGGAAACCCGGTAGCTATGGCCGCCGGTGTTGCCACACTGACCGCCGCAACGTCAGCCGTGTATGCCACCGTGGATGCACGCTCGCTGGAACTCTCAACTGCGTTGACCTCTGCCTTGTCCGACGAGGGCGTTGACCACTCCATCCAGCGGGCCGGGAACTTGTTCTCCGTAGCGTTTGGCACCTCCGTTTCCGGCGTGCGCAACTATGCAGATGCGCAGGGCCAGGAAGTGTTCCGCTACGCCCCGTTCTTCCACTCCATGCTCGATTCCGGGGTGTACCTGCCGCCGAGTGTGTTTGAGGCCTGGTTCCTCTCCGCCGCCCATGACGACAACGCCATGAACCGCATCTTTGACGCGCTGCCAGCAGCAGCGAAGGCAGCAGCCGCCGCCTCTGCCTAAGCCGCCGCGACTGACGAGCAGCTTCGGAACAGCTACTGAGCGGCCGCGGGGTTAGCAAACTATGTCACCACTGCGCCCCCGGCCGTTCGCATTGCACTCTTGAGAGCGTGAATCCTCCCTGGGTAGGACGCAATTTTTCTCAGCGCTTGGCAGTCTTGGAGGATGACATCAACATGGGGGATCTCCGTCTCTGGCGTTAGCACCACGATGAGTCGGACGGAGTCAGCTGTTCGCTCCGATGGTGATGTGGCAGCAATCCTGTGATGCGGGCGGTTCGCGTCCTGTGTATGGCCGTGGGTGTGATGTTGGTGGCCACAGGCTGCTCCAAGCCTTTTGTACCAGCGCACCCGTTTGACCATGATCTGAAGGGAGAGAGCTCGGTGGCAGTCCCCGTGCCTGACCGTGGGGATGTTGCACTTGTGGTCTCGACGTTGGAAGACGCGGGGTTCTTTTGTGCCCAAGTACGGGCCAATGATGTGGCTGCCCAAATTTGGTGCCGAGCCTCCGTGGCCCCGGTTGATGATGAGATCGAGAGTTCGGTGACTGTGGTGAACATGGTCTCGAGCCGGGCCGGCGCCATCCAGTATGCGGATATTTCAGCTAGAGGAAGCGGAAGCCAGAGTGACTGGGACAGACTCAGTGACGTGCTGAATGAGTCATTTCTGGCAGTGTGGCCCAGCGACTCATCGAAGGTCCAGGTAGTGATCGCAGGGCTCGAAAGGGGTCCGGGGTTTTTCCCTGACGACCCCCATCCACCCAGAACAAAAACTTTCAGCACCAAAAATGCCGGCTATCTCATTGCTGAAGGCGGCCTTGTCCCCAAGTTTCGTCTCATCACCTCTGCGGTGCAGGATTACAGCTGGCCCTATGACGCCAGCGACTATGCCACCACAATGACGGCGGCGGGTCCAGATCTTGCAGAGGCTGGATATGAGTGTTTTCCCAACTGGACATCACCATGCCGGAGGGGAGTGGAGCAGGGCTCCAACCAAGAGATTAGATATACAACACCGAACCCCAACGTGAGTCTGGACAATCCAGATCAAATACTTTCCCTGGAAATGCTCAATCCTGGAACCAGACGTGACGCCGATCGTGAGAGCTTGCCGTCCCTTGGATTCCCCCGAGGCCTGCCATTTCTTGTCTCTGCTGCCCGTGCACCCGTCGAGGCGCAGATCGTGCAGACGCAACGCACCGGTGAATCCTTCATAGGCATCATTGCAGGGACCATCCTTATTGTTGAGGCACCACACAACAAACCGAAGATCCGGAGTGGACCCCTCCCCGTCAACGTGACTATCGGGGTGCCGCCGATCCGGATCGTCCAATAGTCTCCAGCCGTCCTGTTGTAGTCTGTGCCCATGGGCAGCAAACGCCAATCCAGCGCCAGCATCGCCGTCGTGATTCCCTCCAGGAACGACGCCGAGATGCTGGCCGTGTGTTTGTCCCACCTTGCACTACAGTCACGTCAGGCGGACGAGATTATCGTGGTGGACAACGGAAGCACGGACAACACTGCCGCGGTGTGTGCCACAGCTGGAGTACGGCGGATTTACTGGCCACCACCCGGTGTGGCAGGGGCGTCCGCCCGGGGTTTTGATGCGGCAAGTTCAAGCATTTTGGCTCGGATTGACGCCGATTCTCGTCCCGCACCGGACTGGCTGGTCAGGATCGAGACGGACTTGGCCCACGCCGGGCCTCTGGCCCTGGTTACGGGTCCAGGCGATTTCTACGGTGGCCCCAAGCTGGTGTGCTGGCTGGGCAAGACTTTTTATCTGGGCGGGTATCTCCATGTGGTGGGCTACCTTCTGGGCCACCCGCCGGTGTTCGGCTCCAACTATGCCATGACCGCGGGGGTGTGGGAGCGGATTGGTAAGTCCGTGACCCGTGATGTTCCCGATGTGCACGACGACCTGGAAGTGTCCTACCTGCTGCGACCTGACATGGCCGTGCGGTACGACCCCGAACTTCGCATGCCAGTCTCGGCCCGCCCCTTTGAAACGTGGGGTTCGCTGGGCCGCCGGCTCGTCATGGCGTGGCGAACTTTCGGGCACCTCTTCGCCTCTGAGCGACCCCTGCAACGGCGCCGGAGCCGGATCAAGTGGGTGCGTGCCCAAGAATAGTAGCTCCACCGCCCCGCAGTGTAACCCCACACTACGAAGGTCCCTCTTTCCAAACGCTATCCCACCTATGACGGGTTTTTCGGGAACCCTCTCCGACCCGATGGGATAGCGTTCCCGTTTTGAGCGTCATAGGTGGGATAGGGATGAAAAGGGGAAGGATGGACGTTGGTCCCGCCGTGGGACAGTGGAGTGGAGGGCAGTGCGAGGCAGTGCAGGGCAGTGCGGGCTAGGGCGCGGCTTGATTGAACAGCTTCAACAGGTCCCGGCATAGCTGGTTGGGGGAGGTTTCGCAGGGGCTGTGCCCGGACGGGTAAACCGCCAGTTCAGCACCTAGGGATTGGGCGAAAGCGGCGTGCAGAGGTGTTGGCCAGAGATCGTGCTCGCCCACGGCCACCAACTTAGGAAGCGTTGACAGGGAGAGATCCGGTGCCAGGTCCGGGGTGTGTTTCATCAACGTAACTATGTCCCGGACCGATTGCTTGCAGGTGAGCTTGAACCTGTTCCGGACAAAATGCAGCCGGCCAGCAGGAACCGGGATGGCGTTGCTTCTGATGCCCCACATCATCAAGGAAGCACCCACCCTTCCTGACGCCAGATCCGTGACGGGGCCGATCCTGCTGACACCGTGGAAGCTCTGCCCTGCCAGTGGCGGGGTGCTGAGCAGTGTCAAACTCGCAAAAAGCTCCGGGGCTTTGGTAACGGCAAGCCCCGCGACGGTCCCGGCAAAGGAGTAGCCCACCACATGGGCTGGTGGGTTGAGGGAGTGCAGTATGGACAGGAGGTCCGCGACGAACAAGTCGTAACCGTAGTGTGTTTGCGCAGGGTTGAGATTTTCGGGTCCTGCCCCTGCCGACTCATATTGTCCGGCCATGTCGAAACTGAGGGTGTAGTAGCCGGCAGCGGCCAAGATTGGCATCATCAGCACAAAATCCTCCTTGGAGCCGGTAGCGCCCGGCACCAAAACTACTGGCGCGCCCTGTGGATCGCCGAGGCTGATGACTGAGAGTGGGCCGCTCGGCGCAGAAAACTTGGAGCTGGAAAAATTGGCGGGAACTACGGACCAATCGAAGTCCTGCAGCCGTGCATCGGCAAGCTCCGCAGCGTCAGGGGTGCCAGCCTTCGCGGCACCCGGGTGGGCTTGGGCACCCGGCCAGCTCACGCCGTCGTCCTTCCCCTGATCGGCTACAAACCCCACAACCAACCCTCCGGTTCAGCTCGGAACGGGCCGCAAAGGCTATGCCGGCACGGTCACCCTTGTTATGAATGATTCTAGGCGCCGGTAGACCTCCTGGGACTCGGGATAGCGGAAGTTCTGCTGCCATGTGTGCTCAGTGTTGGAACTGCCCCAGCTGTAGACCATGGAGTCAACCGGGACGCCTTGCTCGCTGAGGGTTTTGATGAAGTTCATGTTGGAGTCATAGAAGAAATCCCGCTCCGAGGTGGTCACGAAAACGGGTGGGCAACGTGAATCGAGCCACTCGATGGGGGACATGTAGTGGGCGGCCTCGCGCAAAAGGTGATGCCGGACGTGGAGGTGCTTGTTTTTACGACGGCTGGCCGCGTCATCGCCCTGGGGCAGGAGCATTCGGATGAAATTCAGGCTCATGACAAAGCCCTTGTCGAAGAACACCGAAAAGTCCACGATGCTGCAGTGCTGCACCAACCCACGCAATTGGTTCGGTTGCAGGGCCGAGTGCAGGTGATAGTGTTCGGCAAGCTCCGAACGGATGGTGGCTGCAGCCATGAGCGCAGAGATTTGTCCACCAGCGGAGTCACCGCCGAGTACGATCCGCTCGCGATCGCCGTTGAAATGGTCAATGTGGTCCTCAACCCAGACCAACGCGGCGTTGGCGTCCTCCAGTACGTGTCCCAGATGGAAATTTGGGGCCATCCGGTAGTTCACGTTGACCACCACCACGCCACTGGCGGCCTGACCTGCACAGTATTTGGTCAGGGACGCCTTGTCCCCGGACGTCCAGCCGCCACCATGGAAATACACGTACACGGGGAGGGGATGCAGGGCTTCTTCGCCGCTGGTGTTGGGAGGGGCCATGACATCGAGCAGGTGCCAATGGATGTGGTCGCCAACAAAGTCAATGTCATGCCAGTACCGCACATCGGTGATGGGCTCAGAATTCAGGGTCCGCACTTCCACTTTGCTGATGGTGTGCATGAACATCCTCCACATCCACACCGGCACACGTGTCAGCATGCTCCTGGCCCTGCGGGCGGGGGCAAACGCGCCTTGGTGCGGCTGCGGTTCGGCCATGCTTCCAGATTACGCCCGCCGTGCTGGGCGGAAGCTGTGAATCCCCCTGTCCTCCCGCTGCTCGTGCCTCGCAGTGGGTCCCTCGGACATGTGGGCCCACCCTGTCCTCCCGCTGCTCGTGCCTCCCGCTGCTCGTCAAACAACGACGGCGGCACTTGCCCAACGCAACAAGCGTGGGGCAAGTGCCGCCGGCGTTAGTTAAAAAGCGTTACAGCACGTCGGAGAGGAAGCCCTTCAGGCGGTCCGTCTTGGGGGCGCTGAACAGTTCCTCGGGGGGACCAGTCTCCACCACAACGCCGGCATCCATGAAAGTGACGGTGTCGGAGACATTGCGGGAAAAACCCATCTCATGCGTGACAACAACCATGGTCATGCCGCCCTTGGACAGGTCGGTCATGAGCGCCAAAACACCCTTGACCAGTTCCGGGTCCAAGGCTGAGGTGGCCTCGTCAAAAAACATGACTTCCGGTTCCATCGCCAAGGCGCGGGCAATGGCCACACGCTGCTGCTGGCCACCGGAAAGGTTACCCGGCCGCGCGTCGGCCTTGTGCTTGAGACCCACAAGATCCAGCTGCTCCAGAGCCTTGGCCCGGGCCTGGTCCCTGGGCATCTTGCGGATCTTGATGAGCGCCAGTGCCACGTTGTCCAACACCGTTTTGTGGGGGAACAAATTGAACTGCTGGAAGACCATGCCAATACGGCGCCGGAGCTCGTCCGGGTTGTCCTTGAGAACGGATCGGCCATCGAGCAGGATGTCGCCCTGTTCCGGCTCGATCAGCCGGTTCATGACGCGCAGCAGCGTGGACTTTCCTGAACCGGAAGGTCCGATCACGGATGCCGTGGTGCCCTGCGGAACGTGCAGGTCAATACCGCGTAGCACCTTGTTGGAGCCGAACGCCAAATGGATGTTAGTGGCGCTCAGGGAGCCTGACTTAAAATCGCTCATGCTCTACGCACCCTTTCCAATAGCTGCGGCCGCTTCATCGGGCTCAATTTTCTGGGCCTTGCCCTCACGCATGCGCTTGTCCATGTAATTCACCAAATGCGTGAGCGGGATAGTCAGGCACAGGTACAGCAATCCGGCGGCAATCAAGGGTGAGAGGTTGCCGGTGTTGGCGGCCGAATCGTTACCGACGCGAAAGATTTCCCGCTGAGAAGGCAGAAGTCCGAGCATGTAGATCAAGGAGGAGTCCTTGATCAGGGAAATTAGTTGGTTCACCAGTGCCGGGAGGACCCGGCGGATGCCCTGAGGAATAACAACTAGGACCATTGCTGATCCGTAGCTGAACCCCAGGGCTCGGGATGCCTCGAGCTGACCCTTTTCAACGCTTTGAATGCCCGAACGGAAAATCTCGCCAATGTAGGCAGCGGCCATGAGGGAGAGCGCCAAAATACCCAAGGGGTAGGGGTTGGTGCTCCCTGTCAAGATCCGGTACACCGGGCCCAGCCCGAGACCAATCAGAAGAATGGTCAAAATGGCTGGCAGTCCGCGGAAAATATCCGTGTAAATCCTGGCGATCCAGCGCGGGAAAGGATTGCGGGAAATTCCCATCACGGCCAAGATCATGCCCAGGACACACCCGAAGAAGGCCGAGGAGACTGCCAAGATGAGGGTGTTGGGCAAACCGACTGTGAGCATTTCGGGGACTACTGCCCCCATGGCCTCCCAGTCAAAAAACGTTTTTGCGAGCTGCTCAAGTACATCCATAAATTAGGCCTTCGGAACCGTTACTGCCTTGGAACCGGGTGTCCAGTCCGCGGGCATGGGGCGGGTGGGGTACCACTCCTTGGTCAGCTTGGACCAGGTGCCATCGGCAATGACCGCATCCAGGGCGGAGTTCAGGGCATCCGTCAGCGCCTTGTTCTGTGAGTTCACAGCGTAGGCGGTGAAGTTTTGGGTGTTGACGATCTCCTCGGCAATGGCGGTGCCGTCGCCGTCCTTGACCTGGCCGGTGGCCTGCTGGGAAGGAGCAACCCAAGCGTCAACCTGGCCGTTCTTCAAGTTCGCGTAGGCCGTGTTGTAATCCGCGAAGCGGACAGCCTGCAAGCCCAAGGTGTTGGTGACGTAGTCATCCTGGACGGTGCCTTGAACAACAGCGATGCGGGTTTTGTCGGTCAGATCCGCAAAGCCCTTGATGGGCGAATCAGTCTTGGCAACAACGGCCATGTAACCGAAATCGTAACCGTTGGTGAAGCCAACATTCTTGCGGCGGGCGTCCGTCGTGGAGATGGAGGAGGAGCCGACGTCGAACTGCTTGTTCTCCACCTGTGCGAGCAAGGCGCTGAAGTCAGTGGACTTGAATTCGACCTTCAGATCCAGTTTGGCAGCCATGGCGCGCAGCAGCTCGTTATCGTAGCCGGTGAAAACACCGTCCTTGAGGAAGATGTTCGGCGGGGCGTCAGAGAGTGTACCCACCGAGATGATGCCGGGGGTGGTCAAGCCAAGCTCGTCCTTCTTGACGGTGTCAAGGGGGATGACATCGGCAGTGGTGTACTTATCCAGCGAAACCTGATCGCTGCCAGCCAAAGCGTCCGTGGACTTTGCGGAGCTGGTGTCACCGGCACCGCCGCCGCAGGCAGCGAGGGAGAAGGCCAGCGTCAAGGCAACCGGGACGGTTGTGAGCCACTTTAGGGCAGATTTCTTCATCAATCGTTCACTTTCTTTACAGGTGCCCAGGCCGAAAAAAGGATCGGAAAGGGGGCGTAAGCATGGTGCGGGGAGTAAAAGAAGAACTCACAGGAGCTTCTTAGCAGGACTCAACCAACAAAACTAAATTATGTCATTCACTCCGAGAATATGGCGGATGTGAACTTATGCGCAGTCAAGTGTGGGAAGAAGGAAAGAATCTTCCGATCATTGGGCTATTTGTGCGGGCAGTGAACTGTGACCGGGGCAACGCAACGCACTACTGACGCGTAAAAAAGTTCCCGCCTTGGTGAATCGCGCCTGTGATTTATGCCATAGCTGGGCGGGATCTTGCTAGCTGGTGGTTCAGGGCAGGACCGGCCAATCACCTTCGATGACTGCGGCAGGATCCTTGACCCGGCGCAAATAGGCCTGGAAATCGGCAGCTTGCTCTCTGGCCCACCCCTCTTGTGCTTTGTGCAGCTCGGTGGTGTCAAGGCGCAACGCGCTGTACTTGGCGGCGAGGGCATCAGCCAGCTTCAGCGTGGCCTCGGCGTCGGCAGCGGAGGTGTGGGCGTCCTCGAGCGTGATGCCGTATTCCTCGCACAAGGCCACCAAGGTTCTGCTGCCTTTGCGGAACCTGTCTAGATGTTTGTTGCAAATAAAGGGGTCAATGACGGGGGTTGCCGTGATTTGGGCCAGTCCATGGCGGTGTGCCTCACGGGCTAGCACCGTGAAGTCATAACTGGCGTTGAAGGCGATCACGGGAATGTTGTTGGCAAACAGGGTGGACAGGACGGCGCCTATCTCGGCCGTGACCACATCCGAGGGCCGCCCGTGTTCCCGGGCATGCTCGGAGGTGATGCCGTGGATGGCGGCGGCTTCCTCTGGAATGTCCATGCCGGGATCGGCCAACCATTCGTGCGTGTCCGCCACGGCTCCGGCCTCATCAAACACCACGATCGAGGCGGTGACGATCCGGGCCGTGCGGGGATCCTTGCCTGTGGTTTCCAAGTCAAAGGCGGCACGGGGATGCATATTCCAGCTAGTCATTCCATAACGCTACCGCCTGCCATGGACATTGAAGCAACGGCAGGCCCGCGGCGAACTAGGCTTGAGCCATGCGTGAGCAGTATATGGAAGCGGTTTTGGCGGTGGCGGCGCTAATCCCGTCGGCCCGGGTCCTCTCTTATGGGGATATTGCATCCCTTCTGGATTGTGGCGGGCCGCGGCAGGTTGGCGCCGTCATGTCAGCTCAAGGCAGCGATGCGCCCTGGTGGCGGGTGATCCGCGCCAGCGGTGCCGCGCCGCTGTGCCACGAAGGCCGAGCCCTGAGGCATTACCGCGAGGAAGGCACCGCTCTGCGCGGGGATGTCGGGGCGGTTGTCCCGGCCGGGAAGGCAGTCCCTTGGCGGGTGGACATGCGGGTTGCCCGCTGGAACCCTGCCGAGGCCGATTTTGACGCCATTGACGCAATTGCCGCCCTCCTGAAAGAAGCCGATGCAGGCACTGATTAAGGACACGTTCGCCTGTCTCACTCACCAGCCTGCCAGCCACCTGAGAACAACAATGTCAGTGCCTCGTGATGGACTGAAAGCATGAGTACGCAAGCACAAGCTTTCTCCCCGGCGCTGACCTTGGTGCCGCCGGCCCACAATGACCGCAGCGCCCCGGCGCTGAGCCCGGATCAGGCGCTTGTGGTTGAGCTGAAGCAGGGCTCTGGCCCCGTGCTCGTTTGGGGTGCGCCCGGAACGGGGAAGTCCACCGTCCTCATTGAATCAGCTGTGCAACGGATGGAGCACTACGGTGTTGATCCCGGCGCTGCCCTCCTGCTGGCCCCGTCCCGGTTGGCTGCCGCTAAGCTTCGCGACGGCTTTAGCGCCCGGCTCACCAAAAGCTTGAGCACCTCCCCGGCCAGGACCTGGTCCTCCTATGCCTTTGACCTGCTGCGCCGTGCCAAGGTTGCCGGCCGCATGCCCCACCTGGACGGTCCGCCACGGCTCATGAGCGGTCCCGAGCAGGACCTCATCATCAGGGACCTGCTCACCGGCCACAAACTAGGCTTGGGCACGGCTCCAAAGTGGCCCGTGGAATTGGCTGATGCGCAAGAAACCCGGGGGTTTCGTCAGGAGATCAGGCAACTCTTTGACCGTGTCATTGAGTACGGACTGATCCCGGAGGAACTTGCTCAACTCGGGACGGCGAACAACCGCCCGGACTGGGTTGCTGCGGCGTCGCTCTACCGCGAATACCGGGACGTGGTGGATTGGGGCAAGTCAGGTTCCTTTGACCCCGCCGGGATTATCACGGCGGCCACTACACTGCTGCAAGTTGATCCGGAATTCTTGGCCCAGGAACGCAACCGGCTGCAGCTGATTGTGGTTGATGACATTCAGGAAGCCAACAATTCCGTCCATGAACTGTTGGCACTGGTGGGCCGAGGCAAGGACATCCTCGTGGCAGCTTCGCCGGACACCGTGGTCCAGGGATTTCGTGGGGCGCGCCCGGACCTGGTTGCCACCTTGGCGGACCGCTTGGCCACAGCCGAGCATCCCCTGCAGCATTTTTCGCTGACCACCTCGCACCGCATGAGCAAGCCGCTGGCCGCGGCGTGGTCGGGGGTGGCGGAGCGCATCTTCCAGATTCGCGGCGGCCGCAAGGCCCGCGAGTTCGCTTGGCCTGAAGCAGCCCAACCCGAATCAGCCCAACCCGAATCAACCCGGCAGGACGGTGGGGACCGTACGGAAGCCGTGGATACGGCGTGGCCCGTGGCGGATGATTCCTTTGTCAGTGCGCATGTGGTGGCGTCCGAGGTGCATGAACTGCGCCTGGTAGCCGAGCGTATTCTGGCGCTACAACACCTGGCCGGACACAGTTTAAGTGAGATTGCTGTCATTGTGCGGACCGGGTCAGCGCTGGCGGCGTTGCAGCGGTACTTGAGTGCGCAGGGCATTGCGGTGAAAGTTCCGGTGGCGGAAAATCCTGTCCGCGACGAGGCTGCGGTGCGTCCCTTGTTGGAAGCTTTTGGTATTGCGCTGTCCCCGGAAACGCTCGACGCCGAGGCTTGCGTTGCGTTATTGACCTCGCGTTTGGGGCGCTCAACGGCACTACACCTGCGCCGTCTGCGCCAGGCGTTGCGGCAGCAGGAACTGCACAGCGGCGGCGGGCGGGCAAGCGATGAGCTGTTGGTGGAGGCGCTGCTGACCCCGGAGAAGCTGTCCCCGTTGGGCTGGGAGGCAGCCAATGCGCGGCGTATTGCGGCCATGCTGGCGGCCGGCAGGGAGGCTGTGGCAGAGCCCGGAGCCAACGCAGAAACTGTACTGTGGGCGTTGTGGGATGCCTGCGATAGTTCCGGAACATGGGAGACGCAGGCGCTGCGCGGCGGGCCCACGGGCATCCGTGCCGATAGGGACCTGGACGCCGTCATGGCGTTGTTCCAGACGGCGGAACGTTATGTTGATCAATTGCCCGGTTCCAGCCCGGAGCAGTTCCTGGATTATTTGATGAGCCAGGAATTGCCCATGGATACCCTCGCCGCCCGTGCCCAGCGTAGCGATGCCGTGGAAATCCTGACTCCGGCCAGCGCGGCCGGACGCGAATGGCCCATTGTTATTGTGGCCGGTCTACAGGAGGGGGTCTGGCCCAATACCAGGCTGCGTGGCGAGCTATTGGGTAGCCAGTTGCTCGTTGACGTGCTGGAAAATGGGGCCGAGGCGGCGCGGCAGATCGATCCTGCCGCCCGGTTGCGGGACATCCGCTACGACGAACTGCGCAGCTTCGCGGCCGCCATTTCACGGGCCAGCCGGAAGCTCATTCTCACGGCTGCCGCAGGCCACGACCTCCAGCCCTCCCAATTCATCGACCTGGCAGCACCCTATATACCCGTGACTGATTCCGGCGGTGAGTCCCAGTACCCGGTGCGGCCGGTTGAGCAGGTGCCCCGGCCCATGACGCTGCGATCGCTCGTGGCGGAGTTGCGCCAAGAATCGGAAATACATGCCGATCCTGAGGCCGCCAGAATGCTCGCCGTGCTCGCCGAACACAACGTGCCCGGCGCGGACCCGGCGCAATGGTGGGGGTTGCTGCCGTTGAGCACGCAGGCGCCAATCGTGGCGCCGGGGGATCCAGTTGTGGTCTCGCCATCCAAGGTTGAGGAAGTTCTCAAATCCCCGCTTAACTGGTTCCTCCGGGCTGCTGGGGGAGAGGCCACCACTGACTTTGCCCGCAGCCTGGGTACGCTCATCCACAGCATCGCCGAGGAAATTCCCCATGGGGCCGGCCACGAATACCTCGCCGAGCTGGACAAGCGCTGGCCATCACTGGGCCTGCCGGATTCGTGGGAAAGCGATCTGGACTACCAGCGCGCCCAAGAGATGCTGGGCAAACTGGCGCAATACGTCATCGAGGCCCGCCAACAGGGCAGGACCCTCCTGGGTGTTGAACAGAATTTCACCGTGGAGGTGGGGGAGGTACCCGCAGAGGTACACGGCGACGGCGCGGCGGAGCCTGCACTCTCACACACCGTGCGCTTGCGTGGGCAGGTGGACAGGCTCGAAGCCGATGCCAACGGAAACCTGGTCATCGTGGATATCAAGACCGGACGCAGCAAACCCACCAAGGATCAAGTGTTAGTTCACCCGCAGCTTGGCGCTTACCAGGTGGCAGTAACAGCAGGTGGTTTCGCCGAACAAGCTGCTGCTGCGGGATTGACCGGCGCAGTTTCCGGAGGTGCCGCGCTGTTGCCGCTGGGGGATGGCACCAAAACCGTCAAGACCCAGGACCAGCCGGCAATGGTTGCCGGTAGTGAGAATGATCCAACCCTCAAGGTCATGGAGGCCGCCCTGCTCATGGCCCAGGCAGCCTTCCCTGCCCGTCACGGTGCAGACTGGTCGGCCCGCAGTGGCTGCCCCCTGCCCACCATCTGCCCGCTGTGCCCGGAAGGGAAACAAATCACCGAATGAGCACTCCAAACACGCTTGAAGAAACCACAGAGCAGGCCCGGCCCGTGTTGAGCCCCTACGAGCTGGCGGACCTCCTGGGTCAATTCCCGCCCACCGCCGAGCAGGCCTCCATCATCTCCTCACCGCTGGAGCCGCTACTGGTCATTGCCGGGGCAGGGTCCGGGAAAACCACCACCATGGCGGACCGTGTGGTGTGGTTGGTTGCCAACGGGCTGGTTCTCCCCGAGGAAATCCTTGGTGTCACGTTCACCCGTAAGGCCGCTGGCGAGCTTGCCTCACGCATTCGCGGGCAGCTGGCCAAGCTCGGCACCTTGGCGCGCTCCGGTGAAGTGGAGTTGGCTCCCGCTGCGGCCGCCAGGGACGCGCTTGAGCCCAAGGTCTCCACCTACCATTCCTACGCCAGCGGAATTGTGACCGACTACGGGCTGCGCTTAGGGATCGAACGGGACGCTGTGGTGATGGGTGCTGCGGACGCCTGGCAGCTGGCCAGTGAGGTAGTGGAGGGTCATGACGGAGCCCACGAACACTTCACGGCCGCCAAGTCCACGCTCATCCAATCCGTCATGGATCTGGCAGGGGAATGCGCCGAACACTTGCAGGACGCAGACCAGGTGGTGGACACCATTTCAGGCTTTCTGAGGAGTTTTGAGGCGCTGCCTTACATTGCCGAGACGGCCAAGCCGCGCACTGCCGTGGTCAATAAGCAGCTCGATGTGCTGCGCACCCGGGCCTCAGTGGCCGCGCTGGTGCAAAAATATGCGGAGGCCAAACGCCGCCGCAATGTCCTTGACTACGGCGACCTTGTGGCCCTTGCAGCACGTATAGCCCGGGATGTCCCGCACGCCGCCACCATGGAGCGCCAACGCTACAAGGTGGTGTTGCTGGATGAATTTCAGGACACTTCCCACGCCCAGCTACAGCTCTTCGCCGATCTCTACGGCGCCGGCCATCCCGTCACGGCCGTAGGTGATCCACACCAGTCCATCTATGGTTTCCGGGGTGCCTCCGCCGGGCAGTTGTTCCGTTTCCCAGAGATTTTTGTCAAGGCCAGCGGTGAGTACGCACCAACTGCCGAACTCACCATTGCGTGGCGTAACTCCGCCCATATTCTCTCCGCTGCGAACGTGATGTCAGCGCAGCTGACACAGGCCCAGACCCGCAAAGCCAACGCGAAACTGGCCGCAGGCTTGACGGAGCAAGAACGGGCGGCGGCCGGCCCGCGCGTGGTGGTGTCGCCGCTGCGTGAAAAGCCGAACGCCCCGGACGGTGAGGTGCGCTTGGCCCGCTACGAGACCGAGTTGGATGAAGCGCAGGCCATTGCGGATCAGATTCTGGACCGCAAGGGAGACTTCACCCACCGCGGTGGCAGTCAAGGTGCCATGACAGTGGCTGTGCTGTGCCGCCGTCGTGCACAATTTGCTCGCTTTCAGTCAGTGTTTGAGGCACGGGGCATCCCCTACGAAATTGTGGGGCTGAGCGGGCTGCTGGGGACACCGGAAATTGTGGATCTGGTGTCAACACTGAGGGTCATTGCCGATCCGGGCCGCTCGGATGCGCTGATGCGGCTGCTGACCGGGGCTCGATGGCGGATTGGGCCTGCAGACCTGATGGCTTTTTCCGATTGGGCGCGGTACCTGGCCCGGCGTCGAGAATGGGCGGCAAAGCACAGGGTGGACTTTGACGGCGCAGTATTGGCGGATGAGGCGCCGGCCGGTGTGGCCGCCGGCGGGCAGGTGGCGGCAGAGCCGGACGCTGTGCTGGTGACGGCTGACCTCGTGGACGCATCATCGCTGATTGAGGCACTGGATTATCTGAGCCCGGATTATTGGCCCGCCGCGGCGCGGCCGCTCAGTGACATTGCGCGAGGACGGCTGTTGGCGCTGCGGGATGAACTGCGCATGCTGCGCGGCTTTGTGGGGGAGGACCTGGTGAATTTGCTGGGGGTCGTGGAGAAGACCATGCTTCTGGACATTGAATTGGCGGCCAAGCCCGGCTCCAGCATTCACCATGCCCGGCGCCACCTGGACGCCTTTGCCGACGCTGCCGCCACCTTCATGGCGGCCGCGCAACGCGTGGACTTGGACGCCTTCCTTGCTTGGCTGGAAACGGCCGAATCGGAAGAGGGTGGGCTGGAAATGACTCCGGTTGAAAGTAACCCGGACGCCGTGGCGCTGTTGACGGTGCACGCCTCAAAGGGGCTGGAATGGGATGTGGTGTTTGTGCCTGGCATGAATGCCGGGGCTTTTCCCAGTAAGCGGGCCGACCGCTGGAGCACAGGGGCGAAATCATTGCCGTGGCCGTTGCGCGGGGACAGGGACGATCTGCCCGCATGGGATTTGAATGTGCCGGATCTAAAAACGTTGATGGAGAACGAGTTGCTCTTTGCCTCCGACGTTCAACTCCATGGGGAAGAGGAGGAACGCCGCCTAGCCTATGTGGCTTTTACCCGGTCACGGGACTTTCTCATGTGCTCAACCACTGTCTGGGGCAGTGGGAAGAAACCGCTTGAGCCCTCACCCTTCCTGACCGAACTGCTGCCATTGACGGAAGGCGCAAGCAAGAGCGCGGCCCTGGGGCAGTGGAGTGAAGACCCGCAAGAGGATGCAGAAAACCCTGTTAGTGCCGGAGCTGAAAGTGCGCAGTGGCCTTATGATCCGCTAAATGGTCCCGAGATTGTAGGGCGGGTGGGAGTAGCCCACAGGGTTGGCCGGCGGGAGAATGTTCAACGCTCTGCGGCAGCGTTCACAGCTGCCGCCACTACCCGGGCGGCTACACTCAGCGCGGCGGAGGCGGCTCTGGCCGGAGTGCAGGCTGGGAGCGAGGAGTTTTTGGCAGCCAATCCGCGCTGGGGTGCCGAGTCCAGTGTCCTGTTGGCGCAGGAACAGCTGGAGTCTGACCAGCTCCGGGTGGAACTGCCACCGCACATTTCTGCCTCGAGGCTCGTAGCCCTAGGTGAGGACCCGGAAAAGGTCACCCGAGCCATGCGCCGGCCAGTGCCCACCAAGCCCGGCATGGCTGCCCGCAAGGGCACCGCATTCCACAGCTGGATTGAGGAATTCTTCGCCACCACCGGCCAATTCGACTTTGACGAGGAGCCCGGAGCTGACGCCTACGTGGATGAGGCCTACGGACTGGCTGACATGCAAGAGACGTTCAAGAACTCGGCTTGGGCTGCCCGCATACCTGCCGACCTTGAGGTGCCCATTGAAACCCGTGTAGCCGATGTTGTGGTGCGTGGCCGTATTGACGCCGTGTTCCGGGACGACGACGGCGGTTGGGACCTGATCGACTGGAAGACCGGCCGAGTTCCTTCCAAGGCACAGCTGGCGGTGCGGGGCGTGCAGCTGGCCGTCTACCGGCTGGCGTGGGCAAGGCTGAAGGAAGTCCCCTTGGAGAAAGTACGTGCGGCGTTTTATTACGTTGGACAGGACAAACTTATCCGGCCAGTCGACCTTGCCGGTCAGGAGGAACTCGAGGCAATCGTCACCAATGCCTACACCGGCTGAACTGCCCCGGTCCAGGTGCCTTGGCTAGTCGGTGCCTTCGGTCTCGTGAGTTACTTTTGAATCTTTGGCTTCTTGGGGGATCTTGACGGCTATGACCTTCAACGCGGTTGTGTCAACGTCTTCCGGGGAGACAACAGCATCAGCGGCGGGGGAATCATCGGCATCCACTGGGGTCTGGGTGCTCTTAGCCTTGGCCGCCGGGGTGGCTGCAGGCTCAGGGACGGCGACAGCTTCCTGCTCCGGATCTGCAGCCGGCTCCACTACTGCCTCCACTACTGGCCTGGCCGGTTCTGCTGGCCGGGCAGGCTGGGTGCGCTTCGGTGCGGGCTGGGCTGGCTGGGCAAGCTGGGTGGGCTGCGGTGCGGGCTGGGCTGGCTGGCTCGCTGCGGGTTCCACACTGATGGGCTGGCCGCCGTGCTCGGCAATATCGGCTTCGAGGGTGCGCAGCATGGATTCGGCATCCTCCACCATGCGGGCACTGTCAGCAGCGTAGCCCTTGACCAGCCACTGTGCCAGGGCAAATTCGGCGCTCAGGGCAGCCCGGCGGAGCAGGTGCGGATCCGGTGTTTCCTGGCGTGCACCGGCGTAGGCCTGCAATACCGTGTCAACAAAGTCCGGATCATCTACAGCAACCAGCCACGCAAAGTCATCAGCGGGGTCGCCCACTCGCAACTCGGTCCAGCCGTTGACAGCCGTGACCTGATCGCCGTCGAGCAAAATATTGTCCTCGTGCAGGTCGCCGTGGACCACACAGGCATTGAAGCGCCAGAGCGCAACATCCTCCATGGCATGTTCCCAACGGCGCAGGAGAGCTGGCGGGATCTTGCCAGTCGTGGCCGACTGATCCAATTCGTTGAGCTTGCGATGACGGAATTCATTGGCCGTATAGCTGGGAAGATCGTAATTGGTGACGAGTTCCTGCGGGAGATCGTGGATGGCGGCAATGGCGGCACCAATTTCCATGGCAAGGGTGGCGCTGCCAGCAGCGAGCTGATCCACCGTGTAAGCCTTCCCCGCAATGTGGGAATACACGAAGGTGATGAGTTCGCCCTGCCGCACTGTCCCCGCAACGGTGGGAAGTAAGAACGGCAATTCCGCCCGAATGGCAGGGGTGAAGGCCCGCAATACTTGGCGTTCTGTTTCCAGGCGGGCGCTCGCTTCGGCGTGCCGAGGCGAACGGACCCGCCAGCGGCGGTTTTCCGAATCCACTAACAACGCGGAGCAGAAATCGACTGCATGGTCAGGTTCGGGCCCAAAAGCGGTGACATTAAGTCCGGGCACGGCGGCGCTGGCAATAGCGGCCAGTTCGATTGCAGTCATTCTTCTCACTCCTCTACCGTAGAACGCCCAGGCGCCAACCCAGCATCCTTGGTGCGGCGAGTCGTGAGAAGTCCTGCACGGATCCCACTGCACGGATCACACAACAGTGCCGTGTTGTCCACAATCACGCCCCGCGGAATGTAAAAAAATGCAGCGCATGCGTACGGTAGAAACATGACTAAACCGAACACCTCTCCCGATGTTGTGCTGGACCGGCAATGCGAGCAACGCAACGAACAGGGGTTTTTGGAGACGGTCATGTCGACGGGCACCTACAGGGCGGTAATTTTCCATAATCGCAAGGCCCTGATTTCTGAGCCCGAGCACAGTCCCGACCACAACTCTCCGGACTACTCTGTGACGTATCTGAGTCCCACACAGCTGCCCCGCGATCTGCCAGCAGGTACGCAAACGGTTTACTTGGGCAAGGTGCTTCCCGGACAGGGCCATCCTTTGGCAGCTGGCACCCCGCTGATCCTCTTCGCTCTCCCGCACGACGCCGGGGAGCTGGGATGGGTGCCAGACGGCAGCTCATTCATGGGGTACCGGGACGTTGGTCAACAATTGCGGGCTGCTGATGCGCAAATTGTGATTCAGGCCCAGGCTGTTGCCAACTGGCACGCCACCCATACTTTCTGCCCCAGGTGTGGGAACCCCATGGAGCCGATGAAAGCGGGCTGGATGAGGCGCTGCGTTCAGGATGGTTCTGAACATTTTCCCCGCACAGACCCCGCAGCGATTGTCGCCATAGTGGGTGCCGACGAACGAATCCTGCTGGCCAACAATTTCCAATGGGATGAGAAGAGATACTCCACCGTGGCAGGTTTTGTGGAGGCAGGCGAGAGTGCTGAGGCAGGCGCGGTGCGCGAAATTGCCGAAGAGGTAGGTGTCCGCCTCCACGCCCTGCACTACGTGGCATCCCAGGCGTGGCCCTTCCCGCGGTCCCTCATGCTGGGTTACATCGGCTACACGAATGACACGGTAGCCACCCCCGACTTAACAGAAGTCAGGGCAGCCAAGTGGTTCAGCCGCGCCGAGCTCCAAGGTGCAGTGTTGAGTGGGGAAGCGGTAATTTCCTCCAGAGCGTCCATTGCACGGGAGCTCATTGAACATTGGTATGGCGGGAAAATTTTGGAACCAGGTGAACAAGCGTGAGTTTTGACCCCAGCAAGCTGGGTCTGCCCGTCATGGACGCACAGACGGCAGAAGAACGGATACTCTCCGGCCTGGACGAGGAACAACGCACCGTGGCCACCACCTTGAGCGGACCCCTGTGCGTGTTGGCCGGTGCTGGCACGGGTAAAACCCGCGCCATCACGCACCGAATTGCTTATGGGGTCCACACCGGGGTGTACAACCCCAACCGTCTCCTGGCCGTGACCTTCACGGCCAGGGCCGCGGCGGAAATGCGGACCCGGCTGCGCGATCTAGGGGTAGGAACGGTCCAAGCCCGCACCTTCCATGCCGCCGCATTGCGGCAGTTGCAATATTTCTGGCCCCACGCCGTCGGAGGTCAATTACCTGGCCTGCTTGAACACAAGGCCCAGATCATTGCGGAAGCGGCTCGCCGGCTGCGTCTGCCCACCGACAGGGCGGCGATCAGGGACCTGGCCGCCGAAATCGAGTGGGCCAAGGTTTCCATGCTCACTCCGGAAACATACCTGACTCAGGCGGAGGATCGCGGGGAGCCCGGAGGCCTGGACAAGGTCACCGTGGGCCGGCTTTTTCAAGGCTATGAAGATGTCAAAGCGGACAGAAACCTCATTGACTTTGAGGATGTTCTGCTCATCACGGTGGGGATCTTGCAGGAGGATCCGCGCGTGGCCGCAACAGTGCGGGATCAATACAGGCACTTTGTTGTGGACGAATACCAGGATGTTTCCCCGCTGCAGCAACGCATGCTTGACCTGTGGCTGGGCGGCCGCGATGAACTGTGCGTAGTGGGCGATGCCAGCCAAACCATTTACTCCTTCACAGGGGCCACACCACGGCACCTCTTGGAATTTCCCAAGCGCTTCCCCGAATCCAGTGTGGTGAAGCTGGTCCGTGACTACCGCTCCACCCCACAGGTGGTCGGCTTGGCCAACAACCTGCTGGCCAACCGGCGCAGCGGGGGCATGGTTGCGGATGCGCTCTGGTCCAAGCCCTTGGAACTAGTGGCACAGCGCCCGGGGGGCCCCGCGCCGGAGTTCATGGAGTGCAGCGACGATGAGGCCGAGGCGGCAGCAGTCTCCGCAAGGATCAAGGTGCTCGTGGAGAACGGCACCCACGCTAGTGAAATTGCCATCCTGTTCAGGACCAACGGCCAGTCTGAAGCCTACGAACAAGCTCTCACATCAGCGGGGATCGGCTATCAGCTCCGAGGCGGGGAACGCTTCTTCGCCCGGAAGGAAGTTCGGGACGCCGTGCTTCAACTTCGTGCATCTTCCCGTGCTGCCGAGGATGAATCCCTGGGCCAGCTCGTCCGGGACGTGCTGGGCAACCTTGGCTACCAGGCACAAGCTCCCACCACCAGCGGCGCCGTCCGGGAACGCTGGGAATCGCTGAGCGCCATTGTGGCACTGGCTGATGAACTTGTGCTCTCCCGGAGCACACCGGAGCACACATTTTCCATCCTGGATTTTGTGGCTGAACTGCAGGAAAGGGCCTCGGCGCAGCACGCACCCACGGTCCAAGGCGTCACACTGGCCTCCTTGCACTCCGCCAAAGGTCTGGAGTGGGATGCTGTTTTCCTCGTGGGACTTAGCGAAGGTCTGATGCCCATCTCCTTCGCTGACACTCCCGAGACCGTGGATGAGGAACGCCGGCTCTTGTACGTGGGGATCACCCGTGCACGGGAGTATCTGAACTTTTCCTGGTCAACGGCCCGCACGCCCGGCGGACGGGCCAACCGCAAGCCCTCTCGCTTCTTGGACGGGTTGCGGCCCAACTCGGTGGGCGGTGCGCCCACCGGCCCGCGGATGGCCACCACCCGCAAATCCCGCAAGGTTACAGGCCCGTCGGTGTGCAGGATCTGTGGGAAGATCCTGAACACCGGGGCCGAGCGCAAGGTTGGGCGCTGCCCTGACTGCCCGCCCGGTTACGACGAAGCAGTGTTTGAACAGCTACGTGAGTGGCGCCTCAAGGAATCGGCGGCGGCTTCGGTACCAGCCTTTGTGGTGTTCACCGACGCCACCTTGATGGCCATTGCCGAGGCTGCACCTCAAGACCTAGATGAATTGGCGGCGCTGCCCGGAGTGGGGCCGGCAAAGTTGGAGCGCTACGGCGAAGCCGTCTTGGACATTGTGGCGACCGGCTGATTCTGCCACTGACACCCGCATTCCGGATGGGGGCCGAATGCCTGCTCCGTCCAGCGGCCAACGTCAGGGTGAAAAGTCATAACTGAAGACCATGAGCTGGGCTGGTTAACGCCATCAAGGAAGATCAGCGCCTGCGTGGCTGCCGTGCCGGCTAGTGCGAGCGAGACCGCGCTGCCCTCCGTGTTCGGGGGATTTGCGGTGACGCCCGGTGGTCTCTGATTGCCCGAAGACAACTCATGGCAGGTCAGCAGCCACTGCGGATCGGCCACGGCGCGGTGCCGTTCCACACAGTCGGTACAGGCAGTTTTCCCGGGAACCACTAGGGGGCCTACTGTGCCGTTTTGTTCGCGGTGCAACACCAGAAGGTGGGCGCGTTCCGTGCCCATGAAACGGGCCATGGTGCCCGCGCTTGCACAGTCATGACCTACCACAACGGCAAGATCAAGGTACTGCAGGCTGGGACCTCCCGCCCCGCCGTCGTGCACCATATGGAGATGCAGGCCAGGGTCCAAGGCAATGAGGTGTCGCCGCAGTGCTAAGGACCGCGGGATCCCGATGTCCGCCACGGTGAACGCACTGGGGCAGACATCGGCGGCAGTGACGGCAGAGTCATCCTCGAGCATGAGCGTGCCCACGCCCGCGTTGGCCAGGACGCCCGCCAACGCGGCCCCGGTGCGCCCCAGCCCCACCAGGTGAACCACGTTCCGGGCACGCGCATCCAAACGGGCCCTGGCGGAGTCACGGTATAGTCCCAGGAGCGCCGTCCTGTCCGGATGGAGCCGTTCTTCTCGGTAGCCCCGGATGGAAAGCTCCGTATCGGAGCACAAAACGGGGGCGAGTAAAGCACATATTTCCTGGGCTCGAGCGGCTGGTATGCCCAGAGATACCGCGCTCTGCACTACTTGGTCATCGGCAATTCCTCGACGCAATTCCTTGATGAATGCCAGATCCGTGCCCTGCAGGCCCTCCAAGATCAGCCCGCCAGGTCCCAACCCGATCTGGACGCTGTGGGTTCCCCGGCTGACCATGCGAAGAGCTGGATTGACAGCCGTCATGATGACCTCCAATGAATCCCTACCGGCAGGTGCCGTAGTTAAAATCATTGCACTTCCGGGGTGCGGCCACCGAGAGTTATCCACAGGACGGTGACCATGGCATCTTATCCACGGACAGCTGTTTCCGGGTACCCGGAAGCGGCGGCTTGGCGGTACGGTCGAAGAATGGCAGCAACACCAAGTACCCCAGCATCAAGTACGCCGGCATCAAGTACGCCAGCGCCGCGGGCCTCCCGACGCCGTGGGCCCATCGGAACGGGAACCAAAGGACCGCTGGGAGACTTCGTCTCCCAGCACCGAACCAGCAGCGGGGACCCCATTGTGGTCAGGCGGACGGCGCGGCGCAAAACCGGGCTGGCCGCGTTTTGGGAGAACGGACAGGCAGTGATCGCCGTTCCGGCGCGGCTGAGTCTAGAAGATGAACAATATTGGGTGCCGTATATGGTGGCCAAGCTAGAACGCAGTCATGCCCAACGCCCTGTACCAGCCAGCGACCACGCCTTGTTACAGCGCAGCTTTGACCTCTCGGAAACCTATTTAGGCTCCCGCGCTAGGCCTGAATCAGTGCGCTGGGTCAAGAATCAAAACGGCCGGTGGGGATCCGCCACCCCGGCGCGCAGGACCATCAGGATTTCCCATCATGTGCAGGGCATGCCCGAGTGGGTGCTGGACTATGTCCTGCTGCATGAATTGGCCCACTTGATCCACCCGAACCACAGCCGGGCATTCTGGGCGGAGCTGGCAAGCTACCCGAAGCTGGAAACCGCCAAGGCGTTCCTGCAAGGTGCCTCATTTGCCGCCTCACGGAACATCGCCGGCATGGCGCAAGGGATGGATGAGGAGCCAGGGGATGAAAATGATGATGCTACCGGGGAGGGGGCTACAGAGATACACAACTGAATAAATCCCTCTAGCCCGCCCCGGTAGCATCCCGGACGGCGTGGTTAGTCTTTGCCGCCGGTGCCGCCGGTGCCCTCGGTGCCGTCGGCACCCGGGCCGGGTTCGCCGTCGTTGGTTTTTGCTTCGCCATCAGTGGTGGAGTCGGTTTGGAAATCCTCAAAACCGCCGTCCAGCAGCTTGGCAAGTGCCGCATCAACATCCAACTCGGAGGCGTCCTCGGCGCTGCGACGTGCGCTGAAACCTGCCGCGTCATCCAGATCAGCTGAGGTAGGCAAAAGATCCGGGTGCGCCCAGATGGCGTCGCGTCCGGCAATGCCGCGCAGATCTTTCAGGGAAGCCCATAAGGCAGCGGCCTCGCGGAGCCTGCGCGGACGCAGTTCCAAACCAACCAGAGAACCAAAAGCGTGCTCAGCAGGGCCACCGGTGGCACGGCGGCGCCGAATAGTTTCACGGAGGGCAGCTGCTGCGGGCAGATTTGCGGCAGCCGCAAAAGTGACTTCGTCAACCCAGCCCTCAACGAGCGCCAACGCAGTTTCAAGCTTGGCTAGGGCAGCATCCTGCTCAGGGGTCCGGGCCGGCATAAAGACGCCCTCGGACAAGGCCGCCTGCATGGCTTCCGGATTGGAGGGGTCCAGGTTTTGTGCCAAATCCTCAATGCGGGACATGTCGATGTGGATGCCTCGCGCGTAGGACTCGATAGCGCCCAGTAAGTGCCCGCGCAGCCACGGAACTTGAACGAAGAGGCGGGCGTGGGCGGCTTCCCGCAGGGCCAAGAAGAGGCGGATCTCCTGCTCGGGAATTTCCAGTCCCTCACCAAACTCCTTAATGTTGGAGGGTAGGAGGGCCATCTGGAGATCGGCCAACGGGATACCAATATCTGTTGAGCCAAGTACTTCCTTGGACAACGCCCCCACGGCCTGACCCAGTTGCAGACCGAACAGCGCACCGCCCATGTTCTGCATCATGGAGGCGGCACCGCCCATCATGGACTTCATCTCTTCAGGGAGGTGATCGTTCATGGCGGTGGAGATGGCGAAAGCAATGCTGTTTGCCACCGGTTCGGTCAGGCGCTTCCACGTTCCGAGGGTTTCCTCCACCCACTCGGCGCGGGACCAAGCCCGGCCAATGATGGCAGTTGCGGCCAAGTCAGTAAAGGGGTCGAGCCACATTTCTGCCAGACGCAAGGCCTCGTCAACTTCGCGTTGCTGGTGGGGCGTCACGGAGGGGTCATCACCTGCGGCGGCCTTCCGGGCAGCATCGTGGGCCAAATCCCAGTTGACGGGGGTGTCTGAGGAACTGTTCATCATGGCTTGTACCTGGGAGAACATTTGTGCAAGCGCATTGGGATCCGAGGGCAGGCCGGCGGCTTTAGCTAGTTCGGCGGGGTCAAAGCCTTCCATGCCCTGTCCGCCCATAAGGTTGGCGAGCATTTCCTGAAGCGGATCCTTCGGGGTTTCGTCGTCGTTGTTGGATGGTGTGGATGACATGATGGCCCGATCGTTGGCGTGGACTCTGAATAACTTCACGTTACCGCCGCCATGGTGCGTTGTCGCCCTGTGCCTACTCACTGTTCGCTCTAGGCAAAGGGTATCTGGGCCTGGGGCTCCGCCACTACTCATTCATGGCCGACTCCCAGCCTCGGCACAAGCACAGCACATCCAGACACAGTAGGCTAGGTGGTTGGTACCCCGTTTTGACTGGCGGTGCCTGCGAGGCCCCAGAGACTTTGGAAAGGTCACAGCTTTGAGCCAGGAGACACCCGAGAAAGCGGCAGCTCCGTCGCGTACGTCCCGCGACAAAAGAATTTCCTTGATGGCAGTTTCAGGTGTGCTGGCGCTTGTGCTGGGTGTGGCCGCGGTGACTATCCCGGTGCCTTATGTTGTTGAATCTCCGGGCCCCGCCATCAACACCATTGGTGAATTGAACGGCAAGCCCATCATCACCATCTCAGGTCACGAGAGTTTTCCGCCCACCTCGGGCACGCTCGATCTGACAACAGTGCATTTGACCGGTGGACTCCCGGATAGCCAGGTTAATTTCTTTGACGTGCTTTCCTCCTGGCTCACACCCTCGCACACCGTGTACCCAGCGGAGCTCATCTACGCTCCCGGTTCCAGCCAAGATGTCATTAACAGTGAGAACTCGGCGGCCATGACCGGTTCACAGGAGAACGCAACAGCCGCAGCCATGACGGCTTTGGGTATTGATTTTCAGACAAATCTCAGCATTGCCGCCATTCCTGCCGAGAGTGCCGCGTCAGGAATTTTGAAGCCCGACGACGTCCTTCTCACCATAGATGGCAAGAAGGTCACAGACCTTGATGTCATTCAGACTGTGCTTGCCGAGGGCAAGGGGGCTCCTGTGGAACTTCAGGTGCGCAGAAATAATGTGGAGCAGAAACTGAGCGTCACCCCCAAACAAGGTAGCGACGGCAAATACCTGCTGGGCGTCCAGATCCAAAACGTCTTCGTCTTTCCGTTCGACGTCACGATCACTTTGAGCAACATTGGCGGCCCCAGTGCGGGAATGATCTTTGCCTTGGGCATCATGGACAGCCTCACTCCCGGGGATCTCACGGGCGGGAAGCGTTTTGCCGGAACAGGAACCATCGATCCTGAAGGCAACGTTGGCGGCATCGGCGGCATTGCCCAAAAGATGATTGGCGCCCGCAGTACCGGTGCTGACTATTTCTTGGCCCCTGGTGCAAATTGCGAAGACGTGGTGGGGCATATTCCTGATGGTCTGCAGGTGATCAAGGTGGATACGCTCAAAGATGCGTACAACGCCGTCACCCTGATCGGCTCCGGCAAGGACGGATCGGGACTGCCCACATGCAAGTAACGATTGAATTTCGGTGCGTAACGATTGCGCATCATACGGAACTGGGCCCACAGCTTGTTCGTGGCACCCTTTGAAAGCACATGCAGTTTTTCTTATCCACCAGTTGAGTTAGAGGTAGAGAGTGACATCCCGCCCATACCCGCCGCCGAGCAAGTCCGTCCGGCCCAAACGTCGCAGCGCATTGATGCCCACCATCATTGTTGTCGCGGTGCTGGTCGTGGCACTGCTCTTTTTCTCCGGGGTATACACCGATCTGCTGTGGTTCAACCAGATAGGTTATTCCGAGGTTTTCTGGACCGAACGCATTGCCAAGATACTGATTTTCTTAGCAGCGTTCCTGATCATGGCCCTGGGGGTGTACTTCTCCATTCGAGCCGCCTACAAGGCGCGGCCCGTTTACGCCCCGGACAGTGAGCACGAGGACAACCTCAACCGCTACCAACTCCAATTGGAACCGATCCGCCGTGTGGTGATGGTTGGTGTGCCCGTGGTCTTTGGCTTGTTTGCCGGCACCGCAGCCATGTCCCAGTGGGAAAAGGTCATGCTGTTCCTGTACCGCGTGCCGTTTGGCACCACGGATCCCGAATTCGGTTTGGACCTCAGCTTCTACACCAACACGCTGCCGTTCCTGGGCTTCCTGGTGGGAATGCTCATAAGTGTCACAGTAATTGCCTTCATTGCCGGCATACTGACCCACTACCTATACGGGGCAATCCGCCTGACAGAGCGTGGCATCTTCGCCTCCCGACAGGCGCAGATCCACATCGCCATTTTGGCTGGGATTTTCCTGCTCCTGCTGGCTGGCAACTTCTGGCTGGGCCGTTACGCCACACTGCAGGACAATGGTGGTTACCGTGCCGGTGCCATGTTTACCGACGTCCATGCGGTCATCCCCACCAAAGCCATTCTTGCTGCCGCCGCCCTCATCGTTGCGGTGCTCTTCATTGTTGCCGCCTTCATGGGCAAGTGGAAACTTCCTCTGATTGGTACCGGCATGCTGGTTGTCACAGCCATCGTGGCCGGCGGCTTGTACCCATGGGCCATTCAGCAGTGGCAGGTGAAACCTTCCGAAGGAAGCGTGGAGTTGCCCTACATTGAACGCAACATCAACATGACCCGTGATGCCTATGGGCTGACTGGTATGGAGGTGACTCCCTATAACGCAACCATCACGGCGGAGGCCGGGGCACTACGCCAGGACGCAGACACCGCGGCCAACATCCGCCTGCTTGACCCGAACCTGATCTCCTCAACGTTTGCGCAGCTGGAACAGTACCGCCCGTATTACAAGTTCCCCAAGACGCTCAACGTTGACAGGTACACCATTGACGGCAAGGTCCAGGACGCCGTAATTGCTGTGCGCGAGCTGAACCCTGCCGGTATCAGCCCGGAACAGCAAAGCTGGTACAACCAGCACCTGGTCTACACTCACGGTTATGGTGTGGTTGCCGCCTACGGCAACACCGTTACTGCCGACGGCAAACCCGAGTTTATGCAGGCCGGCGTCCCCTCCGAAGGTGTGCTGGGCACTGATACTAGCTACCAGCCGCGCATTTACTTCGGACAGTCAACCACCGACTATTCGGTTGTTGGCGCCCCCAGTGGAACCGCCCCCATTGAGCTTGACCGTCCCCAAGGCAATGCCGCAGCAGCCACGGACAATGCCTCGGATGAGACACTGACAACGTTCACGGGCAATGCCGGACCTACCGTGGGTAACTGGTTCAACCGGGCCATGTATGCGTTGAAGTTCCAGTCAACTGATTTGCTACTCACCAACGGTGTCAATGAGAAATCTCAAATCCTCTACGATCGCACCCCTGCAGAACGTGTTGCCAAGGTTGCCCCGTATCTGACGCTGGATGGCAACCCCTACCCGGCTATTGTTGATGGCAAGGTCAAGTGGATTGTGGATGGCTACACCACAAGTTCCTACTACCCTTATTCCCAGCAGCAGCAGTTGCAGGAAGCCACCACTGACTCGTTGACAGTTGCCGGCGGCATTGCGCCCTTGCCAAACGCATCCATCAACTACATCCGCAACTCCGTCAAGGCCACTGTGGATGCCTACGATGGTTCCGTTGAGCTGTTCGCGTGGGATGCGGAAGATCCGATCCTGAAGGCGTGGGAGAAGGTTTTCCCCACCACGGTGAAGCCGTTTACGGAAATGTCGGCAGACGTCATGTCCCATGTGCGCTACCCCGAAGACCTGTTCAAGGTTCAGCGTGAGCTGATGGGCCGTTACCACGTCACTGATCCGACCAACTTCTTCAAGAACACTCTGGCCTGGAGCGTCCCGGACGATCCCACTACCAAGGCCACTGACAAGCAGCCCCCTTACTACCTGTCATTGAAGATGCCTGGCCAGGACAAGACTGCGTTCTCCCTGACTACCGATTTCATACCGCAGGAAGTCAAGAACACCGACTCCCGCAACATTCTGTACGGCTTCATGGCCGCAAATGGTGATGCCGGCAACGTCAAGGGTGTCAAGAGCCCCGATTACGGCAAGTTGCAACTACTGCAGCTGCCGGATGCCACCCAGGTGCCTGGCCCCGGACAGGTGCAAAACACCTTCCAGTCAGACCCCACAGTGTCCGAACAGCTGAACGTGTTGAAACTGGGACAGTCTGACGTCATCAACGGCAACCTGCTCACACTGCCCATGGGTGGTGGCATGCTGTACGTGCAGCCGGTTTATGTCCAGTCAACGGGCTCCACTTCATATCCCACATTGCAGCGTGTGCTGGTGGCCTTCGGCGACAAGATCGGTTACGCCGCCACGTTGAACGAGGCACTGGACAAGCTCTTTGGCGGTGACTCCGGTGCTGTTGCCGGTGATGCCGGTGTGAACAAGGGTGAGGGTACCGGAGGTACTTCTACGGATAAGCCTGGAGTTCCCTCGGGTGGTGAGAATACGGCGCTGGCCAAGGCGCTCAGTGATGCCAATGCGGCCTTGCAAGCCGGGCAGGCCGCTCTCGCGAAGGGCGATTTTGCCGCTTATGGAACCGCGCAGAAGGCCCTGGAAACCGCTATTGCCGCAGCGATTGCTGCTGAAGGCGCGGCGGTAGTGCCGTCCACTCCGGAGGCCACGCCAAGCGCCAAACCCTAGCGCCGTCGTCGTCCTTGAAGAGTAAAAGGCCCGGTCACCTCATGGTGGCCGGGCCTTTTTCTGCCCAATTTCCCCAGGGAGACGAAGGTCACGTGCTCTCAGTTTTACCTGCGGGCGAATGGACGGTAAAGTAATAATCACATCGCGGGGTGGAGCAGTTCGGTAGCTCGCCGGGCTCATAACCCGGAGGTCACAGGTTCAAATCCTGTCCCCGCAACTCCACAAGAAAACCCCTGGTCCTCGGACCGGGGGTTTTCTGTTTTTCACCAGTGTGCTGGAACGCAGGCAGTCTCAGAACGGCACCAGGAACTCCGTTGCCGTATTGCTGATGAGATGTACAAGACCGCGGTGACTAGGAAAATACCCCGTAGCAAAAGGTACGGGCTGCCGTCTCCGGTGAACGTGAGCATCCCATCCGCGATCATCTTGGCTGTGCCGGTCTGGGTGATGAACGCTGAGAGTGGAATCATGCGAACCACCAGAATCAGGGCTTGTCACACCATGGAACGGTGGGCGTGGCCAATCGTGAGAACCCGTGCCAGGACCATGGCCGCCAGCAGCGCTGCAACGGCGGCCTCTGACGCATTCAGCAAGCAACGCGCGCACAGCGCACATGTAGCGGCGACCCACTCTATAAAGCACGGCGAACACTGCTCACCCGTGCCGATCTACTGACTGAGAGGAAAAAAGCACGCTTAGGAGGCTGATTGGCCGCTGAGGTGTTGGCCTACTTCGACCTACCCGGAACGTCCAATGGCTCAACTGAAACGATTAATGAAGGACTGGAACACCTCCGAGGATTCGCCCTCGGCTTCCGCAACCTCACCAACAACGTCGCCAGATCGCTGCTGGAATCACGCGGATTCAGACCGAAAATACACTCTCAATTCCGACGTGCTTGTGTACCTCATCGCCCGAGGCAACAACATGACCAAGCGCAGTCAGCAGGCTGCAGCCTCGGCGCAGCAGCAAGGCGAGGAATACTTGCGCCGCGTGGCCGGAATCCAGAGTCCGGCAGACTAGTAGATTGCGGCAGCTAAGTCGCTACTGGATGCAGGCACCATCACGGAGCCCGAATACGCTCAGCTCAAGATAAAGGCCCTGGCTTAAGCATTCTCGGTTCCACGCAAGGATAAGATCGCACGAAGGCGGCTGCGGACTCTCAACGTACCCACAGCCTCCTTTTCCATGACATAAGGACTTAAGGAAGCGGCGGAACGCAATGTTCAATAATCACGATGCACTGGCCTGGCTGCTGCTGGCAGGACATGTGCTCTTGGGCGCCGTGGCCGTGGCATACATTTCTGCCCGGCGACGGCCAGCCACTGCCATTGCCTGGATGCTCACTATTATCTTCATCCCCTACGTGGGTATCGTGGCATTTTTGCTGGTGGGTTTCACCCGGCTGCCCAAGGCCCGCAGAGACAAGCAACGTCACGTGAACGAGTTGATTCTGGCCCGCACCGAGGGGCTTGACCAGCACAGCCACAGGGAAGACTGGCCCAAGGGCCTTTCCACGCTGGTCACCCTTAACAACAACTTGGGCGCGTTGCCCATGGTGGGCGGCAACAGCGTCGAATTGCTCCCGGACTACCATGGCTCCATTGCCGCCATGGCCCGGGAGATTGATGCGGCACAGCGCTTTGTGCACGTGGAATTTTATATATTGGTCCACGATGCAGCCACCAAGCCCTTCTTTGATGCGTTGGAGCGAGCTTGCCAGCGGGGCGTGACAGTGCGGGTGCTCAGCGACCACCTGGCCTCCTTGATGAACCCTGGCAGGAAGGAAACCTTGTCGCGGCTGGCTGTGATGGGTGCCGAATACCACGCTATGCTGCCCTTGCGTCCGTGGAAAGGGAATTGGCAGCGGGTGGATCTTCGCAACCACCGCAAACTGGTGGTGGTCGACGGGCAGGTGGGCTTTGCTGGATCGCAAAACATGGTTCATGAGAGTTACAACAAGAAAAAAAACATCTCCCGCGGGCTTCGTTGGCACGAATTGATGATGCGGGTCCACGGCCCTGTGGTGCGCGAGCTCGACGCCGTTTTCGTCACCGACTGGTTTAGTGAAACCAATGTCCTGCTGGAACTGGATACCTCACCGGTTGTGCTGGACCAGGCGTCGCACCTGGTGGATGCCCAGGTGGTGCCCAGCGGTCCCAGCTTTGAAAACGACAACAGCCTGAAACTCTTCGTCTCCATGATTCACCAGGCCACCGAGCGGGTCAGCATTACCAGCCCCTACTTCGTACCGGAAGAATCAGTGCTGTTGGCGATCATCAGTGCGGCCGGGCGCGGCCTGTCTGTGGAACTATTCGTTTCCGAGATTGGCGACCAGGCGATGGTTTACCATGCCCAACGCTCCTATTACGAGGCGTTGCTGCGCGCCGGCGTAAAAATCTACCTGTATAAATCCCCGGAAGTGCTGCATTCCAAGCACTTCAGCATCGACTCGGATGTCGCAGTGATCGGCTCGTCAAACATGGACATCCGCTCGTTCTCACTGAACATGGAGATATCGGTATTGATCCACAGTGCCACCTTCGTGACACAGATGCGCGAAGTGGAGGACAGGTACAGGGCCAACAGCAGCGAGCTTGAACTCCATGATTGGATCAAGCGGCCCCGGTGGGAGAAGTTCTGGGACAGCGCGGCCCGGCTGACCTCCAACCTGCAATAGCCTGCCCCCTCCGACGCTATCGCACCAATGGCACGTTTTTTCACAACGCTCTCTCACTAGTGGCAGGTTCAGCCGTGGCCCGGTTTTGCGGTCTTGGGGCCCTTGGTGGCTTGCGGGTGCGCATCAACCAAAACTGCCCGTACAAACAGTGTGAGCGGAACGGCCATGAGAGCACCGCCCAGTCCCAAGAGTGCGGACCAGAAGATGGCTGACAGGAAGGTCAAGGTCATGTTCAAATTGACCGAGCCGGAGACGAACTTGGGCTGGATGACCGACTGGATCAGCGAATTAGTCACACCGTAGAAGGCCACCACGGCGATGAACGTGGGGAGGCCGCCGGCTAAAAGGGCCATGATGGCACCCAGCGCACCCAGCGCAAGCAGCAGGATCAAGTGTAAGACGGCAACAATGGCGCCGAAAATGGTGGTTATGATCATGAATGAGCGGGACAATTTCGCGAGGTTACTCAGGGCCACCACGACCGGGGCACGCTTTTCCTTGACCACAGCAAGGATAGTGGGGAAGTAGTTGGCGTCGATGCCCATGAATATCACCAGCAGCAGCAGGAAAAGTCCGCCCGAGCCAATGCTCATCACACCGCCAAGCAGGTTGGATGCAGTGTTCAGGAGTACGCGAAGGTCAATTGAATCGGCAATTGCACGCACTTGCTTGTCCGCGATGCCAAAGGTGTTGTGCAGGAAGACTCTCAGATCTGCATGGAATTCGGCGACCTGTGGGGTGATTTGCGGCAGAACCCAGCTCAGTTGAACGCCAGAGATCCACAATGAGGCTACAAAATGCCCCGAGCATGGCTTAGACGGACAGGATGTCTGCCATACCAGCTTTAACAGTGGGACACCACGAGCCATGAGATGCTGCTTCACGGGGTAGGCACAAATCGTTAGCACTAATGCCTGAAAGACTGGGCCCAGTCTTGAGGAAATGCGGCCAGTCCCGAGCAGTACAATGACGGCTGCAGCCAAACTGAAAAGGACCTTGGTTCCGGAGGAGCCATGGTTGGGGTCTGGCTCGGTTCCGATCGCTGTACTGTTGCTAGATTCGCGCACACAATGCCATCACACAGCAGTCTGGATCACCCTCCCTCAGCTCACACCGGCACTGGCGCCCACGAAAGGCCTGCCATGACGCTTGGAACCCTCGCTCAGCCAGTGTTTCCACGAGACAGACTCGACCATTGGGCACAGCGCACACCCGACCTTACCGCCGCAGTATTGGGCGAAACCAGCTAAACCTGGGCGCAATGGCGCACCCGAATTCTGCAGCTGACCGACGCGTTGGCGAAAGCCGAAGCCGAAACGCCGCTGCCGCGCATGGTTGCCATCGGTGGCGAGCACTGTGACTACGAGCAGTTCCTGGCAACCGGTGTTGTCGGTGCAACAGTTGCAACCGGATCAAACGGTTCCACAGCGGGGGCTGACTATTCCGGCGTCGGGCCCCAGGATACGGTCCTGCTCATGTATAACTCCGGGACCACCGGCAAACCTAAGGGCATGGAACTGACGCACGCAAGCGTCAACGAGCACAGTGTGGTTGCCAAAGCAGGGTTTGGGATGAAGCCCGGGGAGATGACCATGGTGGGGATGCCCATGTTTCATGTGGGCGGCTCCTGCTACTTCCAGGTCGGCATGTATGCCGGTGCCGAAATTGTCCACCTGCGTGAAACCTCGGCCGCCACTATGATCGGCGCCATGCTCCAGAACGAAGACCATAGGAACCCGCCCCGGTCCGAGGTTCTGCAATCTGCGGGCAAGGCCCCTTCCTGGGGTGGACATTCGGATTGCCGATCCGTTCGGCCATGAGCTCCTGTGCTCCGGCGGCGAGAACATTTACTGCCCCGAAGTTGAGAACGTGCTCATGGCCCATCCCGAAATGGCTGAGCGGATTGTCATAGGCATCCCTGTTCCGCGCTGGGTTCAAACAGTCAACGCTGTTGTAGTGCGTGCCCCCGGCAGTATGGTGAGCGAAGCGGACATCATCGCCTTCTGACGCGAACGTCTAGCCCACAACCAGTGCCCCACCTCGGTGGATTTTGCGGACGAACTGCCCCGCAATGCGACGGGGAAAATTCTCAAGCGCAATCTGCGCGAACCATATTGGAGGGACCATGACCGCAACATCTAGCAGTTCCAATAGTTCAGGCACGACGGCGGACGCGGCCTCGGGTGCCACCGTCCCGCCCGCTGGTGGGAGCCTTGCCGGCAAAACCCTGCTCATGTCTGGAGGGTCCCGCGGCATTGGCTTGGCTATCGCCGTTCGGGCAGCTCAGGATGGCGCCAACGTGGTGCTTCTGGCCAAGACTGACACCCCGGACCCGCGGCTGGCGGGCACAATCCACACCGCCGCTGCATCCATTGAGGCGGCGGGCGGGCAGGTGCTGGCCGTGGCGGGGGACGTGCGCGACGATGACACCATCGCCTCCGCCGTTGCACAGACGGTGGAACGCTTTGGCGGGATAGACATCGTGGTGAACAACGCCAGCGTCATCTCCCTGGACGGGACGCTGACGGTTTCACCGAAGCGGTACGACCTCATGCAAGATGTGAACGTGCGTGGTACCTTCATGCTGTCCAAGGCTGCGCTGCCGCACCTTTTGGAGGCGTCGAACCCGCATATTCTTTCGCTGTGCCCGCCGCTGAACATGTCCCAGAAATGGCTCGGTGCGAACCCGGCCTACACACTGGCCAAGTACGGCATGACGCTGACGGCGATGGGCTTCGCTGCGGAGTTCGCCGAGCAGGGCGTGGCCTCCAATACGCTGTGGCCGCGCACCACGATCGCCACGGCCGCCGTCGCCAACCTTCTCGGCGGGGAGGCGATGATCCGGCGCTCGCGGCATGCCATCATCATGGCCGACGCTGCCCACGCCATCCTCACCACCGACAGCCGCCAGTTGACGGGGCAGAACATCCTTGACGAGGAACTGCTGCGCTCCCGTGGCGAGACTGACTTCTCGTACTATGCCGTGGATCCGGCGGCGGAGCTCATGATCGACCTCTACGTGGACCCGTAATTACTACCTCCGCAGTCATGGCGGAAGCCGGTCAGATGGCGGGAACGGCTTCTGTCACGATGACGCGCAAGGTGCTGGCCAGCAGCGTGTGGACCTGGGGTCGGGTGAGAGTTTTTCGCAGCAGCCACTCGCGGCCACCGCTGCGGACCAGTTGGGTATAAATTCGGAACATGGCCCGAATTTGTTCCCGGTTCTTGGTGCGCTCGGCCAGTCCAGTGGCGTCGATGAGCAGCTCAATTGAGTCATTTTCAGCCGCGATCAAGATTTTTTCCAAATCCGGATCCCGCCCTATACTGCCTGAACCCAGCGCCAGCCAACTGGCACCGGAGGTCTCCAGTGAGTCCAGGAACCACGCCACCGCCACCTCCACACGTTCCTCAAAGGAGCCGTCGGGCAGCTTGGCCACCGCCACCTCTGAGACCGTGGAATTGACCTTGATGACTTCCAGGTACAGCTCGCGCTTGTTGCCGAAATAATGGTTGATGAGCCCACGGGCAACACCTGCAGCAGCGGCAATGTCGGTTGCTGAAACGTCCTCATAGGCTCGTTCATTGAACAGCTTTTGCGCACACTCAAAGATTTGTTGACGGCGTTCATCGGGGCTCAGCCGCTGCCTGCGGGGCTCGGTGCGGTCATCGGGAATCACGGTGTTGGGCCCGTCTGCATCCACGGCAGCCATGCCGGGATACCCTCGGGCACTGTCAAGGGGAAGTGCGGCGGGCGTTTTTCCAGGAACGAGGTGACACCCTCGACGGCGTCACTGTGCCCTGGTGTGCTAGCAATCAGGCGCGAGTCCACTGCGTGGACGGGGAAGGGTGAGTCCAAAGCGCTCAGCCGGTTGAGCATCTGCTTGATGACGGCGGTGGAGACCTCCGAGGTGTTGGCGATGAGGTCCCTGGCCAGTTCGTAGGCGGCCTCCAGTACGTCTTCGGGCTCGTGCACCGAGGTGACGAGTCCGGCGTCGAGCGCTTCCTGCGCCCCGAAAAGCCGGCCCGTCAGCATCCAGTCGCTCGCCTTGGACACTCCCACCAGGCGTGGCAGATACCAAACCGAGGCCCCCTCACGGAAGATGCCGCGGCGGCTGAACGGGAAGGAGAAGCGGGAATCGGTGGAGGCCAGGCGGAAGTCACAGGAGAGCGTGATGGTTATGCCGCCACCCACGGACACCCCGCGCAGGGCGGCGATGACGGGCTTGTTCATGGTGTAGATGGTTTTGGAGCAGCGCCCGGCCGGTTCCTGCCAGTCCTGGGTGGAGCCGGTCATGGTCACATCAAAGCCGCCACCGCTCAGATCAGCACCCACGGAGAAGTCCTTGCCAACGCTGGTGAAAACAACTATCTGGACCTCCGGATCGGCGTCGGCAGCCAGAAAAGCGTGCTCCAGTTCGTTTGCCATGGTCAGCGTGTAGCCGTTGCGTGCCTCGGGGCGGTTCAAGGAAACCGTGGCAATTCGCTCGGCAACGGCGTAGCTGATGGCCGTGTAGGGGAGGGGGACTTCAGCTGTCATGGTCATCGCTTTCATGAATGGAAAGTAAAGACTTGCGCCATCTATTGACACGGTGTCAATAGTCTTGCACTATGGGCATTATGTCAACAACTCGGCTTGTTTCCCGCTGGATCGATGAAGATCTTTGCGACGTTGCATCCCTGGCGAGGGTTTTCTCCACCAAGGAGGCAACCCGCTCGCAGAGAAATTCGGCGGCGCCAATGGGGTCATGAAGGAGCTCATTGCCACCTCCCTCTGACGCAGCACCAACCACCCGTTCCACCAAAAAAAGTTTTGCCAACCGTCCGTCCGCACTGCAGCGAACGAGATGACAATGGAAGGAAAGCTCACGTGAGCGAAGAAGTTGCACCGCAAGCCTATGTATATGACGCCATCCGCACCCCGCGCGGCCGCGGCAAAAAGGGTGCCCTGCACGGGACCAAGCCGATCGACCTCGTGGTGGGTCTGATCAACTCCTTACGGGCTCGCCACCCCGGCCTGGACGAAGACCTTATCGACGATCTGATCCTCGGCGTCGTCTCACCGATCGGTGACCAGGGCGCCGTCATTGCCCGCACCGCCGTCATCGCCGCCGGCCTGCCGGACACGGTGGGCGGGGTGCAGATCAACAGGTTCTGCGCCTCGGGTCTGGAGGCCGTGAACATGGCCGCCCAAAAGGTGCGCTCCGGCTGGGACCAGCTCATCATCGCCGGCGGCGTGGAATCCATGTCCCGCGTTCCCATCGGATCCGACGGCGGCGCCTGGGCCATGGACCCGGCCACCAACTATGACACCTACTTTGTCCCGCAGGGCGTGGGCGCGGACCTCATTGCTACGATGGAGGGCTTTAGCCGGGTGGACGTTGACGCCTACGCTGTGCGCTCGCAGCGCCTCGCTGCCCAGGCCTGGAAAGAGGGCCGCTTCGCCAACTCCGTCATCCCCGTCAAGGACCAAAACGGTCTGGTGGTGCTGGACCATGATGAGCATATGCGTCCCGAATCAACCCCGGAGTCACAGGCTGGTCTGCGGCCAGCCTTTGCGGCGATGGGCGAGGCCGGCGGCTTTGACGCCGTCGCCCTGCAAAAGTTTCATGCCGTGGAAAAGATTGACCACGTCCACACCGCTGCCAACTCTTCCGGAATTGTCGACGGCGCGGCCCTGGTTTTGGTGGGCAGCGCGGAGGTCGGCAAGCAGCTTGGACTGAAGCCGCGGGCCAGGATCGTGGCCACCGCCACCTCCGGCGCCGACCCCACCATCATGCTCACCGGCCCCACCCCGGCCACCAAGAAATTGCTCAAGACGGCCGGGCTGGGCGTTGCGGACATTGACCTGTTCGAGATCAATGAGGCCTTCGCCTCCGTGGTGCTGAAGTACCAGAAGGACCTGGGCATCCCGGACGAGAAACTGAACGTGAACGGGGGCGCCATCGCCATGGGCCACCCGCTCGGCGCCACCGGCGCCATGATTTTGGGCACCGTGCTGGACGAACTCGAACGGACCGATAAGCGCAGGGCCGTGGTGACCTTGTGCATTGGCGGCGGCATGGGCGTGGCAACTTTGATTGAGAGGGTCTAGGACGATGAGCGAGGACAACGTGCAGCACAGCAACACCATCCGCTGGGAACAGGACAGCGACGGCGTGGTCATCCTGACCATGGATGACCCCAACCAGTCGGCCAACACCATGAACGCTGACTACATCGCCTCCATGCAGGCAACCGTGGATCGTCTCGTGGCAGAGAAGGAGAACATCTCCGGCGTCGTACTGACATCTGCGAAGAAGACCTTCTTCGCAGGAGGGGACCTGAAGGATCTTGTCTCTTCCACCCCGGAGGACGCGCAAAGCGTCTTTGACCTAGGCCAGCAGATCAAGGCGCAGCTGCGCACGCTGGAAACCTTCGGTAAGCCCGTGGTCGCCGCCATCAACGGTGCGGCACTGGGTGGCGGGCTGGAAATTGCGCTGGCCACCCACCGCCGTATTGCATCGGACATGCGCGGCTCGGTCATCGGACTACCGGAAGTCACGCTGGGACTGCTGCCCGGTGGCGGCGGCATTGTGCGCACCGTGCGTCTCATGGGTGTTGTTGACGCCACCATGAAGGTGCTGCTGCAGGGACAGAAGTACAAGCCCCGCAAGGCGCTCGAGGTGGGCCTGGTTCACGAGGTTGTGGACACGGTGGAGGAACTCATTCCGGCTGCGAAGGCGTGGATCGCAGCCAACCCGGATGCCATACAGCCCTGGGACGTGCCCAAATACAGGATTCCAGGCGGCACCCCCAGCACGCCAGCCTTCGCCGCGAACCTGCCAGCATTCCCGGCCAACCTGCGCAAGCAGCTCAAAGGCGCCAATTACCCGGCCCCACGCGCCATTCTTGCCGCCGCTGTGGAAAGCACCCAGGTGGATATGGACACGGCCCTGGAGATGGAATCGCGCTACTTCGTTGAAGTGGTGACCGGGGCGGTATCCACCAACATGATCAAGGCCTTCTTCTTCGACATGAGCCACATCAGCGCCGGCGGGTCCCGACCCAAGGGCTTTGAGAAGTACACGGCCAAGAAGGTCGCCGTACTCGGCGCCGGCATGATGGGAGCGGGCATCGCCTATGTGTGTGCTCGCGGCGGCATGGACGTGGTGCTCAAGGACGTCTCCCTTGAAGCGGCGGAACGCGGCAAATCCTACTCCAAGACCCTCACCGACAAAGCCGTCTCACGCGGCCAGCAGAGCCAGGAGGCCGCAGACGCACTGCTGGCAAAGATCACCCCCACCGCAACGGCAGCGGACGTAGCCGGGGCGGACCTGGTCATCGAAGCGGTGTTTGAAAATGTGGCGGTGAAGCAGGCAGCGTTCGCCGAGATCCAGGACTTGCTGGGGGAGGACGCCGTGCTCGGCTCCAACACCTCCACCCTGCCCATCACCACTCTGGCCGAAGGTGTGCGCAGCCAAGGGAACTTCATTGGCCTGCACTTCTTCTCACCCGTGGATAAGATGCCATTGCTGGAGATCATCGCCGGTAAAAACACCTCGGATGAAACACTGGCCAAGGCATTCGATATTGCCCAGCAAATCCGCAAGACCCCCATTGTGGTCAACGATTCCCGCGGTTTCTTCACCTCCCGTGTCATCGGCACGTTCATAAACGAAGCCATTGCCATGCTCGGCGAAGGCATCGCGGCCCCGTCCATCGAACAAGCGGGTTTGCAGGCTGGCTACCCGGCGGCCCCGCTGCAACTGGCAGACGAACTGAACCTGAGCCTCCTTTCCAAGATTCAAAAGGAAACCAAAGCTGGCCTGGACGCAGACAATGGGGTGCAAAAGTACCGCCACCATGCGGGCTACGACGTAGTGGATCAGATGATTGAAACGTTTGAGCGCAAGGGCAAGCTCGCCGGCGCCGGTTTCTACAACTATGCCGACGGTCACCGCACAGGAGTCTGGGAAGGGCTCAAGGAAACCTACGGCGGCACAGCGGAAATCCCGTTCCAGGACATGGTGGAGCGCATGCTTTTCGCCGAGTCCTTGGAAACCGTCAAGTGCCTGGATGAGGGCGTGCTGCGCAGTGTGGAGGACGCTAACATCGGCTCCATCTTGGGCATCGGCTTCCCGGCCTGGACCGGCGGTGTGCTCCAGTACATGAACGGGTACCACGGTGGCCTGGCAGGTTTCGTGGCCCGCTCACGTGAGCTGGCGGCCAAGTATGGCGAACACTTCCTCCCCCCGGCTTCTCTGGTGGCCAAGGCTGAGAAGGGCGAAACTTACTGATGAGCCCTCTTGCCGCGGTCGGTCCCGCTTTCACCCAAGTTTGGACGGCGTTCACTGTTGATACGGCACCCACCCCGGGTGTCGCCGTCGTGAATCTGGTGGGTCCCGGCCGCGGGAACATGATGGGGCGCGCCTTCTGGGCAGAACTGCCGCAGGTCTTTGCCGCGCTCGACGCCGATGAATCCGTCCGGGCCGTGGTGCTCACGGGTGCCGGTAATCACTTCAGTACGGGCCTTGACGTGGCGGAGGTGCTGGGTGGCTGGCTTGGCAAGCTGGGGCCGGGATCCGTGGCCCAAGCAGCCCAGCGAACGGAACTGCTCGGGCTGATCCGGGAAATGCAGGCCGGCATCACCTCCGTTGCCCTGTGCCGCAAACCCGTCATTGCCGCCGTGTCCGGCTGGTGCATTGGCGGCGGGGTAGACCTGATCAGCGCTGCGGATGTACGGCTGGCCTCAGCTGATGCGAAGTTCAGTGTCCGTGAGGCACGGCTGGCGATCGTTGCCGACGTTGGAAGTCTCCAGCGCCTGCGCGGCATCATTGGCGAGGGTGCGCTGCGGGAACTTGCCCTGACAGGCAAGGACATCACGGCGGAGCGGGCCGGCAGGATCGGCCTAGTCAATGACATGTATCCGGACGCGGCGGCACTTCTGGAAGCAGCGCTAGGTATGGCGGGGGAAATCGCCGCCAATTCCCCGCTGGCTGTGGCAGGCACGAAGGCTATTTTGAACGAAGATAGGGAAGAAATTGTGGCCCGCGGGCTGCGCCACGTCTCCCTGTGGAACTCCGCCTTTTTGCACAGTGAGGACCTACTTGAGGCCGTAGCTGCGATGGGGGAGCGCCGTCCGGGAGTGTTCATGGGTCACTAGAGGCTTCAAGGGATTCAAGGGTCATGATGGCATATCCACGATAAAAGTCAGAGTCGTTTTTTACCAAAAGGAGCTTTTCATGTACCTCACTCAAGGACATGATCGTCACCGGTGGGGAGGTTGTGTACTCGGCAGAGGTGGAAAACGCTTTGAGCAAGCACCCGGCGGTGGCCTCCTCGGCCGTCATTGGCGTCCCAGATGAGCACAACGGTGAGCGCGTGCACGCAGTGGTTGTCCTAGCGCCGGGGGCAGCTGCCACTGCCGAAACACTGCGGGACTTTTGCCGTGAACATATTGCCGGGTACAAGATTCTGCCAGCTTTGAATTCCCCGAGACGCTGCCTATCTCCGGCGCAGGGAAAATCCTCAAGCGTGAGCTACGCGAGAGCTACGCCGCGGCGCAGGCTCTCTAAAGCAGCAGCGGCGTCCTTGGCCCGGCAGCCACGCGGAAACACGAATTTTTCAACCATACTGAGCTCTTGGAGGGCATCTTGATCACCGTTACAGCAGAGGAACAATTCCAGGCGTGGAAGGCGAAGGAGCTCCCTGCCGCGGAAGAAGTCCGGCCCGGAGTGTGGTCAATCCCCGTGCCCTTCATTAATAATCCCATGCGCTACACGCTCGCCTACCTGCTGATTGGTGACGGCGAGGCGGCGCTGGTGGATCCCGGTTGGGACTCGGATGTTGGCTGGGAGATGCTCAAGGCAGGACTGGCAATTGCTGGGCTCACACCCGCGTCCATCACCGCTATTGTGGTGACGCACTTCCATCCCGACCACCTGGGCATGGCTGCGCGGTTACGGGAAGCGTCGGGGGCATGGGTTGCGCTCGGTGCCGACGAGCCACTGCCCACGCACTGGCGCGTGGACCCCACACAGTTTGTTGAGGAGGATAGGGCACAATTTATCGCGTGGGGCGTGCCGGCGCAGTACTTGGAGGAAGTGAGTTTTCAAGCGGACACCTGGGCGCAGATGACCGGCGTAGCCGAGCCGCAGAGGCGCCTGGCAGATGGCGAATTGCTGCCCGTTGCTGGGCTTTCGGTACGCGTGTTGGCCACACCCGGGCACACGCCCGGGCACATTTGCCTCATCGACGAGAGGAACTCGCTGATCCTCACGGGCGACCACGTGCTGCCACGCATCACCCCGCACGTCTCGCTCGAAGCTGCCAGTCATGCCAACCCGCTGGGGGATTACCTCGACTCGCTGGAAATTATGGGAGCTGGCGCAGAGATGGAGGTCCTGCCGGCGCACGAATACCGTTTCCGAGGGCTGCTGGCCCGTGCCGCTGAGCTGAAGGAACACACGCTGGAACGCTCCCGCGAGGTCATTGCTGTGCTGGAATCCGGGGCGGCTGCGAGCGTATGGGACGTGTCGAAGGAGTTGACGTGGTCACGCGGCTTTGATTCGCTGCGCGGTTTCACGCTGCGGCTGGCACTTGCCGAAACGGCCAGCCATCTGGTGTACCTGACGGAGCAAGGCCGCAACGTGGGGATCTCAGTATCAAGAGGCACCCCCGCCACCCCCAACCTTCTACCGACGCTATCCCACTAATGGCATGATTTTGCCGGACGCTATCGCAATGATCTCCGTCTCCTTAGCGTGAGTCGTCAATGGTGGGATAGGGATAGGAAAAAGCAGCCACTGGTGGGATAACGTCGCAAAAAAAGTGACCATTAGTGAGATAGCGTCCGGTGGAGGGGCTAGAGGGGGTCCGGGGTGGGGGCTGGGTCGGTGAAATCGCCGCAGTCGCGGCGGAAGCGGGCCAGGATGCTGGTCATGGTGCGCAGTTCCTCGGCCGGGATGCCAGGGCTGGCGAACACCTCTTCGTTCAAGACAGTGGTTGCTTTCTCCACCAACACCCGCCCAAGATCGCTGAGCACCACTAAAGTTGCCCGGCCGTCCGTTGGGTGGGCTTCGCGGCGCACCATGCCGTCTTTTTCTAAGCGATCAACCACGCTTGTCACAGATGTAGGGTGTACCTGCAAGCGTGCGCTGGCACTGGCCATGGGCAACGCACCTCCACGCGTGAAGGACAACAACCTTAATAATTCAAGCCGGGCGTAGGACAGTCCCAGAGGCTTCAACACGGCATCGACCCGGCTATACATGAGTTGATGAGCGCGCATGACGGATGAAAACGCGGCCATGGCATCAGCGCTATCAGCCCAACCGTGGGCGATCCATTGGCGCTTGGCCTCGGCGATGGGGTCCAGAGGAAGCGGTGTGGGGGAAGCCATGGGAGTCCTTTCCTACGGGTTCCTGGGGGCAAATTCCTCGGAGAGAAACTGGCTAGTTCAACAATTTACTTGGTATACCTAGTAAATGCTAGTGGTACCTAGTATTCTGCACTGTGAGGACAGTGCATGACGCTAAAAGCAGTCTCTGATGATGGCTGTTTTGATAAAGCAACACCGCAAAAACGCAGACCATGCGTTCTCGGCATCTTTTAGCGTCAGGATCCTGCTCTCTAGTGCCCGGACCCACTAGGCACGGTACGTGGCAGGCGGGCCTCCATGACGGACAATGGAGGCAAACGCAACAGAGACTGTTAGAAATAGAGATTGTTAGACATAAAGATTGTTGTACAGCGGTGCCGGTGCCGCCCGAGTGAAGCAAGCACATGAAAGAGGATCAAGAGAATGTCGACCCCCAAGAGTAAGCAGGCCGCCGGCATCTTAGAGCGCTGGAATGGTCTAGGCCTGTGGGCTAAAATTGGCGTTTCAGCGGTCGGTTTGATCGTGCTGCTGGGCGTTGCCGTCCTAGTAGTCAGGTGGCTGACCTCTCTGACGGCGATCCAGGACTTCATGACCACCTACCCGGGCGCCTCTGAATTGCCAGCGAACGCCCCCGTGGGGCTGCCCGCCTGGCTTGGGTGGCAACACTTCATCAACACGTTTTTGATCCTGCTCATCATCCGTTCAGGCTGGCAGGTTCGCACCACCAAACGCCCAGCCGCGCACTGGATCCGGAACAACAAGGGCCTGATCAAGACCCCCGGCAATCCCACCAAGATCAGCCTTGACCTGTGGTTTCACCTCACCCTAGACGCCCTCTGGGTCCTCAACGGCGCCATCTTCATTGTGGTCTTATTCTTCACCGGCCAGTGGATGCGCATTGTGCCCACCAGCTGGGATGTATTCCCCAACGCGATTTCCGCAGGACTGCAGTACCTCTCCCTCGATTGGCCCACCGACGACGGCTGGGTCAACTACAACGGCCTGCAGCTGCTGACGTACTTCATCACGGTCTTCATCGCCGCGCCGCTGGCCATCATCACGGGCCTGCGCATGTCCGGCGCCTGGCCCAAAAACGCCACCACGCTGAACAAGATCTACCCCATTCAGGCCGCCCGCGCACTGCACTTCCCGGTCATGCTCTACTTCGTGGGCTTCATCGTCATCCACGTAACCCTGGTCCTGGCCACAGGCGCCCTGCGCAACCTCAACCACATGTACGCCTCCTCCAACGAGGTGAACTGGTGGGGTTTTGGCATCTTCGCCGCATCCCTGGTGGTCATGGCCGCCGCCTGGTTCCTGGCGCAACCGCTCTTCCTGCGCCCCGTGGCCTCCCTGATGGGCAAGGTCACCAAATAGTTCCCTAGAAGTACGACGGCGGCACCCACCACAGTGGGCACGCCAGCCCCGCAGCCACTACCCCCGTCACCACTATCCCCGTCACCACTATCCCCGTCACCACCAGGAGTTGGCGCCGCGCCACCTCCACTACTGAGGCCGCAAAGATGCGGTACGAAGGAGACGCCATGAATGAGTTCAGCCCCGAGCAGCAGGCAGTCGTGGAGATGGTGCGAGACTTTGCCACCACCGAACTTGCCCCCCACACGGCACAATGGGATGAGAGCAAGCATTTTCCGGTGGATGTACTGGCCCAGGCTGGGGCATTGGGCATGGGCGGGATTTACGTCGCGGAGGAATATGGCGGCTCCGGCCTGAGTCGGAGTGACGCGGTGCTGATCTTCGAGGAGCTCTCGGCAGTGGATCCCACCATTGCCGCCTACATTTCCATCCACAATATGGTGGCCTGGATGATCGACGCCTTCGGCAATGAAAAACAGCGTGCCGCATGGCTCCCCGGAATCACAGCCATGACAGAGCTGACCAGCTACTGCCTCTCAGAGCCCGGCGTAGGCTCCGATGCGGCCGCCATCACCAGCCGGGCCGTACGCGACGGCGATGACTACGTGCTCAACGGCACCAAACAATTCATCTCCGGGGCAGGCTCCTCCGCTTGGTATTTGGTGATGGTCCGCACGGCGGACCAGGGCGCAAAGGGGATCACCGCCGTCGTAGTTCCCCATAACGCACCCGGGCTCAGCTTCGGGGCGAATGAGAAGAAGATGGGCTGGCGGGCTCAACCCACACGCCAGGTGGTGTTTGAGAACGTGCGCATCCCTGTGGCGAACCGGCTCGGTGAGGAGGGCGACGGTTTCGGCATCGCCATGAAGGGACTCAACGGTGGGCGCGTGAACATTGGCGCCTGCTCCCTCGGCGGTGGCCGGGCGGCACTGGAAAAGTCCATCGCCTACCTGAAGGAACGGCAAGCATTCGGTGGGCCGCTGATTGAAAAACAGCACCTGCTGTTTCAAATCGCGCAGATGGAGACGGATTTGGAAATCTCCCGGACCATGCTGATGCGCGCCGCGCATGCCCTGGACACCGGCTCCCCGGACACCGTGAAACTGTGTGCCATGGCCAAGCTCGTAGCCACAGATGCCGGGTTCACCGTGGCCAACCAGGCCCTGCAGTTGCACGGCGGGTACGGCTACCTCAGCGAGTACGGGCTGGAAAAACTGGTCCGGGACCTGCGAGTGCACCAAATTCTTGAAGGCAGCAATGAAATTATGCGCTTGATCATTGGCCGTCTGGCCGTGGAGCGTTAAGAAGTGGAGGATGTAACCATGGAACCCAATGAAGTTCTTGTGCAGCGCAGCGGTGGGCTGGGGCACCTGGTCCTGAACCGGCCCAAAGCCATCAACGCGCTGAACCACGGCATGATCCTTTCCATTGCGGCCGCCCTTGACGAGTGGGAAACGGACGACGCCGTGAGTACCGTTCTCATTTCGGGTGCCGGTGAGCGGGGATTGTGTGCCGGCGGGGACATCGTCTCCATTTACCACGATGCCCGGACCGGAGGGGATTCCAGCGAGCAGTTCTGGCGTGACGAGTACCTTCTCAATGCCCGCATCGCCCGCTATGCGAAGCCCATTGTGACGCTCATGGACGGGGTGGTGCTGGGCGGCGGTGTAGGCATTTCTGCGCACGCCTCGCACAGGATTGTCACCGAACGTTCCCGGATCGGCATGCCGGAGACGGGCATCGGCTTCGTCCCTGACGTGGGCGGCACGTTCCTGCTCTCCCGCGCACAGGGGGAGCTGGGCACGCACGCCGGGCTGACAGGGGCCATGGTCAGCGGTGCCGACGCGATCGCCATGGGCCTGGCCACCCACTTTGTTGACTCTGCGGTCCTGCCCACGCTGGTGGCCGAGCTGGCACAGCGGGGGGCAAGCTCCGTCGTCGCCCGTCATGGGCAGGTGCCCCCGGAATCTGCGCTGGCTGCGGCCCGGTGGTGGATTGATGAGTGCTATGCCCCGGACTGCGCCGGCACCATTCTTGAGCGCTTGGCCCGTGTTGAGGATCCGGTGGCCCAGGCGGCGGCGGAGACCATCGCCGCGAAGTCGCCCACGGCCGTGACCGTGACGTTGGCCGCGCTGCGTCGGGCCAAGGCGTTGGGGTCCCTCGAAGAGGTGCTGAACCAGGAGCTGCGGGTGTCCTTGCGGGCACTGGCGTGGCCGGATTTTGCCGAGGGAATCCGGGCGCAGTTGGTGGACAAGGACAGGAACCCGAAGTGGTCACCCACCACGCTGGCGGAGGTGTCCGCCGCTGTGGTGGACGGTGCCTTTGCGGATTTGGGTCCGCGGGAGCTGGGCCTGGTGGCACCAGCCGCCGATGCCGTTTTGTAAGTGGATGAAGGGAGCAGGACCATGAGCGAGGACTCAACAACAGGGGCAGGTGCCAGCGTTGGCACTGATGCGCAGGTGGCTTTCATCGGTCTGGGACACATGGGTGGCCCCATGGCAGCCAACCTGGTGAAGGCGGGCTATTCAGTCACCGGATTTGATGTGGTGCCTGCGGCGCTGGAAGCGGCAGCCGCGGCCGGTGTGGTGGTGGCGGAATCCTCAGCCGCAGCCGCGGATGGCGCTGATGTCATCATCACCATGCTCCCGGCCGGCAAGCACGTGTTTGCCGCGTTCGAGGGCGAAGGTCCCGGTGGCGGGCTGCTGGCCGCAGCTAAACCAGGTGCCCTGTTCCTGGAATGCTCCACCATTTCCGTCGAGGACGCACGGGCCGCACATTGGATGGTGGCTAACTCCGGCCACCGTGGCCTGGATGCTCCCGTGTCCGGCGGTGTCATGGGGGCCGAGGCTGGCACCTTGACGTTTATGGTGGGCGGCTCCGAGGAGGACTTTGCCGCGGGCATGCCGTTGTTTGAGGTGATGGGTAAACGGATTGTGCTCTGTGGTGGCCCCGGCGCCGGGCAGGCCGCCAAGGTGTGCAACAACATGATCTTGGGTGTGTCCATGATCGCCGTCAGCGAGGCGTTTGTGCTGGGTGAAAAGCTGGGGCTGACACACCAGGCGCTGTACGATGTTGCCGCCAATGCGTCCGGACAATGCTGGGCGCTGACCACCAACTGCCCGGTACCGGGGCCCGTTGCCGCCAGCCCCGCCAACCGCGACTACCAACCCGGGTTCGCCGGGGCGCTCATGGCTAAGGACCTGGGGCTGGCCGTGGAGGCCCTGAATGCGACAGGCGTGGACGCCGTGATGGGGCGCTCCGCCGAGGAAATATACCGTGAGTTCGCTCTGGAAGGCGGAGCCGGAACCGACTTCTCCGCCATCATCAACACCATCCGGGCCGCCTCGGACGGTGCGACCTCCGACTAAGCCTGCTCTTTTTCCCAGACACCTCTCCATTTACTGAAACGGAAGACCTTTTCATGACGCAGTATTCCTTGATCCTGACCGAACAACGCGGCCGGGTTGGCCTCATAACGCTCAACCGTCCCGAAGCCTTGAACGCACTCAGTGACACCATGGGCCGTGAAATTCTGGCCGCGGCACGGGCCTTTGATGCCGACCCCGGGGTGGGAGCCATTGTCATCACAGGATCCTCACGGGTCTTCGCCGCAGGTGCGGACATCAAGGAGATGGCGAGTAAATCCTCCGTTGACATGTACCTTGCCGACTGGTTTTCAGCCTGGGATGAGCTGGCCCGGGTCCGGACCCCGCTCATCGCCGCCGTGGCCGGCCATGCCTTGGGTGGTGGGTGCGAGCTGGCCATGATCGCGGACTTCATCATTGCCGCGGAGAACGCAAAGTTTGGCCAGCCGGAGATCAAGTTGGGCGTCATTCCGGGGATGGGCGGCTCGCAGCGGCTGACCCGCGCCATCGGTAAAGCCAAGGCCATGGAAATGGTGCTGACCGGGCGGGTTATGGGCGCGGTTGAGGCCGAGGCGGCCGGGTTGGTGGCCCGGGTGGTTCCTGTTGATGCGCTGTTGGAGGAGGCCATGGAAACCGCTGCCACCATCGCCTCCATGTCCAAGCCCGTGGCCATGATCGCCAAGGAAGCCGTCAACGCGGCCTTTGAGTCCACCCTTGCCGAGGGAGTTCGGCACGAGCGGCGCGGGATCTTCGCCTGTTTCGCCACCGAGGATCAGAAGGAAGGCATGGCAGCCTTCACCGAAAAACGCCCGGCCAATTTCAAACACCGCTAATTTCCTTCCGACGCTCCCTCACCTTTGGCGGCTTTTTGGGAAACCCTCCCTCACAGGGGCGCGAATCCTAGTCCCGATCCGGTTGCCCCATGATGTGGGGCGGCCGGGCGCCCCACGGAACCACCCTCAAAACCGGCGTTTCAGGCCCAACAACCACTCGAGTTGGTGATTGGCGAAAATGCATGTACTGTTGAGGACGCAACGCGGGGTGGAGCAGTTCGGTAGCTCGCCGGGCTCATAACCCGGAGGTCACAGGTTCAAATCCTGTCCCCGCAACCAGATGAGGAAAACCCTCGGTCAGATGACCGGGGGTTTTTCGTTTCCCCGTGCCGTCGCTAGCCGGCTGCGCCGGGTTCGAGAGCCAAAAATTGGGTGAAGGTGTCGTTGTGATTTCCGCGGAAAGTGTGCCGCAGCGTCCAGCGCTGGAGCGTTCCTTGACCGGCACGGAGTTCTCCCGCTGGTACTGGCTGAAAACCGAGCTGGCTGACTTTGCCCGCAGCTACGCCCTTGTCTCTACGGCACTGCAACGCGGCAGCTCAGCGGAGCCGTCACCGCGGACACAAGAGTCCCGGCGGGCCAGCGCTGCAGCCAGCTCCTGCGCGCTTGGTTTGAGGCACAACTGGATGCCGCCTGGCAGGTCTACCGATCCCTGCCGGTGGACCTGCGCCCCTGAATACCCTTGTGGCCCACGTCTGCCTCAGCCGCTGCAGGAGCGTTGGTAGTAGGGCCGGAGGATTAGGCCGGGTAAAGAAGTACTTCTGCTGCCTTGACCACGAAGAACACCTCGGTGCCCGGTGCCAATCCAAGCTCGGCGACGGCGGCGGGGGAGATGTCGGCGGACATCTGCCCGGCCCGGACGCGAATGTGACCGCCGTGGGGCTCCAAGTCGCTCACCCGTACCCTGAAGCAGTTCCGCGGACTTCCCGCCGGCGGGGCCAAGAACACTGACACCGCCGACGGCGGGAACGCGGCTATCGCGGCCACCTCACCACGGGCGCCACCACCGGCGCCGTCACCTTGGGCGCAGACTGCTTGGCCACCGACGGGCTGGCCGGTGACCTGGACGCCGTCGGGCATGGAAAGAATGTTTCCGGAGAGGACTCCGGAGAGGACATTGAGTCCGGCGAGGGAGGCGGCGAAGGCACTACGCGGATGGGACAGCACCGCGGCGGTGGGGCCGGATTCTACGATCCGTCCGTGCGCCATCACAATGATGCGGTCAGCGAGCATGAGGGCGTCGAGGACATCGTGAGTGACGATGATGGCACGGCGCCCGGTCAGCACTCGTTTGAGCAGGCTGCGCAGGAACGGGGTGCTGTTCACATCGAGTGCGGCCATGGGTTCATCGAGGAGCAGCAATTCTGGATCTGTGGCGAGTGCCCGGGCCAGAGCCACCCGTTGTGCCTGCCCGCCGGACAACGCTGCCGGTAGTCGTCGAGCAAGCTCCAGCGCGCCTATCTCATCCAACCAATGGCGGGCTGTTTCGCGGCTTGCCTTCTTCGTGGCTCCTTGGCTTCGCGGGCCAAAGGCCACATTGTCTAGTACATTCAGGTGCGGGAAAAGAAGTGGTTCCTGCGCCAGCAAGCCAATGCCGCGTTCATGCGGGGGCAACCACAGCGAACCGCCGCGGCCCTTGCCGCCGCCCGAGCCAGCGCTGGAGCCGCCGCCGGGGGAGAGCCGGAACAGGGTGCGCCCGTCCAAAGTAGCGAGTCCGGAATCGGGTTTGAGCAGGCCCGCCAGCATATGCACGGCCGTGGACTTGCCCGCTCCGTTGGGGCCCATGATGGCGAGGGTTTCGCCCGGCTGCACATGTAATTCAAAATCTACATTCCGGACGGTGAGGGTTGCTTTCAGTTGCAGGGTCATAAGACATCCGCCCGTCCGGACACAGAAGTGTGTTGCGGTGGCTTCGGCGCCCGGTACGTCAACGCCACTACAAGCACGGCCACAGCAATGAGTAGGAAGGATAGTGCCACGGCGGCCTCAGGGTCCGTTTCACGCTGCAAATAAATTTCCAATGGCAGGGTCCGTGTGACACCCTGCAAGCTACCGGCAAACGTCAGCGTAGCGCCAAATTCACCCAGACTGCGGGCAAAGGAAAGCACAGCCCCGGAGATCAGCCCCGGCAGCACCAGCGGCACGGTCACCCGGCGCAGCACGGTTCCGGGACGGGCTCCCAACGTTGCGGCAACGGCCTCATATTTCTGTCCGGCGGTGCGCAACGTCCCCTCGAGGCTCAGCACCAGGAACGGTAGCGCCACGAAGGTTTGCGCCATGATGACGGCCGTGGTGGAGAACGCAATATTGATGCCCACCAGCTGCAGCGACTTGCCCATCAGTCCGGCTCGGCCAAAGGTGTATAGCAGCGCCAAGCCGCCCACCACTGGAGGCACCACCAGCGGCAGCAGTATCAAAGCGCGTAGAATTCGTTGTCCAAAAAACTGCGTCCGCGCCAGCAGTAACGCCAGCGGTACACCAAAAATGATGCACAGCACGGTACTCGCAGCAGCAGTTCGCAGACTTAGCAAGAGGGCAGCCACGGAGGATTCTGAGCTAATAAGTGGCAGGAACTGCCCCCAGTTGACCTGCGCCACCATACCGGTCAGTGGCAGCAGAATGAACAATGCCCCCAACGCCGCGAGAGCATAAATCCACGCTGGGACCCCTGAGTACTGCCATGGCCGGCGCCAGCCACCACCACGCGCGGCCCCGGCATCTGGGCGGGCTGGGGCGCCGTGGTGGTGGGAGAAGGTCTTAGGGAGCGCCAAATCCAGCGTCCCGGAGAGTCTTTTGGCCCTGTTCCCCGGTCACCAAGGCAATGAAGGCCTGAGCTACCTGAGGGGATTGCGAAGTGTTGACGGCGGCAATGGGGTAGTGGTTGATGGTGGGATTCTTGAGCCCGAGCGGGACGCTCACCACTTTGTCCCCTGCGGTTTTGGCGTCTGTAACGTAGACCAGTCCAGCGTCTGCCTCACCGGAGGTGACTTTACCCAGAACGCTGGTGACGTTCAGTTCCTCGCTTACGGGTTTCAACGTCAGGCCGGCGGACTTGGCGTCTGAGGCGCTGGCGGCGCCACACGGCACCTGGGGTGCGCAAATGACAAGTTTTACGCCTTCCTTGGCGGCATCGGCAAAGGAGGTGATGCTCGCGGGGTTGCCGGGCGGGACCACCAAGGTCAAGAAGTTATTGGCAAACTCAACGGGGGTTCCCTGGACGAGCCCGGCGTCGCTGAGTTTGCTCATGTTGGCTTGGTCCGCGGAGGCGAACACATCCGCTGGGGCACCTTCCTTGATCTGGGTGACCAGTGTGGAGGAGCCGTCAAAGCTGAGTGAGACCTTCACCTTCGGGTGGGCGACTTCAAATTGTGATGCCAACTCGGTGAACGTTTTTTTCAGGGATGCGGCGGCGTAGACATTGAGCGTCCCGGAGAGTTCCGGACTGTCCATGACAGGAGCGGAAGGAGAATTTTGCGGGGCTGGATCCGCGGAGGGAGCGCATGCGGCCAAGCCTAACGCCATCACGGCACCGGCCGCGAGGGCTGTGTACCGGATTCCCCTGTGCCCGGAGCCTAGGCGCCCAGCCATGCTCCGAGATCCAGATGCTTCCCATGACGATCGTGTGAACATTTTCATGCGGTTTTCCCCTTTGCCGGCACTTCGATAATGACGTTGGTTGACTTCACTACTGCTGTGGCCACTGAACCGAGTTCAAGCCCCAAATCACGCACGGCTTCACTGCTCATGAGCGAGACCACACGGAATGGCCCGCACTGCATTTCAACTTGGGCCATGACCCTATCCATCACAATGTTGGTTACAAGGCCCACCATACGGTTGCGTGCGGAGCTGCCAATTCCGGTGGGATCGTCGGGCAGCTGTGATTGCTTCTTCGCCAAGGCAGCCAGCTCAACGCCGTCCACCACCATCCGCCCCTGTTGGTCCTTGCTGCCGTGCAAGGTGCCATTCTCGAGCCAGCGGCGCACGGTGTCGTCACTGACACCAAGGAAACGAGCAGCTTCTGAAACGCGAATAGGTGTCATATGGGCCATTCTATCCGCAAATACGGCATCTAGGACTGTTTGGCGTGCAGTAATCTTCAGGCGCGGACAGCTACTGCGCTGGCGGGCTGGTGGCTCTAAGCTGAAGTGAGTTGCCTTCACGTAGGGGAGGCCCGAAAGGAAAGAGTTGGACATGAATGCACCTATTAATACCGGAGTTGCAGGAGCCGTACCTGTGCTGACTTTGAACAACGGCGTCACCATCCCGCAGTTGGGGTTCGGTGTCTTCCAGATTCCGCCGGAGGAGACCCGCCTCGCCGTGGGCGAGGCACTGGCAGCTGGTTACCGGCATATTGATACAGCCGCCGCCTACCGCAATGAGGCCGGTGTGGGTGCCGCGATTGCGGAATCCGGTATACCGCGGGACGAGATTTTCCTGACCACCAAGCTGCGCAACGGCGAACAAGGCAGCCCCCGGGCAGCGTTTGAGGCAAGCCGCAAGGCCTTGGGCGTGGACACGATCGATCTGTACCTCATCCATTGGCCCGTCCCATCTCAAGGACTCTACGTGCAGGCCTGGCGGGAACTAGAGATCCTCTACGCCGAGGGGCACATCAGGGCCATTGGAGTTTCCAACTTCCTCCCTGAGCACCTTGACGAGTTGCTGGCCAACTCCACAGTGGTGCCGGCAGTCAACCAGATTGAGGTGCACCCTAGTTTCACGCAGGATGCGCTGGCACAAAAGAGTCGCAGTCATGATATTGCGGTTCAGGCTTACAGCCCGCTGGGACAGGGCCGGGATTTGTCCAGCCCCGTTGTGAGCGAATTGGCTGCCAAATATGGGGCGACTGCGGCCCAGATTGTGCTTGCCTGGCATCTGGGGCTGGGGAATATCGTGATCCCTAAGTCAGTAACCCCGCAACGCATCCGAGAGAATTTGGCCGCCACGAGTTTTAGCCTGAGCTCCGAGGAAATAGCAGCTATCTCCGCCTTGGAAACTGGCGAACGGATTGGGGCCGATCCTGCCGTAGCCGCTTTCACCCAGATGTAGGCGCACGGACGGCGCTGGTCCCATGTCTGCTCAATAAGCATGGGTGGTTTCGGAGGAATCCGAAACCACCCATGTGGAGCCACACTTTTGTAGCTGCCCAGTCGCAGCGGCTAGGAATTAGAGCGAATCGAACTCAGCTTCGTCAATGTGATCCGCTGCCGTGATGGCAGCCGGAGCCGGTGATCCGCCAGCCTTCAAAGCAGCCAAACGGGCTTCAACCTCAGTCTGCTCGCCCAAGTCCTCGAGGGAGTTGAACTGGGCATCCAGGCTGGAGGCGGCGAGCTCGTTCTGTCCACGCACCTTAGCTTCTTCGCGGCGGATTTTCTCCTCGAAACGGCTCACCTCACTGGTGGGGTCCATGATGTCGATGCTCTTGAGCGCATCGTGCACCTGACTCTGCGCAGCCGCCGTCTTGGAGCGTGCAATCAGCTCATTGCGCTTGCTGGCCAATTCACTGAGCTTGCCGTTCATCTGCTGCAAACCAGTTTTGAGCTTGTCAACCACATCCGTCTGAGCGGCGATGTTCGGTTGTGCCGCACGGGCCTCATTCTCAGAGGAGATCTGACGCTGCAGCGCCACCTTGGCCAGATTGTCGAACTTCTGAGCGTCGGCAGGATTACCTGCGGAGCGGAATTCATCAGCCTTGCGGCTTGCGGCGAGGGCCTTGGAACCCCAATCCTGGGCGTTCTTTACGTCCTCGTTGTAGTCATCTTCGAGCATGCGCAGGTTGCCGATGGTCTGAGCAACGGCACTTTCAGCCTCGGTGATGTTGGCCTTGTAATCGCGCACCATCTGGTCAAGCATCTTCTGAGGGTCCTCGGCCTGATCCAAAAGCGCATTGATGTTGGCCTTGGCCAACTGTGAGATACGGCCGAAAATTGACTGCTTTGCCATTCTTTACCCCTTATATTTGCTGGTTGCATCAAACAAAAATCTCAATAAGTACGGTGCGAGGCGTCCAATAGTGTTTGAGTCTAAAGGACCTTCCTGAATTCTTGCCCAGCCTACCCGGCGGTGCAATGCCGTGAACGTTCGACGCCGGTTCCTGGGTTGGGTGCCTGCCGTTATGTTGCGCAGTAGCTTCGCAGCCAGAGGAACAAGTGTGGGCGCAGTGCACCCGGCGGAACTAGAAGTTACCGCCGCCACCACCAAAGCCGCCGCCGCCTCCACCGCCTCCACCACCAAAGCCACCGCCGCCTCCGCCACCAAAACCGCCTCCACCAAAGCCTCCGCCTCCACCGCCGGACAGCAGCCCGCCAATGATGCCGCCGAGAATGGCGCCGCCCATTCCTCCGCCCATGGATCCGCGGCCTCCTCCGCCGTACCCTCCGCCTCCGCCGAAGCGATCAACATCGTTCTGCGCGTACTGGATGGCTTGTTGGGCCAGTGCTTGTGCTTGTTGGGCATAAGTTAATGCGTTGCTGGGATCAGAATCGGCAATGCTCACGGCGTAGTCGAAGTTGCGTTCCGCCTCGGAGAGCCGGGTCCTGGCCGCTGATCCAACCCCGCCGCGACGGGCGGCAATGAAGTCCTTGGCGGTGGCGATAGTTGCCTGTGCCCCGGCAAGAGCTTGTTGTAGTGAGGCCTGAGCGCGCAGGGCTTGCTGTTGCTGATCTCGGATGCCCGTCAACAGTTCATCGAGCTGAGTGTGAGCAGTCTGCACAGCGGTAAGCAGCGCAACGGGGTCCGGTTTACCTGCAGCAGCGTTCATGCGCACATCGTCGAGTGAGGTTTCTGCGGCATGGACGGTGGGTGCGTAGCGGGCAAACTGAGCCGATGCCACCATGGACTTAGCTTGTTCAAGATCAGCAACGGCTGCTGGAAGTGCAGCCCGCAACGTGGTGGCCGCGTCATTAATGGCAGCCTCGGTTTTGGTGATGGCTTGTAGCAGCACACTACTTTGTAGCAGGCTTTCCTCGGCGGCCTTGACCGCAACAGCAGCGCCTGCCGTATCCGATCCCGCCAGTTTGGTATCAGCCTCGGCTGCCGCAGTGTCAACAAAATCGAGGCGTTCGGTGGCTTCGGCAACGTTGTCGCGCACCGGTGCCAATGCGGTCTCGGAGTATTGAGCTGTCAACGCCGTCAACTTTTGTTCGGCACCGGCAACTTCCTTCCGAGCTTCGGCGGCCTGGGCCCGAAGGCTGGCCAGCACGGTTGGAGCCGTCCGTTCCAGCTCGCGGAGCTCATCGAAGCCGGCCTTCTCGGCATTCAATGCAGCGTTGGCGTCCTCGCTGCGTTTGATAATTTCTCCGAGCCACGTCCGCTGTTCTTCAATGGTGTCCGGAACTTCGTCGTCGAGTTGTTGTTGGAGCTTGAACGATTCGGACAGGTGCGTCTTGGCGCTGTCCAACGCTGCCTGGAATTGTTTGACGGCCGCATCTCCATAGGATGCCTGGGCGAAACCAATCTCATGCTCACTGGTCTTGATGGCGTCATCGGCGGCGATCAGCAGGGAACCGGCCTTGGAACGCAGCTCCGGGATGGTCATGCCGGCATTGGGGTCCAGGGCTGCCCCGTCGGGTCCGTAACCCTTGGCGGTGGCTTCAGCAGCGTTCTTCTTGCGCTTCCTACGCATGTAGAGGGCTGTACCGGCACCGCCAACCACCACGACGCCTCCCACTCCCAACGCAACGAATCCACCGGTTGGGTCGGGGACCTTGCCCTTACCGCCGCTGGCTGCATCGCCCAGGGCTGCGGCTGCATCGATGGCGGCCTGCGCCCAGTTTCCAGCGGAGAGCTGGGGTTTGATGGCGCTCGATTGAATGGTGGAGCCTTGGGCTGGGGTCAGGAACGTGTTGGTGCCGCCAACGAATCCATACTGTTTTGTTTGAACGGCCACGGCCAGCAGAACATCGAACTGGCCCATGTTTTTCTCGGTGGCAACAGTTTGGGCCCACGCCTCCGGGGCCTGCCCATCAAAGGAGTCGACATAGACCGCGAAGAGCGTCACACCGTGGTCCTTGCTCAATTTCGTGATCGCGTTTTGAACCTCGGCCTTTTGATTGCCAAGAGCATTGGCATTGTCCACAATGTAGGTGCCGCCGGGAATACTCACGGGCGGTTCGGCGTGTGCCAGAGCTGCCGGGAACAACATCAGTGCCACCAATGCCAAGACTGCTAGAACTGGGGGATATACCTTCAACCGTGCAAACATCGCTCACCTTTGGTGTGGGACCACAGCGGGACCACTCTGGGAATCGGGTTTAATACTTCACACGATACTATGGGGCAGTTTTGATTGGCCTGGCTAAGCACAGCAAGTTTTTCGCTGTCCGGATAATGCCACCGCTGCTGGGCAGGGGAGATAATGGGAGCTGATGAACCTTCACAGCTACCTTCCAGCGAACGTTCGTCAAGGCTCCAGCCATGAACGACATGATGAAACTCAAGCAAGGATTCATCACACAGGATTTCAATGAAGGGACAGCTGATGTCTGAGAACAACGGTGAAAACACCACACGCAGCAACGAACAATCCGAGCAGGACCAGCCCACCCCCTCCCAGCACGACGGTGCCGCAACTGCGCCCGAAGCAACTGCGCCCGAAACTTCCCAGCCCGAGGGATCTGCATCGCAGCAGCCCCAGCAGCCGCGATTCGCGCAAGCACCCCATACCGGCGCTACACCTGCCAGCCCCTCCTTTGCGCCACGGCAGGAACAGCAGCCCTGGGCCGCCCCTGTTCAAGCTCCGCAGTCACAGGCTCCCTATACCCAGGCTCCACAGGCTCCCTATACCCAGGCTCCTCAGGCCCAGCCCGTCAGGCCAACTCAGCAGTCGCAAGCCCCCCAGCAGCCCCCAGCCGGAGCTCCGTCCCCCGGATATGCTGCTCCGCCGGCCTACGGGGCCCCATCCCACAGCGCAACGTCCCACAGCGCAACGTCCCAGAACCCCACGGAACCCATCCCGCAGAGCTTTGGTCACCAAGGATTTGGTGAGGGATATGCCGGGCCGGGCTATCCGGCGTCGAACGCTTATCCGCACTCAGTGGCACCGGCCGTTGCACCGCAAAGCCGGCGCAAGGAAGGCAGGAAGGTGGGCATGGGCATGTTCACCTCCGGTGTTTTGGCCGCAGCATTAGTGGGCGGGCTGGTGGGCGGCGGATCCTTGTTCCTGCTCGACCAGCAGAATAACAACACCGCCACCGGTAGCAGCCAGCAGAGTGCCCCCTTGGTGGTCAATAACACCAACTCGGTCAATCAGGTGACGGCGGCCGCTGCCAAGGCCATGCCGTCGGTGGTCACCATTTCGGCCACGAGCGGCACTTCCGGCGGCACAGGTTCAGGGATCATCTTGGACACGGAAGGTCATATCCTGACCAACACGCACGTTGTCACGCTGGACGGGGCGGCCGCGCACGCCACTATTCAGGTCCAGACCAGCAATAACAAGGTTTATGACGCCACGATCGTTGGTACTGACCCGCTCTCAGACCTTGCCATCATCAAAATTGATGCACCCAATCTGGTTCCGGCCACGCTGGGTGACTCCAACAAGATCAATGTCGGTGACACCGTGATCGCGATCGGTTCGCCGCTAGGCCTCAATGCCACAGTCACCGAAGGTATTGTCTCCACGCTGAACCGCACCATCCAAGTGGCGTCCTCTGCTGTTCCGGAAACCCCTGGAGACTCCTCCCCGAATCAAGGCGATGGTGGCAATGGCTTCCAATTCTCGCCTCCGGGCGGTGGGCAATCCAGCACAACGCCTACGGGAACGGTGAATTTGAACGTGATCCAGACCGACGCAGCCATCAACCCCGGCAACTCCGGTGGTGCCCTAGTCAATGCACAAGGCCAGGTCATCGGTGTCAACGTAGCTATCGCCTCAACGGGCAGTTCATCCGGCTCCAGCAGCCAAAGTGGCAACATCGGTGTGGGTTTCTCCATCCCCATGGATCATGCCCAGCGGATTGCTCAGGACATCATCAAAACCGGTAAGGCCACCCACGGCCAGCTAGGTGTCACAGTCGGTGGTACCTCCTCAACGGGGTCAAGTAGTTCCTTCTCAACTGGTGCCACCGTGGCTAAGGTGACGGCAGGAAGCGCCGCTGCGAAAGCAGGCTTGAAGGAGGGCGATGTCATCACTCAAATGGGCAACCGCACCATCTCGGACCCTGCAGATTTGACAGCCGCCGTTCGTGAACAAGCGGGCGGCGCCACCGTCAAGGTGGACTTCACCCGGGCAGGCAAGGCCCAGAGCGTGGACGTCACACTGGATACCATGACAGCTAGCTAGATCGGAGCCCTGCCGGGTCCCTGCAAGTCCGCACTGGACGCGCTGGCACCGGCAGAGTCCATAAGAGAGTCCCCGCAGGGAGCTACCAACTTTTGGAGCTTCCGGCGGGGACTCTTTTCGCTTGCTCCAACCATTGGCGCGCCCGCCCCCCCACATCCGCGCCCGTACAACCGGGCGCGGATGGGGGAGGCGGGCGCGGATGTTGCGCGGTGGTGTGGGGTCCGGGCGCGGATGTTGGGCGCGGTGGCTACTGCGCCAGTACTTTGCCTAGAACCGGGGTGGATGCGGCCAGCCCCAATCTTACGAGTCCAATTCCGCACGCCAGTACCCCTGCGATGACCACGAGCGAGAGTGGCGCAAAAATCAATGCGGCACCGGTCAGCGGGAACAGCAGGATCACAGCCAGCGCGGCGGATCCAACAGTGACCAGCCGAACCGGTGACATCACGGCCCGCTTGCGTGCAGCATCCATGACGGAGCGTGGCATGCCCAGCCGGTCCAGGCTCACATATAGCTCGCGCCGGTCCAGCACAGCAGCGGCCTGGTTGACGCCGGCGCTGGCAGCCACCAGCAGGAATGACGCCACCACCGTAATGAGTACGCCTGTGCGCATGTCGCCGGTCAGGTACATTTCTGCGGGGTTGCTGCTCTCGCCCGCCGCGGAAATCAGCGCCAACCCCGTCCCGGCGATCACGGCGATGAAGCTCGTCATGGATAGCGAGCTAACCTGCCGCCACGCCGCCTTGGGCGATTCCAGCACGGTCCGCGCGGCCAGCAGCTTCACGGGAGTTTGCGCCCTGCGCAGCCCAATTCCTGCCAGCCACTTGAGCACAAACGGTCCCATGAGATTCAGCACCGCCAGCCCGCCGGCAAAACCTCCGCAGACCGAGACCACCACGATGGCCAGCGAGGGGCTGGACATGGCAGTACTCATCACCGCATATAGTACGACGGCGGCCACACCCCCAAGCGCCAACCGGAGCCAGTGCACTGTGGGCGCGTTTTGCCTCGTGCGCACACCCAACGGGGAGAGCACCACTTGGCGCAGCCCCACCGCGGCGCTTACTGCGGCCAACAGGATCAGGGCCGCGGCAGCAATCACCAGCACGTTCGCGGGGAGCCACAGCTTATCTAACCCCAAGGCTTGGCCTTGGAAGGGGATCAGCGCAATGGCGGGCAGGGCGGCAACGTACAGCACAACCCCGGCCAGCACCCCCACACAAGCGATGACGGTGGATTCCACAATTGTCATGACGGATACCAGTGCCGCAGTGGCACCCAGGAGCAGTAGTGTGGAGAGGCGTTCGTCGCGGCGCCGGGCTGAGAGCCGGGCGGCCGAACCGCCCAGCGTGAGGATGGGCAACACCATGAGGGACACTGCCAGCGCGGCCAGCATTTGGTAGGCGCCGGCGGTACCGAACTCATCGTCCTGTGCGGGGTTGGTGAAAAAGCTGAGCCCGCCTGCCAAAACAATCAGCAACAGGGCAGTGACCAGGGCGAATGCGACGGCGGGCAGGGCGATGACGGCCTTGCTGCCGGAGGAGGGGCGGGAGGTCAGCCACAGGATGGAAAACGTTGATTTCATTTTGTTCACGGCTGGCCCGCCCAGTTCTGGTTCTGCATGAACGTGCTGCCATCCTGTGTGGAAACCGGGTGTGCAACAGGTGGGGGAGTGGCATCCGGGTGGGCAGCCGGCGCAAGGGAGATGACGCCGTCGTGCATGTAAAGCGTGCGGGAGCAACGGGCGGCAACGGTGGGATCGTGCGTGACCAGGACCAAGGTATTGCCTCGCCCTGCCGTCGCGGCGAGCAGTGCGCTCATGACGTTGGCGGAAGTGTGCGAGTCGAGGGCGCCGGTGGGTTCGTCGGCAAACACGATCCGGGCACCGGTGACTTGGGCGCGGACAATGGCAACGCGCTGGGCCTGGCCGCCGGAGAGTTCACCGATGCGGCGTGCCTCCATGCCGGCCAAACCCAAGTGGGCCAGCCAACCGGCCGACTGCGCCTCCGCGTCGCGCCGGGGCACGCCATTGAGCATCAGGGCCAGGGCCACGTTTTCAATGGCCGTCAGCTCCGGGATAAGGAGGCCGGCTTGGAACACGAAACCGAACGCCTCACGCCGCAGCTTGGACCGTTGGGTTTCATTCAGGGCGCTCACCTCGGTGCCGGCATAGTTCACGGAGCCGGCGTCGGGGGAGGTGATACCGGCCAGCGTGTGCAGCAAGGTGGTCTTGCCGGAGCCGGACGCGCCCATGATGGCCACGGATTCGCCGGCGGCAATGTCTAGGTCCACGTTGTTCAAGGCAATGCCGTCGCCGTAGCGCTTGGACAGGGAGCGTGCGCTCAAGATTGTTGTGTTCATGCTTCAACTTTGTCGTGGATGCTCGGATGATTCATCGGGCCGTGGTGGGTAAAACGGAAGCGCTCGCTCCACCCATGGTGGGAGTTGCCAGCCCGCACAGCCCACGCAAAGCGGCGCCGGTGTTCGCTGGGAGTAAAGAATCGACCAAGAAAATTCCGTCCCTGCGCTGCCACGAACTAAGCTGATGGGGTAGGCCAAGGACGACGCTGCAGCACCTGCCCCGACTCGGGGCAGTGGTGCCGCGCGAACCATCCGTCCATGACACAAAGGACAGCAGTGGAAAATTCAGCACTGAATATTGTCGTACTGGTCAAATATGTGCCAGATGCGCAATTTGACCGTCAGCTCTCCGGAGCTGCTCACGCGCTAGATCGCAGTGAGAGCATCCTTTCCGAACTCGATGAATATGCCTTGGAAGCAGCGCTTGCGCTGACCGATGCACGGGGTGGAGTTAAGGGTGGAAACACTGTTACGGCGCTCACCGTTGGGCCGGCATCGGCTGCTGTGGCAGTGAAGAAGTCGCTGCAGATCGGGGCAACACAGGGAATGCATGTGTGCGATGATGCACTCGCAGGCTCCGATGCCTGGGCAACCTCCCTGGTTTTGGCGGCCGCCATCAAGTCCTTGGGGCCGGTTGACATGGTCATTACGGGCATGGCGTCCACCGACGGTGAGACCTCCATTGTTCCGGCGCAGCTTTCGGCGCGTCTGGGCCTGCCGCAGATCACCTTCGCTTCGGCGTTGGAGGTTGACGGGAACACTGTCACCGCCCGCCGCGACGGCGATGAATTCTCTGAGGAAATTCAGGCCACCCTCCCGGCGCTGGTTTCGGTGACCGATCAGGCCAACGATCCCCGCTACCCCAACTTCAAGGGCATTCTTGCTGCGAAGAAGAAGAAGGTGACCACGGTGTCCCTGGCGGATCTTGGGATCTCGGCGGACGCCGTTGGACATGCCGGATCTTTGACCAAGGTGACGGCGGCTGCTGAGCGCCCTGCGCGCTCAGCTGGCACCATCATCACCGATGCGGGCGATGCCGGCATCCAGCTCGTTGACTTCCTGGCCGCTGCGAAACTGATCTAAGGAACCCATTTTATGAGTGCAATTGTTGTTTACATTGATCAGCTGGATGCTCCGGGCAAACTTTCCACCACCGTCCGCCAGCTGCTGACCTTGGCCCGCGGCGCCGGCGAGCCGGTGGCCGTGGTGGCCGGGCCTGTCGCTGCCGACGTGCTGGCAGATCTGGGCGTTTATGGCGTGACCCGCGTGCTCCACTCCGAGCAGGCCGAGCTGGGCCAGTACCTGGTGGCGCCCAAGGCCGATCTACTCGCCCAGGCCGCAGCAGCCGTTTCCGCCAGCGCCGTGCTGGTCGACAACGGCGCCGCGGGCAAGGAGATCGCTGCACGCACCGCCGTGGCCCTGAACGCTGGCGTCATCACCGATGCTGTCTCCGTGACGTACGACGGCGGTACCTTGGTTGCGCACAAATCGATCCTTGCCGGGTCCTGGACTGTGCAGGCGCAGGCGGTTTCTGCCGTGTCCGTCATCAGCGTCAAGGCTCACAGTGTTGAGGCTGGCGCTGCGGCTGAGGCAACGTCCCCGGCCGTCGAGGCAGTGGACGTGGCTTTCGCACCGGCAAGTCTGGGTGCGCGTGTTGTTTCACGCACCCCGCGCGCAGCCTCTGGCCGACCCGAGCTGGAGGATGCACGCATCATTGTGGCCGGTGGCCGCGGCGTGGACGGTGACTTTAGCCCGATCGAGGAACTAGCGGATGTGCTGGGCGCAGCCGTGGGCGCCTCACGTGCCGCCACTGACGCGGGCTGGATCTCGCACGCCTCGCAGGTGGGCCAGACCGGGAAGAAGGTGTCCCCGCAGCTGTACATTTCGGTGGGCATTTCCGGAGCCATCCAGCAGAAGGCCGGCATGCAGACCTCGAAGCTGATTGTGGCCGTGAATAAGGACTCCGAGTCGCCGATCTTTGAGATTGCCGACTTCGGCATTGTGGGCGACCTCTTCAAGGTGCTCCCGCAGGCCGTGGAAGAGATCAAGAAGCGCCGCGCCTAGCTGCCGCGTCCCGGGGCGCATGCTCCTTGCCAGCACACCGGGAAATGCCGCCGTTTGACGTAAACGCCAGGGCTCAAACCCTGGCATTTACGTCAAACGGCGGCATTTTTGCTTTCCAAATATGACCTTCTTGGCCAAAACCACCGCAAGTTGGCCACCTGGGAACGGAAGGGGCTGCTGGTTCGAGTGCGGCGGGGAATTTATGTGGATTCCGCACAGTGGGGCACACTATCGGCCAGAGAACGCTACGGGGTCATCAGACACATTGGTTCATGAACGGAAGGCATTTTGCGGTGTGGGCCGTTTCTGGTCACAGACAAGCTCAGCACCACCATGGAGCTCATAGACACCTTGGCCTTTCCCTATGCTGTTGCTGTCTGTGACTCAAGCCTGCATCCTCCCGGTAACTCGTGGAATAGAAACATCTTTCGCACGCCCAATTCGCCGCCCTTTGACCAATGGCCGGCATGGGCTCCGGAGGTGCCCCAAGGAATGCCATTGACAGTGGAGGAATTGCGGACCGCGGCATTCCAGCTGCATAGTAGGGCTGCTCAACAAAGAACATTGAAGGTCATTGAATTTGCTTCGGCCTTATCCGGCTCGGCCGGGGAGTCACTAAGCCGGGTAAAGATGTTCCAACTGGGGTTTCCCATCCCGATTCTGCAGAAGTCGTTTGTGCTCCGAAATGGAAAGAAGGCAAAAGCAGACTTCTGGTTCCAGGAGCAACGGATCGTTGGAGAGTTTGATGGGCGGGGCACGTATCTCCGTGCCAATTGGGGTGGTGGGCTCACCCTGCAGGAGCGAATCATGGCTGAAAAGGTGCGTGAAAACCAGATCCGGTCACAGGGCGTGGGATTCGCCAGATGGGACTGGAAGGAACTCATGAACACGGAGACATTTGCGAGAATTTTGCGCCAGGCAGGGCTGCGCCAGAGCCGGCCCATGACAGGGCCATGGGGCATTTACTGAAATGCTGCGGAAACTAGGTGCGGGGGACCGATGCCGTGGCGATCATGGCGTCCGAATTCATCTCAATTCGAGGGCCCACGGACTTAATGAAGTCGCGCCGGACGCGGGCGATTGCTTCAGGGTCGCGGGGCAGCAAAGTGCGCCATCCACTGCCCATGACAAGGTTCCACGCCATGGCATCGTCCACGGTCAGGGTCAAGGGGTGCAAAGAAACGGAGACGTCTTCAAAGCCCCGCTGATCCAGCCAGGCGGTGAACTTTTCCACTGAGTTAATACGGGCCATGTTCTGATTAGGCAACGGAACCACACCAGCCAAGCGGGGACGTTCCTTGATGGCAGCCTCCAGGATGCGGGCGGCGAATGGTTCCAGCGCTCCCTCGATCCAACTACTCATGACTATGCGACCGCCCGGACGCAGCATGGAGGCCAGGTGTTCCACACCGGCTTCCATATCGGCGAAGAAGAACATGCTGTACGAGCACAGGACGGCGTCGAAGGTGCGGTGCCCGCGCCATTCGGTGACGTCGGCCTCGGTCAAAGTGGTGTTGAGGATGCCGCGTTCGCCCAGATTTGCCGCGGCGATCCGCAGCAGCCCGGTGGAGAGGTCAACGCCGTCGACCGTTCCTGTGGGGCCCACAGCCAAGGCGGCCGGGAGGGTTGCCGCTCCGGTTCCACAACACGCGTCAAGGACCTTCTCACCGGGTGCCAGGACGGCGGCGGCTGCCACATCGCGGCCCATAGGGTCCCAGAGCTTGTCCGCCCAGGCCTCAAATTGCAGGGCTCCGTCGGTGAACGCCAGGCCAGGATCGCGAGCGGACATGCGTACCTCCAGTGGATCGAAAGAATCAGTAAAAGTTCTATGGTGCAGCTGTCGGGGAGTCCGGCAGCGGATCAGGGCTAGGCCTGGATTTGCGCGCCAGCGAATCCGTTTTGGCGCCAGGCTTCAAAGACTGCAATGGAGGCGGCGTTGGCCAAATTCAGGGAGCGCAGGGCCGGCAACATGGGCAAACGGACGCGGGCCGTGATGTGCGGATCGGCCTTGACGTCCTCGGGAAGACCGTCAGATTCGCGACCAAACATCAACACATCTCCCGGCTGGTAGGCGATGTCCGTGTAGCTGGCTTCGCCGTCTGAGGTGAAGGCGAAAACTCGTTCAGGGGCAAGCGCGGTCCACGCTGCTTCGAGGGATGTGTGGACTGTGACAACGGCGAGATCATGGTAATCCAGGCCGGCACGGCGCAATTTGGCGTCGGAAAAGTCGAATCCCAACGGCTCCACTAGGTGCAGTTCGGAGCCGGTAATGGCGGCTAATCGGATGGCATTGCCAGTGTTGCCAGGGATCTCGGGCGTCAGGAAGAGGATGCGAAACACGTATTTCATACTACCGCCCGGGGCCGGCGTGGACTGACCCGCGCACCTAGTTTCACTTGCGGGGTTGGGCCAGCAGGGGCGGGCGGCTAGTACATGCCACCAATGAGCCGGTCCAGAACGTGCAAATCCACCACGTTGGGGGAGGGCCCGGAGCTTAGAAACTGTTTGACCTCGCGCACAAACCGGGCTGCATTGGCAACGTTGAGTGCGTTGGAGCCGTCCGGTTCGGTGCCGCGGGCGTAGTCGATGACAGGCTCAAACAGGTTTCCGGTGTTGCTATGTACACAGACCCAGGCAGTGACGTTGCACTCCGGGAACAGTTCTTGGAACACCCGGGCGGCGGCGATCAGTTGTGGCGGCGAGGCCACTTTGCTGCCGTGGAGCAGCACGTTGCCATCCCAGCGGAACGCCCCTTCCGGCACCAGCATGGAACCAATGATGGCGATCCGGTAGCCGGAGACCAGAACATGATCCAAGTAACCGTTGCTGTGTGGAGCGCTCAAGCCGTTGATGAGCCTGGCGGCCGGAATAGCCGGCTGGATCTGCTGCATGATGAGCTGGGCCGTGCGGGCCTCGCGGGCCAGCCGGGACGCGGCACCGAAAACGCCACGCTTGCGGGGTGCACCATGGACGGGCTGGGCTGCTGTGGGGCGGGGCATGATGGGGGATTCCCCGGGTGCCAGGTCCTCAAATGCCGGAACATATACCGCCGGATCTCCGGCAGTAGTGCGCTGCTTCTGTTGACGCTGCGCCGTGAATCCACTGAATCCGCCAGTGCTCCCAGAAGTTCCCCGGTAGCTCTCGCGTGCTTGTGCGTGGGTGCTGGCTTTAGAGGCAGGCGAGAACGAAGGCCCAGTTGCGCCGTAGGACGTGTCGTACGCACTGCGTTTGTCCGGATTAGCCAAAACTTCATAGGCCTGCGTGATTTGCCGGAACATGGCAGGATCTCCGCCCCGATCAGGATGCGCAATCCGGGCGGCCTTACGGTAGGCGATTTTGATATCGCGTTCAGTGGCAGTGCGCGGCAGTCCAAGGACTTGGTAATGCGTGAGGAACTTCTCGCTCACTGGTGGCCTTTCGCTAGCCCGGTTAAGCCAAAAGAACAGTCTAACTGCCCACACCGGAGGACCAATTTATCTTATATCGGTGCAGTGATCGGTACAGTGGGGTTGTGATTCTTAGAACTCAAAAGTGGGGGACGGTGGCAACCGCTGCCCTGCTGCTCGCTGCCCTGTCCGGTTGCACCATTGCCATTCCAGAGCCGGCGCCCACTGACGTGGAAACCACGGTGGCCCCCACCTACGCCCCGCCCTCCGTGCTGGCAGGCCACGATGCTGGCGCCGTTGCCGCCGCGCCCATGACCTTTGAAGCAGGTAAAACGCTGCAGTTTGGTGAACCGGTGAGCTTCGCCGATGCACTGGGCCAGCCCACCGAAGGTTCTATGAGCACGCCTGGGCCGCCGGAATGGAAACTACTCAAAAACAATGTGGCAGGCCAGAGTCAATACAGCAACGCGGGCGGCTGCTTGCTGGCGTATTGGACCACGAGCAACCAGGGACCGCTCATTGAAGCAGGCGACGACAAAACCTCCACCACCGAGCTCATGAAGTACTTGATCCCGTCCGTGACGGAGTCCTCACTGCATGAAACCACGCTGCCGTGGGCTGGGGAGCCAGGGGCGAAGAACCCGGGCATTTCCTTCCTGGCGTTCAACACTAAGGCCGCGAAGGACGTCATGGCCAGCACTCTCTGGGCGCGGTTGCTCGGTAATGCAGACACCGGTCTGGTGGCCACGCTGGCCTGCCCCACGGACGCGCTGCTCACGGCAACCACCCCGAAAATGATGGCGAAATTGTCGGTGGCTCCGCCGTCGAACTAGGGCGCACCTCGAGGTAAGCATTGCCCTCTACCGCGTTTTCGGCCAGAGTGGGCCCATGACCCAGTTTCAGATCAATAAGACTGATCCGGCACGCACTCGGCTCATCGAGCTGACTCCTGCGGACTATGCGGCAACCATGGGCGAGGGTGATGTTTTGGTGCGGGTGGACCGCTTCGGGCTGTCCTCGAACAACATCACCTACGTGGTACTCGGTGACCGCATGGACTATTGGCAGTTCTTCCCCGCCGCCCCAGAGCCAGGGGACGATGCCGCGGGTGCTGACGGGTGGGGTTTGATGCCGGTGTGGGGCTTTGGGGAGGTAGTGGAGTCCCGGTGCGCCAATCTGGAGGTAGGCGAGCGGCTATTCGGCTACTTCCCTCCGGCCACGCATCTGCTCATGCACCCCGACGCCGCACGCCCTGCAGTGAGCCCGGTTGTTGACGTCTCTGCGCACCGTGCGGAGCTTCCGCCCACCTATAACACGTACCAGCGGGTGTTGCAGGAACCGGACTACGATCCGGCCGATGACGATCTACGAATATTGCTGAACCCGTTGCAGACCACCGCCTGGGCGCTCCGTGAACAACTGCGGGACGCCGCATGGTTCGCGGCGGAGCAGGTGGTCATCGTCTCGGCGTCCTCCAAGACCGGCATAGGCCTGGCCCGGGCGCTGAAACAGGATGAGAGTGCTCCTGCGATCATTGGGATTACAGCACCCAAGAACCGCGACTTCGTCATGGGGCTCGGGCTCTACGACCAGGTTGTGAGCTACGACGAGATCGAGGAATCGCTCTCCCACCGGCCCAGCGCCGTCGTCGACATGGCAGGTAGCGGCGATGTGCTCGGCCGAGTGCATCGCCACCTCGGGGACGCAATGCTCCACTCAATCAACGTGGGCCTGACGCACTGGGACCAGGCCGGTGGTGGGACAGGCATTATTCGTGAACGCAGCGAGATGTTCTTTGCCCCCGGGGTTTTCCAGAAACGGATGAAGCAGTGGGGTGCCGCAGAGTTCAACCGGGTGACCCAGGAGTTCCTGCGCAGTGCCTTTGCCGAGAGCAAGGGCTGGCTCACGATTGAGCCCATGAACGGACTCGTTGGCTTGGACGCGGGGTACGCCCTGGTTCGGGAAGGGCAGCTGGCTCCGGGTAGCGCGATCGTCGTGGCACCCTAAAAACCCCTAAAGCGGCTCTTGGGAACGCGCGAGAAGGTGCAGCCGGGCAGACTAGCCGGCGGGCCTGACGTAGCGCAGGAACAGCATGGAATCGGCCTTCAAGATCCTGGCCAGCTCCATGCTGTGGGCAGCCTCCCCGGCCGCGCCGTGCGCAATTCGGCGGGCCGATCCGCCCACCAGCAGCGGCGAGAGGGTCAAGTTCAGCTCATCCACCCGGTTGGCCGCGGCGAAACTTCCCAACAGTGTGGGCCCACCCTCGGAATGGATGTTCTTGTAACCGCGCTCGTTCAGCTCACCGATGAGCCGGTCCACGTCCAGGGCCTCTTCCCCGACATTGAGAACGTCGGCCACCTCCGTCAATGCCGACCGCCGCTCCTGCGATGCCGATGAGATGGTCAAAACCAGGGGACGCACGGGTGCCTTAGTGAACACTTCTAGGCTGGGATCCAAGTTCAGGGAACCGGAGACAATGGCCAGCGGAGGGTGCGGTGCCAGCCAATTCTGGTGCCGCCATGCCTGGGCCGCCGGACTCAGCAGTTCCCCGCCATAGCCTTCGGCACGGATGGTCTGGGCGCCCACCACAATGACGTCCGCGCTCTGGCGCAGCAGCGAGAACACGCGCTGGTCCCACGCATTTCCGAGCTGGCCCGAGAGCCCCTCCATGGATGCGGCACCGTCAATGCTGGCGATGAAGTTGAAGCTGACCCACGGCCGGTTGCTTTTCCGGTTCTCCGGCGGAGCCGCCAGCAGTTCCGCTTCCAGCGCCGCCGAAGAGAGTACGGCGGGCTCGGGGAAGATCCGTTCCATGGTGGCTGGCTCCTTTAGTTGTTGCGCGTTTAGTTGCTGCGCCTTCAGTTGCTGCGCGTTTAGTTGCTGTGCGGGGTGGTGTGTTCCGCGTGGGCGGGTTCGTTGATCTGGCCCATGTTGTGTTTCAAGTAGGCAGGGGAGCGCCACCCCATGACAGCCTCGGTCATGCGGATGGCGGAACTGGAGGCCGCCACGTTGTGCATGCGCAGAATCCGGGCCCCGCCCAAAATACAGATCACCCCGGAGGCAATGGAACCCTCCAACCGCTCAGACTTGGTCTGGTTGAGTGTCTCGCCAATGAAGTCCTTATTGGACACGGCCGCCAGGGTGGGGAAGCCCAACGCCGCAATTTCATTGAAGCGGCGCGTGATTTCCAGTGTGTGCAGCGTGTTCTTGTTTAGATCGTGGCCGGGGTCGATGATGATTTTCTCCGCCGGAACACCCAGCGACAGCGCCAACTCCACCTTCTCCGAGAGGAACGCCGCAACCTCGGTCACCACGTCATCATAATGCGGACGTGGGTACACGGTGCGCGGGGCGGCGAGCGAATGCGTGATGACCAAATGGGCACCGTACTCAGCCACCACCCTGGCAATGTCCGGGTTGGATAAACCCGTGGTGTCATTGATGACGTTGGCGCCTGCCGCAATGCTGCGCGCAGCAACCTCGGGCAGGAATGTGTCCACCGAGATGATCACGTCGCTGGCTCCAGCAACGGCGGCAATGACCGGCACCACCCTGTCACCCTCTTCCTCGGCACCCAGCGCCGGCCCCGGCGCAAACGGGACACCACCAATGTCAACCCAGTCTGCGCCGTTCTCCACCGCAGCAAGGGACGCCGCAACTGCCGCATCCAGCGCAAACGTGGACCCGCCGTCGTAAAAGGAGTCAGGAGTGCGGTTCACGATCGCCATGAGCGCCACCTGGCGGCTGAAGTCGATGGTGCGCGGGCCAAAGTGGTGGACCGGGTGGAGCAGCGGCGGGGTGTAGAACGGGGCAGCGTTGCCCATGGTGGTGGAAGAGGTCCTCATACCCTCCATCAAATAGCCTCGAGCGGGGTTTGCGGGTCAGCCAGCTTGGCCGTGTCGATGGTGCGGCCGGAGGAGATGAGCGCCTTGATGGCATCTTGGACGTCCCAAATGTTCACGTTCATGCCCGCCACCACACGGCCCTCAAGCACCCAGAACGCAATGAATTCTCGCTTTTCCAGGTCGCCGCGGATCACCACTTCTGCATCTTTGGTCAGTGCCCCGAAGCCGGAGTACTCCATGCCGAGGTCAAATTGGTCGGTGTAGAAGTAGGGGATGTCATCGAGCACGGCGTCCTTGCCCAGCATGGACTTGGCCGCCACCTTGCCGCTGGCAATGGCGTTGGCCCAGTGCTCGGAGCGGGCGTGCATGCCGGTCACCGGGTGCATGGCGTTGGCCACGTCACCGGCTGCGAACACATCCGCCGCCGAGGTGTGCAGGGAGGCGTCCACCTCGATGCCGTTGTTGATGGTGAGCCCGGCGCCCTTGGCCAGGGAGATGTTCGGGACTACCCCCACGGCCACAATGACAATATCGGCAGGCAGGGTGACACCGGTGGTGGTCAGGACGGAGGTGACACGCCCATCGGAGCCCTGAATTTCGGCGGCACTGGCGGGCAGCTCAAACTGCACACCGGCCTCCTTGTGCCGGTTGGTGAACACGGTGCCCAGTTGCGCTCCGATCGCCACGGACAGCGGCACCTCCTCGAGCCCCATGAGCGCCACCTTGTTGCCCAGCTCGGTGGCCGTGGCAGCAATTTCCATGCCAATCCAGCCGGAGCCGATCATGACCACATTCTTGCCACCCCCGGTGAGCAGCTCCTTCATGGCAACGCTGTCTGCCTTGGTCCGGAACGTGTAAACACCCTTAAGTTCGACGCCGGGGAAAGGGATACGGCGCGGGGCGGCACCTGTTGCGATGAGCGCCTTGGCATACGAAAGAACGGTTCCGTCAGCCAGTGTGACGGTGTGGGCGGCCGGGTCCAGCGCAGTGGCGGCAGTGCCGGTGCGTAGGGTGACATTGTTCTCCGGGTACCAGTTCGCAGGCAGCGGCAGCAGGGCGTCTTCGCCCTCCTTGCCGGCCAAAAATCCCTTGGACAGCGGCGGGCGCTGGTACGGGATCTCGGCTTCGTCGGCCACGATGGTGATGGCCCCGTCCCACCCTTCCTTCCGCAGAGACTCCGCAGCGGTGGCGGCTGTGAGTCCGCCGCCAATGATGACCATGCCGGGGGCTGCTGTGTCCTCGGCGCCGTTCGTGGCTGCTGTGCTGGTGCTCTGACTCATGATCGAAACTCTTTCCACTGGAAATTCGGTGTTTCTGTTATTTGGTGAGGAAAAATGTCAGTGCGGGAACTGCCTTTGCAAGGGGCCGTCCTCGTGCAATAGCCCCGTAAAGACCGAGGTGCGGGTCAAGGTGCCAGCGGTCTGTACACCGCGCAATGACATGCACATGTGCTCGGCTTCCATGACCACGCCAACCCCGCGCGGAGCCAAGGTGTCCTCGAGCCAGTCGGCGACTTGCTGGGTGAGGCGCTCCTGGACCTGAAAATCGCGGGAGAAGAGTTCCACGCCGCGGGCCAGTTTGGACAGGCCAAACAGCCGATCGCCGGGCAGGTAACCCACATGGGCCACGCCACGGAAGGGGAGCAGGTGGTGCTGGCACAGTGAATGGAACGGGATGGCTTTGACCAGAACCAGGCCCTGGTAACCATCGTCGTTGGGGAACGTGGTCCAGGACGTCTCGCGGGGTGTGAGCATTTCCGCGTAGGCACCAGCCACCCGGCGGGGAGTGTCAAGCAGGTGCGGGCTGGTCTCGTCCCGGCCCAATGCACGCAGAAATTCGGCAATGGCTGCCTGGGCGCGGGGCAGATCAATTCCGGGTACGGCCAGAATTTCCGTCTCATCCAAGGTAAGAATGTCAGGCAACGCCGTGCTGGTAATCGTCATGTCCAACCCTTTCTAAAGCTTGTATTATTGACTTTAGAAGTGCAGACTCGAAGCGTCAAGTAAACGCGTAATAATCCACACTTAGTGTCAACGGACGGAAAGCGCAAGGCCCCAGGCCATGGAAGAATTTGTACAACCCAACGGCAAGCCGATTATCAGCAAGGAACAGGCAGAGATGACAACCGCCCTGCGCTCCGGACTCAACGACGGCGAACGGCTGCGTGCGGTGGCTGCGCTGGGGGACCCTGTGCGTCGCAAGCTCTTTGAAATGGTGCGCGACGCTTCCGCGCCGCTGAGCCGGGATGACTGTGCCCAGGCGTTGGGCCTGCCCAAGAGCACGGTGCGGCTGCAATTGGACCGGCTCGTGGAGGAAAAGCTGCTCAGCGTTCAGTACCGCAAACTGGGTGCGAAAACGGGGCCGGGATCCGGCCGGCCCAGCAAGCTATATGCCGTGGCACAGGCTGAGATCAGCGCCTCTGTTCCGCCGCGGCATTACGATCTAGCGGCCGCGCTGCTCGCATCCGCCGTGCAACGGGCCATCGATTTCGGCGAGAATGTGGCTGATTCCATGGCCGCCGTGGCGTACGAGGAGGGCCGCCGGCTCGGCATGGAGGGCGGTGACATCCTCCAGTTGCTACTGAATGCCGGCTACAGCCCTGAGCCCGACGGGCAGGGTGGCACCATCATGGCCAATTGCCCCTTCCACCGGCTTTCGCAGGATCACACGGGTGTGGTGTGCTCGCTCAACGGCTCCCTGCTGGCCGGTGCGCTGGAGGGTTGCGCGGACGACCGCCACGCCTTGGCCCCGGACGCCGAAATCTCCCACTGCTGCGCCCGGTTGGTCCTGAAGCATTAGCTTTCCACCATCCCCACTTTCGCTGCCTCGGATTTGACTGCCTAGGCGTTGGTAATGTGGGCCCATGGAACAAGTTGACGGAAGTGATGGGCAGTGGATCGCCGACGCGTTGGAACGCTACCTGAACAAGGAGCTCTGGGATCAATGGATTGGCACGGTTGCCACCACCATTCCGGATAGCTTTCAGGCGTACGCCCGGATCCTGCACCGGGTCAGCGGCAACACCACGCCGGAGGTGCGGTGGACAGATGTCGCCGCGGCGAAAGGGACCACCGTCCACCCCGCCGTCCAGTTCCACCGGCTGGCGCAGACGGAGCTTTACGGCAACGCGGTGCTTGAGGGTGCACCCTACGGGCGGCCGGACCAAGGAGAGCTCGACCAGACCCAACTGGTGGCCTTGGCTGAAATATTGGCCGGGCACACGGCTGCCGGGCAGGACGTTTTCCAAGCCGTATGGGTTGGTTGGGGGAGCTTCGCGCCTGGCGACGGCGGCATTCCGGACGGCGCAGGCGAGCGGCTCAGAGTGGCTGGCGGGTTGCGCGAATACTGGGTTTTCCGCGGCGCCATGGCAGAGCTGGCCTGCCCACCCTGGAGCGAGGAGGAAGGTGGGACGCACCGCGAGACTCCCAATCTGGCTTGGCCGGTTGGCCGGAGCTGGTGCCTGGCCACGGAGATCGACTTTGATTCCACCTTGGTGGGCGGGAGCGCAGAGTTGATTGCCGCCGTCGTCAATTCACCGGTACTGGAGGCGCTCCAGGTGAGCCCCGCCACCAACCTCAGCTCTGAAGGTGACGTGATCAACGCCCCACGCCAGTGAGTGCGTCTGTGCCGTAGAATTATCAAGTGCCCGTGTATCTAGATCACGCGGCGACCACGCCTATTTCGGCCCCGGCCCTCGCCGCACTCACTTCCGTTATTGCCCGTAGCGGCAATCCGTCCTCCCTTCATGGAGCCGGCCGCCGCGCCCGCGCCACTGTGGAAGCCTCCCGCGAAACCATCGCCAAGGCTGCTGGCGCCCACCCCACGGAGGTCATTTTCACCTCCGGTGGGACCGAGGCGGACAACCTCGCTGTGAAGGGCCTATTCTGGGCCCGCAATGCTGCCGAGCCCGCCCGCACCCGCATCCTGGTCTCCGCCATTGAGCACGCCGCCGTGGCGGACACCGTGGAATGGCTGGAAAAGCACGAAGGCGCCGAAGCGATCTGGCTGCCGGTCGATGCCACCGGCACGCTCAGCCTTGCCGCACTGGAAAAAGAATTGTCCGACGGCGGAGCGGACTCGGTCGCGCTGCTGACCTGCATGTGGGCCAACAATGAGGTGGGCACCATCCAGCCCATCGCCGAGGTGGTTGCGCTTGCCGACAAGTACGGCATCCCGGTGCATTCGGACGCCGTCCAGGCGTTCGGCTCCGTGCCCGTGAACTTCCGTAACTCCGGCCTGGCGGCCATGTCCATCAGCGGGCACAAGATTGGCGGCCCCGTGGGTGTTGGCGCCCTGCTGCTGGGCCGGGCCGTAAAGCTCACCCCTGTTTTGCATGGTGGCGGGCAGGAACGTGGCGTCCGCTCCGGCACCCTGGACACGGCCGGGATTGCCGCCTTTGCCGCGGCCGCAGCCGATGTCACCTCCCATCTAGAGTCTGAGAGCGTCCGTATTTCAGAACTCCGGGACGCCATCATCGTCGCAGTCCGTGAAGCCATTCCCGAGGCGGTGCTGCGCGGGATTGACCCGGCCGTGGCGCCGGATAAAAGACTGCCCGGCAACGCCCACTTCACGTTCCCCGGTTGTGAAGGGGACTCCCTGCTGTTCCTGCTGGACATGGCAGGCATTGAATCCTCCACAGGCTCGGCCTGCACCGCAGGAGTCCCCCGCCCCTCGCACGTCTTGTTGGCCATGGGACTAGATGAGGACACCGCACGTGGCGCACAGCGCTTTAGTTTGGGGCATACATCGGCGCCGTCCGACGTTGAGACTTTTGTTGCCGCTCTGCCAGAGGCACATGCGCGCGCAAAAAAAGCAGGTATGGCCGGGCACGCCTCATCCATTCAGACAGCAAGCACCCGCTAAGGGTGCCGGCGCAACAATCTTCAGCGGTACACAGCAAGTGAAAGGCAAGTAATGCGAGTATTGGCAGCCATGAGTGGCGGAGTTGACTCCGCCGTAGCCGCGGCACGTGCAGTAGATGCCGGGCACGACGTCGTCGGCGTGCACCTGGCGCTCTCCCGCATGCCCGGAACCCTACGCACCGGCAGCCGCGGCTGCTGCACCGTGGAGGATTCCAACGATGCCTGGCGGGCCTGCGATCTGCTCGGCATCCCGTACTACGTGTGGGACTTCTCCGAACGTTTCAAGGAGGATGTGGTCCAGGACTTCATCGACGAATACGCCGCCGGACGCACCCCCAATCCCTGCATGCGCTGCAACGAGAGGATCAAATTCGCGGCCCTTCTGGAGAAGGCCATCGCGCTGGGCTTCGATGCTGTCTGCACGGGCCACTACGCCAAGGTCATCACCGATGCAGACGGCAACCCGGAGCTGCACCGTGCTGCTGACTGGGCCAAGGACCAGAGCTATGTACTGGGGGTGTTGACTCATGAGCAGCTCAAGCACTCCATGTTCCCCCTGGCCGATACCCCGTCCAAGGCCGAGGTTCGCGCCGAAGCTGAGGCCCGCGGCCTGTCCGTGGCCAAGAAGCCGGACAGCCACGATATCTGCTTCATCCCGGACGGCGACACCGCCGGCTGGCTGGTTGAGAAGATCGAGATGACCGACGGGGACGTTGTTGACGAAACCGGCGCGAAAGTGGGCGGCCACACCGGCTCCAACCAGTTCACAGTAGGTCAGCGCCGCGGTCTGAAGTTGGGCACGCCTGCCGCCGACGGTAAGCCCCGCTTCGTGTTGGAAATCCGGCCCAAGGAGAACAAGGTTATTGTGGGCCCGCACGCCCTGCTGGCTATTGATTCCATCCAGGGCATCAAGGTTTCCTGGGCCGGGCTGCCCATCGCCGAGGTAGCTACCGGCGAAGAGTTTGATTGCTACGCCCAGGTTCGTGCCCATGGTGACCCCGTGCCGGCCCGCGCCTTTATCACAGAAGAAACGGACGACGGCGGCACCCGCCAGCAGTTGCATGTCACCTTGGTGGAGCCGCTACGCGGGGTGGCGCCGGGGCAGACCATTGTGCTGTACCAGGGATCCCGTGTGCTGGGTCAAGCAACCATCGACACGGCAAGGTCCTTGGCCCGCCCGGACCTCCCCTAAGCCCCCTCCCATCGCGCCCTCACTTTAGGGGGTTTTTGGGCAAACGGTCCCGCACTTTCATAAAAAGCGTTCGCTAAAACACGCCCGAAAGTGAGGGAGCATTTGTAGTGGTGGGAGAGGGGTTGCGGGGCTGGCGTAAGCTTCCTTCTAAGGTGACTTGGCTCACGGAAGGTTGACACGATGCCCCCGCATACAATTCCCAACCCGCTGCAACACTTAGAAGGCGCGCTGAATCAGTGCGCAGAAGTTATCAGCGCCATCTCGGCCAACCAAGCGGACTGGCCCACGCCTTGCGCTGATTGGTCCGTGCAGGATCTCCTGCATCATCTAGTGGTTCAGGATTTGCCTAAATTCACCATTATGGCCCGGGGTACCCACATTGACCCGATGGCCTCAGATGCCACAGTGGGAGCTGATTGGTCCACTCGCTTTAGCGACGGCGCCGTCTTACTCATGCGCGCCTGGGCAACGGCGGATCTCAGCACTCAGGTGGCGCTCCCGGGTGGTGGTGAGGCGCCCCTGCGCAGCCGGATAGGACTGCAGATCACAGAATTCACCGTCCATACCTGGGACTTGCTCAAGGCAACAGGCGTCCCTGTGATTCTGGATCCGGTACTGGCTGAACAATCGCTGGCCTGGTCCCAACGGATGCTCAAGCTTGAGCATCGAGGAACCGACAGGGGCATTGGTGTGGAGGTCCGCGTCCCCATAGCCTCCGATTCCTACACCCAGCTTGCCGGCTGGTTTGGGCGCAGCCCCTACTTCCGGGCGGGCCCGCGCGCAGAATCCTTCAGCCAGCCCTAAGGGCCGGCACATCCATGAGAGTAACAACGTCGTTACTCTTTGGTAACCTTCTGGTTGCAACTGACCTTTCGATGCAAGTCCGCGCGTGCAAATCTGATAAAGATTGACTATCAGGGAAGTGGGCATCGTCACACAACGTAATGTGGCGGCGCCCACCTTATCGCACAAGAGAAAGTTTGCTGATGGCTAAGAATAAATTTGGACTGAGTTCGGTGATTGCCGTTGCTGGCGTCTCCGTTCTCGCCATGACGGCATGCACGGGTCCTTCAGGCGGAAGCGACTCAGGTGGCAACGGTGCCGCCGGAGCCCCCGTTATTGTGGGCACCACGGACAAGATCACCTTTCTGGACCCCGCCGGATCCTATGACAATGGTTCGTTCATGGTCATGAACCAGATTTACCCGTTTGTGTTGAACTCCGAACCGGGCAGCGCCGATCCCAAGCCGGACTTGGCCGAATCAGCCGAGTTCACCTCTCCTACGGAATACACCGTGAAGTTGAAGGCAGGCCTGAAGTGGGCCAACGGAACCGAGCTGGATTCAAAGGACGTTAAGTTCTCCTTTGACCGTCAGATCAAGATCAACGATGTCAACGGCCCGTCCTCGCTCTTGGGTAACTTGGCTAGCGTGGAAGCTCCGGATGCCACCACCGTGGTGTTCAAGCTCAAGGTTGGCAACGATCAGACCTTCCCCCAGGTTTTGACCAGCCCGGCCGGTCCCATTGTTGATGACAGCGTCTTTAGTGCAGATTCCATCACCACCGATGATGACATCATCAAGGGCAAGGCCTTCGCTGGCCAGTTCAGCATCGATTCTTTTAAGAAGAACGAGCTCATCGCCTTCAAGAAGAACCCCGATTACAAGGGCCTGTTGGGCCCGGCCAAGTCTGATTCGGTGACGATGAAGTACTTCGCTGACTCCAACAACATGAAGCTTGAAGTTCAGAAGGGCAGCATTGATGTTGCTTGGCGTTCACTGACGGCAACTGACATTGAGAGCCTCAAGACCGATAAGAACCTCAAGGTTGATATTGGCCCCGGTGGCGAAATTCGCTACATCGTGTTCAACTTCGACACCATGCCCTTCGGTGCCAAGACCCCTGATGCTGATGCAGCGAAGTCCTTGGCCGTGCGCCAGGCCATGGCCGATTCCATTGATCGGGCCAAGATTGCTGACCAGGTTTACAAGGGCACCTACCTGCCCCTGTACTCTCCAGTTCCCGCCGGTTTCACCGGTGCCATCGAGCCCTTGAAGGGCATGTACGGCGACGGAAACGGTGGTCCCGATGTTGCTAAGGCTGCCAAGGCCCTGGCCGACGCCGGTGTCCCGACTCCGGTGACCTTGGATCTGCAGTACAACGGTGACCACTACGGCTCATCCTCAGGAGATGAGTACGCAGCGATCAAGTCACAGCTTGAAAACACCAAGCTGTTCAAGGTCAACCTGCAGCAAACTGAGTGGGTTTCCTACGCCAAACAGCGCACCGAGGATGCCTACCCCATGTACCAGCTGGGTTGGTTCCCTGATTACTCTGATGCTGATAACTACCTCACTCCGTTCTTCGGCGATAACAACTTCCTGTCTAACCACTACGACAACCCCGAAGTGCGCAAGTTGATCACCGAGCAGGTCACCACCAATGATCCCGCCAAGCGGACCAAGATGATCGAAGAGATTCAGACCACGGAATCCAAGGACCTCTCCACTTTGCCGTTGCTGCAGGGTGCTCAGGTTGCGGTTTCCGGTGCAGCTGTCAACGGCACCAAGGACACTCTGGACGCTTCCTTCAAGTTCCGTCTGGGAGTTTTGTCCAAGTAAGGGAGCTTCGGTAATTACCGAAACATCTATCACTGCGCAGTGGGCGGGGCTTTCTGAAAAGGACGCCCCGCCCTTTGTGCGGTTCACGAGAGAAGTGCCCTTGCAGAGCACGGTACCAAAAGAAATAGGCGCACATGACCGCATTGATTGACCTGCCGGCGGATGAACCCGTACGCCAGGCCCCCAAGAGTAAGAAGAAAGCTGGCGGCAGCCTGGGCAAGTACCTCGCCATCCGCTTTGTTCTGATCTTCCCCACCATTTTTATCCTCGTCACCATGGTGTTCTTCCTGATGCGCCTGACCGGCGATCCCATTACGGCAGCCCTGGGCGGACGGCTGCCGGCGGATCAGTTGGCGGCACGTATTCACGAGGCCGGATATGACAGGCCCCTCTTCGTCCAATACATCGAGTACTTGGGACAAATAGCCACAGGCAACTTTGGCCGCACCATCTCTGATAACTTACTGATCTCAGACATGCTGGCCACTTACGGCACGGCAACGTTGGAACTGGCCATCAACTCACTGGTTGTGGCGTTGCTGATCGGCATTCCCCTGGGCATGATTGCCGCTTACAAGCGTGATAAGTGGCAGGATGCCATCTCCCGCGTCCTGGCCATCGCCTTCTACGCCACCCCGGTATTCTTCGCCGGCCTGATCCTGAAGCTGGTCTTCTCCATCTGGCTCGGTTGGTTCCCTGTGGCGGGACGCGGCACCACAAATACGGAAATTTTCATGGCCCAGCTAGAGGCGCCCACGGGCATCTACTGGCTCGATGCCCTGCGCAGCGGCAACATGGACGTGTTTTGGGATGTTGCCCATCACGCCGTACTGCCCGCCGTAGCTTTGGGTCTGCTCACCGCAGGCATCTTCTTGCGGCTGGTGCGCACCAACATGATCGGCACGCTCAACAAGGACTTTGTTGAAGCCGGCCGGTCCAGGGGCGTCAGCGAATACCGCCTCCTTACCAAGCACGCATACAAGCCCGCACTGATTCCCATCATCACCGTTATGGGTCTGCAGATTGCATTGCTGCTTGGCGGCGCGGTCCTGACCGAGACCACTTTCGAATGGAAGGGACTCGGGTTCCAGCTGGCCCACTACCTCACAGCCCGTGACTTCGTAGCTGTTCAGGGCATTGTCGCTTTGCTGGCCGTCATTGTAGCCGTCACCAACTTCATCGTGGATGTTATTGCTGCCTTGATTGACCCGAGGGTGAGGTACTAGGCCGTGGAGAATAAAAAGTCACTTTTTTCCCGCTTACCCGTCATTTCCCAACTCAAAAAGAGTGTGGGACTCCAGCGCGGCATGCTCGTTGCCGGCATTGTTCTGACACTGATCTTCTTGCTGACCGCCGCCTTGGCGCCGTTGATTGCCCCCTACGGTGCAACCCAACGCTTTGATCTGACCCAGGCAGCGCCGTCGTCGGCCCATATTTGGGGCACGACGGCGGGAGGTTACGATGTTTTCTCCCGCACCATTTGGGGGGCCCAGACTGCCTTCATAGTGATTGTTGTTGCCGTTGCGCTCTCTATTTTCATTGGTGTGATTCTGGGTCTGGTCTCCGGCTATATTGGCGGCTGGCTGGACAGGATTCTTGTGGTGGTTGCGGATGCGATTTACGCGTTCCCCACACTGCTGCTGGCCATGGTCATGTCCATTGCGCTGAGCCAGGGCCGTTCGGATATGTGGTCGGGTATTTTTGCGGCCGCCATCTCCATCACGGTGGTGTTCATCCCGCAGTACTTCCGAGTGATCCGCGCCGAGACTATCCGTTTGAAGGCTGAGCCGTTTGTGGAGTCTGCCATTGTGGTGGGCGCCTCCAGCGTGCGCATCATGGCCCGGCACATCTACAAGAACGCCACCAGGACGCTGCCGCTAATTTTCACTTTGAACGCGTCCGAGGCCATTTTGACCCTGGCCGGCTTGGGCTTCCTGGGCTTCGGTATTGAACCATCCGCGGCGGCAGAGTGGGGTTATGACCTCAACCATGCGCAGTCGGACGCCACCGCCGGTATCTGGTGGACGGGTGTGTTCCCGGGTGCCGCCATTGTGCTGACGGTGCTGGGCCTGACGTTGCTGGGTGAATCCATGAATGATCTCAACGATCCGCGACTGCGGGGGCGCAAGAAGGCCAAGAAAAACGGCGCTCAGAAGCAAGAGGAGTTGGTGGAAGCATGAGCCGCTCCACAGAAAAGGCAGCCGTTAGTGGGACACCCTCCGGGGAGAGCACACCGCGGCCGGTCCTGAAGATCGATGATTTGCGTGTCACCTTCGCCACGGACCAAGGGGATGTTCCCGCTGTGAAGGATGTTTCCTTCACCGTGGCCCCGGGGGAGATTGTGGCCATTGTGGGTGAATCGGGCTCCGGTAAGACGGTGACGGCCAAGGCCATTTTGGGTCTGCTGCCAGAGACCGCCCAGGGCAGCGGCGCCGTGATCATCAGCGGTAACGACGTCCTTACGGTCAGCCCGCAACAACTGCGTAAGATCCGTGGACGCGACGTGGCCATGGTGTTCCAGGAACCCTCAACGGCCCTGAACCCGGTCTACACGGTGGGCTGGCAAATTGCTGAGGGGCTGCGCGCCCACCGTCCCGAGGGAAAGCGTGTGGGCAGGAAGGAAGCCCGCAAGTTGGCCATCGAGGCGCTGGGCAAGGTGGGCATTCCGGAGCCGGAGAAGCGTGTGGATTATTATCCTCACCAGTTCTCCGGTGGACAGAAACAGCGTGTTGTCATCGCCGCGGCACTGGCCCTGAACCCGGGCCTGATTGTGGCCGATGAACCCACCACGGCGCTGGATGTCACCGTGCAGGCTGAAATTCTGGAGTTGCTCCGTGATCTGCGGGACCGTTACGGAACTTCCATTGTCCTGATTACCCACAACATGGGGGTGGTGGCTGACCTGGCCGATCGGGTGGTGGTCATGTTCGAAGGTGATGTGGTGGAAGAAGCCAGCGCATCAGCTTTGTTTGCCGCGCCCAAAGAGGCCTACACGCAGAAGCTTCTGGCCGCTGTGCCGCACTTGGGCCGCGATTCTGCCTCTGCCGGTTTCACCGAACGAGCCTTCCAGGATAAGGAAGTTTTGGTCCGGGCCACGGATCTGGAAATTGAGTATCCTGGCCGTCTGGGCAGCCCCGCCTTTAAGGCAGTGGACAAGGTTTCCTTCACTATCAGTGCCGGAGAAGTCTTTGGTCTGGTGGGGGAGTCCGGTTCGGGCAAAACCACCATTGGCCGTGCCATTGCAGGGCTGAACCGCACCACAGGCGGTTCCTTGAACGTGCTCGGCTACGAGATGCTCAACTACAAGGAGCGTTCTTTTAGGCCATTGCGCAAAGACATTGGCTTTGTCTTCCAGGATCCCGCGGCGTCCTTTAACCCGCACCTGACCATTGGCGAATGTGTGGCGGAACCGCTGCTTATTCACACCGATCTGAACAGCCAGGCGGTCTCCAAGAAGGTTGCCGATTTGCTGGAATCGGTGCAGTTGCCGGCGGCCTACGCCAAGCGCTTTCCGCACGAGCTCTCCGGCGGGCAGCGTCAGCGAGCCTCACTGGCCCGCGGCCTGGCGCTCAAGCCCAAGCTGCTCATTGCGGACGAGCCAACCTCTGCCCTGGATGTTTCGGTGCAGGCGAAGGTACTGGAGCTATTCCGCGAAATTCAGACCGAACTGGGCTTTGCGGCACTGTTCATCAGCCACGACCTTGCCGTGGTGGACATCCTGGCCGAGTGGGTTGGGGTGCTTTACAAGGGCAAGATGGTGGAGCAGGGGATCGGGAACCAGATCATGGGCAACCCGCAGGACGCCTACACCAAGCGTCTGATCGCCTCACTGCCCGTGCCCAACCCGGAGGAGCAGGCCAAACGCCGGGCGCTCCACCAAGCATTGCTGGGCGCAAAGTAAACTAGCTGGCACAGTAAGAGGCGGTGCCTGGCATGGACAGTATTTTTGTCCGCGCCGGGCACCGCCTAAACTGTTTTCATGAGCGAATCGAGCCACGCACAACACCTGTCCGTCGACGACTTTGACCCGGCGGCCAGTTCGCTGACCGGAGCCGTGGAACCGGCCGTCATGGCTGAGCTATTGTCCATCCGCTCCAGCATCGATAACTTTGATGCCACCTTGGTGTACCTGCTGGCTGAGCGTTTCAAGGCCACCCAGCGCGTGGGGATTCTCAAGGCCAAGCACAGGCTGCCTGCCGGTGATCCCAACCGTGAGAAGGCGCAGATCCACCGCCTGCGTGCCCTGGCCGAGTCAGCCAATTTGGACCCCGCCTTCGCGGAGAAGTTCCTGAATTTCATCATCAGCGAGGTCATTCACCACCACCAGGCCATTTCGCAAAGCCATTCTGCGGCGGCGGCCACGGGTGGCGTTCCCGTAGTCAGCCTAGATGGGCAGGGGTTTGTGGCGGATCCGCAGACTGCTGCCAGAATGGACGCCAGCGGCACGGCGCCTCAGTGATCCCCTCACCCGAGCACACCCCGGCCCCCTCACAGGAGCAGGCCCCGGCCTTCCCTGAAGCACCCACCGCAACAGCCCTGGGCCCCTGGCCCGGAGTAGATCCGGAGGAGGCCGCCAAGGTTTCCGTGGGCGTATTCCCCGGCCCGCACCTGCCATTCCTTCCCCAGCTGCCAGCCCGTGGCCCGGGTTCGGAACAAGTTGGGCGTACGGCTGTGCTGCTCCAAGAACTGGCCGTGGACACCCAGCCGTATGGTTGGCGCTTTGTTGACAGACCAGGGCTGGACTTTAGGCGTGCTGAATCTGCTCTGTCCACGGATATCAATGTACTCGCTGACGTGGTTGGTGCCGCCGGGCTCTCACCGGAATCGTTGAAGGTCCAGGTGGTGGGCCCGTTCTCGTTGGCGGCAGCCATCCACCTGCATTATGGCGAACGCGCACTGGCGGACTACGGGGCCCGGCGAGATATTGCCCAGTCACTGGCTGCCGGATTAGAGGTCCATGCCCGGAAGGTGCAGGCCGCCGTACCCGGGGCCGCACTGACACTGCAAGTGGATGAGCCGCATATTGGAGCAATCCTGGCCGGCAGTATCCCCACCGCATCGGGATACCGGACATTGCGTTCTGTTGGCCGTGCCGAAGTTCGCCAGTGCTGGAATGATTTGTGCGCAGCGGCGCGGAACGCCGGATTCGAGCAGGTGGCGTTGAATCTGACCCCCGCCGAGACAGGATTGGGCCAGGCCTCGAGTCTGTCTCTGCCAGGTCCTGCCAACGGGGCCAACGGCCAAAAAAGCAGTGGAAACACCAACGGTTTGTCCGCGGAGTCCGAGCAGTGGCGCCGTGGACTGGAAATGGCTCTGGAATGCGGTGTTGATGCAGTGGCGCTGCCACTGCAGCTTCTTGACGCCGGGCACTGGGAGCATCTGGCGGGTGCCATCGAATCGGGCCTGGGTATCTGGGCTGGGACTGTACCCGCGGGGCTGCTGACAGCTGGGACGCTACCCGCTGGGGCTGGGGCGGCCAGTGCCGGGCAGGTTCCGCCGTCGTATGCTGTTTTGGTGGAGCGGATTATGCGCCCGTGGCGGAAGCTGGGGCTGGCCGACTCCGGGCTCAACCAGCTGCGGATCACCCCGGAGGGAAGCCTCGCGGGCGTCTCTCCTCAGGCGGCACGGGCGGTGCTGGGCAGGTCGTTGGAGGTGGCGGCGGCGCTCGGGGATACTCGCAACTCCTAGCGTTTCTCTGCCTTGGAGCTGGCCAGCCCTAGAGCCGGCCGGCCGCCTTGAGCCGGATGTACAGGTCTGCCAGTTTGGGCGGCAGTTCTTGGGGCGCAGCGTCAACCACTTCCACGCCCGCCTGTTTGAGATAGGCCGTGATGGCTTCACGCCGGTTGAGAGCGAATTCGGCGGCGGCGGCCCGGTAGGCAAGGGTGCTGGTGGAGCGGTCCAAGCGCGCCCGCTCCAGCGCGGGATCTCGCACTGAGGCCACAACCACCAGATGCTTCTGTGAGAGCGTGGTGACTAAGGGAATGAGGCCTTCCTCGGCGGCTCCGGCATCGAGGGAAGTCACCAAAACCACCAAGGCGCGGTGTGCAGTGACGTCGCGGACCTGCCCGGCGATGCCTTGGGCGTTGAGCTCAATCAGTTCAGGCTCCAAGGGTGCCAGGCCCTGCACCATGGCATTGAGCATATTGCCCTTGCCGGTGGAGGAAACCTTGGCCCGGACACGCCGGTCGTAGGCCACCAAGCTCACACGGTCCCCGCCCCGCTCGGCCAAGACGGCCAGCAGCAAGGACGCTTCAATGCCTGTGTCGAGGGCGCTCTCATCCTCAATCCGGGTGGCGGAGGTTCTGGAAGTATCCAACACAATGACTACCCTGCGGTCACGTTCCGGGCGCCAAGTGCGCACTACTACGTCCTGGCGCCGGGCAGTGGCGCGCCAATCGATAGAGCGCACATCATCGCCACGGACGTAATCACGCAGCGAATCGAACTCCGTGCCGGCACCGCGGATCTGTACGGCGGCCTTGCCATCGAGCTCACGCAGTTTGCGCAATTTGGAGGGCAGGTGACGTTTGGAGTGAAAGGGCGGCAGCACGCGCAACACTCCAGGTGCCGTAATGGTGTGTTGCCGTGCGGCCATCCCCAGGGGGCCAAAGGAGCGGATAGTGGCGTGGTGGGTTGCTAAATCTCCTCGCCGGGTGGGCAATAAGTCAACGTTGAGCGCTGCTCTTTCGCCGGCCCTGATCCGGACCTGCGCCAGTGCATTGAGAGCACCGGCTGAGGGCTGCCAGCCGTCCTTGACCTGGGCCCGCAACATGACGGATGAGTTGTTGAAGAGCCGCAGCACGGCTGTTGCGGGCTCGCCCAGCCGGACTCCGGAAGGCAGAGTTCGGCGCACGGCAACTTGACGGGGTGAGGCCGCCAGCGCCACATCCACCACAAGGACCAGAAGCAGAACGGATACGGCCAGAACCCACGTCAGTAGACCGGGAAAGGCGACGATAGGGATCAGGGCTGCCAGCGCCAAAAAGAAAAACCTGCCCGAAATAGCCATAGCGTGTGCCGATCAGCGCGGGACCGGCACGGTGGCCAGGATGGAGAGAAGTATCCCGTCTACGGCAACCCCGTCCATCTCGGCTTCGGGGCGCAGGGCAACACGGTGGCGGAGGGTGGGCAGCGCCAGCGCCTTGATGTCATCGGGGGTGACAAAGGCCCGCCCAGAGAGCCAGGCATACGCCCGGGCGGACTTCAAGATGGCTGTGGCCCCACGGGGCGAAACACCCAGTTGGAAAGAAGGCGCCGTGCGGGTAGCCCGCACCAAGTCCACCACATAGGCCAGGATTTCGCCCGCCACAGTGACCTGTGCAACTTCCTCACGAGCCTGCTCCAGCTCGGAGGCACCGGCCACAGGGCGTACTCCGGCGGCGTGCAGATCCTGCGGGTCAAAGCCCAAGCTGTGCCTGCGGATCACTTCAATTTCATCATCCCGGCCCGGCAGATCCATGGTGAGTTTGAGTAGGAAACGGTCCAACTGAGCTTCGGGCAGGGGGTACGTACCCTCGTATTCGACCGGGTTCTGCGTGGCAGCCACCATGAACGGAGCCGGCAGCTTGCGCGAGATCCCATCCACGGACACCTGGTGTTCCTCCATCGCCTCCAACAAGGACGCCTGCGTTTTGGGAGGTGTCCTGTTGATTTCATCGGCCAGCAGGATATTAGTAAACACGGGACCCTCACGGAAGGTGAAGGCAGAGGTGCTGGAATCGTAAATCAGCGAGCCTGTCACATCGCCGGGCATCAAATCCGGGGTGAACTGTACGCGTTTGGTGTCCAAACTTAATGCTGTTGACAGTGTCCGCACCAGCAGTGTCTTAGCCACACCGGGCACGCCTTCAAGGAGCACATGCCCACCGGCCAGCAACGCAATGAGCAGACCGGTCACGGTGTCATCCTGACCCACCACGGCCTTGGCCACCTCGGCACGAACCGCCAACAGGGCCAGAGCCGCCGGGCTGGGCGCGGCTGGAATCTGAGCAGACTCTGAGTACTGTGCTTGCTGCTGTGCTTGGTGTTGAGGGTAGCCGGGCTGCGCCTGAACCTGCGCCTGAGCCGGCTGCTGGTACTGCGGAGCGGCCTGAGCGGGGTAGCCGGGCTGCGGGTAGGATTCCGGGTTCGTCTCCGGGTGGGGCATGGTCATCGACGTGCCACTTCTTCCTCTAATGCCGCAAGTTCGGCGGCGATGGTCAACATGTCTTTTTCAGATGTGGGGGCAGCGCCTAGCAAGATGGCATGCACCTGCGTGCTGGGGCGTCTGCTCGCTATGGCGACGGCTTCTACGACTGCGGCCGGTTCGGCGCCGTGCCCCAACCGGAGGGCGTGTGCCAGCCGGGTCATGGAAGCATGCCGGAGCGTGTTTGTGGCTGTTTCGACGGCACGGGCATCCTGGTAGAGCCGGGCACGGCCAGCCATGGTTTCAGATGCCTTCACAATAACCGGCAGCGGCTCCTGCACCAGCGGCCCATTCCGGCGCCCTCGCCACAGTGCACCCACCACGGCCACCAGCATGAGCCACGCAGCGGCTGGGAACATCCACGTCGGGGTCAGCTCAGCTAGGCTGGGCGGGCTTTGTGCCGGTGGAATGTCATTGAGTGAAGCCGTGTACCAGAGCAGCTCAGGCCTACTGCCCAGCAACCGGAACGTCAGGGCAGCATTTCCTGCCTGGTCCAGGTAGTGGTTATTCACGACGCCGGAAAACCCCAGCGCGAAGATGTCACCGGAGCTGTTACTCGCCAAGAGACCTCCTCCCGCCGGGCTGCTCCCGCTGGCAGGGCTAAAGCAGGTCTGTGCACCCTTGTAGAGCCGCAGGGTTCCCGAGGGTGGGCCCTCATTCAGGGCTGAGGTTGTTCCGCCACCGCTGATGGAGCGAGCGGCTTGGGCGTCGGCATTGGTGCAGCCCGCGTCTACCCGAGAACTGCCGGCTGTGCTGCCGGCTGCGCTGAAGTCCGGGCTGAGGCGCTTCAATGTCAAGGGTCCGGGGGTGATGGCTAGCAGCCGGGAACCATTTTCTTCCACGGAAGCTGCCAGTTCCGAAACCTGGGCTGGGGTGAGAATATTTCTTGGGTCGTAAAACAACACGGTGCTGGCACCGTACGCGTTGTGAGATAGGGCTGCTGTTGTCTTGGCCAGGGAATCCGTGGCCATGACATTGACTCCCTGATTCTCCAGTACTGACGCCGCTGCCTGGGCTCCGGCGGGAGCGGGGTTATTGATAGCCAGAGCGTCAAGACTGCGGTTTCCTGAAGTGGCTGCAAGGAACGTCAGTACTGACAACAGCACAAACACTGCCCCGACAATGAGCCAGAACCGCCAGTGTCGCCACCAGTGGGCCAGCCGCTGCCGTGGGGTGCTGTTCTCGGCCTGGAATACGGGACCGTTGCTACTTTCTGGGACAGCGAGAGCAGATGCGGTTGATTCTATTGCCGCGGGCAGGGGAGCGGTCACGTGGCTACCCCCGCGAAGTTATCTGCGTAGACAGGCGTTGTTTGCGCCATGGCAGTATCAGTGGCCAGTAATTGTTCATACATGGACGCGGTGGGCGGCACTTTTCCATAGCGAACTCCCGCGAAGAGGCTGGCTGAGCGCTGAATTTCGGTGCGCAGACCAGGAAAGGCCAGTCCCAGTTCGGTGGCAATTTCCACTGCGGTGCGGCCAGGGGTTCGGGCCGTGACATCACGTTCTTCACCGGCCCGGGCCAGGGCGCGGAACGCTTCATTGACCGCTGTCTGGAAATCGCCTGCCTGCGCGGCGGTCTTGGCTAGTTGGCGGTGTTGTTGGGCAGAGAGGGTCTGATCGGGGGAAAAGACTGCCTTGGCCTCTGCCTTTTTGCGGTTCAACCGCGGCCGGATGATCAAGATGATGGCCAGCACGGCCAGCAGTACCAGCCCAATGGTGATTGCCAGGCCCAGGTTTCCTGCTGGTGAACCCACTTTTGAAAGGAACTCCCTCAACGCGCGTCCCAAGAGGTCCAGGATTTGCTGTGCCAAACCGGGTTTGGCGTCCTGATAGGCCTGTTTGGCCAGTTCTTCAGCAGCCCAACGGCGTGCTTGGTCAGCCCCCGGGGTGACGGGGACTTCTAGAGGAAGAAGGGTCAATGGCAAGGATAGGGAGACCAAGAGGAGCGCCCGGCGGTCAGTAGTTGCCGGGGTACTGGGAGGGATCCGGTGCGGGCCCGCCCGGGATCAGGCCGGCGGGGACAGGAGAACCGGGGATCCCGCCGTCGTCCTTGCCGCTTTCAGATTCCTTGAGCAAAATGATGTCGAAACCGTCGCGGCGCATGCGCAGATCCACATAGATCAGGGCCATGACACCGGTCTGGAATGCGAGCGTGATGGCTCCGACAAGGGCTCCGATGGCAGCCGAGATGACTTGGGCGATGATGGTCTGCATCAGAGCCTGTTCCGCGGTGGCCTGCACGCTCATCATGCCCATAATGAGGCCCACGATGAAGCTGACAGGGGTCGTGATGACTGCACCAATGATGGAGGCGATGATCGCGGCCAGAATGGCTACCCCAAACGTCCTCCACCAGTTGCGCGAAGTCAACTGCCACGAGCGTTTCACAGCGTCAAATGCGCCAATGTTCTCCACCACTATTGCGGCAGGGGCAACCAGTAACTTGGTACCGATCCAGACCGCCACAGCCACAAACGGCAGGCTGAGCAGGATGGCCAGGCCAACGGCTGCCAAAGCTGCGGAGTCGGAGCCCGTGGAACCCACGGAAATCACCAGAACAACTACTAGGGCGCCATAAATCAGTACGGCCAGCAAGGATGCCGCAGCGTACAGGACCGCCAGTAGTAGCAGGCTGCCAATGCGCGGCTTGGTCAGCTGCCACATCTGCCCAAAAGTGGTTTTCCGGTTGAGCACTGACCGAACCACGGGAACCACCAACGCGCCCTGCAGCACCATTTGCAGCAGGGTGGACAAGAACACCGTCACCACTATGGATATAGAGAATCCCAACAGCGAACTAACAAGGAAATCCATGTCAGCGGGGTTGTTCTCGTCGAAGAACACGGTTCCGTCCATCATGCCGAACACGAACTTGCCTAAAGCCAGGAACATGATCAGAAGCGTGGCTGCCACGGTGATTAGCTGGAAGATCAGGGCCGAGCCGAACATGGCCTTGCCGTTGCGGCGGGCAGCCTGGAAAGCGCCGTCCAGGATCTCACCCAACCCCAAAGGCCGTAGCGGGATGACGCCGGGCTTGGGTGGGGCCAAGTACGTGTTGTATCCGGGCTGGGGCTGGCCCGGGTATTGCGGCTGACCCGGGTACTGGGGCTGACCAGGGTACTGAGGCTGGCCCGGGTATTGGGGGAGGGGCTGCTGGGGCTGGCCGTACTGTCCCCACTGAGGTTGCTGGGGCTGGCCGGGGTATTGCGATGCAGGTTGCTGAGGTTGCTGAGGTTGCTGAGGCTGCTGGGACTGGCCGGCGTATTGTCCCCACTGAGGTTGCTGAGGCTGCTGGGACTGGCCGGCGTATTGTCCCCACTGAGGTTGCTGCGGCTGCTGGTGTTGCTGGGGTTGGCCGGGGTATTGGGATCCAGGGTACTGAGGCGCGGGCTGCTGAGCCGGGCCCGGGTACTGCGGTTGTTGGGCAGGCTGCTGCGGTTGCTGTGCAGGGTACTGCGGTTGCCCACCCTGCCCCGGCTGACCTGGGACGCCACCCTGCCCCGGCTGACCGGCTTGGTCGGCGTGATCTGGCTGCTCTTGTTGTCCCTGTGATTCCTGCGTCATCATGCTCCCTGAAATTTTCCCCGTGAAATTCGTGTACTGCAGTGTTAAACGGCGGGTCTGCGCCGCGAGATCCAACTAAAACCTAAGAGCCGAAAGTGAGGCCAAGAAACCAATCTAGGTGCGCAGCGGAATCAGCCCGTTGCTACGTCCATCATCAAACCCTATCGGGAAGAACCCTCTTTACCCTGTGAATTACAGGGCATGACCGAAACTATTGCAGTGCTCTGTGGAGCGTCGATGGGGTCTTTGGGCCGTTGATAGGCAAATATAGAGGTATGAAGGCACGTATTTTAGTTGTTGACGATGACGAAGCACTGGCCGAGATGATTGGCATTGTTCTGCGCAATGACGGGTTTGACCCGGTTTTTTGTGCCGATGGCGCCAAGGCCCTGGAAATTTTCCAGTCCAGCAAGCCCGATCTGGTCCTGCTGGACTTGATGCTGCCCGGAATTGATGGCATTGAAATTTGCCGCCTGATCCGTGGCGAATCTGATGTGCCCATTGTGATGCTGACGGCTAAATCCGATACCTCGGATGTGGTGCGTGGGCTCGAATCTGGTGCCGATGATTATGTGGCCAAACCCTTTAAGCCCGCAGAGTTGGTAGCCCGTGTCCGTGCCCGGCTGCGTCCCGGCGATGTCAAGGCCCCTGAAACCCTTGTTATCGGCGAGATCAGCATCGATGTGGCCGGGCATTCCGTGCGCCGCGCCGGGGAGCGGATTTCCCTGACCCCGCTGGAGTTTGACCTCCTGGTTGCCCTGGCCCGCAAGCCGTGGCAGGTATTTTCCCGCGAGCTGTTGTTGGAACAGGTGTGGGGTTACCGCCACGCTGCTGACACGCGCCTGGTCAACGTCCACGTTCAGCGTCTGCGCTCCAAGATTGAACGCGATCCCGAGGCTCCCGAAGTGGTTCTGACGGTTCGCGGTGTTGGCTACAAGGCCGGGCAGTAAGCGCTGAATCCCGTGCGCCTCGAGTGAGCAAGCCATGAGTGAAGAGCCGCAGCCGCACGACGTCGGAGATTTGGCTGCCCCGGATTTTGAGGCTGACACTGTGCCCGCCACGGATAACAACGCGCACGGAGTAGTTATCTCACTGCTCGCCAAGGCCCTTGGTCTTCTGGCTGCGGCAGGCCGTTTCGTGGCGCAATTTTTTGCTTGGATTAGGCGCTGGTGGACGCGGCGTTGGCGCGTGTCCTTGCAGTTCCGCACGGTTGCCACCACCTTGATCATTGCCTCCGTGGCTGTGGTGGGTGTTGGCGGCTACCTGGCCGGACAGATTTCCAATGGCCTCTTCCAGGAGCGGCTCACTCAGGCGCAACAAGAATCCGCCCGTGGCGCCACGCAAGTTCAGGAGAGTTTTTCCAACGCGAGTCTGAGCGATCAGCCGCGTGTGTCCACCTATGTGGGGGACACCTTGCGGTTGTTGGAAGTGGGTGGCGCAGACGATAACCGCAAGTACCTGATGGTGAAGATTCCCGGCCAAACTAGCCGCCTTGCCGTCAGCTCCTCGGACTCCGGCGGTGTCACTACTGCCATCATCCCGGACGAGCTCCGTGAGGCAGTCCAAAGCGATCCCGACGGCCAGTTCTGGCAGTCAATAGCGCTGCCCACGGGCGAGTCCGGATTCAGCCCGGCCGTTGTGGTGGGCAGCCAAGTGGAACTGCTGCGCACCCACTACGAGCTGTACATGATCTATGACCTGAACACCGCCCAGATGACGTTGAACTACATTCAGTCAGTGTTGTGGCTGGCCGGTGGGATTCTGTTGCTGCTCATTGGTGTCATCATCTGGTACGTCACACGGACCGTGGTGAAGCCTGTCAGTGAGGCAGCCGCCGTGTCAGAAAAATTGGCGGCCGGTGAGCTTGAAGAACGGATGGCCGTCAGTGGTGAGGATGAAATGGCCCGCTTGGCCACCTCATTCAATAAAATGGCCACCTCCTTGCAGGATCAGATCACCGCACTCGGTGCGCTTTCAGAGATGCAGCAGCGTTTCGTCTCGGACGTCTCCCACGAACTGCGCACACCGCTGACCACAGTGCGCATGGCCGCTGAGGTACTCTTCGATGCCCGCGAGGATTTTGACCCCATCAATAAACGCTCCTCCGAGCTGCTTTTCCACCAGGTGGAGCGTTTTGAGCTGCTACTGGCTGATCTGTTGGAAATTTCCCGTTTTGATGCTGGTGTGGCAGATCTGGATGTGGAGTCGTTGGATATCTTCTCCGTCATCCATTCAGTCATTGACGGGGCTATGCCAGTGGCCGAGGCGAACAAGGCAGAGCTTTCTGTGGTGACCCGCCTGCGCAGCCACAAGTGCGTGGTGGAGATGGATTCGCGCCGGATTGACAGGATTCTACGCAACCTGGTGCTGAATGCGGTGGAGCACAGCGAAGGAAACCCGGTGAAGATTTACGTCTCAGCGGACGAGAGTGCCGTAGCCGTGGCCGTGCGTGACTACGGCATCGGAATGTCTCCGGCGGCTCTTGGCCACGTCTTTGACAGGTTCTGGCGCGCAGATTCGGCCCGCGCCCGCACCACGGGCGGCAGCGGGTTGGGGCTCTCCATCGCGATGGAAGACGCCCGCCTGCATGATGGCTGGCTGGATGCCTGGGGCGTCATTGGAGAAGGTTCCTGTTTCCGCCTCACACTGCCGCGCAAACGTGGCACAGTTCTGACCCATTCACCGGTTCCGCTACCTCCCGACGGTGGCCAGGCCGGCAGTTCCAGTACTTTAAACACCTCCCCAGTTCTGACCCACACCGGTGCGCTGGGGGTTGTGGGAGCCCTGGGCAGTATTAAGTCCGTGCCCGAGGCGGCTAAGAACCAGGAAAAGCGCGGACCCGATCCCGAAGATCCGGGCATCACTAGTTCTGAAAAGGTGAATCGCTGATGGGTATCACGGCAAGAACAGCTCAGCACCCGGCGGCCCACACCAGGCGGAACTGGCCGGTGGCGCTGTGGGCCATGGCCGTCGTCGTACTTCTGGCGGTGAGCGGCTGTGCCACCATCCCCATGCAGGGGCCTGTGGGTAAAAGTGATCCGCTGGCGCCACGGAGCAACTCCGTCAATGTGAGCCTGCAGCAGTTTTCCCCCGTGGATGGAGCCTCGCCGGAGAGCATTATTCGCGGTTTCATTGACTCCGGAACAGGTGTGAGTGACGACTTTCAGGTGGCCCGGCAATATCTGACGCCGGCGCTGGCACAGTCATGGGCGCCGGATAAGCGCACTCTGGTCTATACGAACACCTTTGCCGTGGCGGCCACCTATGAACAGGACACCTTTGAGCTGAAGTTCGATGTGGTCTCCGCGGTGGACGCAACCGGTGTGCTGACCCCGGCCAAACCGGATTCATCGGAACTGTTGCGGATGAAAATGGTGCAAGTGGATGGGCAGTGGAGAATCTCGGAAGCGCCCGACGGCGTGATCCTCACCGAGGCGAACTTCCAAACGCTGTTCGCACCGGTCTCGCTCTACTTCTATGATCCGAGTTTCACCTTTGGGGTCCCCGATGTCAGGTGGCTGGCTGGGCGCTCCTCACGCACGGCCACCTCCATTGTCAAAGCGATGCTCAACGGCCCGGCACCCTATTTGCAAGGCGCCGTGGTGAGTGCATTCCCCAACGGCATTGCCTTGGAGCGCGATTCGGTGCCCGTGATCAATGGGCAGGCCCGGGTGGGGTTGACTGCAGGGCCTCTGTTGGAAACAAGCATCGAGCAGCGCCAGCAAATGAACGCGCAGTTGTTGACCACGTTCCAAAAGAGCCTGAACACCATCACTGAGGTGGCGTTCTTGGCCGATGACAGATCTGTTGACATGGGCAGCACTGATAACGAGGTGAGCCGCATGATCGTGGACAATCCCGTGCGGCCCACCCAGGTGGCGCTATCCAAGAACGAGCTGGTCACCTTCGACGGCGTCAAGAGTGCCCGCATTCCCGGGATGGCATCTGTGGCAGGTCTCGATCCGTCGGCGCCGGCCATTTCCTATTCGGGGAAGGACTTTGCGTTCCTAGCAGGGGTGGGAAACCAAATATATTGGGCAACACCCAATGAGCCACCCGTGCTTGCCTTGTCTGGGGTGGGCCTGACCCCGCCCTCGTTTGCCCCCAACGGCTGGCTGTTCTCTGCTGCTGGGGACGGCTCTGGCCTGGTGTTGGCAATCAATCCGGACGACAACGGCAAGTTGGGCGCACCTGTTCTGCTCAGGGTTCCTTGGTTGGTGGGGCAGGAAGTCAGTACCTTCAGGGTGTCCCGTGATGGCACCAGGGCCTTGGTTATTTCCCAGTCCAACGGCATCAGCAAAGTCAACATGACGGGTATTTTTAAATCCGGTGAGGTCCCCAAGGAACTCACCACGCCCATCAATTTTCTGCATTCCGGGATGCCTACGCTCGGCGTCTGGGTGGGGGGTGCCAGCGTTGCCGTCATGGCCCCCTCTGATACTGACCCGGTGGTCATCGATATTTTGGATCTAGCCGCGCGTCCGTTGGCATTGGATGAGCTCAAGGGTGTGCAATGGATCAGCGCCGGATCCGGTGTCCGGAACATCCATGCTCAGACGGCCACGGAGTTCTTCACCAATGTGGGCAGTTATTGGGAAGTGGCCGCTAAGGAACTCCAACAGTCCTCGTTCGCAGGATAGGCACTGGATAGGCGCCGGCCGTGCGCCACTAGCACGTCCCTTCCCTGCCGCCGGTGCTTGATTCCTGCCCAAGCGTTTAGCCTGCAACCTTCTACACAATGGGTGGCCTGGTACTTCCATAGGCACGGCGGCACAAGCATGCTGGGCAGATGGATACGAGAGCAGGAACTGGCCAGGTAGCCGCCCGGCACAGGGGGCGGGCAGGAACTGTGTGGCTGCGGGCCTGGTTGTGGTGCGAAGCAGCCTGGCGTGACTTCCTGAATTTGGTATTGCCGGCCGACTGCGTGGTCTGTGGCGCGGATGACCACGCTTTGTGTCCAGGCTGCGCAGTTCTCCTGCGCCAGCAAACGGGCGCGCCATTCCGGGCCGAACAGCATGCCGATGCCCTGATGGGTGTTTCCGGGGATCCGTTGCTGACGGTTTTTGCTGCCGGGGAATACCGGGATGCGTTGGCGCAGGCCATCTTGGCGTTCAAGAATCACGGGCGAACCGAACTTGGCCCGCCGTTGGCCCGGGTGTTAGCCCGAACCCTGACGGCGGCTCTCACCGGTCCTGGCCCACCCGACCAACACATGTGCCCCGCGCAAGATATAAACCCGGCCCGGCTCATCCCGCACGGCTTGCTCCTGGTCCCCGTGCCTAGTACTGGCAGTGGTTGGCGGCGCCGCGGATATGATCCCGTTGCTCTGCTGCTACGGGCCCTCATACGTGAGGGCCGGCTGCCTGAAGGGCTGGAGGTGGCGCCCGTCCTGCGCATCAAAACCAAGCTGCCGTGGCACAGGGCGCATCAGAAGGGGTTGGGCAGGGCTGCCCGGCGGCGCAATGTGCGTAACACTATGGCAATCAAGGCAAAAAAAGTGAGAAATTTTCGGCCGACAGCGAAGCCAAGTGGCCAAGAAATAGTTCTCCTTGACGATGTTCTGACCACTGGTTCCACTCTCAGGGAAGCAGCAAAAACACTGGAATTAGCGGGGTTTAATCTCCGTTGCGCAGTGGTTTTGGCAGCTGCGAAAGCCCCGTCAGGTGATGCGGAAACCAGCGGCCGGAGCGGAGGCGCGGAAAACAATTTTTGAGCAAAAGATGAATAAAACCATGAGGTGAACTAACGTGAGTAAACGGGTACCTCTAGCAAGGGGAAACCGCCCGTCGGCGGTCAGGAATACAGCGATAAATGCTAGCCGGCCGCCGTGTCACCTAAGTTATTTGGAGGGCACCATGGAGTTCATGATCACCGGTCGCAATGTGAGTGTTTCGGACCGATTCCGCGAATATGCAGCCGAAAAGCTCACCAAGATCGAGCAGCTGGCCAGCAAGGTTCAGCGTGTCGATGTGAAGGTTTCCAAGGAGAGCAAGGCGCGCGCAGCAGAGGCTCCACTTACGGTTGAGTTGACGGTACTGGGCCGCGGGCCGGTCATCCGCGCGGAAGCTGCCGCACCGGATAAGTTCGTTGCCTTTGATCTGGCCTACGGCAAGCTGCTCGAGCGCCTCCGCCGTGCCAAGGACAAGAAGAAAGTCCACCACGGTCGGCACGCCCCCGTGGCTGTGAACGAGGCCACCGGGGCGTTGATTCCCGTGAGTAGTTCTGAGCCTATCTACGCCCAGAGCACACCGGAAGTTCCCGAAGTTAAGTCCCCGTACGAGATCGAAAATGACATCCCCGCCGGTGATTCACCGGTGTTGATCCGCAGAAAAGTCTTCCCGGCTACTGCACTTTCTCTCGATGACGCCGTGGACAACATGGAAATGGTAGGTCACGATTTCTACCTGTTCATCGACTCATCAACAGGGATCCCCTCAGTTGTTTACCGCCGCAAGGGCTGGACCTACGGGGTCATTTCACTCGATGACAACGCAGAGGTTTCCGAAGAGATTTCCGCTTACCGCTCAGAGGATGTTCCGGCACGTGTCTAGATCCTAGATAGTTGCCAGGCTTTCAAAGAAAGACGCCGGCACCTGGGTGGGGATTTTCCCTCACCTGGGTGCCGGCGTCGTTTGCTTCGTTGGGGTTTGCTTGAATACCGGGTTGCGTGAATGCCGGATTAGACGCCGGCGGGTGCGTGAGCCGTAAGGAACTTGCGCCCACCCACGATGATGGCGGCACTGACCAGCACCATGGCTGCGGCCACAAAGAAGGTTGTGGATGCGCCGCTGTACTCGGCTATTTTGGCTGCCAGAAACGGTGCGAGAGCCCCGCCCATCCAGCGCACAAAGTTATAGCCTGCACTGGCAACAGGACGCGGGGAGTCCGAGACAGCCATGGCCATTTCAGTGAACAGGGTGTTGTTGATACCCAGCAGAGCACCTGAAACCACCGTCAGAACCACAATGGCCGGCACCGAGTGTCCGGCAGCCAAGGCCAGTCCCGCCAAGATGACCACCAAACCCAACAGTGAACCGGTCAGGGCACGGACGGGGCCAAAGCGGCGCTGGACCATGGGTGCGACAAATACAGAGAATACGGCCACTGCCACGCCCCAGCCAAAGAATACTGCGCCTATTCCGTAGGCATCGAAGCCCAGAATGAAGGGCACGAATGCCAGGATGGTGAAGAATCCATAGTTATAGAACAAGGCGCTGCCAGCGGTAGTGCGCAAGCCCTTGTGGCCCAGTGCCAGGAGCGGATCACGCAGTCGGGTCTTGGTGGCCGGCAACGGGGTTTTAGGCAGCAGCACCATCAGGAGGATGAACGCCACTGCCATGGCGGTGGCCGTACCAAAGAAGGGTGCACGCCACTGCCAGGCGCCCAGCATTGCGCCCATGAGCGGGCCGAGTGAGAGGCCCAGCCCCAGTGCTGCCTAGTACAAGATGATGGCCGTAGCCGCCCCACCGGAGGCAACCCCCACCATGACGGCCAGCGCCGTCGCTACGAACAAGGCGTTACCCAAGCCCCAACCGGCTCGGAAACCCACCAGGGCATCGACGCTGCCGGATAGGCCTGAAAGGGTCGCAAAAATAACAATGATGCTTAGGCCCAGCAACAGCGTCCGCTTCCCACCAAGGCGTGAGGAGACAAAACCAGTGACGAGCATGGCGATGGCTGTGACCAGAAAATAGCTGGTGAACAGCAAGGACACCTGGCTGGGGGTGGCACTGAGGTTCTCTGCAATGGCGGGCAGGATGGGATCAACGAGGCCGATTCCCATGAAGGCGAACACCGATGCTCCAGCCACCGCCCACACAGCCTTGGGCTGCTTGAGCATTGATTGCTTTTCTTTTGAGACGGTACTGACTCCGTCGCGGGCAGTTGAATCTGCCATGTTCGCGTGCACTTTTTCTCCTGAGTTGTTGTTGCTGAATGGGCTTGCTTAATGGTGTTGTTTGCGGGTGTTAGTTGGCGGGGGATGACGCCGGTAGGACACGGACGGCGGAAGTGGCAGGGCTAGGGGGAGAGTGCCGCGTTGAGTTTGGCGATGGCGGAAAGTGCGCGGGAGATGCTCTGCTGTTCACGCAGTGAGAGCCCGGAGAGGCCTGCGGCGACTTCCTGGTTGCGGCGCAGATTCGAAGCCTCCAGAGTTGCCCGCCCTTGCTCGGTGAGGAGCACTTCCACTACGCGGGCGTCGTTGGGGTTCTGCAACCGCTTGACCAGGCCCGCTGCTGCGAGCTTGGTGACCTGCTCAGTGGCGCTGGGCAGGCGGATACCGGCATTACGTGCAATATCGCTGATGCGCAGGGGCGCTTTGGTCAACATGTTTAAGGTGCTCACCTGGCTGGAACTGAGTTCGCCGTCAGCGTCAGTGGAACGCACCACATAGACAGCTTGGCGCAGAATTTCACGGTAGCGGCGCGCAGATGGTGCACTGAAATGCTGGGATATTACGTGCCTGAAGGTTCCGCTGCGGGAGAACAATGTGGCGCAATGCAGGCATAAGCAAGCACTTTCGCTCATATCTGGCAGTATTGCCGGGCGCCACACAGCTAGAACTGGCAGTGTGGTGTGCGTCTTCTCACGTAGACTGAACACGCCACTTTTAGGCAGTAATAGATTGGGAGCAATTTCGTGCCATCACTTCTTGAGCGGGTTCTTCGCACAGGCGATCGCAAGACGCTTAAACGACTCAATGTCCTTGCCGACGCCATTGATTCGCTGGAGGACTCTTTCCAGACCTTCACCGATGCTGAGCTCCGCGAGGAAACAGACAAGCTTAAGCTCCGCCATCAAGACGGCGAGACGCTCGATGACCTGTTGCCGGAAGCCTTCGCCGCGGTGCGGGAAGCTTCCTCGCGTACACTCGGTCTTCGCCACTTCCGTGTCCAGCTCATGGGTGGTGCCGCCCTGCACTTGGGCAACATTGCTGAAATGAAGACCGGTGAAGGCAAAACCCTGGTGGCCACGGCCCCGGCATATTTGAACTCGCTGACCGGCAAGGGCGTGCACGTGGTCACGGTCAATGACTACTTGGCGGAATACCAGTCTGATTTGATGGGACGCGTTTTCCGTTTCCTAGGTCAAAGCAGCGGTTGCATCATCGCCAATCAGGATCCTTCGGTGCGCCGCGCCCAATACGCTGCCGACATCACCTATGGCACCAACAACGAATTCGGCTTCGATTACCTGCGCGACAACATGGCCTGGAGCCAGGATGAGCTAGTCCAGCGCGGGCACAACTATGCCATTGTGGATGAAGTTGACTCCATTCTCATCGATGAGGCCCGTACCCCGCTGATCATTTCCGGTCCTGCGTCAGGTGACGCGAACCGTTGGTACGGGGAATTTGCCAAGGTGGTCCTGCGCCTCAAGCCTGAAGATGACTATGAAGTCGATGAGAAAAAGCGCACCGTGGGTGTTCTTGAAGGCGGCATTGAAAAGGTAGAAGACTACCTGGGCATCAGCAACCTGTATGAGTCCGCCAATACGCCCCTGATCGGCTTCCTGAACAACGCCATCAAGGCCAAGGAGCTCTTCAAGCGTGACAAGGACTACGTCATCATGGACGGCGAAGTCCTGATCGTTGACGAGCACACCGGCCGCATCCTTGCTGGCCGCCGCTATAACGAAGGCATGCACCAGGCCATTGAGGCCAAGGAAGGTGTGGAGATCAAGGCTGAGAACCAGACCCTAGCCACGGTGACCTTGCAGAACTACTTCCGCCTGTATGAGAAGCTTTCCGGCATGACAGGTACCGCCGAGACCGAGGCGTCTGAGTTCATGGGCACCTACTCGCTGGGTGTTGTACCGATCCCCACGAACAAGTCCATGCAGCGCGTTGACCAGCCCGACCTCGTGTACAAGAACGAGATTGTGAAGTTCGACGCCGTGGTGAAGGACATTGCCGAGCGTCACGAAACCGGGCAGCCGGTTCTGGTGGGCACAACCAGTGTTGAGAAGAGCGAATACCTCTCCAAGAAACTGGCTGAGGCAGGCGTCAAGCACGAGGTTTTGAACGCTAAGAATCACGCCCGTGAAGCCGCAATTGTGGCCCAAGCCGGCCGCCGTGGGGCCGTCACCGTAGCAACCAATATGGCTGGCCGAGGCACCGATATTATGCTCGGTGGTAACGCCGAGTTCAATGCTGTGAGTGAATTGGCGGCACGCGGACTCGATCCTGAAGAAACCCCGGAGGAGTACGAGGCCGCATGGCTTGACGCCTTTGAGGAAGCAAAACTGGCTGTCAAGGATGAACAAGAGGCCGTTATTGAAGCTGGCGGGCTTTACGTTCTAGGTACCGAACGCCACGAATCACGCCGCATTGACAACCAGTTACGGGGCCGTTCCGGACGTCAGGGAGATCCGGGCGAGTCACGGTTCTACCTGTCATTATCAGATGATCTGATGCGCCTGTTCAACTCCGGTGCCGCTGAAAGGCTCATGTCACGTTCTGCCATGCCTGATGATGTGGCGTTGGAGTCCAAGCTGGTCTCCAAGGCCATTGCCTCGGCCCAGGGCCAGGTTGAAGGCCGCAACGCCGAGCAGCGTAAGAACGTGCTCAAGTATGACGATGTTTTGAATCGCCAGCGTGAAGCCATCTATGGAGACCGCCGCCGGATCCTCGAAGGTGGGGACCTGCATGAAAAGGTCCAGCACTTCTTGGAAGACACCGTCAATGAGATCATCGAGGCTTCCTTGGGCTCCGGTCATGCCGGAGACTATGACTTCAACACGCTGTGGACCAACTTGCGCACCATCTACCCTGTCACTGTCACGGTGGATGAAATCGCTGAAGAAGTGGGCGGCGAAGGCCGCATCACAGCAGAACACCTCAAGACTGAACTGCTCTCGGATGCCCGGGTTGCCTACCAGGAACGCGAAGCCGCACTTGGCTCAGAGAGCATGCGCGAGCTGGAACGCCGTGTGGTCCTCTCCGTTGTAGGGCGCAAGTGGCAAGAGCACCTTTACGAGATGGACTACCTCAAGGAAGGCATCGGTCTGCGGGCCATGGCCCAACGTGATCCCCTCGTGGAGTATCAGCGCGAAGGCTTTGAGATGTTCCAGTCTATGATGGCAGCCATCCGTGAAGAAAGCGTCGGCTTCCTTTTCAACTTGGAAGTTCAGGTTGAGAATGCTCCCGAAGCTACTGTCGGTGTGGTGGAGAACGCCCCGGCTAACCTCATGAAGCGCGTTGAAGGCGGTGCGGCTGCGTCAGAGCATGAGCACGCTGCCCCTCGCATCACGGCCCCTGGTCTTGAAGCTCCGGCCCGGCCCGCCCAGTTGCAGTTCACTGCTCCGGACGCCCAAGGCGATGCGGAGACGCATGTTGAGCGCCGCAGCACAGGCGGCGTCCCGCCGTCGGCCAAGCGCCCGGCTGGCAAGGCCAAGAAGAAGAAAAAGCGCTAAGTTCACGTGAAGAGGGCCGCCGTCCGGAGGAGCTGACACAGCACATCAAGTGCGTCAGTTCCTGCGGATGGCGGCCTTTTTGTTGTGTCTTTCTCTCTAGCCAACACGTTCCCTAGCCAATACGCAGGGCGGTGACCTTCCACAGGCCGTGGCTCAATTCCAGACGCATGGCGATGGCTCTAAATCTGGTCCTGTCAGCCACCACAACCGCCGTTTCAAAGATGCCGGGGCCAACCACATGGCAGTGAACCGACTGTACATGCGGTTGCCGGTGCAGCATCTGGACGTTGTCCGGGTATCCGCCATCATTACTACTACGGCGTTCCTGCTCCCGGTAGGCTTCCGCATAAAGACGTGCCCGGGTGCTCAAAGCGCTCAGGCACCGGGCGTCGAGCCACCTGGCCAACTGCTGCACTGAACGGACGCCATGGAGAATTTCCAAGGCGCTTTGGGCAACCTTGCAGGACATATTGCCCACCACCGCCCGTTCGGCGGATTCCGGGTCGAGCGTCTGCACCGTGCCAACCCCGGCCGCGTTAAGTCCGACCGAGCCAATCTTGGCGGAGGTCTCTTCCGCCGGGGCTGATGCCTCGTCTGCCGTTAAGGCAGTGTTTCTGGATGGGCGTGTTTGAGGAGTGCCAGCAAACAACTCCACAATATATTCCTGGTTCTCTTGCGGAGTCGGTGACGGGGCGGGAGTGCTGGAAGAGGGAAGTGGCCGTACCAACAAGAAAGTGGCTGGTGCGGGGGTTTCAGAGATGGCTGCTGTACTCACGGGGTGCTCCTTTGGGTGGTGCCAAATGTTAGTAATTGCCGGGTGCATGCAGTATTTGTCCCGGAAGAATAAGGTTCGGATCAGCACCAATGGTGCTTCGATTGGTGCCGTACCACTGCGGCCATGCCAAGGCCACCTCGACATCCGTGGAATACGGTCCCAACGCTTCGGCGACGATTCCCCAGAGTGTGTCGCCCTTTTTGACAACCACGTCACCGGAGCGCAGATCACGGGAAGCCGCTGTTGGGTCCTCTTGAAACTCGGGCTGGTCCGCGGGCTCGCGCGGCGAGGTCCTGATCAGTAGATCCGGTGCAATGTCAGGGGTGTGTGGCACCCACAAAGGATCCACTGGCGGTGATGATGGCGAAGGTGTGCTCACTGCTCCTGAGATGGGAGCCGTGGAAACCGTCAGGGTATGCCAGAGTGGGGCAACACCGGCTGCCTGCGCTGCGCCAGCCAACGGTGCGCCGAGGAGATTAATCCCAATAATCGCTGCGACCACTCGGCGCATGAACGCCGGCGACCAGCGTGCTGTGAGCGTTGAAAGCCTGTGGGCTCCGAATCTCTGGGCAAATGCAGATAGGCAAGCGCAGCAGAGGGCAAACAACCACCAGCAGAGCAAGGCAAAGCCGATCCCGGCACCCGCCACGCCCAACAATTCAGGGAACCCAAGTGTCGGAGCCATGGAGCGCCCGCCCCACTGCAGACGCAGCAGTGCAAAACCGCTGAAGACCAGGGCGGCCCCTAGGAAGGCAATGGCTGCGGTCATTGCCAGATCAGCCCGAGTTTGTGGTTTCACGGTTGCTCTCCTTTGAGCATGTTTGACACTGTTTAACATCATTTGAAGGTGATTCATTCATTTTGACCCCAACAGCATGGATATGTCTAGAGGCTGCAGCCAAGCTGTGGAAGGTCAGAGTTGACGGCCCCATGGTTGCCGCTTAGCGTGGGCCCATGCGGTGGGAACTTCTCTTCGGTGATCTGGAAACACAGTGGCATGCCTCAACGCAGCAGGATTTCGAGCGGCACGTCAATGAATTAGCCCGCATTGAGGCGTCCCAGGTGACCCTTGCCGAGGCTTTACGAGGAGCCAGCGGAGAGCAGCTTTCCGTGTTTCTGTGCACGGGCACCGCGTATCACGGGGAAGTGCTCAGGGTGGAAAAGGACTGGGCTTTGCTGCGTGAAGAGAACCGATCCGTCATCGTGCCGCTGACGAAGGTGGTGCGGGTGAACGGGCTGGGATTGGAGCGTCAGCAGAGCCCGAGCCAGGTGGGCTATTCCCTGGCCGCGGCACTGCGGGTGCTGGCCAGGAACCGTTCGGCCGTGGTCCTTGAGCTGGACACCGCCGCGCAGGCGGGCTCCAGTGCGGTGCATGTCAGGGGTGTTCTGGACCAAGTTGGGGCTGACTATGTTCAACTCATGCAATTGGCCGACGGCGTGGGCCGGGACCCCGGAAATCGGCAGGGATCAGTGGTAATTCCGCTGGGACGGTTGGTTTCGATCGCCTCATCACCGGATAACGAATTCTGAACCAGCAAGTTACTGATGTACCTGGACCGTCACTGCTCAGACCAAGAGATGCCAGGGCCCAGAGCTACCTATTCGGCGATGACGGAATTCTCAGTGGCCAGCATGGTTCTGGCTGCTGCGTGTCTGTCATCGATGAACTGCTCAAATTTCGCTTCGTCCACACGCCATTGCCCGCGTCCACCAATTTGGAATGCGGGCAGCTCGCCACTGTGTACTAGGGCATAGCAGGCTGCTGCAGAGATCTGCAGCTGTTCGGCCACATCGGCCAAGGTTAAGAATCTGGGCATGCACTCATTATCCCCCCTTTGATGTGCTTTGACGAGCTTAATCATCCTTATCCACAGCCTAGGAGGCCTTGCCGGTCACTACGAGGTGCTGGTGCATGACTCCACGCTGCTTGTCACCGCGGATGGCTTGCCTTATGCAGCGCGAGCATGCCCGCTACCTGCACTCACGGCTAAGTTCGTCGCTATAGGGCTGGCCAGGCTCTTATCCAGAAGCCCAGGTGTCAACGATCAAAGCACGAGCGGGACAACGCAGACCAACGTGAGGAGGTAGTGGCAACTTGTTCCATCGCTGCTGAAGTTGTCCACAGTTTTAGTCGGTTTTTGAGGAAGCCCTTTCAACCGTGGCCAATCAGCGGTAGAAAGAGTAGACGGCAGCGTGGCTCGCACCATCGCTGCCAGATTCCTGAAGGGGGCGGGGCTATGGCGATGGAAATGCCGGGGCAAGCACCACGGCTGAGCAAACCGTCGTGGAAGGATCCACGTCTGCTCATTGGCATTCTTTTAGTGCTGGCGTCCGTGGCCGGGGTGGTGGCATTGGTGGGCAACGCAGCCAAGACAGTGCCCATGTATGTGGCCAAGGATGCGCTGGTGGTAGGTCAGAAGATCACTCCGGATTCCTTCACCATTGTGGATGTCCAGCTTGGAGACGTTGATGGGAAATATCTTGATCCGGCCGACGCGCTGGATGCGAACGCCGTCGCCATTCGCATGGTTCCCAAGGGTGAACTGGTCTCCCGTAGCAGCATTGGGCGGATCGATGCGCTGAACCGAAAACCAGCTCCTGTCACTATCACTGAACCCTTGCCCAAAGAGGTAGTGGTGGGCGCTTATGTTGACGTTTGGGTGGCCCTGCCCGATGACCGCAACGGCTTTGCTGAGCCGGTGCTGATGCTCCCGGGAGCCGAAGTTGCGTCCCTGGCGTCAGCCTCGGGCTCCTTGGGATCGAGCAAGAACACAGCCCTCATGGTTCTGGTCAGTGACGCTCAAATGCCAAAATTTCTTGGTGCTGTGGCCAACAATGCCAAAGTTTCCGTGGTGTGGAATCCCGGTGCGGCGCCATGAGCCCAGTGACAGTGGTTGCGGTGGGGGACACCCCGGCAGCGGTGATTGCTGAGCTGGAAAACAACAGAGGCGCACTTCATATTGTCCGCCGCTGTCCTGAGCTGGCCGAGCTTCTGGCAGCGTGCCAAAATGGGCTGGCCCAAGCGGCTGTTGTAGCCGAGGGGGCGGATGAACTCAGCGCAACGCTTGTGGACAGGCTGGCCGCGGTTGGTGTCAGCGTGGTGGCCGTTGCCACCACGGCAGAAGCGGCTCAGCGCCTACGTTCGATCGGTGCCGGCGTTGTCACGGAACACGTGAGCGCGGAACTGCTCGCTCAGGTAGTCACAGCCGCCGTGCAATCACGCAAGCAGTTGGATGGGGTAGGTGGGTACGCCGTCCCTGCGCGAGCCCCCACAGATGTGGCAGCTTCGCGGGGCGCGCACGCTAGCACTCCCACGAAGTTGCAAGCAGCTGCACTGGAGCTCACTGGCGCGCCGGAGCCCACAGTTCCAGTCACCGCGGGGCATTCAGACACCACCGGCGAAGAAGCGGGCCACAACGCTGTCAAGCACAACACTGTCAAGCACAACACTGCGGACGCCACGGATCCAGCGCAGCACGCGAGTCTGTGGGAGCGGACGCGGCGCCGATTACGGCGTCGCGACTGGACCCAGGAAGACGAAACAAAGCCCGAAACCACTAAAGAAACCGAAACGGATCCTAGCCCCGGATCCACGCCGCTGCCAAGACCAACTCCGGACCCGCCGAAGTCAGCTCTGCACAAGCCGGACCCGTTAAAGCCGGCACTGTCCAGACCTTCGCAGTCCAAGCCGGCCCTGTCCAGAGCTGCACCGTCAGCGCCAGAACCAGCAACGGCTCCCGCTGCCCTGTCTTCACCTGCGGCGGCACCTGCGGTCACAGCTGAAGCAACACCGGCACTGCCCGGCCGCACAGGCATGCTCGTGGCGTTGTGGGGTCCCATTGGATCGCCCGGGCGCACCACAGTGGCCATAAATCTGGCAGCCGAACAGGCGGCTGCCGGCCGCAGTGTCTTGGTGATAGACGCAGATAGCTACGGAGCCAGCATTGGTGCCGCGCTGGGCCTGCTGGAGGAATCCGCGTCCTTTGCCCAGGCATGCCGGGCAGCTGACCAGGGAACCTTATCCGCAGTTCACTTCACGAACATCTTGACTAAGGTTGTTTTTTCAGCAGGCACGTTTTCCCTCTTGACGGGCCTGACCAGGGCCGATCGCTGGCCGGAGTTGCGGGCGGCCGCCGTGGCCAGGGTTGTAGCTCTGGCACGGGAATCGGCAGACTTGGTGGTGGTGGATTGCGGATTCTCGCTAGAGAACGATGAGGAACTCAGCTATGACACCGTAGCTCCGCGGCGCAACGGCGCAACGCTGACTGTGCTGGCCCAGGCGGACATCATCTACGCGGTGGGCAGCGGGGACCCGGTGGGGATCCCGAGACTGATCCGAGGCATGAACGAACTCCAAGCGGCCTTCCCTGCTGCACGGATAGATGTGGTGGTGAATAAGGTGCGCCGTCAAGCTGCCGGGCGGGCACCGGAAAAGGCACTGGCACAGGCTTGGGAACGGTTTGGCCCCACCGCGCCGATCAGGCATTTTCTCCCCTGGGACCCGGAAATAACTGATAGGGCGTTGCTGGAAGGGCGGCTCCTGCTGGAGGTGGCTCCGGACTCGCCGCTGCGCCGGGGCATTAGCCGGATCGATTGTGCAGCTGTCCAAGAGAACTCTGAATCCGCTGTCACAAGCACCACAGCAGCCCTGCAGAATCAGGGCTAGGCTCAGAACAGGCCTGCAAAGAAGCGGTCTCATCTCTTTGACGGAGGCGTTAATTCATGTCATCGCACACTTCAAGCCACGAGCCTGTGCAGGAGCACCCACAGTTTGGTGGACAGTCATTCCATAATGACTACTTTGTGCAATTGTCCGTAGAGGACGCCGCTCGCTATGACCCGGACGTACTTAATGCGCGGGCCCTGCTCCACCAGCAGATTGCAGCCATTAGAACTCCCGGCCATTCCACGGTGGATATCCGCGACGAACGCGATGCCAGCGTGGTTTACATTGTTTCCGATGACATGCCCTTCTTGGTTGACTCGGTCAGTGCCGAATTGGTGCGCCAAGATCTCGCCATCCATTTGGTCACGCACCCCGTTTTTGTGGTCTCCCGGGATAAAAAATCCAACGTCTTGAGCGCTGTCACGAAGGTTCCTTCCCACGCGGGCATCGCCAGCGGGGACACCTCAGCAATGCCCAACATTGCCCACCTGCTGGGGGATGGGGAGAATTCCTCCTTCCTGGAATCATGGATTGCCATTGAAATTCCCAAGATCGACGACGAGCGCAAGTTGGCGCTCTACTCAGGCCTCGCCAAGGTGCTGGCCAATGTACGGGCAGCGGTTGAAGATTGGCCTGCCATGCGTGAGAAGGCGCTGAGCCGGGCAGAAATTCTGGCCACCGTGCTGGCAGGGGAAGATCTTGTGGACCTGCGCGAAGCCGAAGATTTACTGCACTGGATGGAGGCAGATAACTTCACTTTCCTTGGCTACCGCGAATACGATCTTGAAAAGCGTGACGGTGAAGACGTACTCGTCAATCGTGAGGGCAGCGGCCTGGGCCTGATGCGGGATGGCTCCAGCCACCCTACCGTTCAGCACCTGACTACAACGGGGCAGCGCAAGGCCCGTGAAAAACGTGTCCTTGTCATTACCAAGGCCAACTCACGCTCCACAGTGCACCGCGGCGCGTACTTTGACTACATTGGTGTGAAGTCTTTCGATTCCCAGGGCAATGTCAACGGTGAGCAGCGTTTCATCGGCTTGTTTTCCTCTGGGGTTTACACCGGTTCCGTGCGTAACATCCCTGTGGTTCGGGAAAAGGTTGAGGCTGTGCTGCGGCACTTCGGTTTCCCGCCCAACTCACACTCCGGCAAAGACTTGTTTGCGGTTCTGGAGACCTACCCCCGCGATGAGCTGTTCCAGATTGAGGTTTCGGACCTAATCGAGATCGCGGAAGGGATCCTCAGGCTGGCCGAACGACGCCGCACGCGGTTGTTCTTGCGCCCTGACATCTATGGACGCTTCATGTCCGCGTTGGTCTACATCCCGCGTGATCGCTACACTACCGCTGTCCGGCACCGCATTGAGGATGAACTCACCCGCACCTTCAGCGCCGTGTCCATTGATTTTGAGGCGCGCATGAGCGAATCGGCGCTGGCCCGGCTGTTCTTCCGCATTCGCCTGCCCAAGGCCTACATGGTTCCGGCGGATCTGCAGGCTGCCGAACTGGAGCAGCGGCTGGTGCGTGCGGCGAGGTCCTGGCCCGAGGGGATCGCCCAGGTGTTGCGCGATTCGGAGCAGCGCGAGGTGGCGGACCGTTTGGAAGCCAAGTGGGCTCATGCATTCCCGCAGAGCTACCGGGTGGACTTTGAGGTTGAGGACGCTCTGGCGGACATTGCCCGCTTTGAGGAATTTGATGCCCGTTACAAGGCTGCAACAGCGGCCGGGCTAAGCCCCGATAAGTGTGCCCCCGGCATGCACGTCTACCTGCCCAAGGGCAGCGGCGGGCTCCTTGAAGGAGATGCCCGCGTCAAGCTGTATATGGCACATCCGCAAAGCCTGAGCAAGATCCTGCCCTTTTTCCACAGCTTGGGACTCGAGGTGCTGGATGAGCGGCCCTTTGACATTGAAACTGCTGATAAGCGTGACTTCTTCCTCTACGATCTTGGCCTGAAGTACCCTGCCGGAGTTGACCCGTTGACAACGGCGGACCTGCTGACGGAGGCGTTTGGTGCAGCGATTACGGGCCGCAGCGAGTCGGATAACTTTGATCGCTTGGTGCTGACCGAGGGTATGCATGCACGCCAGGTAGTCATTCTGCGCGCCTATGCCAAGTACACGCGCCAGATGGGCAATACCAACTCCTACGGGTTCATTGCCAACACGCTTTTGGAAAATGTGGATGTTACCCGCGGGTTGGTGGAGCTTTTTGAGGCCCGCTTCAACCCTGCCATTGAGGAGGGGGCCCGCCCGGCCTTGCAGGATGAGATCCACGCCAGGCTCAATGCGGCGCTGGAAAGCGTCCCAACACTTGATGCCGATCGGGTCCTGCGCACTTTCACCAACTTAGTTGATGCCACCTTGCGCACCAACTACTACCGTGAACGGGATTACCTCAGTCTGAAGCTGGATCCGCTAGCCATTGAGGGTTTGCCGGCGCCGAAGCCCATGTTTGAGATTTGGGTTTACTCCCCGCGCGTGGAAGGCACGCACCTGCGCTTCGGTAAGGTGGCCCGCGGCGGGCTGCGTTGGTCTGACCGGCGTGAAGATTTCCGCACCGAGGTGTTGGGCTTGGTCAAGGCGCAGACCGTCAAGAACGCTGTGATTGTGCCCACCGGGGCCAAGGGCGGCTTCTTCGCCAAGCAACTGCCCAACCCGGCAGTGGACCGCGGCGCCTGGATGGAGGAAGGGCGGGAAAGCTATAAGACCTTCATCCGCGGGCTGCTGGACGTCACGGATAACCTGGTGGCTACCGACGCCGGTGAAGTGGTGGTGCCGCCGGTGAATGTGGTCCGCCATGACGGTGATGACACGTACATGGTGGTAGCGGCAGACAAGGGTACGGCGTCCTTCTCGGACACGGCCAACGCCATTTCCGCGGAGTACGGATTCTGGCTCGGTGACGCCTTCGCCTCGGGTGGTTCCGTGGGCTATGACCATAAGGCCATGGCCATTACCGCCCGTGGCGCGTGGGAGTCCGTCAAAGCGCACTTCAGCGAGTTTGGTGTAGACACCCAGACCCAGGAGTTCACCGCCGTGGGCGTTGGAGACATGTCAGGGGACGTGTTTGGCAACGGGATGCTGCGTACCCGCCACGTCAATCTGGTGGCAGCTTTTGACCACCGTGATATTTTCCTTGACCCCAACCCTGTGGCAGGTGTGGCGTTCGATGAGCGCCAGCGCCTATACGATCTTCCGCGATCATCATGGCAGGACTACAACAAGGAGCTCATCAGTGCCGGTGGCGGGGTGTACTCACGCACACTGAAATCGATCCCGATCTCACCGGAAGTTGGCGTGGCGCTCGGCCTGGCCGCCGGAACCACGAAGCTCAGCCCGCCGGAGCTGCTCCGGGCAGTGCTGCTGGCCCCCACCGATCTGCTGTACAACGGTGGCATTGGCACCTACATCAAAGCCAGCTACGAAAGCAATGCCTCGGTGGGAGATAAAGCCAACGATCCCATTCGTGTTGATGGTGCGGATCTTCGGGTCAAAATCATTGGCGAAGGCGGCAACTTGGGCATGACCCAGCATGGCCGTGTGGAGGCTGCTCTGCATGGGGTCATTCTGAACACTGACGCCATTGACAACTCTGCCGGCGTGGATTGCTCCGATCATGAAGTGAACATTAAGATCTTCGTTGATCGCATGGTGGCCGCAGGCAAGCTGGACCCCGCCGAACGCACCGATTTCCTGATGTCCATGACCGATGAAATTGGACAGCTGGTGCTCGAGGACAACATTGCACAGAACATCTTGTTGCTCAACGATCGTCAACGAGTGGTTGAGTGGAGCCCCAGCTATGAGCGCTTCATGGACTGGCTGGAAGATCACGGGGACCTGAACCGTGAGCTTGAGGCGCTGCCCAGCAACGCCGAACTGCAAGAACGCCTGGCAACCGGGCAGGGACTGACCTCCCCGGAACTTGCCGTGCTGCTGGCCTACGCCAAGATGGAACTGGCCAAGTCACTCACCAACAGTGACTTGGCCGATGATCCGTGGTTCAAGACAACACTGCGCCGTTACTTCCCCGCCCAGGTGGCGGCACGTTTCGATGCGGAACTGGACACGCACCCGCTACGCCGGGAAATCATTGCCACCGTGGTTGCCAATGACATGGTGAACCTGGGCGGCATCACCTTTGCCTTCCGGGCCATGGAAGAATCCTCGGCCAGCGAAGTGGTTGTTGCCAAGGCCTTTGTAGCCCTGCATGAGATCTTTGATCTGAAGTCCATGACCACCATGCTGGGCGAACTCCCGCCCAGCTTCCCCACGGAGCAGTGGAGCACGGTTCACCTGGACATGCGCCGCCTGCTGGATAGGGCCGTGCGATGGCTGGTCAATGAGGGGATTGGGCAGCAGAGCATTGCGGAGCTGGTGCAGCGCTTCAAGCCTGGGGTCAGCAACCTGGCCCCACGCCTGAGTGAGTTCGTCCAAGGTGTGGATGTGGAGCGGGTGGAGAACTGGTACAGCCAGGCCACATCCTTTAACATGCCGCTGGCCTTGGGCCGCCGCTGGGCGGAACTCTTTGAGACGTTCCCGCTGCTGGATGTTGCCAAGGTCAGTGAAGCATTGGCCGAACCACAGGACACGGTGGCGAGCGTGTACTACACGCTTTACAACCGCTACGGGGTGGACTCACTGCTGGAACGGATCACGGCGTTGCCACGTAATGACAGGTGGCAGGCGCTGGCGCGTGCAGCCTTACGTGATGACCTTTACGCCACCACGGCGGACATGACCAGTAATGTCCTGGACCGGACCGAGAAAGGCGCCTCCACCCTGGCGCGCATTGAAGCCTGGGAGGCACAGAACGCGGAGCAGCTGGAGAGGGCTGTTCGGATGTTTGCCGAAGTCAACGAGCTCGAACAGGACGACATGGCGTCCTTGTCGGTAGCATTGAGGCTCTTGCGTTCAATTGTGCGGCGGTAACCGCAGCACACCATCTGTGTAACTGGCGCCCTCGAATGCGCCAGCTAGTGCGGTGCCCGCTGTTCGCAGCGGGCACCGCCACCCATTTTTAAAAGGAGCCCGATGGCAATTTTTGCCGACATGATCAGGGACAATCCCGGGCTGGCCCCGGGCGACGCCGAATGGCTGCACCTTTTGGTGGGGGACTGGCAGATGATTGCTGACCTTTCCTTCGCCGACCTGGTCCTGTGGTTCCCGGCCAAAACCGGCACGGGGCATGTGGCGCTGGCCCATGTGCGGCCTTCCACTTCTCACACCATGTTCCACGCAGACTTTGTGGGCGAACAGATTCAGCCTTCTCTGGAGCCGTTGGTGAAGGCGGCCTGGAAGAGTCAAAACATTGAGCGCTCGCATGAAACCAAAATCTGGAGCCCGGACATGGCCATGCGGGTTGAAGCCATCCCCATGGTGCGCAACGGGCGCACACTGGCTGTTATCACCACACATATGGACCTCTCCAGCTCGCGGATGCCCTCCCGGCTGGAACTGACGTACCGGCAGTGCGCCTACGATTTGCTGAAGATGGGCACCTTGGGTTTGTGGCCCGATTTTGCCTCGCCCACAGGATCCCGCCGCGGTGCGCCGCGTGTTGGTGATGGTTTGCTGCGTCTGGACGTTGACGGGATTGTGCAATACGCCAGCCCCAACGGCGTCTCGGCTTTCCGCCGGCTAGGAGATGGCGAGTCCTTGGAAGGCCGGTCCCTGGCCGAGGTGACCACGGGGCTGCTCAAGGACCGGCGCATGGTGGATGAATCGCTGCCACTGGTTGTCACGGGCCGCATGCCGTGGCGCACCGAGATTGAATCACGGGGCGTCAGCTTGTCATTGCGGGCCATTCCGTTGCGTGATGGTGTGGAACGCTTTGGAGCACTGGTACTGTGCCGCGATGTTTCCGAGCTGCGGCGCAGGGAGCAGGAGCTGGTGACCAAGGACGCCACCATCCGCGAGATCCACCACCGGGTGAAGAACAATTTGCAGACAGTGGCGGCTTTGCTGCGGATGCAGTCGCGCCGCATGCACAGTGAAGAGGGAAAGCAGGGGCTGGAACAGGCCATGCGCCGGGTCGCCACCATTGCGTTGGTGCATGAGACGCTGTCCCAGGGCCTGGCTCAGAACGTTGACTTTGATGAGCTGATTGACCGGCAGTTCCGGCTCTCCGCCGAGGTTGCCTCCCCGTCCCAGCGGGTGCGCACCGAACGCGAGGGTGCCTTCGGTGAGCTGCCCAGCGATTTCGCCACCCCGCTGGCACTGGTGATCAACGAGCTGGTGACCAACGCCGTCGAACATGGTTTGCAGGACCGGGAGGGGACGGTGTGGCTGATGGCGCACCGGTTCAAGAATGATTCAGGTGATGACGCGCTGACCGTGAAGATCGCGGACGACGGCGTGGGGTTGCCGCCGGGGAACATTGCTGAGGGTCTGGGGTTGCAAATTGTGCGGACCCTGGTGACCAGTGAATTAGGCGGCACCATTGACTGGTCTGTGCGTGAGGGTGGCGGCACGGTGGTTGAGATGCAGATGGCGCTCATTTCCCGGCATTAAAAAACTGACCCGCAGCAATCTGTGATTGCTGCGGGTCAGTTGCCTATGCGCTTAGCTTGCGTGCGCTTAGCTTGCGCGGCGGGCGCGGGCTGCGCGGCGCTTCATAGCGCGACGCTCGTCCTCGCTAAGACCGCCCCACACGCCTGCGTCCTGTCCGGATTCGATGGCCCACTTCAAGCAGGTGTCAATCACGGGGCAGCGGCGGCATACGCTCTTTGCTTCCTCGATCTGCAGCAAGGCCGGACCTGTGTTTCCCACGGGGAAAAACAATTCCGGGTCCTTGTCGAGGCAGGCTGCGCGACTACGCCAGTCCATGCTGATCACTCACTCCTTTTAAAACGGGGGCGTCTTGTGAAAAAATTCACTTTAGGCCACATAAGAAAAGGCCCACAATGGGCCCTTCAGGTCATTTACTTAAGATTGTCATGTTAACTCAACGTAAACAAGGGGTAATGGCGGAAATAATTGTCTCTAACCGTGAGCGATGCGTCACAATGCCCCGCGGGTTCCCGGCCCCCACCCGGCAAACTCCGATAAGGTGCTCTTGTGCAAAACGATCCCCAAACCCCAGCTGACATGCCCCGCCCAGAGGACGCTGATGCGTTGGAAGCGAGCCTTAAACGCGGTGAGTTAGTCCGCCCGGCAGGCGTTTTTGTCATTGCGGGCGTGGTGGGATCAGAAGCGTTGGCATTGGCCGTGTTCGGCATCTGGTCGATCTTTTCATTGCTCACACAGCCGAGTAATTCCTTTGCGAGCGCCATATTTTTGACTCTCTTGCTCTTGGGACTGTCCGCAGGCTTGGGTGCGGTAGCGTTCAAGGCTTTCCATGGTTTCAGGTGGACACGCTCGGCTGCGTTTGTGTGGCAATTGCTTATGGTGGCCATCGCTACGCCGGCCTTGTTGGAAGGTGAGCTGATGCTGGGCTTGCTGCTCCTCTTGCCGCCGCTGGCGGTTGTTTACTTCCTCTTCACCCCCAAAGTGGTGGCCTTTTCATTGCGTACGGCGGCGGAGGAAACGGTCCTTTAGCTTCACAGTCCCGGGAACTGAAACCATTCCCGGTGGCCGCCGTTGATCAAGACTGCCCGCCCCGGTGGTTCTGAGCCGGCAGTGTCTAGGCGGATGCCGAACATCTCCGCGTCCATGGCCCGCTGGGGTCGCACAACCACTCCTTGGCTGGAGGTTCGTAAACCCCACTCCAAGGGCAGCCGTGACAGTGCGGGACCTGGATACGGCACTGCCACAATGAGGACAGCGCCGGCAGCCAGTAATTCATCCGCTGTATGAATCTGCTCGGCAGTGGTGGATAAGGGATTATCCAGCAACACCACGGAGCTCTCCGCGCACCGCACTGAAGGGGGGGTGCTTGATTCAAGCCAGCTTGCGCCATTGAGGTGAGCCAAGGTCTGCAGGAAAATACTCTTGCCCGTTTGGGGCCCGCCAAAAACGGGCAGAACCGTTCCGGGAGGGAGGCAGACGCTCACGGGGTCGCTGCCGTCGCCGCCCAAGCCCAGGATCAACGGCGCGGCTGGGCCGTTGCCGGGCTGTGCCAGCTGAGCCTTCCGTTCCTGCCGGGCCAGAAGCGCCCAGTCAACTAGTTCATGCCTCTGTTGCGCTGAGATGGACACTGGTAACGTGCCAACGCGCAGGATCCCCGCCGCGAACCCTTCCGATTCAGGGGAGTCTGGCCCGGACCAGCGTTGGGTGCTCAGTTGCAGTGTGCTCGTCCCCAACTGGGCCACGTGCATGAGATTCACCGGTAGGTGGTTCCCCTGTTCTGGGTTCGCCGGGGGTGTGCCTGAGACTGTGGAGGCGCTGGCGTTGATGGGTCCATCCAAAGCACCCCGCCCGGGCATCGGGGAGAAGTGCGGAATGCGGGGCCACAGCATGGTGGTTTCGGCAGGGCTCCCATGACTGAGATAAATCCTGTTGGGGATGGCAGCCATGAACCCGGTGGTGAGCAGGTCACGGCTACCGCCTATAACAACTATGAGATTTTTTCCGCCGAAGCGGATCAGCTCGGACACGGCGTCTTCACCCTCGTGCCATGGCCCGGATCTGAAGGCCGTGGACCAGCGGCCCCAATCTGTCATGCACAAAATCAAAGGGCGAACACTACTGGGGGCAGCCTCGGCCAGCCTTTGCATAAGATGCGCCACAGTGCGCAAATCCGTGGGCGTTAAATAGCTGCCCACCCACGGGTTGTCCGCAAGATCCTTCAGGGAACCATCGGCATCGAGGAGGTACAGCACAGGGGCCGTGGAAAAATTTGCTGTTGCTGTTGCTGTGTGCGCTAGAACCCTGGTGGCCACAAGGGCCACGGCGCAAGAAGATTCCGTTACCGTCCCAAAGCACGCCAGATGTGAATGATCGCGGGGGTGCCATACAAGGACTTTCAAGCATTGCTGTTCCGGCAGATCAACTATGCCCAGCACCACAGTTCCTGGTTGCCTTGCAGGATCTTCGCCAGATAGCTGAACGCTGTCCCTGCCTGGCTCAGCTTCGCCAAGGCCATCAAGGGCTATCTCGGTGGGTAGTTCAGGTGCCACTACGGCAGGGGCGCAGACTAGCGCGGGTTGGAGGGTGCAAGCATTGCGCCAGGCCTGATTCATGACTGCCACCACGGCCTCAACATTGCTGGTCACTGCTGAGCTGGTCATTCCTGACTTGGTCACTGAAGCGGCGATTGGTGGTTCGCCCTGTTCTAGCTGCATCAGCACAGGCACCACGGCCTCTCCTGACGGTGGCACACCCAGAACAGCACTTTGAAATTCCGTGGGAGTCCCGCCTGCCCTGCTGATGTAGGCGCGGCCGGGAGTCTCCACAGCGATCTCAGCGGCGGCCGCAGTGCCAATGACGTCAATGGAATCAAAACTTGACTGCACCCGTAGACAAATTGAACTGGTCACATTGGCGCGGATGTCCGCATTGATGGCGCCTTGCGGACGCTGGGTGGACAGGATCAGGTGAATGCCCAAAGATCTGCCCACAGCGGCGATCCGCATGAGTTCTGCCATGGCGTCAGGGAATTGGTCAACAAGAACCCTGAATTCATCAACAACAATCACCAGGTGCGCCATACCGTAGCGTGTGGGCTCGTGGGTGTTGGTTTCTCTGCGAGTGGCACGGGCGCGGTAGGCCAAGCTGTCGGCAACATCTGCGGCAGAAAGCGCTGCTTCACGCCGGTGCAGTTCGGCACGCAGGGATGCCAACGTTCTTGCTACCCCATGCCCTCCCAGATCGGTGACCAGTGAACTGGTGTGAGGGAGCTTGACCAACGCGCCCAACCCGGCACCGCCCTTGAAATCAATGAACAGAAATTGGAGATCGGCGGGGGAGTGTGAGGCGGCCAAGCTGCCCACCAGGGCCTTCAGGAACTCGGACTTCCCGGAGCCAGTGGTGCCACCCACCAGCAGGTGCGGTCCGTCATGCACCAAGCTGAACAAGGTGGGGCCCGTTGCTGAGCTGCCAATAGGGATGGCAAGTAGCGGCCCTCCGCCCGAGGCTTCCCATGCTGCTGCCACGGACGATGCCGTGGACTGCCCCGGCCGCGGCACAAAATTGGTGGAGAGAGTTCCGGGAGCCTCTGATAGAGCAGAAGCGGCTGCCATCGCACGGCGGCGGGCATGGCTTGCAAATACTTGCGGCGGCACCCCGTCGGGAATGAAGTCATGCCCCGCGCAGTGCCCCACAATCCGTAGGCCTTGGGCGTGAAGGTGCACACTGCTCGGGTCTGCGCTCGCATTGGCGCCGGGCTCGGTGGCGTCCACCATGACGTGGATGGTTCTGGTAGGGGAGGGAAGGGAAAGTTTGGTGCTGCCAACACCTCCCAGCATGATCAGCACGTTAGTCGCTGGAGCGGCACCAACTCCGGGATCGGTACCAGCTGCGGTGGGCCATTGCATGGCAGCAAGTGCGTTCTGCGCAGCCGCAGTGCATTGAACAATTTTGGTTCGGGGTAGAAACCTTGCTGCCCAGGGAACGTCCTCCGGTGACCCCAGCACAACAACGGGAATGGCTGCAGCATCCAACTGCACTAAGAGAAAGTTCAGCAAAGCCTGCACAGCCCCGGAAGGCCCCCTAATGGTCATTCCCGCCGGTCCCAGTGGGACAGTAAAGGGCTGCGCCTGCACCACAGGAGCTATGAACCCCGGGGCAGGGGGAGCGGGGGCCACTTGTGCGCTGCGAGAAGCGGTTCCTAAACGAAGCGCCAAGTCCCTAGGCGGCGACGCTGTAGATTCGCCTGCGCTGGTAAGTGTGCCCGTGAACGCCACAGCGGGTGCATTCGCGGGTACCTCCAGGAGCAATGTTGCAGCATCAGGAAAAGAACTGGCTGCCCGCTCGGCGTCCTGGACAACCGCACGCGCCACGTCATCACGGAATTGTCTGCGCCGTTTGGCACCGCCAAGTAGCGGAACCAAAACGGTGACGGCCCCCATGGCGGCAAAGGCCAAGAACATCATAGAACCGGTAAAAACTGCCAACGCGGTGCCCATCAGGAGAGGGAGCAGCCCGGTCAGCACCATAGCTAGGGAGGCGCGGGTGGAACCGGCCGGCTGTGGCACCACTAGGGGAGCAGAGTCAGCAAGGAACAACGGAGACGTGGCGGATGCCCGGGCTGATTCCAGATTATGACGAAGTGCGGACAGTGGAGCAGAGCCAGTACCAAGAACCAGGCCAGTGCCAGAAACTAAGCCAGTGCCAGAAACAAAGCCGCGGGCAGAAAAAGAACCGGGGGCAGGAACCCCGCTAAGGTACTGCCCGGGCAGTCGCAGCTCCAGTACACTATTCCCGCAGATAATGCGCTTGCCGGTATCAACGGTGATGGTCCCCTTGAACGGTTGGGCGCTCACCGTAGGGCCCTCTTTGATCCGGTGAATCAGGAATCCTGAGGAGCCGGGGGATGCCGTCAAGGTGATGCTCTGGGATCCAACAATCAAGGTTCCGTGATGCCTGGACAACGCAGGATCGGGCACAGGCAATCGGCACTTCCCGCGGCCTAGGCTGTAGTTTCCGCGATGAAGTGTGAAGATGGTCCCTGCCGCAGGGCCAGCGGAAACACACAACAGTGCCACAACCCCGGATCCGGAAACTAAGGAACCAGCAACTACGGAACCGGAAGCCCAAGGATCAGCAGGATCTGGCGCTTCGCCTACGGATGCGTCGCCGGCGGAAGCGCCGGACGCAGCGCCGGTCCAAGCGCCGGAAGAAGCACCACGCGCGGGGACGGGTTGAGATCCGGCTCGGCAGGCAACCACTACCGCTCCGTCGCAGAGTGGGGCGCAGCCGGGACGCAACGTGTTCAGTGCTTCTCCGGAGACCGCAAATGCAAGCCCTGGCCATTTGGTTGCCAGTGCCCGAGCCAGGGAAGCCCCCGTGCAGCTCTCGAGGCCCACACCCGGTGGCCACAGAGCGCTGAGTTCAATAGGCGGGAACCAGCAACTACTCGGCTCACCTATTTCAGGTACTGCACTCCCCGTGGAGGCAGACGCAGTTGAGGAAGGTCCCGCAACCAGCGTGAATTCCAGCCGCATGGCACCTCCCCTCCAGCCTCTCTGGCTCTCCTACGCTTCCGGCGCTCCCCAGGCTGACTTAGCGGGCACTGGCGCATCGGTCCAAAACTGCTCTCACACGGCCGAGCCTAGGTGAGTTGGCAGCTATGGAGGGGCCCGGTGCCGTACTTTGTGGGCAGGCTAGGGGCGGGTGCACGCTGTGGGGGAAGAGCGGCGGGCTCTTGTGAGCATTGCCACGTATGCAGTGCCCTGAGATAACACTCAGGTAACCTAGGGAGGTAGACCATGGCACTGCTGTGCCCAATACATCGCTACCAAGCACCGCAGGAGAGTTTGTGAACGCTGACTTAGTTGTCGTTGGTTCGGGTTTCTTTGGCCTGACCATTGCAGAACGTGCCGCCACCGAGTTGGGGTTGAAGGTTGCTGTCCTTGACCGCCGTCACCACATCGGCGGAAACGCCTACAGCGAGAACGAGGCCCAGACCGGGATCGAGGTGCACCGCTACGGTGCGCACCTGTTCCACACCTCCAACGAGCGCGTCTGGGAGTACGTGAACCGTTTTACCGCGTTCACCAGCTACCAGCACAAGGTGTATACCTCCCACAACGGTGAGGTTTACCAGATGCCCATCAACCTGGGCACCATCAACCAGTTCTTCCGTTCCTCCATGGGCCCCGGTGAAGCGCGTGCGCTGATCCAGGAACAGGCGGGCGAGCTTGCTGGAACCGATCCGTCCAACTTGAACGATAAAGGCATTCAGCTGATCGGCCGCCCGCTCTATGAGGCGTTCATCAAGCACTACACGGGCAAGCAGTGGCAGACGGACCCCAAGGACCTGCCGGCCGAGATCATCTCCCGCCTGCCTGTCCGCTACAACTATGACAACCGCTACTTCTCCGACACCCACGAGGGCCTGCCGGTAGATGGTTACACCGCGTGGATTGAGCGCATGGCGGACCACCCGAACATTGAAGTGGTGCTGAACACCGACTTCTTTGACGATGGAGTGTACGGCCGCAAGGCTGTCACCGGCCAGGTCCCGGTCATTTACACCGGCGCCGTGGACCGCTATTTTGACTACGCCGAAGGCGATCTGTCCTGGCGCACCATTGACTTGGAGCAGGAAGTTCTGCCCATCGAGGACTTCCAGGGCTGCTCGGTCATGAACTACCCGGATGAGGCGCAGAAGTACACGCGCATCCACGAGTTCCGCCACTTCCACCCGGAGCGTGCTTACACCAAGGACGCCACGGTCATCATGCGCGAGTACAGCCGCTTCGCCGAGAAGGGCGATGAGCCGTACTACCCGGTCAATACCAGCGATGACCGCAGCAAGCTGCTGGCCTACCGCGATCTTGCCCGCGGTGAGAAGGACGTACTGTTCGGGGGCCGTCTGGGCACTTACAAGTACTTGGACATGCACATGGCCATTGGTTCAGCCCTGAACATGTATGACAACAAGATTAAGCCCCACTTCACCGGTGGTGCGAAGCTGCAAAGCGGAGGAGTTGACGCGTGAGCGTAGCGAAGAAGACTAAGAAAAGTGAAACCGAAGTGGATGCCACCGTCTGGAAGACTGTTCACCGAGTAGTTTTTCCAATTGACGGGGACACTGACACACTGCCCCTTTATGTGGACTTCAATGCCGCGCAACGTGTGGTTTCCACCGAAGAGTCGACCGCTAAGTCAGGGGCCAAGTCTGGCGCTAACGCTACAACTGCAGCAGCTTCATCAAATGTTTCCGGTTCACGCCAGCGCACCGACTACATCAAGGGCCGTCGCGAAATTCGTCTTCCGGCGTTCCGCAGGGTTTCCCTTGGTACCTACTTCAACGCCTTTCCGGCCAGCTACTGGCGCGCCCACACCGACGTGGAGCAGGTTCGCCTGACGGTCGAAACCGACGGCGATGCCACGGTGATCGTGTACCGTTCCACCCCCCGCGGCACGGCAAACCGTGTGGAGAGCCTGCAAGTTAGCCAGGGTTCCCCCGTCACTATTGACCTGTCCATCATGAACTTTGCCGACGGTGGCTGGTACTGGTTTGATCTGGCAACGAGTGAAACCGCAATCACCCTGACCAATGCGCACTGGTCTGTTCCGCAGCCTGAGGGCTTCCAAGCGGGCACGCTTTCTGTAGGCGTCACCACGTTCAACCGTCCCGACTTCTGTGTCAAGCATCTGCGTACTTTTGCCGAATCACCGGACCTTACCGAGGTCCTGGATGAATTAATCGTTACTGACCAAGGCAACCAGCGTGTGCGCGATGAGGAGGGTTTCGAAGAAGCTGCGGCGAATCTGGGCCACCGCTTCAGGCTCGTGGAGCAGGCCAACCTTGGTGGGTCAGGCGGCTTTGCCCGCGGTATGCAGGAGACAGTCAAGGCTGGCAAGAGCAAGTACGTCATGTTGCTCGATGATGATGTCTTGATTGAAACTGAGGGCATCTTGCGTGCGGTACAGTTCGCCGATTTTACGCGCCGTCCCACTATTGTTGGTGGACACATGTTCAATCTGTACGAGCGTTCGGTAGTGCACAACTTTGGCGAAACGATTAACGAATACCGTTTCCGATACGAATCGGCAGGCGCCAGCCAGGAAGTTCATGATTTTGGTGCCAGTAACCTGCGCACCACGCCGTGGATGCATCGTCGCATTGACGTCGACTACAACGGCTGGTGGATGTGCTTAATCCCCACCTCCATCATCGAGGAAATCGGCCTATCGCTGCCCGTCTTCATCAAATGGGACGACGTCGAATACGGCATCCGCGCGAAAGCGCACGGCTTCACAACTGTCACACTTCCCGGCGCGGCTGTCTGGCACATGCCCTGGACCGAGAAAGATGACACCATTGACTGGCAGGCATACTTCCACCAGCGAAACCGCTGGCTTGCCACGATGCTGCACTCCCCTTACAGTCGCGGAGGACGCATGCCTATTGAAAGCATGATGGTGGATCTACGCCACCTGCTCTCCATGCAGTATTCCGCCGTTGAACTGCGCCTGCAGGCCCTCGAAGATTTGCTCGATGGACCCGACCACTTGCACCGGAACATTGGCACTAAACTCCCTGAAATTCGCAGAGTTCGCAGCACCTTTTCTGATGCGCAGGTCAGCAAGGATCTTGCCAAATTCCCTCCGGTCAAACGAGTCAAACCACCGAAATTCGGACATATCCCCTCTGCGCCAGCCACTATGCCTGCCATTGTGACTCAGGCCTTATCAGCAGTGATCAATGCTGCGCGCGATCAACGCGAAGGTGCGGTAGATTTCCCTGAGGCCGTTGTCCCCGCGATGGATGCCCGCTGGTGGCGTTTGGCGAAGCTGAACTCGGCGCTCGTCTCGGCATCTGATGGCGCCGGCGCCTCTTGGTATAAGCGAGATGCCAAAACCTTCCGCAAGTACATGATCCGTAGTGTTAGCTTGCATCAGAAGCTAATGCGCCGCTGGGACGAGCTATCCAAGACCTATCAGGATGAATTGCCCAACTTCACCTCGCCTGAGGTGTGGGAGAAGACTTTCGCAGCTAACCCCGCGCCAGTGCTCCCCGTAGAAACGGTGACAGATAAGTGACCCTCCGTGTAGGAGGTGACGGCAATTCAAATGCCGTCCCGCCACTGACAAGTCCAGGCCATGGCAGCGGCCTTCTGGATGTTTTCCGGTCGCGGTACCTCTTGAACTTATTGGTCCAGAAGGAACTGAAGGTTCGTTATCGAGGATCAGTGCTTGGCATCCTTTGGTCCTATGTGAAGCCGGGAATGCAGTTCGTGGTTTTCTACATTGCTTTGGGCGTTTTTCTGGGCCTGGAGCAAAGCCCCACCAACAGAAGCGGCGTGCCCAACTACGCCATCTATCTGTTCTCCGGTATTGCTTTGATAAATTTCTTTACCGAAGCGTTGGGTAATGCAGCACGCTCGGTGGTTGGAAACTCGGGCCTCATTCAAAAGATCTACCTGCCACGGCAGCTGTTCCCCGTGGCGTCCGTTTGGGTTTCCGCTGTCCATTTCCTGCCGCAGGTGCTGATCCTCGCTGCTGTGTGCTTGTTCAACGGCTGGCGACCGGGATTTATTGAGATTGGTGTGGCCCTGGCATCCTTTCTCATGGTGGCCTTGCTGGCTACCGGACTGGGCCTGTTTTTTGGTGCTGTCAACGTGTACTTCCGTGACGCGGAGAACTTTGTTGACATGCTGTTGCTTGTTGCCACCTGGGCGTCTCCGGTTCTCTACTCCTGGGACATGGTCTCCAACAAACTGGGCTCCACCTGGTTCACCGTGTACCAGTTGAACCCGTTGACGGTTGCCGTTGAGGGTTTCCACCTAGCCTTTTGGTACCCCACCACTGCTGAAAACGTGGCCATGGTGCCGAACCTGATTTCGTTGTGGATTCCCGTAGGATTGTCCATTTCGGTTGCAGTCCTTCTCCTTGGCCAGCTGGTCTTTCGACGGCTTGAAGGCCGTTTTGCGCAGGAGCTCTAATGACAACTAATTCAATTGAAGTCAGGGACATCAGCAAGAGGTTTGTGCTCCGCCATACTCGTTCTCTGAAGGAAGCGTTTGTTTGGATCATGAAGGGGCGCAAAGGCGATCTTTCCAAGAAGTTCTTTGCGTTGAACGGCGTCACACTGGACGTTGCAGCGGGGGAATCCGTGGCCCTGCTTGGTCTCAACGGATCAGGTAAATCAACTTTATTGAAACACATTTCCGGTGTCATGTTGCCTGACACCGGGAGCGTGCAGACTCGAGGAAGGGTGGCGGGCCTGATTGAGGTCGGGGCTGGATTCCACCCAGACCTCAGTGGTCGGGACAACGTCTATCTCAACGGTGCCATCCTTGGAATGAGCAAGGATGAAATCGATGCCGCATTTGATTCCATCGTTGAGTTCTCGGAGATCGAGGATTTTATCGACACTGAGGTGAAGTTCTATTCGTCGGGGATGTACCTGAGATTGGCGTTTTCCGTTGCTGTTCACACGGATCCGGATGTGTTCCTCATTGACGAGATTCTTGCCGTGGGCGACGAGCCGTTTCAAAAGAAGTGCTTGGCTAAGATCAAAGAATTGCACGCCGCGGGGAAGACCCTGATTGTTGTCAGTCACGACTTGGATGTTGTGGCTAAGGTTTGCGATCGAGGAATCCTGATGGAACAGGGCCATACCGTCATGGATGGTCCAGTAGCCGATGTGATTGCCAAGCTTCGCAGCTGATGATTATGAAAAACCCTTAGAATCAATATCGCCGCGGTCCAATTGAGGACGTGGATAGTGTGGCGGGCGGAGGCGCAGCCAATACGTAGGCATTAACTTGGAGGAAATCGTGTCCTGGTGGGTAGCTGTGCCAGTAATATTTGTATGCATTAGCTTGGTCCTTGTCCCTGGGGCCATATTGGCATTTTCCATGGGGTTTCGCCGCATCACGCTTCTGGGGCTGGCGCCAGTGCTCTCCCTGGCTTTGGTGGGAGTTGCCGCAGTTGTTGCGCCCTTTGTCGGCGTCGGTTGGAATATTTGGGGACTGATTGTCCTCTGTATCTTGGCATCGGCAGTGGTATGGTTCGCCACCAACTTCAGACAAAGGGAATCGAACAAGAAGTCCTTCCATCATGATTCATGGTTGGCACTCGGGGCAACTGTCATAGGTGTTGCATCAGGCGCCTTCCTGATCGGGCGGCGCATCATGCAATTGGTGGGAGCGCCCGATAACATCTCCCAACGCTATGATAACGTGTTTCAGCTCAACGCCGTCAGGCACATCCTGGACACGGGGAACGGCTCAACGCTTACTCTGGGGAAGATGGCTGGCGGTCAGGGACTTGGCGCCGTCTATCCTGCTGTTTGGCACGACCTAGCGGCTTTGCTTGTCCAGCTCACCGGTGTGTCCATCCCGGTGGCCGAAAATGCCGTCAACATGACCATTGGCGCTGTGATTTGGCCCATCTCTATAATTTTCCTCACCCGTGTAGTTGTTGGATCCAAGCCTGTTGCCTTGATCGCGGCCGGCATCGTGTCAGCGGGCCTTGCAGCGTTCCCTTTCCTGCTTTTGGTGTGGGGGCCATTGTTCCCCAACATGCTCTCGGTGGCTGTGGTTCCGGCAGCCCTGGCCGTTGTCATCATGTTGTGCAAGCTCGCCGACCATCAGGAACGCCCTTTGCGGCTGTGGCTGGCATTGATGCTGTTGTTGCCAGGACTGGCATTCTCACATATGAGTGGCATTGGAGCCTTGCTTGCCTTCAGCGCCCCCATCATCGCCTGGACCGTTGTGCGGTACGTGGCATCTCTAGTGCGGGCCAAGGCTCCCTTGTGGAAGTTCGCGGTTGTCGTGGTGGCCTCCGGCGCTGGTGCAGTTGTGACCTTATTGGTGTGGGTCAAGCTTCGCCCTGGCGACTACAGCGGTTGGCGCCCTCACCAGATCATGGGTGGCGCGGTTGGTGAGGTGCTCACTAACTCGCCCATGGGTACCCGGGTAGCCTGGGGCATTTCGATTCTTGCCATTGTTGGCATCTTCACAATGGTCCGTGGGCGCCGCCAGATTTGGTGGCTTCTGAGCTACGCAGTTGCTGCGGGGCTGTACATCGTTGACGCAGCTATCGATCCGGGCTTCATCCGGACCTTCATGACGGGGATCTGGTACGCAGACTCCAACCGTCTCGCCGCCTACCTGCCCTTGTTTGCTGTGGTGCTTGCGGCTCTTGGATTCAACAGGATTGTGGAGACCGTTGTTGGCTGGTGGAATCGAGGCGGTGGCGCCCCCTTCGAACTGGGTGAGATGTCTGCTGCATGGACCAAAGCAGCCAGTGGGGCAGTAGTGTTTGCCTTGCTCGGAACGTTGGCGGTCGCCACCCAATTGGGAGCCATCCAAACATATATTGGTGCCAACAAGCAGTTTTATGAGCGAAACACGGGAACCTCTATCCTTTCGGATGACGAGTACAGGCTTCTCTCGAGGATCGACAGCGAAGTCCCTGCGGATGCCGTCATCGTAGGAAACCCCTGGAACGGGTCCAGCCTTGTGTACGCCTTTGCGGACAGGCCGGTGCTACGGTACCACTTGTCCCAGCGCAAGACGTTGCAAGAATCGATTGTGGAGCAGAAGCTGAACATAGCGGCGTCGGACCCCGCAGTGTGCAAGGCGATCCGCGAACTGAACGTGCGTTATGTCCTTGATTTTGGTTCTCAGTACCTACTTAACCATCCGGACCGCCTCAACTACGAGGGACTGCAAGGACTGGCTAGCTCCGACGCAGTGACGCTGGTGGATCAGGAAGGCGCGGCCAAGCTTTACCGTGTGAAGGCCTGCTGGTAGTGCCTGACGCAGCGGCAGCCACGTGACCGAAACTCAAGAGCTGGACCTGAAATCTGGAGAACATCGGGCAGGCCCAACCATTCTTCGCAGGCCTCGACGAAAGCCCCTGCGCAAAGACATTCAAGCCCTGCGGGCCGTGGCCGTCGGGTTGGTGGTGCTGAACCACTTATGGCCCAACAGAGCCACGGGCGGCTACGTTGGCGTGGACATTTTCTTTGTGATATCCGGGTTCCTGATTACTTCGCACTTAGCCAAGGAACTAACCTCAACATCAGGATTGGCTATTGCGCGTTTCTACGCGCGACGGATCAAACGGCTGTTGCCAGCGGCCTTCTTGGTTCTGATTCTCGGCTCCGTCGCTGTTGCAGTGTGGGTTCCCTATTCCGAGTGGACACGCACAGCTCGTGAGGTAATGATGAGCGCATTGTACGTAGGTAACTGGTCATTGGCGGCTCAATCGGTGGACTATTCGGCACTGACGAACAACGCCACCATTGCCCAACACTATTGGTCTCTGTCGGTGGAGGAGCAATTTTACCTCCTGTGGCCGTTGGTCTTGCTGGGACTGTACAAACTCGGCCAGCGATGGTCTTCGCCACGCACAGTTCTGCTGGCTGGAGTAGCGCTGGCAGCGCTGGCCAGTCTGGCATATTCGGTCTATTTCACCGCAGTGGCGCCAAATCCTGCGTACTTTGTGACACCCGTTCGGGTCTGGGAATTTGCTGCCGGTGCGATCGTGGCCCTGTTGGCGGCCAAGATATCGCTATCCCGGTTTTGGGCCATGGTTGCCGCGGCTGCCGGATGGCTGGCCGTAGCTGTTGCCGCGATTTCGTTCAACCAAGATACACAGTTTCCAGGCTGGGCGGCACTGCTTCCCGTGCTGGGAACAGTCGCCGTCATCGTTGCCGGAATTGGAATGGCCAATGCCCCGTTTAGTCGGGTGCTGGCGGTAAGGCCTGTCCAGCTGATGGGAAACATCTCATACTCAATCTACTTATGGCATTGGCCCATGATTGTGGTGGCTCCGTACCTGTTAGGCAGCGAACTCAATTCCTGGCATAAGCTGGGCATTATCCTGGTGTGTATTCCGCTGGCGTGGCTAACAAAGGTTCTGGTCGAAGATCAGGGGAAGTCATGGAAAATGCTGGGCAAAGTCCCGCGTTCCACCTTCGGGGCCATGATCGTGGGAATGATGGTCCTCGCCCTGGTCTCAGGCGGGCTTGCATGGGGAGGCCACATGCAGGAGGCCCAAGCGGAGGCTGTGCAATCCGCCGAGTATGGCGGCCCCTGCCACGGGCCAGCGGCGCTCACCGCAAAGAAAGCCTGTCCGGATCCTCTGGGCCCTGCCGCCGTCACAGTCATGGCCGATGCCAACAAGTACTATGCAGGGGCGCATGAATGCGCAGTGGACCCCACCCGCAACCCGCCGGGCGTCGGTGCTGTCGCAGTCTGCGACTATTCGGATGGAGATGCGGACGCCACCACCGTTTGGCTAACTGGAGATTCCCACGCCGAACAGTGGAAGCTGCCACTGCTAGATCTTGCCAGAAAAAACCATTGGAAGCTCACTTACTCCCTGGTGGGTGGGTGCCCCATCGGAGACGTTACCTTGGATAGTTTTGAGGGCAAAAAGAACCCCTCCGCCAGTGCTGCCTGCCGGACTGCGGGGCAGTCAATTGCTGCCATGATTGAACACGATCGTCCCGATAAGGTTTTTTATTCGACTTTTGCCCGGCAGGAGCTTCTCGAGGACGGCAGCGGGCGCTCCCAACAGGTGCAGTACAGTGAGGGCCTGGCAGCGTTTTGGCAACGCTGGGCCGATGCTGGGAGCACGGTCTACGTCCTCGCTGACCCGCCTCTAAACGGGCTCGTGCGCGATTCCAAATGTGTTGCCATGAACCCAAATGAACCGCTAGAGTGTGCCGTTGATAGGTCAACGGCCCAGCCTGTTGATCCACTGCTTGGAGCTGTGGCGGCCATGGCCAACCCTCACGTGCGGCTCATTGATTTGACCGATCACTTTTGTGACACCTTGCGCTGCTACGGAGTGGTGGGCAATGTGGCGGTCTACTACGATGCAAACCATCTCAATGGCGTATTTTCCAAGCTCATGGCACCCTTCATTGAGCGAAAACTCTAGTCTGAAAATGGCCTGGCGAACTGAGAATAACGTGGCATAGCTCTCATGTGAAACTAAGTTGGTGCAAAGCTCGATATTCTAGTATCAAAACCCCGGCGTGGACATGCTATCCGTGTGGCACTCCAGTTCGAAAGAAAAGGCTCCTAAAAGTGAAGATTGCTGTCATTGCACTCGGCAAGATCGGCCTGCCCCTGGCTGTCCAGTTCGCCTCCAAAGGACACGACGTTGTTGGTGTGGACGTCAACCAGACAGTCGTAGACCTGGTCAACGCAGGCACCGAGCCGTTCCCAGGTGAAGCTCACCTGCAGGAACTGCTCTCTGAACTGGTACCTGCCGGTAAGCTGCGCGCTACAACGGACTATGCCGACGCTGTACCCGGAGCCGACGCAGTGGTGCTTGTTGTGCCGCTGTTCGTTGACAAAGATGCCAACCCGGACTTCGGCTGGATGGATACCGCAACTGCAGAGCTGGCCCGCCACCTCACTCCGGAAACTTTGGTCGCCTACGAGACCACCCTCCCCGTAGGAACCACACGTTCACGTTGGAAGCCCGCTCTGGAAGCAGGCTCCGGCCTGGTTGAAGGAAGGGACTTCCACCTGGTGTTCTCCCCTGAACGAGTCCTCACCGGCCGCGTCTTTGAGGATCTGCGCAAATACCCCAAGCTGATTGGTGGCCTTTCTGAAGCGGGTGCTGCCAAGGCCGTGGAATTCTACGAGTCCGTCCTGGACTTTGATGAGCGCCCCGATCTGAACCGCGCCAACGGCGTCTGGGACTTGGGCTCTGCAGAAGCATCAGAACTGGCCAAGCTTGCCGAGACCACCTACCGCGACGTGAACATTGGCCTGGCAAACCAGTTCGCTCGTTTCGCGGCAAAAACCGGCATAGACATCTACCAGGTCATTGCTGCCTCAAACTCACAGCCTTTTAGTCACATCCACCAGCCTGGAATCGCCGTCGGTGGACACTGCATCCCCGTCTATCCGCGCCTCTATCTGTGGAACGATCCCGACGCAACGGTTGTTCGTGCCGCCCGGGCCGCAAACGCTGATATGCCTGACTACACCATTGGTCTGCTTGAAGGTGCCTATGGAGACCTGACGGGGGCACGCGTCGTTGTTCTTGGTGCTGCCTACCGTGGGGGAGTGAAGGAGACTGCGTTCTCCGGTGTTTTCGACGCTGTCGAGGCTATCAACCGGCGCGGTGGTACGGCCCTAGTCCACGATCCCATGTACACGGATGCCGAGCTGGAGAAGCTTGGGTTCCTCCCCTATCACTTGGGAGAAACCGTTGATGCGGCCGTCGTACAAGCGGACCACAACGAGTACCGTGAAATTACGCCCGCAGATCTGCCCGGGGTCAAGGCATTTATCGATGGACGCCGAGTAAGCTCTGCAGAGAAGTGGCCCAGCGTGACCTACCGAGTCATCGGCAAAGCCTAAGCGAAGAACCGCATCCGAACAGGAGTAGCATGAGTTACATAGCACCCAGTGCCGACGTCGCCGATCAGGCAACCCTCGGCGAAGGAACCAAAGTCTGGCACCTCGCCCAAGTCCGTGAGGACGCTGTACTCGGCAAAAACTGCATCGTCGGCCGCGGCGCCTATGTTGGTACGGGCGTGAAGATTGGTGACAACACCAAGATTCAAAATTATGCGCTTGTCTATGAGCCGGCAGTCTTGGGCCACGGAGTTTTCATTGGCCCGGCCGTGGTACTGACCAATGACACCTACCCACGGGCAGTCAGCCCGGACGGTTCACTTAAGAGCGCGCACGACTGGACCCCTGTTGGTGTCACTATCGAAGACGGCGCATCGATTGGTGCGCGCGCTGTCTGTATAGCTCCGTTGACGATCGGGCGTTGGGCCACTATTGCGGCCGGTTCGGTCGTCACCAAAGACGTTCCCGCATTCGCCCTGATGGCTGGTGTGCCTGCCAAGCGGCTGGGGTGGGTTGGCAAAGCAGGATTCCCTCTCAAAGAAGAGGACGGTTTCTGGGTTTGCCCAGAAACCGGAGCAAAATACATTGAAGATTCAAACTTCCTAAAAGAGGCAGAGGACAACTCATGAGCCAGGATTTCATCCCCGCAGCAAAACCGATTATTGGCGCTGAAGAACGTGCAGCGGTAGACGCCGTCATGGCCACGGGAATGCTGGCCCAGGGCAAGCAGGTGGCTGACTTCGAGATTGAGTTCTCGGACGTCTTGCTCGACGGCCGTGCCAGCGTAGCTGTTAACTCGGGCACCTCCGGATTGCATTTAGGGCTTTTGGCCTCGGGTGTTGGCCCTGGCGATGAGGTCATCGTTCCATCCTTCACCTTCGCGGCTACTGGCAATTCCGTTGCGTTGACCGGAGCAACACCAGTTTTTGCTGACATCGAGTTGGACTACTATGCACTGGATGTAGCTCATGTTGAGTCACTGATCACGGATAAGACCAAGGGCATCATGCCCGTTCACTTGTATGGACACCCGTTTGCGGCGGAAGCTTTTGCTGCATTGGCTGAAAAGCATGGCATTGACCTGTACGAGGACGCTGCGCAAGCCCATGGAGCTGCGCTCAATGGTAAAAAGGTGGGTACGTTCGGCAAATTTGGCATGTTCAGCCTTTACCCCACGAAGAACATGACATCTGGTGAAGGTGGCATGGTTTCAACCTCAGACGCCACAGTGGAGCGGAATCTGCGCCTGTTGCGTAACCAGGGCATGGAAACCCAGTACCAGAACGAATTGGTTGGCTTCAATGCTCGCATGACTGATCTACACGCTGCCATTGGCCGTGTTCAGTTGACCAAGGTCGAAGGCTGGACGAAGCAGCGCCAGGCCAACGCCGCGTTCCTGACCGCCAATTTGGAGGGTGTGGGAACGCCTAAGGTTGCGACGGGTGCCGAGCACGTCTACCACCAGTACACCATTCGTGTCCCCGAAGGCCGCGATGAGCTGCACGCCCGCCTGCGCTCGGAGTTCAACATTGGCTCCGGTGTCTACTACCCGGTTCCTAACCACCGACTTCCGTCGTTTAACCGTGTTGAGGACTTGCCGAACACTGAAATTGCGGCCAAGGAAGTTCTCTCATTGCCCGTTCATCCGTCATTGACGCAGAACGATCTTGAACGGATCGTTGCTGCCGTGAACACCATCGTGAAGGCTGGTGCCTAAGCATGGCTAATTTGCGAGTCGGCCTTATTGGTCTCGGCATGATGGGCCGCCACCACGCGCGGGTCATTCGTGAAGTCGAGGGCGTAGATCTCGTTGCCGTGGCCGACGCCTACGGTGACCCCCACGGCGTCGCCAAGGAACTCCCTGTGCTTCACAGCGTTGAGGAACTCATTGCTGCCGGCATAGATATGGCCGTCGCGGCCGTGCCAACGGGCATGCACGAGGAAGTCGGCCTGGCCCTGGCGGCCGCCGGCATCCATACCCTGGTGGAAAAACCCATCGCGGCCAGCGCACCGGCCGGCCAGCGCCTCGTTGACGCGTTCGCGGCCCAGGGACTGGTTGGCGCCGTCGGGCACATTGAACGGTTTAATCCCGCACTGCAGTCGCTGCGCCAGCGCATCGCCAACGGTGAATTGGGTGAGGTTTACCAGATTGCAACCCGCCGCCAAGGTCCATTCCCTGCCCGTATCGCCGATGTGGGCGTGGTCAAGGACCTGGGCACGCACGACATTGACCTGACAGCTTGGCTCGCCCAGAGCCGCTTCGAGTCCATCTTCGCTCAGACCACTACCCGCAGCGGCCGGCCGCACGAGGACATGGTAGCCGCCACCGGCAAGCTCGCCAACGGAGTCATCACGAACCACCTGGTGAACTGGCTTTCCCCCATGAAAGAACGCCTGACCATCGTCACCGGTGAAAAGGGTGCTTTCGTTGCCGACACCGTGACCGCGGACCTCACGTTCTTCGAAAATGGGACCGTGGCCACCGAATGGGACTCCATGGCAGCATTCCGTGGCGTCTCCGAAGGCAATGTTACCCGTCTGGCCATCGCCAAACCGGAACCGCTGCGCACAGAACATGAAGCGTTCCGCGACGCCGTGCTCGGTTTACGTAACGACGTCGTGACCATGGCAGAAGGCCAAGACACGCTCGTCGTCGCCGAAGCTGTGCTGGAATCATCTCGCACCGGTGCGCCCGTCAGGATCCTGTCTTAGTGGCAGCACAAAAACCGCTGAAAGTCGTCGTCACCACCAGGCTGTTTACACCGGAAGTGGGGGCGGCGGCTTTCCGCTTGAAAGCACTTGTTGACGGGCTCGCTGCCCTTGGTGCCGAGGTGCAGGTTATCACCACCACCCCGCCCAAGGGTTCCGGGCTCTTCAAGCCAGCCTATACGCTCAGCCGTTGGCCGGTGCTCCGCGACGCTGGCGGAAATGTGCGGGGCTACATTCAGTACCTGAGCTTCGATATTCCGGCGTTCTTCCGGCTCCTTGCGGCGAAAGCCGACGTGGTGGTTTCCGAACCACCGCCCACCACTGGGGTGGTCGTGGCCCTCTCATCGATGCTGCTCCGGCGGCCGTTTGTGTACTACGCCGCGGACGTCTGGACCGAGGCGCTATCCGCCATGGAGGTGCCCAGCATCGTGAAGAAAGTCATGGGCGCCGTGGAGGGCTTCGTGCTCCGCCGTGCGGCGGCGGTCATTGCCGTGTCTGAACCGGTGGCTGAACAGGTTGCCAAGTTCCGGGTACCCCTGGACCGTATCCAGGTGGTCGGCAACGGGGTGGACACCAGCGTGTTCACACCTCTGGGGCTGGCCGCGTCAGCGGAGCATCCCTATTTTGTCTACACCGGCACTATGAGTGAGTGGCAGGGGGCTGAGATCTTCATCCGTGCATTGCCCATGGTGCGTGAGAAGTTCCCCGAGGTCGAGATCAGGTTCTTTGGCCAAGGAACCGATGAAACGCACTTGCAGGACACGGCCGATGTGCTGGTGTCAGGGAGCGTCCACTTCGGTGGCGTGGTCCCCCCAGCGGAGGCTGCGGAGTGGATTCGTGCTGCGGCAGGGGCGTTGGTGAGCATCAAGCCGGAGCAGGGATACGACTTTGCCAAACCCACCAAGATTTATGCCGCTGCTGGCTGCGGGACGCCTGTCATCTTTGCAGGCCGGGGCGACGGCGCAGCGATTGTCGCCGAAGGTGGGTTGGGCGTTGCGGCATCGTACGATGCACGAAGCGTTGCCGAGGCCATGATCGCCGTCTTGACCGACGCGACTGTGGACGGGTCCCAGACACGCGAGTCAAGGATCCGATGGGTGGCGGCCAATGCGTCTCTCGCTGCGTCAGGCCGGGTCGCTGCAGCGGCCGTACTGAATGTGGGAAAAGTAGAATGACGCAAGAAACCCTGTCGACCAATGATGCAGGAACTGAATTTCAGTTTCGACGAGGCCAACGGCGCCGCACAATACGTCGACGGCGCATGGCCGTGAGCATATTGGCCATAATTACGATTACCGCTATTTGCGGCGGTTTATTCGTCTTTAGAGATGCCATTTGGGGCCCAAGGTTCAACCATTCGGGTTACGAACTGAGCCGTGACGGACAGTCACCCTACATTGGGGATTACAGTGTTCCGCTGGAAAGTGAAATTTGGGGTAAGACGGGTGCAGATAACGTCCTCGTTACCGTACTCCATGGCGAGGCTGTTTATCATCCGGTGAATTCTTCCTGGTACATCAGCCAAATGATCTCTTCTTATTTGAACACAGGGAATCAGGAATACTTGGACCGAGCTGTTGCAACGACAGAATACTTGATCAAGTGGTCCACAGTAGATGCCAATGGTGCTATTTGGTTTCCGTACCGGTTTTCTCATGATGTTAAAACTTTACGGTTAGGGATTCCTTGGTATTCAGGCATGGCCCAAGGCATGATGACATCGGTCTTCGTGAACCTCTATGAGGCCACAGACGATGTCTATTGGAAAAATATGGCGGCCAAGGTGGTGAAGTCATATGATCAGCCGAAGGTTGAAAATGGGCCTTGGTTTCAGAACGTAAAGCTATTGGATGGCAAGAAATTCGTCTTTTACGAGGAGTATCCAGCGTTGTTGGACGAGCAAAATGCTCATGTTGTCAACGGGGATATCTATGCCTTGTACGGGTTGTATGACTACTACCGCATAACGGGCGACAAGCATGTGAAGTGGTTGTTCGATGTGGGGGCTTCGAGTATCCGCGATTCCTTTGGTGCTTATAGAAATCCTGGGCAGCCAAGCTGGTACGCACCAACTTACTATGGGCGTACCGTGTGGGGAAACCCTGAGAGCTATCATAAGGGCGTCGTGAAGCAGCTGCGAAAACTGGCTGAATTGACCGGCGACTCAGAATTCACCAAACAAGCTGACGTTTTGTATGAAGATTTCCACTAATTGAATGCTGGAGGCCAGCAGCGGAGTGCATGATCCGCGTTGTAAGTGGGATAGTGTGCCTAGACATCTTCCGGAGCGAGCCCTGGCGGCCCTGCAAAGTAGGAGGGGTTCGGGCAGCTGTCCGAACCCCTCCTACTTTGTTGTTGCTACTTGCCGAAAGCCGCCAGGAGGGCCTCTACCGTGCGCTGGGCGGCATGCCCGTCGCCATAGGGTGTGGCATCCGTGGCCTGCGGGGTCGGCCGTTCAACCGCGGGGGCAAGCTTACCTAGGTCATCGTTGACCAGAACATTCCAGCCTAGGTTCACGGTTTCCACCCACTCGGTTTCCGGGCGGATGGTGGTGCATGGGACGCGCAGCAGGAAAGCCTCTTTCTGGAGGCCACCCGAGTCGGTCACTACACCGGCGCTGTTAGCCACGGCATTGACCAGCTGCGGGTAGGCCAACGGCTCATTCTGGACGATGGAGCCAGATGCCAAATCGATGCCGTGGGTCTTGGCTAGGGCCTTCAAACGGGGATGGGCCAGAAGTAGCACCGGCTTGTTGAGTATGGCCAGCGAATCAACAATGGCCCGCAGGCGCTCTGGGGCGTCGGTGTTGTCCGGGCGGTGGATAGTGCACACATAGTAGTTGCCGGCCTCAAGGCCAGCCGGCAGTGGCTGTTCCTGTTCGGTCAGCTGCTCGCGCACCGAGTAAAGCACGTCGGTCATGACGTCGCCGACCATGACAGACCGCTCGGCCAGCCCTTCGTTGGCGAGGTGCTCCATGCCCACCTCGGTGGGGGAGAGGAGGAGGTCGGAAGCGTGGTCTGTCAGTACCCGGTTGTGCTCCTCGGGCATGCGCCGGTTGAAAGAGCGCAGGCCGGCTTCCAAGTGGGCAACTGGAATATGGATCTTCACGGCTGCCACTGCCGCCGCCAGTGTGGAGTTGGTATCTCCATAGACCAGCACAACGTCGGGTTTTGCCTCCTCAAACACTTGCTCCAGACCGGCCAGCATGGCGCCCGTCTGCTCACCGTGCTTGCCGGAGCCTACACCCAGGTTGTAGTCGGGTGCCGGGATACCCAGATCCTTGAAGAAAACATCTGACATTAGTTCGTCGTAGTGCTGGCCTGTGTGGACGATGATGTGTTCTGCTCGGCCTTCCATGGCCTTCGCTATGGGGGCAAGCTTTACAAACTGGGGGCGCGCGCCCACAACACTCAAAATTCGCATGGTTCAAGCTTAACCGGCGCAGGTGGCCGAGCCAGCATATGGGCAATGCGGACGGACGCGCGGGTTTCCCAGTTTCAGCGATAAACTAGAGTTGTGGAAACTAACATTCAGGGCTCTGTCCTCGTTGACGTTGTCATTGCCGTGCACACAGCGGACAGGCCCATTGAACGCGCCGTGGCATCACTGATGAATGCCGGGCTGCCCACCGCTACTGATTTCAACGGACGACTGCGGGTCACAGTGGTTTGCCACAACACTGCAATCGAGCCGATCCGTGCCCGAGTGTCCCCGAAACACCGGGACGAGGTTCGCTTTGTGCAGTTACTGGACGGGATTGGCAGTCCCGCCGGGCCGTTCAACCAAGGGATCGCCCTGGCGGGTGCGCCATGGGTGGCCATCATGGGCAGTGACGATTCGTTGGAGCCGGACGCGCTGGCCCGCTGGGTGGAAGCTGCGGAAGCGGATCAGCTCGACGTCCTGCTCGCGCCCATGGCCCACTTCGAGGGTGCCACCATTCATACCCCTGTGGTGCGCAGAACCCGTCGAACAGCGTTGGACCCTGTTGCTGACAGGCTCACCTACCGCACGGCGCCACTTGGGTTGATGCGACTTGAAACCATCAGGCGTCTTGGACTTGAATTTCCCACAAAATACGCAACCGGGGAAGACCAATCCTTCTCTGCTCGGCTCTGGTTCTCTGGATCGACCATTGGCTATGGGCGAGGGCTTCCCCGCTATCTGGTGCACGACGACGCAACTGTTCGGGTCACTTCTACCCAGCGCAGCGTCACCGAGGATTTGGCCTTTGCCACGGACTTGGTGCAATCGGAGTGGTTCGCAGGCCTGACGGATCCACAACGGGCATCGATCGTCACCAAACTCATCCGTGTCCATGTTTTTTCCCACACAATGATGCGGGCAGTGTCAGGGACTTGGGGCACTTTGGACGCGGCGCACATGGCGGATGTGGTCCGCACGCTGCTCTTCGCTGCCCCGCGTGCCATCAGGCCGCTGTCCGGAGCTGATCGTGACGTGTTGGACGCTATCTTGCACGTGGAAATTGATCCTGCCGTTATGAAGCGGCTCACAACCAGGAGGCGGAAGTTTACCAATCCGCACACGTGGATGCCTCGAAATATTTCCCAGTGGTTGCATCCTGAGGCGCCGATAAGGTTCATGAGCGCGTCGGCGCTGGTCCGCTGAAGCTCACTTTCACCCATGACATCCGAAGGAACGCATGAAGATTCTTGTCATTGCCACGTGGTACCCACATGAGGAAAATCCCGCCGAGGCCCCGTTCAATGCCGAACATGTAGAGGCGATTCGGGGGCAGGGTCACGAAGTCCGCGTAGTTCATGTCAGGCTCGGCGCCACCCTCGCAATGCCCCTGACCACGAGTGAGGTATGGGAAGGGGTGCCCGTGCACCGGATTGCCGCAGACCCACGGCGACCGAGCACGCTGGTGATGTGCCACCGGCTTTTGGTGCACGAAATGAAGTGGGCGGATGTCATACACACCATGGCCTTTTCCAGCATCATGACCGCGCTGCCAGCATGGGTGATTGGAAGTGCTACATGCCGCGGGCGGGCTTGGGTGCACACGGAACATTGGAACGGAGTGGTCAACCCGGCCAGTGTGTCACCCTTGTGGGAGAAGCTGTCCGGACTGCGACGTGTCCTGACATTCCCACACGTAGTGACGGGCGTCACGCACCAGTTGGCTACTGAAATGCAGCGATTCGCCCGCCCCCGCGCCGCCAAAGTGGTTCCGTGTGTAATCAAGGGACGTGGTGCGGTGGTTCCTGCGCGCTTTGGCAGCCCTCTTCAGCTGGTAGCTGTGGGGGGACTGGTCGCCAGAAAACGCCCCTTTGTCGCGATTGAAACGATTGCCTGGCTGCGCAGCCAAGGTGTTGCCGTTCAGTTGACGTGGGTGGGGGACGGGCCCCTGTACAGTGAATGCGAGCAACTGGTCGCAAGGCTGGGGCTGGAAGGCAATGTCAACTTAGCCGGATCCGTGCGCCCCTCAGAAGTTGCAGCCCACCTATCAGCATCAGATTTATTTTTCCTGCCCACAGCGCAGGAGAACTTCTTTACCTCGGCTGCGGAAGCCTTAGCGTCCGGCCGGGCCGTGGTTGCAACTAGGGTGGGCGGATTCAGTGACTACGTTAATGATTCCAACAGCCGGTTGGTGGACGATGCGCTTCCGGAAACCCTCGGCCGTGCAGTCATGGACGCCGTGGAGGCATTCCGGAGCGTGTCCGCCGACGACATAGCCGCACCCATTCGCAGCCGATTCTCTCCGTCAACCATCGGCGGTCTTATGGATGAGGCCTACGCTGAGGCGCTGATCCGCGCATAGCCGTCCGTGTCCAGATACTATTGGCGACCCGTCGCTGCCAGAGGAGCACTTTCATGAGACCAGAGCCCAAAGTCCTTCAGTTCAACGACTGCGCTTTCGTTGCCAGATCCATGGTCAGCGCGGCTAAGAGGGTCGGCATCAGCTGGGATTACCTGCCACCGGAACAAGTCAGACCCATGACGGCGGCACCGAAGAATCCGCTGCTGGCCAAAGCCCGATTTGTTCCCTATGTGATTCGCAGGATGTCCCGGCTCCACGCCGCCGAGATTGTGCATGTCCACTACGGGACCAGCGTCAGGCTCATCAGGGAACGCGCAATGCCCAAGCGTCCGTATGTCCTTACCTTGCACGGTTCTGACATTCGCCGGCAGTGGAAGGATCCCAGGTTCCATGATGAAATTCAGCGGGCCATCGACGGTGCCGCTCAGGTGTTGTACGCCAACACGGACAACGAAATTGACGCCCGGATGGCGCGCTCCGACGCCGAATTTTTTCCGTCCGTGGTGGATCTTGCTCAGCTGCCACAATGGACCCCCTCGGCGCAGCCCCAAGTCATGTTCATTTCACGCTGGGATGATGACAAAGGCATGGAACGGCAATTGGGTCTGGCAGCGGAATTGTTCAGAGCGCTCAAGGGCAAGGCAGACCTGGTGGGACTCAACTGGGGACCAGGTGCTCAAGAGGCTCAATCACGGGGCGTACGCTTGCTGGAGAAGATGCCACAACCTAGGTATCATGAACTGCTTGGACGCGCAGCCATTGGCATCGGCCAAGCTTCCAACTACTTTTCCACTAGTGAATTTGAAGCGTTGTGCATGGGCGTCCCGGTCGCAGCATTGGGTTCCCGGTTGCCCCGACCCGACGACGGTACCGTGCCACCCGTCATGGAAGGCACAGTGGCTGAGGTGGTACAGCAGGTCCTCGAGGCGGTGAGTGATCCCCTTGAAGCTAGTTCCCGGTTGGCCGGACGGGACTGGGCGGTGCCGAGATACAGTGCCGACAACTATGTTGGGCGTCTGCAGGAGATCTACCGACGCGCGGCCTCCGCCTAGTTACGAATGACGAGGGGTGCAGTGTTGTTGCTGTGCAGTCCGGCCAACGCGGCTTGCTCCGCAAAATCAGAATTTTCCGCGACTACGTCTTCGAACGATCCACGTGTAACGATGGTACCTTCCTTCATGAAGCACACTTGGTCATTGTTTCGAATTGTTGACAGCCTGTGAGCAACTGAAATAACGGTCATTTCACCGTGGAGACTGTTGATGGCGGCGGCAACGGCCGCTTCTGTGGCTGTGTCCAAGGCACTTGTTGCCTCATCCATGACTAGAATCAGTGGGTCCGAATATAGGGCGCGGGCAATTCCCAGGCGTTGGCGTTGACCTCCGGACAAGGCAAGGCCACGTTCTCCAACGCGTCCGCGTATGCCGTCCTTCCTAGCTTCAATGGTTTCGAGTAACTGGGCGCGTTCGAGTGCAGCCCGAACACGGACCTCATCCACTTCATCGCCCCACGACAAAGCAACATTTTGTGCCACGGTGCCATCGAAGATTGATACGTCTTGGGGCACATAGCCCACATGCTTTCTCCAATCGAAGAGCACGTCTTCCAGTGGCACCCCGTCGAGTGTCATGGTGCCAGCGGATGGTGTGAGCAAGCCAAGGAAGATGTCGATGAGTGTTGACTTGCCGGCGCCGGACTGGCCAACGACACCCAGAGAGGTTCCCAGAGGCAATGACAGGTTGATGGCGCGGATGGCGGGCTGCACCGAGCCTGGATAGGTGAACTCGACGTCCTTGAGTTCCAGCATTTTGGGCTTGCCCACAATCGGTTGCCGGCCCAACTTCTCAGCGTTCTCACGGTATGCCTGAGCATCACGAATGTCGCCGATGACTGTCTCGGTGTAGGCAAGGGTGGACTGGACTGTAGTCAGTGAGGACTGCATTGCAGTCAGCGCAGGCACCATCTTGAACCCGGCCAAACCGAAAATGGCCACGGACGAGAGTGCTCCGGTCATGCCTCCAACGAGGTAGCCGGCGGTGCCGATGAGCAAGAATCCGCCGATGAGGGCCATGTCAACCACAAATTTTGGCACAGTGCCCATGAAGCGAATGTTTGAGCGTGAGCGTGCCGTCCGTTCTCGGCTGATCATGACAACGTCACCAACCTCCTCAGCTTTATCCCGTAACGTGATTTCCTTCAAGGCGCCAAGCATTTCAGTGACCAGCTTGGCCATTTTGCTGCTGGCATCACGGTTGATGCGGCCGGCGACATAAGACTTTTTCGTCAACCAAAGGTACAAGAACGCGGCAATGATGCTCAGATAAATGACGGTGACCAATGCCGTCTGCCAGGATGCGCCAATGAGAACTAAAAGTACTGAGACGAACGTCAACGCTTGGGCCGGCAGTGCAACGGCCGGGAACAGAACCCCGGAAACAGTGTTTGCGATCCCGACGTCAATCATACGGACGAGTTCCGAGGAGGAACGTTTCATTCGCTCCGTCCAGGGAGCTCGGATGTAGCTTTGGAAAAGTATGGTGCCGATCTCGAGTTCGTAGTCTGCGAATTTGCGTGTTGAGATCCACTGCAGCCAGATATTGAGGAAAGATTTGAGGATCATCACAAGTGCGGCGCCGACCAGCACGAACACACCCACCTCCTGGGAGAACGTGCCCAGAACAGGCAATGTCATCTCACCGCCGGATGTGGTTTGCAGGATCTGGTTCAGCACCAGTGCAAACACACCGAGTGCAGCCGAGTCGAGCAGGGCCAAAACAGCGGAAAGTACAGCGAAAAGAATGAGAAAGCGCCGTGCGTTGGCTGGCAGGAGTGGCAGCAACTCACGCATGGTACGTCGCAGGTGATTCAATGGAGGCTCCAGTACGGCAGAGGGGGTGGTTAATTCCATTCTACGTGGTTGGGCATTTGGTCCACGAACCGAAAGAGGAGGTCCGGCCACGGGCCCCTGACTGTTCGCCCAGTTGCTGGACTCTCTGATAAGCACCATGCCCAGGAATCTGCCTCCAGGGGTCTGTCAATGAGAAGATTACAATCATGACTACGAAAATTCGCGCAACACATCTTTTCGATTGCGCAGATGTTGGCAGGGCAATCGTCGCGGTTGGGCGGAAACAGGGTGAACCTTGGAAGCAAATTCAAGGGCCGTGGACTAGGGGCGGAAGCAAGCTCGACTACTACCGCTTTAGATTGGAACAAGCCACGGCGTTCCCGAGAACTCAGCTGTGGCATGTGCACATGGGTGGCCGTGCAAAGTGGGCACGTGGCGCCTTCAACCGGCCCTACGCGCTCACCCTGCATGGGACAGATATTCGGCAGAGCTATTGGCAGGCTGGGAGTCATGACGCTATAAAGGCCGACATCGACCTGGCCGGCCACGTGTGGTATACAACACCGGATTTACGAGAAAAGGCAGAGAGTGCTCGGGCCGATGCGGAGTACTTCCCGGTTCCTTTGAACATGGACGAGCTCCCAATGTGGGTTCCAGCGCAGAAGCCACGGGTCTTTTTCGCATCGAGGTGGGACGAATCCAAGGGTGGCGACGCTTGGCTGAAAACGGCTGCCGACGTGGTTGCAGCCCTGTCACCCAACGATGTTGACATTCTGGGGCTTCGCTGGGGTGACCGTGCGTCGGAAGCAGAGGCATTAGGAGTTCGGCTCCTGCCCCAAATGTCGAAGGCAAAATTTTTGCAGGAACTGGCAACCGCCCACGTCGTAGTTGGCCAAGTTGCGGGAATTCTTGCTGCAAGTGAATTGCAGGCGATTGGCATTGGTGTGCCTACCATTTTCGCCGACCAGGTCCAAGGATATCCCGATGACGTGGCAGCTGTCAGAGTTCAGCGGGCCGATGTTGGCCAAGCAGTCCTGGAGTCCTTGGCGGATCCGCTGGCGCTTTCAGCCAAACTTGACGGCCCAGGCTACATCCTGCGAAATCATGCGGCCACGGCGCTGCTTCCCAGGATCAACGCCGGATATGCCAAGACATTGGGGGCATCGTGAGACATAAGCCGCACCTGCTATACATTGCTTTTTCTTTCCCTCCCAGCACAGCTTCATCCGTTTACCGTTGCACGGCGGTGGCCAATAGATTTGTTGAAAAAGGCTGGGACGTAACGGTGTTGACTCTCTCCGAGGAAATTTGGTCGGAGATATCCGGAACCGACCAAGGGTTGGTCGGGGCCATTGACCCTCGCGTGCAGGTGGTCCGCGTGGGCGATGGCGGTTCCGAGGAGCCCAACAGACGTGACCTTAGACGCTTTAGCCGCTTCAGGATTGAGGCACCATACCTGTGGAAGGAATTGTTCCGCCGACGCCACCGGGGAGACTTTCCGGAAGACTTTCACAGCCTGTGGTTCGATCCCGCTATTGAGGCGGCCCGTTCTATCCATGCAGCGCATCCTGCGGACTTGGTCATGGCGTCGGCCAGCCCGTACACATCCTTCAAAGTGGCCCGTAGTTTGGGTGGCGTGCCGTATGTACTTGACTACCGCGACGCGTGGGCCTTCAATACGTTCACTGGGGCGCAGAATTTTGCCGCGGAGTCCAGTCAGGGACTTCTCGAAGCAGACTACATTCGGAATGCGGTGCAAGTCTGGTTTGTCAATGAACCCATTAGCGCAGAATATGCACGTAGGTATCCGGACGTGGCCCAGCTCATGAGGGTTGTCCCCAACGGATTCGACCCCCAGCGGGGTCATGCCCGCCCCCGGGTGGGCAGCCGCCCTGGCCCGCCACGTTTCGGATATCTGGGAACACTGCAATATACAGCGGTGCCCCTCCAAGAATTTCTTGCCGGCTGGGACTTGGCCTGCGGCACTTGGACCGAGCCAGGGCCGGAAGCAGTGTTCCGTGGGAAGCTGAGCCCAACCGGTCTGGTCCCGGCGGACGTGCTGGCGACGTTTAATTCCGGTGTGCACCTGGGACTTGCCTACGAGGGCCCCATTTCCAAACGGGATGTGGGGGAGTTCTACCGCAGCGTTGATGCACTGCTGCTGATCCTGCCTCCCGGCAAATTTGTCACCGGCGGCAAAACCGCAGAGTACCTGGCCACAGGACAGCCAATTGTGTCCATCCACGACCTTGATAGTGCCGCCACCGAGATGCTTAAAGAGTACCCACTCTGGTTTCCCGCTGCAGACCTGCGGCCAGAGAGCATTGCCGCGGCGCTCCTCCAATGCGCCAATGCGATGGCGACCCCCGACGCGCAGTTGTGGGAAAAGGCGTGGCAGTTCGGACAAACCTTCGCCCGAAACAGGGCACTTGACCCTGTGGTTGAGGAACTGGAAGTCATGATGGCCGCCGAGACCCAGACAAGTCCGCCAAAAATCGCAAAGGAATTGGAATGACACCGGTGAATGTTATCGACCTAGGCATCGTTATCGGCTTGGCATCACATCCACAGACGGCCTTGGATGGATTGTGGAATCAGGCCTTGGTAGCCCTAGACGGAGACGCGACACGCTTGCGCGCTGTAGTGCTGTTCGTGGATGATGGCTCTCAACCGGTAGTCTCACCGAGCCCCTTCGTCACCCTAATGTCGTTGACGCCCGGCTCGGGGGGGACCCTCCACAGACTTACTACTCCCTTGAGTCGGAGGAAGGGGGTCTTTGGCGTGGTTGGCCGGTTGCTGCGGGACAACTTATATTCCCGGCGGGTCGCCAAATCTGTCGCGGTGCAACGCGACGCGGTGAGGCTTCTGTGCGCCGCTGACGTCGTCGTTTCTGCTGACACTGCCGCGGACCGGGCCGTGTGGAATCTCAGGCAGCATTCCTGCGCGGAGCTTATGCATGGTCCTTTTGCCATGATGGCTGCGTTGCGCAAAAGAGGCCCGGCAGCAGCATTGCCAGAATCCCGCACGAATGACCGTAGCCGAGGAAAACGCAGATGAATCACAGTTCAAGCATCCCTGACGCTGACATCATCATCGCAGTTCACCAGTTGAATCGCCCCATAAAACGGGCTGTGCTCTCAGCCTTGGCGGCTGGAAAACCCGGTCAAGTCCGAGTCATCGTGGTGGGCCATGGCCTTGAGGTTGAGGACCTGCGGCAGCTGTTGGTCGGATGCCCAGCCGAGCTGGTGGAGGTAGTCAAATACGTAGATGGAATCCGTTCTCCGGCCGGTCCATTCAATGCAGGTCTCAAACTCGCCCACGCCGAATTTGTCGGTGTCATGGGCTCGGACGACATGTTGGAATCTGAGGCCGTGAGTGCCTGGGTGGACCAGGCAAGAACTAGCTCCGCGGATGCCGTCTTGGCTCCGTTGAAGTTTCAAAGCGGTCGTTCCGTGCGAACGCCTCGTATTCGTGGGCTCCGCAGGTTTGTGCTGGATCCTGTGCGGGACCGTGTTGCCTACAGGACCGCCCCGTTGGGGCTGCTTCGACGTACAACGCTGCACCAGCAGGCGCTGGCGTTCACGGAAGGGTTGACAACCGGGGAGGATGTTTCCTTCTCTCTGCGTTTGTGGTTCGGGGGAAACCGTATTTCGATGGGAAGACCTGGCCGGCACTACATCATTGGTGAGGACGCCCAGGAACGGGTCACTCAACGGATGCTGCCACTTCACCAAGAATTCGAGGCATTTTTCGGTGTACTCAAAGAGTCTTGGTTCGCGGCGTTCCCGCTGGCGTCACGCCGCTCAATCGCCATCAAGATGGCACGCATTCATGTCATTCCCGCCATGTCCACGAGAGGAACGGCGTGGGACTGGGCGGGACCGGACGGAGTTGCAGTGCAAGAAATTCTGGTTGCCCTCGAAAACGCCGCCCCCCGGTTTTCGACGGCGCTGTGCCGGGCGGACCATTCGCTGCTCGCTGCCGTGCCGAAAATGTCAGGCGATACGACGGGGTTTATTTTAGAACTTGAAAACTTTGCCCGGGCCCGCCATTTGGACAGGCTGCTTACCAAGAAATTCCGGGACAACTTTCGGGTGGAAAGCAATGTCCGATATTTCTTGGACTTGAAGGTGGAGCGAGTCCTTCAACACTGGAGACCATCGTTGGCTGCCCAATAGCGCCTGTGCTAGGTGGGCCGCGCCTGGCACAGGCCGATTCACCGTGCCTGAGGAGGCTATGGGATACTTGTGAGGTGAGTCGAACTTGGATAGTTATCCCCATGTATAACGAGGCGTCAGTTGTTGGCACCGTCATTACGGGGCTGCGAGAGGTTTTCCCGTACGTCGTCTGTGTCGACGACGGCAGCACCGACGGTTCCCAAAAAGTAGCCCGTGCTGCCGGGGCTGTTGTGGTTCAGCACCCAGTTAATCTTGGCCAGGGTGCGTCCCTACAAACCGGAATCGAGTACGCACTCACAGACCCCGAGTTGGAGTGCATCGTCACTTTCGATGCCGACGGACAGCACCGGGTGGTCGATGCGCAGGCGATGGCTGAGCGCATCAAGTCAGGTGAAGCCGAAATAGTGTTGGGATCCCGTTTCTTGGACAAGCGTACGAAATTGTCCCTGGCCAAGCGACTGGTGCTTCGTACCGCAGCTGTGCAGTCGCGGATGGCTACTGGATTGGCGCTGACAGACGCCCACAACGGACTCCGGGCGTTCAGTCCAAATGTCGCCCAAGGGATCCACCTAACGCAAAACCGCATGGCACACGCCTCCGAGCTGGTTCACCAGATTGCCGAGATGAAGCCCAGATGGGTGGAGCATCCTGTGGAGATCATCTACACCGATTATTCCAAGGCCAAGGGGCAATCCCTGTTGAATTCAGTCAATATTATCGCCGACCTTTTGTTTAGGTGACATTGTGCAAATAGTTGTTCAGATAGTTCTTGTCCTTGCAGTAATCATCGTTTCACTGGCGCTTATGCGGGGTGGATCGAATGCACGTCATTTGGCGATCCGACGGATGATGCTGGTGTTGTTTGCCTGCGTTGCAGCGTTCTCGATTTTCTTCCCCGGGTTGCTGTCGCAGCTCGCGCGGGTGTTTGGCATTGGTCGAGGCACAGACTTGGTCTTGTACGGGCTCATCGTTAGTTTCTTAGTCTTCATGGCTACCACCTACCAGCGCTTCCGCCATATGGAAACTACGATGACCAAGCTATCGCGCAGGATTGCCCTGGATGACGTCAGCATGGCACAGGCACCGAGTACAATTGCCCAGCAGCTTGATTCCCACAACGTCGCGTCAAAGTCGGGGCCCGCCGGGGCTCCCGCCGAATGAGCAAACCTGCCGGAATTGAAACTTCCAAATCCGTGGCAATCGCTGACGGTACGGGAACTCCTCCGCGCAACTACGGGCTGGACATACTGCGCATCGTCAGCATTTGCGGTGTGGTGGGGATTCACGTTTTTGGCTTGCGGGTGGGCGCCAACCCGAAATCGGGGACTACCTGGTGGATTGTTACCACGATAGATATTGCTGCCATCTGGGTCGTTCCGGTATTTATCATGATTTCTGGCGCGTTGTTGCTCGGTTCCCGGCAGGTCGCTGAAAAGCCCATGGAGTTTTACCGGAAGCGGGCCACGAGGATCATACCGGCCCTGATTGTTTGGAATCTGGTTTATATTGTTGGCGTAAGAATCTGGATGCGACACGAAACATTGCCCACGGGGCGTGTTCTGCAAATGTTGTATGACAGTTCAGTTTTTACCCAGCTTTACTTCCTGTGGATCGTCCTTGGCCTCTATGCCGTAGCGCCCATCCTCAGTACGTTTTTGCGCAGCGGCGGTCAGGGCCGCTCTTGGGCGACAGCCGGAGTTTTGGTCGGCGTCACCACCCTTGCCTACATGATGCCAGGAATTCTGGGCCACTATGGCGTTTCCCGTTCTGTGAGCCTAAATTTTCTCACAATGTGGATCCCGTACGTTGGCTACTTCGTCGCAGGGTACGCGCTCAGGAATGTCCGGCTCAAGGGACTTGGCTTGCTGTCCGTTACTGCTTTGACGTGTGCCCTGACGGCGTTCACTGTGTGGCACTATGGCAACAGGAATTTACTGCCACTGCTGGACATATTCGTCAACGAGTCTTATTTTGGTTTGTTGGTTTCCTTGATGTCATTCGGCGTATTTGTCATCGCGCTGTCGCTCATGGAGGGCGTGAATGTTCCACGCAGAACCGGAGTGCTTCTGCGGGCATTGTCCAACGCCACATTCGGCGTCTTTTTGGTGCACCTGGTCTTCTTCGAAGCAATCCGCCTGAACGTGCCGTCGGTGTCCACGGAGAATTCGCTGCGTGAGTTGACGGTGGCGTATTTTGTGACGCTGGCCGCAAGTTTCGCCGTGGCGCTGGCGGGCCTGCGCGTGCCCCTGCTCAGAAGGATTTTCTAAGGCCATCCCTCCATCGGACATAATGGATTACATGACGAAACTCCCTTCACTGCTGATCCTGTCTTTCTCACCCATCCGATCGGACCCTAGGGTGCTCAAGCAGGTCGAATTGTTCAAGGGAAAATACGCAGTGAGTACCTGTGCCTATGGGGCGGCCCCGGACGGGGTCGCTGAGCACTTTGAGCTTTCGGCTGATGTTCGCGGGTGGTCCTCCGACAAGGTGGGACTCATCAGTCGGCATTATACCCGGGTGTACAACGGAATGACTGCCGTGCAGGAGGCCCGCAAACTCCTTCCCCGCCGGCATTTCGATATTGTCATTGCCAACGACTTGAACACGCTCCCGTTGGCCTTGGACCTGGAACCGTTGTTGGGCGTTCATTCTGATCTGCATGAGTATGCGCCCAGTGAAAAGGAATCCGACAAAAAGTGGCGGCTTTTCGTGGCTCCATTTATGCGATGGATTTGTCGCCGATATCTACCTGCAGCCCGTTCCGTTACAACCGTGTCCCAAGGCATTGCCGATGAATACCACAAGAAATTCGGCGTGGACGTTGACGTGGTGACTAATGCTGCCCCGTATTCGGCATCGGAGGTGACCCCGACAGGGCCCGCAATTAAAATCATCTATAGTGGTGCCGGACAGCGCTATCGCAAAATCGAGTTAATCATCGAGGCCATGAGGGGTGTTCGCGATGAAATTCAACTTGATTTTGTTGTCATGCCCAACGAGCCTGACTATGTCAACGAGCTTAAAAGACTGGCCGACACGGTTCCCAACGTCAAATTTTTGGAAACCGTCCCCTACGAACAGCTCGTTCCGCTCATGCGAAATTACGATGTTGGCATGTGTTTTCTGCCAAACTCGACCTTCAATCTGCAAAATGCGCTCCCCAATAAATTCTTTGAATCTGTCCAGGCACGCAATGGACTTATTATCGGACCTTCACCGGCCATGGTGAGTATTGTGGAGCAGTATGGGATTGGTACGGTTGCCGCGGACTTCACCGTGGAGTCCTTACACGCCACCCTCGAGTCACTCACGCCGGAAATAGTATCCGGGTGGAAAAGTGCAGCCGACGCGGCGGCCAAGCCGCTGTCCGCCGAATCACAACTTGTGGTTTGGCAGGAAGCGATTGCCCGGATCGCCAATCGGCGGAGATCTCCAAAAGTAGCCTAGGCTGCCTTTTGGTTCCAGTTACCTTACATACAGGGCAAGCTCACTTTGGACGGTGTTGTTGAGGGCGCCGGTGCCGCCGAGGATGATGATTCGTTTGGGTTTGAGGCGGGAGAGTTCGGTCTTTGTGGCGGCGGGGAGT
>NZ_JBEPPB010000011.1:0-159716 GCF_040547105.1 Arthrobacter sp. UYCu511
CAACGCCGGCGGCGAAGGCTAGTCCCCACCGGCTCCCGTTTTATCCCGCGCTAAGCGCGAGATAAAACGGGTCCCTCGCCGGCGTGGGCCCACCCACACCCGCCCCACGGGCGCGGGGCCCCACCCACCGACTCACCCTCGCCGGCGTGGGCCCACCCACACCCGCCCCACGGGCGCGGGGCCCCACCCACCGAATCACCCTCGCACTCCTCATAGAAGCAGCCGCCCGGTCTCACCAAAACGGTGGACCGGGCGGCTGCTTTTGTGCTTGCTACTATTCCACGCCCTGACTCTCTCTGGCTGCCTTCAACCCAAGATAAATCACGTCCCGGGCCAGCGGCAGCGAGGTGAAGCGCACACCCGTAGCATTGCGGATGGCGTTGGCCAGGGCCGGTGCCACAGGGTTAAACGGGCTTTCACTCATGGACTTCGCACCGAGCGGGCCCACTGTGTCATGGGTTCTGGCGAAGTAGACTTCGCTGCGCGGCACGTCAGCAAAGGTAGGAATATGGTACTGACGCAGGATGTCTGAGGCCACCGACCCGTCGGGGCGAATCAATACCTCCTCATACAAGGCAGCGCCTAGAGCTTGGGCTATCCCGCCCTCGATCTGGCCTCGGCATTGCCTCGGGTTGACCACCACCCCTGCATCCGCTGCCTGCACGCTTTGAAGGATGCGTAATTCTCCCGTCCCGGTGTTGACGGCCACCCGGAAGCCTTGGACGTTGAAGGCCACCGAACGGGGTGTCCCACCCCAGCGCCCATCTGCGCACAGTCTTTGCTTGTTGGACGCCGCCAACGAAAATACTCTGGTCAGGGGCAGCAGTGTCCCGCCGCAGTCAACACCATCTGGCACCAGCGTGCAATCAGCCGCGGCGGTTCCACTCATTGCTGCCGCCGCCTTGGTGATCTGCACCGCCAGCTCCTCTGCCGCCAACAGTGTGGCCTTGCCCGCCACCACGGTACCCGTGGAACCAAAGGCTCCTGTGTCATGTTCAGTCAGGTCAGTGTCAGATTGGCGAACAGAGACAAGGTCGGCGCGGCTGTTCAGCGCCGTCGCCGCTATTTGGGCATGGACTGTGGTGGTGCCGTTGCCGAATTCGGCCGTGCCCACCCTCACCTCAAAGCTGCCATCGGCCAACAGTTCCACCGCGGAGTGGGCAAAGTGTCCACGCGGCGGGACGGTGTCAATCATGCACAGCGCCGTACCCGTCCCAACGGCCCAATCGGGACCCAGATCATTTTGTCCGGCCTCTGCATACCGTTGTTCCCCGCGGGCCAAGGCGTCGGCAACGAGTTCCACACACTCATCCAGTCCATAGCTGCCGTAGTGAACGTCTGCCTGCGGTTCTTCCGAGGCCGAAAGCATGGGCGTCCCATCCCGCACCATATTGCGACGGCGGAATTCCAGCGGGTCCATGCCCAGTGCAACGGCCAGCTCGTCCATGGCCGATTCCACGGCAAAAAACATCTGGCTCAGTCCGTAGCCGCGGAATGCTCCCGAGGGCAGGGTGTGCGTGTACACGGCACGGGCGTCGATCTTCTTATTGGGGCATTGATAGAGGGCCAAGGATTCCCCGCAGCCGTGGAACATGACCCCGGGGGCATGGTTGCCGTAGGCGCCGGTGTTCGTCACCACATCCACAGCGAGGGCGGTCAGTGTGCCGTCATTTCTGGCCCCGGCAGCGATCTTGATGGTGAAGGGGTGGCGTGTGGTGGATGCTGTGAGCTGCTCGGTGCGTGTGTATTCCAGTTGCACGGGGCGGCGCAGAGCCAGCACCGCGAGCGCCACAATATCCTCCGTGAGCATCTCCTGCTTGCCGCCAAATCCGCCACCTACACGCCCTGCAACAACGCGCACATCCTCCTCGGGCAGACCGAACACACGGCACAGTGCCCGCCGGGTCAAAAAAGGGGTCTGCGTCGAGGAACGCACGTTGAGCCGCCCACCGGCGTCGAGGGTGCCAATGGCGGCGTGCGTCTCCATCGCCGTGTGCTGCACCCGCTGAGTTGTGTAAATTTCCTCATGGCGCACGTCGGCGCCAGCCAGGCCCGCCGCCACATCGCCGAGCTCTGTGTGCAATTCCGCCACAATGTTCCGCACCGGGTCCCCAATACGGCTGGCTTTGGCGTCCTTGTCTCCGTGGACTGCCGCAGCTCCCGGACGCAGGGCCTCCTGCGGGTCAAAGACGGCGTTGCGTTCCTCATAGTTAACGACCAGGGCCCGGACGCCGGCTTCGGCCTCATGCACGGAATCGGCCACTACGGCGGCCACCCGTTGACCCACATAACGCATGATGGAATCCAGCACGAGCGTGTCATCCGGGTCATCGGTGAACAACTCGTGCTGGGCGGTGGAAAAAAGCTGTGCGGGTGAGTCGTGGTGAGTGAAGACGGCGCGCACGCCAGGCAGTGCCAGCGCTGCTGTGGTGTCGATGGAGAGTACCTTGGCGTGCGCGTGCGGGGAACGCAACAATTTCATGTGGAGCAGGCCGGGGTAGTCTGCGGGGTCCACATCGAGGGTGTACCGGGCTGCCCCTGTCACCACTGCTCGGCCGGCGGGAGCTCCCGGGCTGTCCCCCACATGCCCGCCACAGCTTTGCTCTGTTTCCGTGGACACCCCGAGCACAGCGTCCTCTATGGCCCGGTAACCGGTGCAGCGGCACAGATTCCCCTTGAGGTTCCGCGGTAGGTTCTCTTTTTGCTTCTGGTCGAAGGTTACTGCCGTCATGAGCATTCCCGCCGTGCAGAAACCGCATTGGAAGCCCTGTGCAGCCAGGAACTGTTCCTGGACGGGGTGCAAGGTGCCGCCGTCGGCCAGGCCTTCCACCGTGGTGATGGATTTACCCTGCGCACGCACGGCGGGATAAAGGCAGCTGTGGATGGGGGTGCCGTTCACGTGGACAGTACAGGCACCGCAGTCACCGCCGTCGCAACCCTTTTTGACGCCTAGCGCGCCTTCTTCGCGCAGGAAGGTGCGCAGGCATTGGCCGGGTCGTGGCTCATTACCGTGGTGTGTTCCGTTGATGTCCATAGCCATGGTTCAGTTTCCTTCCGGCAAGTAAACATCCGCCAGCGGCGCGTCCGGCAGGTGGCTCTGCAGCAATTCGATCCGTATTTCCTCGGCCAGCCGGTAAGTCATGTCCCGGCGCCAGAGCGGATCTCCGTGGACGTCGTCGTGGTACAGGGTCCCGGGGATGGCCTCGTCCAGAGCCCGCCGAAGCGCCGCTGCGTCCGGACGGGGATTCTGCGGGAAAAGATGGCCGTGCACCACGGCCGCACCGGCCAGCGGCTGCACTGCCGCCGCACCGAAGCGCAACTGAACGGGGTGCTTCGTTGAGGCGGTCACGGTGATGACCAGCCCGCCCTCGTCCCCCAGCCTGCCAATCAACAGCACCCCGGAGCGCCCCAGATTACTCAGGGAAAGCCTGCGGAAAGCCGTTGTGGCGCGCAGTGCCGCGGCCGGCAGGTGAATGCTACGTAGTAACTCCCCCGCGGCCAAGGAGGTGCTGGCATCCCCCACCACAAGATCGGCCACGGGTACCTGACGCTGCCCGCCGGCGGGCGTCATCACCGTCGCCACCCCGTCCAGTGCGGAGCAGAAGCTTGTCATGGGCCCGGCGGGCAGTGCCGTGCAGATGTTCCCGCCCACGGTGGAGATGTTCCAGATTTTGAAGGACGCCACAAAGGCCTCGCAGCACTGGCGTACCAGTTCCAGTGCGGGCCAGTTGTTGGGCAGGCCCGCATGGGTGGGCAGTTCGTACAGTTCAGCAACAGTACAACTGGCGGCTAGATCCACCCCGTCCGGGTTGCTGGAGATCGCCACCCAGCCGGCCGTGGTGAGATCCAACAGGCGGCGTATGGAGACGCTGCCATAGGAAAATAACACCGTACCTCCTGCAAGCCAGGCATCACCCGCGCGCCATTGGGCGGGATCTGTTGTGGGGACCACCGCCTCAATCGTGTTCATATCCATGATTCACTCCTAGGAGAGCTGGGAAAATGTGGCCATGAGCGCCTTGCGAAAACGGATGCTGCATTCGCACACGGGCACCTTACCCCCGGTTCATGGAGCGGGCCTAGTAATCAATCCGGGTCTCAAGCGCGTTCCAGGCGTTGAAGGGCGCTAACGCGTCCACGGCCCCTGGCTCTAGCTGGCGCACGGGCAGGGGACGCAGTTCCACAGGCGTATCGAAGTACTCGTAGAAGGCGGCATCGTCAAAGCCGGCCCGGGCGGCGTCGTGCCTGTCAGCGGCAAAGTAGATCTTCTCCACGCGTGCCCACAACGATGAAGCCAGGCACATGGGGCAGGGCTCGCAACTGGTATACAGCGTGGCCCCGGAGAGGTCGAAGGTGCCCAAACTAGCGCACGCGTTGCGGATGGCGGTGACTTCGGCATGAGCGGTGGGATCATTATTGGCCGTCACCCGGTTGATGCCTTCGAATACCTGGCCGTCCGCTGTGACAACAATGGCACCAAAAGGCCCGCCCTTGCGCAGAACATTTGCCGTGGCTAAATCTACTGACTGGGCCAGAAAATCCTGGCTGTTGCTCTCGTTGCTCTTCATGATGACTTCCCTTGTCATTGGGGCAACCGGCGGCGTTGGTCTTGGCGGATGCGCAAGCAAACAACAACGGACCGGTTTGCGCTTGGACGTATTCAAGACTCGGACATATTCAAGAACAGCCCGGTAGATAGCCACCTCGAAGGGCGCCCGCCATAGACATGGTCATGACACTAACATCGCACTGTGAGCTACGCAACAACATACGGGAAACCAATTTCATATGCCGGAAACAGCGGGTGGCCAAGGGCGCTAGCTCTGACGGAGCCTCACCTGCTCTGCAGCGGCCCTGCAGCGGCCCTGCTCTGCTTGCGCCTGTTTTGCAAGCGCCGCTTCGCTGCGCGTTAGTTTCGGTTGAGTTCGGCGGAAATGACCGCCGCAGCCCTGCGCAGCATGGGAACCGCCCGCTCGGCAAAGGACTCATCAACGCGTTGGACAGGTCCCGAAACGGAAATCGCCGTCGGTGTGGGTGCATCGGGAACAGCCATGGCGAAGCAGCGGACGCCAATTTCCTGCTCTTCCTCATCGATCGCGTAACCGCGCTCCCGGATAACATCCAAATCTGCCAGCAGGCTCTCAATGGTGCCGTGGCTCTTGATGGTGGGGGTGGGCATCCCGGTCCGTGTCACAATGTTTCGCACAACGTCATTCTCAAGCTGCGCCAGCAGCGCCTTGCCCACGCCGGTGTCGTGAGTATGCGCACGGCGTCCCACCTCCGTGAACATGCGCATGGAGTGAGGCGAGGGAACCTGGGCAATGTAGATGACCATGTCAGTGTCCAGCACAGCCATGTTGGCTGTCTCTCCCAATTGCTTTACCAAACTATCCAGCTGCGGCATGGCCATGGCGCCTAGTTGCTTCGTGGCGCCTTCGCCGAGGCGGATCAGGCGGGGCCCCAAAGCGTACCTGCGGCTGGGAAGCTGGCGGATGTAACCCAGAGACACAAGAGTGCGCAACAGCCTGTGGATGGTGGGAAGGGGTAGTTCCGTGGAGGAGGAGAGCTCGCTGAGGGTCACATTGCCACCAGCTTCAGTGATGAGCTCTAGCAGTTCAAAGACGCGCTCCACGGACTGGACGCCGCCGCTAGCTTTTGCCGCCATGGTCAGTCTCCTACTAAGGGGTATATTTCAACGATTAATTCGCATGATGGTATTCAAGTTCCAAATCCCCAACATACATCATTCCGCACAGCGGAAGATAAACGCGGGCAGGGCTTGAATTTCCACCAGATAGATAATAATATCCATTCTACGAGAACAATCGTAAATGTCGACCGCCCTCACGGGCCTACCTTAAGGACCTTCAATGGCGAATCCTAGCCCCGGCAACTCCATCACCCTTCGCGTTAGCGCTCCCTCCAACTTCACGGTCACCAGCGAGCTCGCAGCAGCAGCCGCTTCGGCCGGCGCCGCAGTCACAGCCCTGGACATCGTGGAGTCCCAGCATGAGAGCATCGTTGTCGACATCACGGCCAACACCACCGACGACGCCCACGCTGACCGAGTCAAGGATGCCTTGGAAGCACTTGACGGCGTTCATGTTCAGCACGTCTCGGACCGCACCTTCTTGATGCACCTCGGTGGCAAGCTTGAGGTCAACTCCAAGTTCGTCATCCGTAACCGCGATGACCTCTCCCGCGCCTACACCCCCGGTGTTGCCCGTGTCTGCATGGCCATCGCCGAGGATCCATCCGCTGCCCGTAACCTTACGATCAAGCGCAACACCATTGCTGTTGTCACCGATGGCACCGCCGTCTTGGGCCTGGGCGATATTGGCCCCGCCGCAGCACTGCCCGTCATGGAGGGCAAGGCCGCACTGTTCAAGCAGTTCGCCAATGTCGATGCCTGGCCCGTATGCCTTGACACCAAGGACACTGAAGAGATCATCATGATCGTCAAGGCCATGGCCCCGGTCTACGGTGGCATCAACCTAGAAGATATCGCCGCCCCGCGCTGCTTTGAAATCGAGCGCCGCCTCAAGGAAGAACTGGACATCCCGGTCTTCCACGACGATCAGCACGGAACCGCGATCGTGACCCTCGCGGCACTGACCAACGCGCTGAAGGTCGTTGAGAAGAACATTTCAGACGTGAAGATTGTTGTGGCAGGCGTAGGCGCCGCCGGCAACGCCATCATCCAGCTGCTACTGGCCCAGGGCGCAAAGAACATTGTGGCCTGTGGACGCAACGGCGCCGTCAACCGCAGCGAAGAATACACTGACGCACACCGCACCTGGCTGGCCAACAACACCAACCCGGAGAACTTCACCGGCACCCTCCACGAGGCAGTGGTTGGCGCAGATGTGTTCATCGGTGTCAGCGGACCCAACGTCATCGGCGAAGCCGAAGTGGCTGCTATGGCCCCAAAGTCCATTGTCTTCGCCATGGCCAACCCCACCCCCGAGGTTGATCCTGTGATCGCCTCCAAGTACGCAGCCGTGGTTGCAACAGGCCGCAGCGACTTCCCGAACCAGATCAACAACGTCCTGGCGTTCCCCGGATTCTTCCGCGGATTGCTGGATGCGCACGTATCTGACATCACGGATGAGATGCTTGTGGCAGCAGCTACGGCCATCGCCAACCGAGTCGATGCCTCCGAGCTGAACGCAAGCTTCATCATTCCTAGCGTCTTCGACCCGCACGTAGCCGGGGACGTAGCCGCCGCAGTGGCTTCCGCAGCCGCTTCAACACTCGCCGAGAGGGCCACCCTATGAGCACCCAGTCAGTAACCGTCACAGACCTCACACCCATCCCGCGGGCGGCTGAGATCCTCACGCCCGAGGCTCTGGAATTTGTGGGCGAACTCAACCGCCGCTTCAACCCGGTCCGTGAAGAACTCTTGGCTGCCCGCGGCACCAAGCGGGAAGTGGTTGCCGCCACCGGCAAGCTGGATTTCCTGCCGGAGACCGCCTCTGTGCGCGCAGGTGATTGGAAGGTTGCCCCCGCACCTGCTGCATTGACGGACCGCCGCGTGGAGATGACAGGACCTGCCTCACCGGCCAAAATGGCTATCAACGCGCTGAACTCAGGCGCCAAGGTATGGCTGGCAGATCTTGAAGATGCCTCCACCCCGCTCTGGGCCAACGTTGTTGACGCCGTCCTGAACCTCAAGGATGCCGCTGCCGGCACCTTGGAGTACACCTCCCCCGAGGGCAAGGAGTACCGTCTGCGCACCGACGCGCCGCTGGCCGTTGTTGTGGCCCGTCCCCGCGGCTGGCACCTGACGGAAAGCCATGTACTGCTCGACGGCGCACCCACCTCGGGTGCACTCGTGGACTTTGGTCTGCTCTTCTTCCACACGGCCAAGGCACTCATTGCCAATGGTCAGGGCCCGTACTACTACCTGCCGAAGATGGAAAGCTACCTTGAGGCACGCCTCTGGAATGACATCTTCGTCTTTGCTCAGGATTACCTCGGTGTCCCCCAGGGCAGCATCCGCGCCACCGTGTTGATTGAAACCATCCCGGCCGCCTTTGAAATGGATGAGATCCTTTACGAACTGCGCGATCACGCATCAGGGCTCAACGCCGGGCGTTGGGACTACCTCTTCTCCATCATCAAGTACTTCCGTGATGCCGGCGAAGCCTTCACCCTCCCGGACCGTGCACAGGTAGCCATGACGGCCCCCTTCATGCGCGCCTACACCGAGTTGCTCGTGAAGACCTGCCACGCCCGCGGCGCCTTTGCCATGGGTGGCATGGCCGCGGTCATCCCTAACCGCCGCGAGCCCGAGGTAACGGCTGCAGCGTTTGAAAAGGTTCGCAATGATAAGACCCGTGAAGCCGGTGACGGCTTTGACGGTTCATGGGTTGCCCACCCGGACCTGGTTCCCGTGTGCCAGGAAGTCTTTGACGCTGTCTTGGGCGACCGCCCGAACCAGCTTGACAAGCAGCGCCCCGAGGTCAATGTCACCGCGGATCAGCTGCTGGATATTCCCTCCGCAGCAGGCACGGCAACAGAGGCGGGCCTGCGCCTGAACCTATATGTCGCCGTGGCTTACACCGCCGTCTGGATTTCAGGCAACGGTGCTGTGGCCATCCACAACCTCATGGAAGATGCCGCAACAGCGGAGATCTCCCGTTCACAGGTCTGGCAGCAGATCCGTAACAAGACCACCCTCGCCGATACCGGCAATGTTGTTACCAGGGAACTGGTCACCACCATCCTCGCCGAGGAAACGCAGAAGCTGCGCGGCGAAGTGGGCGAGGAGTCCTTCCAGAAGTTCTACAAGGATGCCAGCGCACTGATCAGCGATATCTGCCTCTCCGAGGACTACACGGACTTTTTGACCATTCCGGCCTACGAACTGGTGGGCTAAGAATGAGCGTTACCCCTTCACTAGACGCCGCCGATTTGGCGCACATCGAAGCTGCGTGCGCCGCAACGGATCAGTTGCTGGACCGCAACTACCCGGGCGACGATGGCAGCCGTCAGCCGGTTCACACTGTCTACGTTCCGGCAGATAAGTTCAACTCCACTTTTGCCGCCGACTGGGGCGCACAGGGCCTGGCCGCCATCGAGAACTATGGTGGTTTGGAAAAGCTCGGCACCTTGCTGGGCCAGGACGCCGAGCTGGCAGAGGCCGTGGCAACACGGGTGGCCGCCAAACTCACCAGTGAACCCATTGAAGATCTGCGCCTCGATTTTGAGGACGGCTTCGGGGATCGCGGCGACGAGGCAGAAGATGCTGCAGCAGTGGCAGCTGGCAAGGCTGTCAGTGCAGCAGTCAACGCCGGAACGGCACCGCCGTTCATCGGCATCCGTTTCAAGTGTTTTGAACTGGCTACCCGGGCCCGCGGCGTGCGCACCTTGGACCTGTTTGTCTCGGCCCTGGCCGAGGCAGGCGAGCTCCCCGACGGGCTCGTGCTGACACTGCCCAAGGTGACCACGGTGGACCAGGTCAAGGCCATGGACTTCGCGGTTAGCCGCCTAGAGCAAATTCACTCTCTGCCCGCAGGGCGTCTCCGTTTTGAGGTGCAGGTGGAAACCCCGCAGCTCATTCTTGGCCCGGAAGGCACCTCTCCCGTGGCCCAGTTGGCCCATGCAGTGCCCGGACGCATCAGCGGCCTGCACTACGGCACCTATGACTACAGTGCTTCGCTGGAAATCTCAGCGCAGTACCAGTCCATGGAGCACCCCGTGGCGGATTTCGCCAAGGAAGTCATGCAGTTAGCTGTCGCCGGAACGGGCATCCGCCTCTCCGACGGCTCCACCAACATCATGCCTGTGGGCGATGGCGCCGAGGCTGCTTGGGCCTTGCACGGGCGCCTGGTGCGCCGCTCCTTGGAGCGCGGCTACTACCAGGGCTGGGATCTGCACCCGGCCCAGCTGCCCAGCCGTTTCAGCGCAACCTACGCGTTCTACCGTCAGGGGCTGCCCGCAGCTGCTGTGCGGTTGCGCAACTATGTTGCGCAGACCCCCGGTGCCGTCATGGATGAACCGGCCACGGCACGCGCCCTGGCGAACTTCATCCTGCGCGGACTTATCTGTGGCGCTGCCAGCGCAGAGGAAGTACTCTCGCTGACCAGCCTGGACCAAAACCAACTTACGGCGCTGGCTCACCCCCGGCTCGCTACCGTCTCTCGCTAAAGGACTTGACTCATGAGTAAGTACTTCTCCCCCGCAGGCGGCCTGCCGCCGCAAACGCACCTGACCACAGAGCGCGCCATTGTCAAGGAGGCCTACACGGTCATCCCCAAGGGCGTCATGACGGATATTGTCACCAGCACCCTGCCGGGGTTCTCCAACACCCGCTCCTGGATTCTGGCCCGCCCCATCTCCGGCTTCGCCACCACCTTCTCCCAGCTCATTGTGGAGATTGCACCCGGCGGCGGCGCCCCGCGCGCCGAGTTCGAGCCCGGCGTCGAAGGCGTCATCTTTGTCACCAAGGGCAAGGTCAACCTCACCCTCGAAGGCGAACTTCACCAGCTTGAGGAGGGCGGCTACGCCTACCTCGCCGCCGGTGACATCTGGGGACTGGAAAACGTCTCCGACGGCGTTGTCACCTTCCAGTGGATCCGCAAGGCCTACGAGCGCCTTGAGGGCTATGAGGCCACCTCCTTCGTCACCAGTGACGCTGAAGTGGAACCCACTGCCATGCCGGATACCAACGGCGCATGGAAGACCACTCGTTTCACGGACTCTTCCGATCTGGCACATGACATGCAGGTCAACATCGTCACTTTCCAGCCCGGCGGCGTCATTCCGTTCCCCGAGACTCACGTCATGGAGCACGGCTTGTATGTCCTGGAGGGCAAGGCCATGTACCTGCTCAACAACGACTGGGTTGAGGTGGAAGCCGGCGACTTCATGTGGCTGCGTGCGTTCTGCCCGCAGGCCTGCTACGCCGGCGGCCCGGGCGAATTCCGCTACCTGCTGTACAAGGACATGAACCGTCAAATCAAGCTGACTTAAGCTGCCGCTGCGGTTTATGCGCCCGCTTCCCATTTTTGCACCCGGTCTACCGGGCGCAAGAACGGGGGGCGGGCGCATTTTTTTGGCTCTCCCTGCACTGGGGTGTGTCGAACCGGAGAAAACTCCCCTTGACGTGGGTCACATCATTCTCTAGACTTTTCATAAAGCAGAAACTAATTTCCACAATATGAAATGCATGGAATGAAGAATTCCTTGGAAGGACCTACAATGACGTACACCGTGAACTGCTCCATCCTCTTGACCGAACTGCCCTTGCTCGAACGCCCGGCCGCTGCAAAGGCAGCCGGATTTGATGCAGTTGAGTTCTGGTGGCCCTTCGAATCCAACGTTCCCGGCGATGCTGAACTCACCGCTTTTGAGCGCGCCATCACCGATGCCGGCGTCCAGCTCACAGGCCTGAACTTCAACGCCGGCAACATGCCCGGCGGTGACCGCGGCTTGGTCTCCTGGAAGGGCCGCTGCTCCGAGTTCAAGGACAACGTTGACGCCGTGGTCGGCATTGGCGAGCGCCTCGGAACCAAGGCTTTCAACGCCCTCTACGGCAACCGTCAAGACGATTACACCCCGGCGGAGCAGGACGAGCTCGCCGTGAAGAACCTGGTCTACGCAGCCCAGGGCGTCGCCAAGATTGGCGGCACCGTCCTTTTGGAACCCGTCTCCGGAACCCCGGCCTACCCGCTGAAGAGAGCTGCTGACGTTCTGGCAGTCATCGCCAAGACCCAGGAAGCGGGCGTGGATAACGTCAAGCTCCTGGCAGATTTCTACCACCTGGCAGTCAACGGTGACGATGTCCCGGCAGTGATTGAAAACCATGCCAAGGACTTCGGCCACATCCAGATCGCCGACGATCCGGGCCGCGGAGCCCCCGGCACCGGCACCCTCCCGCTGGGCGAATGGATCACTCGCAGCCGCGAGCTCGGCTACGCGGGCCCCATCGGCTTGGAATACAAGTCCGCCGCAGCGGATGCGTTCAGCTGGACCATCCGCCAGCAGGCCAACTAATCCACGCCTCCTCCTTCTTCACCTCCACACTTCACGCAAAGGACACATTATGAGCAACGTTGCAGTAATCGGACTCGGCATCATGGGACTGCCCATGGCAGTCAACCTCGTCAAGGCCGGCCACACGGTTTCTGGCTTCAACCGCAGCCAGGGCGCCATTGACAAGCTCGTCGCAGCAGGTGGCAACGGTGCCACTTCCATCGCCGACGCCGTCAAGGATGCCGAATTCATCATCACCATGGTTCCGGACTCCCCCGACGTCGAAGGTGTTGTCAGCGGTAAGGACGGCCTCTTCGCCACTGCCCGCAAGGGTGCCATCTGGATCGATGCCAGCTCCATCCGCCCGGACGTGGCCAAGCGCCTCTCCGAAGATGCGCTAGCAGCCGGTATCCGCCCCTTGGACGCCCCGGTTTCCGGTGGCGAGCAGGGCGCCATTGACGGAGTTCTCTCCATCATGATTGGTGGTGCGGCAGAAGATTTCGCTGCTGCACAGGACGTTTTGAACGCCGTCGGCAAGACAATCGTCCACGTTGGCCCCTCCGGCTCCGGCCAGACAGTCAAGGCTGCGAACCAGCTCATTGTGGCCGTCAACATCCAGGCCCTCTCCGAAGCAATCGTCTTCCTTGAGGCCTACGGCGTAGATACCGACGCCGCATTGAAGGTCCTCGGTGGCGGCCTCGCCGGCTCCAAGGTCCTGGATCAGAAGGGTGCGAAGATGCTCGCCCGCAACTTCGACCCCGGCTTCCGCCTGGCCCTGCACAACAAGGACCTGGGCATTGTCACCGCAGCAGCCCGCGAAGCAGGCGTCACAGTTCCGCTTGGCAGTGCAGTTGCCCAGCTCGTCACCTCCATGGTGGCCCAGGGCGACGGCGCCTTGGATCACTCCGGATTGTTCAAGGCCGCACTGGCCTCCTCGGGCCGCAAGTAACCCCTTGCCCCACGGGTTCATCCCCACTAAACCTCCCGCCGTCGAGTGAGTGTCGAAGCGTTCGACGGCGGGAACCATCCCTCTCGCAGTACCGGCAGGCCCACAGCGGCTGAGCCCCACACATTTTGAAGGAGCAATACCATGGCAAAGATGCGTAGCGTAGATGCAGCCGTTTTGATTTTGGAAAAAGAAGGCGCCACCGAGATCTTTGGTCTCCCCGGAGCAGCCATCAACCCGTTCTACTCCGCCATGCGCGCCCATGGTGGATTGAACCACACCTTGGCACGCCACATGGAAGGTGCCTCACACATGGCTGACGGTTACTCCCGCGCAGCCGAAGGCAACATTGGCGTGTGCACCGGTACCTCCGGCCCCGCCGGCACCGATATGATCACCGGACTGTACGCAGCCCAGGCCGATTCCATCCCGATGCTGTGCATCACCGGCCAGGCACCCGTTGCCAAGTTGCACAAGGAAGACTTCCAGGCTGTGGACATCGAGTCCATCGCAGCTCCCCTGACCAAGCTCTCCATGACCATCAAGGAGCCCGGCCAGGTTCCCGGTGCGTTCCAGAAGGCGTTCTACCTGATGCGCTCAGGGCGCCCCGGCCCGGTCCTGTTGGATCTGCCGATCGATGTGCAGATGGCCGAGATTGAGTTTGATATTGATGCCTACGAGCCCTTGGTGCCGAACAAGCCGGCCGCCACACGCAAGCAGGCTGGTAAAGCCTTGGATATCCTGCTGGCAGGCGAGAAGCCGCTGATCGTTGCCGGTGGCGGTGTCATCAACGCCAACGCATCAGAGAAGCTCGTTGAACTGGCTGAACTGCTGAACATTCCCGTCATCTCCACCCTCATGGGCTGGGGCACCATCCCGGATGATCACCCGCTGAGCGCCGGTATGGTGGGTCTGCAGACCTCGCACCGCTACGGCAACGCCACGTTCTTGGAGTCTGACACCGTCATCGGCATCGGCAACCGCTGGGCCAACCGTCACACAGGTGGCCTTGACACCTACCGCGGCAACCGCAAGTTCGTCCACGTAGACATTGAGCCCACCCAGATTGGCCGCGTATTCGCACCGGACTTGGGCATCGTCTCCGACGCTGGCGCAGCTCTGGACGTATTGCTGGAGGTCGCCCGTGAGCGTAAGGCAGATCTGAGCGTGCCGGACTACGGCCCCTGGTCCAAGGACTGCCAGGCTCGCAAGGGCTCGCTGCAGCGCAAGACCCACTTCGATAACGTGCCGATGAAGCCGCAGCGCGTGTACGAAGAAATGAATGCCGCCTTCGGCCCGGACACCACCTACGTCTCCACCATTGGTCTGTCACAGATTGCCGGCGCCCAGATGCTCCACGTCTTCGGCCCGCGCCAGTGGATCAACGCCGGACAGGCCGGCCCCTTGGGTTGGACCCTGCCTGCAGCCCTGGGCGTTGTCCGCGGCAAGCCGGGACAGACAGTTGTTGCCCTCTCCGGCGACTACGATTTCCAGTTCATGATTGAAGAATTGGCCGTTGGCGCGCAGTTCAACCTGCCGTACATCCACGTTGTGGTCAACAACTCCTACCTGGGCTTGATCCGTCAGTCCCAGCGCGGCTTCAAGATGGACTACCACGTCTCCTTGGCATTCGATAACATCAACTCCCCGGAGACCAACGGCTACGGCGTGGACCACATCAAGGTTGCCGAAGGCTTGGGCTGCAAGGCCATCCGCGTGGAGCGCCCCGAGGACATGGCTGCCGCCTTCGCCGAGGCCAAGCGCCTCATGGAAGAGCACAAGGTTCCTGTAGTTGTTGAAGCCATCCTGGAGCGCGTGACCAACATTTCCATGGGCACCGAGCTGGACAATGTCAACGAGATTGAAGACATTGCCGAGTACGCAGCTGACGCCCCCACCGCCATCTTGGCACTGCAGGGCTAGGGAGCAACCATGCGCGTCATCCTCGCCCCCGACAAGTTCAAGGGTTCCGTTTCCGCCCCTGAGGCTGCTCGGTTCCTGGCCGAAGGCCTGCGTTCAGTTGACCCTGGCCTGGGCATTGTCCTGATGCCAGTGGCCGACGGCGGCGAGGGCACCATTGACGCCGTCACAGCCTCAGGTTTCACCCGGGTCGTTGAGAGAGTTCAAGGACCCACCGGCGAATCAGTTCAGGCTGACTTCGCTGTCCGCGGAACGGTAGCCGTCATTGAGATGGCTGCCGCCTCCGGGCTGGCTGTCCTGCACAACGGCACGCCCTCACCCCTGCTGGCCAGTACGTACGGTACCGGCCAGCTGGTGAAGGCGGCCCTGGACCGGGGCTGCACCGAGATTGTCCTAGGTGTTGGCGGCAGCGCCACCACCGACGGTGGGGCCGGCATGCTTGCCGCGCTCGGCGCCACCTTCAAGGACTCCGCCGGGCGGCATCTGCCACCCGGCGGAGGGGCCTTGGCCACGGTGACCAACATCGAGCTGGGCGGATTGGATCGCCGCCTCGGCGGGGTGCAGTTCACGCTCGCCAGCGATGTGGATAACCCGCTACTGGGCCCCGATGGGGCCGCGGCCGTCTTTGCACCCCAAAAGGGTGCCTCAGAGGCACATGTGGCACATTTGGAAACTGCCCTGGAGCGTTACTTCCGCGTCATGGCCAATGCCTTGGGCACTGCCGCCGTAGATGCCATTGACGCCCCCGGTTCCGGTGCGGCTGGTGGCACCGGCTATGCGGCACTTGCCGTGCTCTCAGCCAAGCGCCGGCCCGGTATTGACGTGGTCCTGGAACTGACAGGCCTGGCCGATAAGATTGGCACAGCAGATCTGGTCATCACGGGTGAAGGCAGCCTGGATGAGCAAAGCCTGTTCGGCAAGGCACCCATGGGAGTTGCCACAGCGGCACGCGCCGCAGGTATTCCCGTGGTAGCCGTGTGCGGACGGACCACCCTCACCCCCGAGGTTTTGCATGGGGCCGGATTCGCCCACTGCTACGCCCTGACAGATCTAAATGCCGACACGGAGCACTGCATGAAAAATGCGGGCGCCCTGCTGACACAAATTGGTGCCACGATTGGCGCCCGGCTTGCCACAAGAGGCAAGGAAGAGGAGAACTCGTATGTCTAATCCTGCAGGAAGCCACGAGACCGCGGATCTGTATGATCTCGTCATTCGTGGCAAGCGGGTGCTCACCACCGCTGGCATTGCCGCCCGCGAAGTGGGTGTCCGCAACGGCGTCGTCATGGCGTTGGAACCCTTGGGCAACGCGCTACGCGGCCACACGGAAATTGATTTGGCTGATGATGAGACCCTCATCCCGGGCCTCGTGGACAGCCACGTGCACGTCAACGAGCCCGGCCGCACGGACTGGGAAGGCTTTGCCTCCGCAACCCGTGCCGCCGCAGCCGGTGGTGTCACCACCATCATTGACATGCCACTGAACTCCATCCCCGCCACCGTCAACGTTGACGCCCTGGAACTCAAGCGCAGCGTTGCGCTGGACCAGGCTTTTGTTGACGTGGGCTTCTGGGGCGGGGCCATCCCCGGCAACAAGGCCGATCTGCGCCCGCTGCATGACAACGGCGTTTTCGGCTTCAAATGCTTCCTGCTGCATTCAGGTGTGGACGAGTTCCCGCCGTTGGATCCAGATGAGATGGAAGAGGACATGCGGGAGCTCACTAACTATGACGCTCTGATGCTGGTCCACGCCGAGGATTCACGCACCATTGACCGTGCCCCCACAGCCCAAGGGGACCAGTACGGCAAGTTCCTGGCTTCGCGTCCCCGCGGCGCGGAGAACCTGGCCATTGCCGAGGTCATTGAACGGGCCCGCTGGACCGGTGCCCGAGCGCATATTCTGCACCTGAGCTCCTCCGACGCACTGCCCATGATTGCCAGCGCCCGCCGTGACGGTGTGAAGCTTACTGTGGAGACGTGCCCGCACTACCTCACGTTGATGGCCGAGGAAATCCCCGACGGCGCCACCTCCTACAAGTGCTGCCCGCCCATCCGCGAAGCCTCCAACCGGGAAAAGCTGTGGCAGGGACTCCGCGACGGTGTCATTGACTGCATTGTCTCTGACCACTCCCCCAGCACCCTTGACTTGAAGGACCTGGAAAACGGAGACTTCGCCGTTGCCTGGGGCGGTGTTTCCTCCCTCCAGCTGGGACTGTCACTGATCTGGACCGAGGCCCGCCACCGCGGCATCACCTTGGAGCAAGTGATCCACTGGATGTCCACGGCCCCGGCGGACCTCGTCGGTCTGCACAAGAAGGGCAAGCTTGCCCCCGGTTACGACGCCGACTTTGCCATCTTCGCCGCCGACGACGCCTTCATTGTTGACGTCACGAAGCTCAAGCACAAGAACCCCATTACCCCCTACGATGGCCGCGCCCTCTCCGGCGTGGTCCGGCGCACCTTCCTGCGCGGCCATGAACTCGATGGCATCACCGCCACCGGCAAGCTGCTGCGCCGCGGTGAAATCACAGTAGAACGGGCCACGAATGTCTGAGCCCTTGCTGTTGCCGGCACTCGGCGAGAGCGTCACCGAGGGAACGGTGACCCGCTGGCTCAAATCCGTTGGTGACCCTGTTGCCATCGATGAGCCACTGCTGGAAGTCTCCACCGACAAGGTAGATACAGAGATCCCCTCACCCTTCGAAGGAATCCTGCACAGCATCCTGGTCCAGGAGGACCAAACGGCAGAAGTTGGCGCAACACTGGCCATCATCGCGCCTGCAGACTCGGTGCCTGCGGCTGCGGCGGTACCTGTTGCTGCGGCACCTGCGGAGGCGGACCAGCATTTTCCGGCGACTTCCCGGCCGGCGGCCGTGGACGGCCTTGCGGCCTCCTTGACGTCGCCTACAAAAATGCCGGCTCCACCGCCGCTGGCCGTCCCTGTCGAAACCCCGGCTCCGCCGGTGGTTCAGGCTGTGGCTCAAACTAGCGCCGCCGACGTATCCGCAGGTTACGTCACTCCGCTGGTGCGCAAGCTTGCCCGCCAGCATGGGATTGACTTGTCCACGCTCACCGGCACCGGTGTTGGCGGGCGTATCCGCGGTGCTGATGTGAAGGCTGCGGCAGCTGCCCAGGCTCCCGCCGCACCGGCAACGTCGGCACCCGCGGCAAGTCCCGCCGTCGTGCCTGTCCCTGCTGTCCCGGCAACGGCGCCCGCAGCCGCGTCAGCAACGCTGCGTGGAACCACGGTGAAAGCGTCACGGATCCGTGCGGTCATTGCCAAGCGCATGCGTGAATCGTTGGATACGGCCACGCAGCTGACGCAGGTGCATGAGCTGGATGTGAGTAACATTGTGCGTTTGCGCGGCCGGGCCAAGGCTTCCTTCGCTGCGGCGCACGGGGTGAACCTGACGTACCTTCCGTTCATCGCTTTGGCGGTGGCGGAGGCGCTGAAGACCTTCCCCATGCTCAACGCCTCCTTTGATGAGGCTGCCGGGACCATCAGTTACCACGACGCCGAGCACCTCGCCTTCGCGGTGGACGCCCCCAAGGGTCTGCTGGTTCCTGTGGTGCGGGGCGCCGGGGAGATGAATCTGGCCGGACTAGCCGCGGGCATTGCCGACGTGGCGTCGCGGACGCGTGACGGTTCCATCAAGGCCGATGAGTTGTCCGGGGGAACGTTCTCCATCACCAACATCGGCTCGGTGGGTGCACTCTTTGACACTCCCATCATCAATGCCCCGCAGGTGGGTATTCTCGGTGTGGGCGCCATTGTCAAGCGCCCCGTAGTGGTTACCGGACCGGACGGGGATGATGTACTGGCCATCCGCCACATGATGTACCTGTGCCTGACCTACGATCACAGGATTGTGGACGGCGCAGACGCCGGACGCTTCATGAGCCATGTGCGGGCACGGCTTGGCGCTGGCGCCTTTGAATCTGAACTGGGTTTGTAACCGGTTCGTTGAGACCCGGCGTGCCCAGCCACGCCGACGCCTTGGACTGCACCGCCACGTGGTCCGGGCAAAATAAAGGAGTCGCAGCAATGATGCTGCGGCTCCTTTATTTTTTTATTACAGAGCTAAGTTCCAGAGAGTCCGGACTCTCTGCGGGGCTTAGACCCAGATGTTGTCCCCGCGCAGCGAGGCATCGGCGCCGCCGTCAGTGTAAATGGTCTGACCCGTGGTGTGAGTGTTTTCCTCGCTCGTGAGCCACGCCAGCAGGCGGGAGATGACAACCGCTTCCGAGTGGTAGTTCAGCGGCATGGGCACGTGGGAATCCACCATGGCGCGGCCTTCCTCGGTGGCCAGCAGCTGGGTTGTCATGGGAGAAATAACGGTTCCGGGTGCCACGGCATTCAACGGGATACCGGCTCCGGCCCAGGTGGGGGTGATGCTTTCGCGGCGTACCCAGCGGCTCAAGGCGCGCTTGCTGGAGGGGTAGTTCAGGTAGCCGGCTTCGGGGCCCTGCTCAGCCAGTGCTGTGCCCACGGCCACCGCGGCGGCCTCGTCGCCGGAAAGCAGCGCGTCCACCAGTTCAGGTGAGTTGGCCTGCAGTGATGCCATGGAGCTGACGACGGCGGCACGCGGGCTGGCGCTCTTGGCCAGTTCCGGCGCGAGTAATTCCAGGAATTCGGTGACACCGAAGTAGTTCACGCTCACGGTGAGCGGGATGGGTGCGGAGATTCCAGCGCAAGCGATGATGGCGTCGATCTTGCCACCGGCTGCGGCCAGGGCGTTCGCGGCAGCTTCCTTACGGCCGGCTGAGGTGCTGAGGTCTGCTTCTACATCGGCACCGCGCAGGTCCACGCCCACCACGGTGGCACCGCGGTCACGCAAGAGGTTGGCGGTTGCCAGGCCAATACCGGATCCGGCACCGGTGACAATGTAGTTGCGGGAAGTTTCAGTTGCGTTAGTCATTATTTGCACTCCTCATGTTGTGATGTTGCGTGTTGTGGTGTTGCGCTCCGATGAACCGGAGGATGTCTTGTTCTGAAATTGTGCTGCCAGCGCCATGGTTGAGCGTTCCAGTTTTTGCAAGGATCGCAACAACTCATCGCGTTCAGTCGGGCTCCAGCCGTGGAGCAGGTCATCAACTAGTCCACTTCCTGCCCGGACAAAGGTGCTGGCCACCTGATAACCAGACTCTGTCAGGGCAAACTGGTGAGCCCTGGCGTCGTCCGGATCAGAGATTTTTTTGGCTAGGCCGGCAGCCATGAGCCGCTGGGCGATCTTGCTGACGTTCGAGGGCCCGGTGACCATGTTGCGGGAAAGCAGGGAGGGCCGTTGTGGTCCTTGGGTTGAGAGCATGGTGACCATTTTTATGGCCCCAGGATCCAACTCAACCCCTTCCCTGGCAACTACGCCAGTCAGAAAGTCCGGGGCTGACCATTCGCTGATGATGCGCGTGAGCGCTTCTATCAGAGCTGCCCTGTCCTCATCTCCGGGCGTGTGGCCTGCGCCATTAGGCATTTGTACCACCATCTACTGGCAGCACCACGCCCGTCACGAAGCTAGACTCTTCCGAGAGTAGCCAAACTACTGCGTTGGCGATTTCTTCAGGCTTACCGAGGCGGTGCATGGGGACTTCAGCGGCGTAGCCAGCCTTGGCCTCTTCCGGGAGCTCGGCCAGGGATGCCGTTTCAATTGCTCCGGGGGCCACTGCGTTGACCCGGATCCCCTGTTGGGCGTTTTCAAGAGCAGCGCTGCGGGTCAGGCTGATTACGCCGTGCTTGGCCGCACCGTAGGGCGTGAGCTGAGGCGTGGCGCGGATCCCGGCAATTGAGGCGATGTTGACAATGTTGCCACCGCCATTGGCCCGGAAGTGTGAGATCTCAGCCTGCATGGACAAGAACGTGCCGCGCAGGGTGACGTTGATGGTTCGGTCCCACTCAGGCAAGGTAAGGTCCTGCAGCTCCTTGGGCATGGATCCAATGCCGGCATTGTTTACTGCCAAGTGGAGTCCACCAAAAGTTTCCACCGCAAATTCTACGAGTGCGGTGACGTCCTCGGGAGAGCTGACATCGGCACGCTGGTAGGCGGCGTTGCCACCGGCTTCTACGATGAGCGCAACAGTTGCCGCACCGGCCTCGTCATTGACATCCGAGACAACAACAGCTGCCCCTTCGGCTGCCAAACGCTGAGCAATGGCACGGCCAATCCCGGCGCCGGAAGCGGTGACAAGAGCTACTTTGCTTTCGAAAAACATGATTTCTCCTTTTTCTCAACCAATTATTTACTGTCCTAAAGACAGCATACTCCTTTTTACTGTCTTGTCGACAGCAAATTTTTAAGTTGTTCCTGGATCTGCATGAGGGCCCGCACGCGCCAGGCGTGAGGGCCCTCATGATGTGGCTCTTTTATTGGCTAGTACTCTCCGAGCGCCACCATGGCCACCTCGCAAAGGATAGCTAACCGGTGCTGTTCTAGAGGCAACTGAAGCTAGCACGGGTAGACTCCCTCATCATGAGCCTCGAGAGTCCTGCCAGCACCAAGACCATTCAGGCCGTCTTCCTTGACGTGGACGGCACCTACGCAGATTATGGGGTTGTCCCAGCCGCGCATGAACAGGCCGTCAAGGATGCAAGGGCGGCCGGACATAAGGTCCTTATCTGCACGGGACGGCCTCTGCCAATGCTCCCCCCAAGTATCCTTGGCGCCGGATTCGACGGCGTGGTGGCGAGCGCCGGCGCGTACCTTGACGTTGGCGGTGAGGTACTCATTGATCGACGCTTTTGCGCTGACCTCGCAGCTCGTGCCCTCGCAGTATTGGACGCACACAACGCGGTTTACATCCTCGAGGCGCAAGACGCCATTTATGTCTGCGCTGCAGCCGAAGCCCGGCTCCGGGCACACATCGAAGCGCACTTTGCCAACGCACCGGCTCAGCTGAGCAAAGGTTCCGCCTCCATCTTGGACAAGCTTGTCCCGTTGGCTGATCTTAGTTCCGTGGTATTCGCCAAGATCTCCGTCTTTTCCTCCCCTGCGCCCATGACGGAACTTGTGGCCCAGATCGGTGCTGGCATTGACGTGGTGGAAAATTCCATCGCCGCAGAGGGGCTCCACGCCGGGGAATTATTCCAAGCTGGAATCAGTAAGGCTGACGGCGTTGCTGCCGCCATTGCGTACCTTGGTATCACGCGAGAAAACACCATCGCTTTTGGTGATGGGCACAACGATCTGGAAATGCTCGCTTTCGCAGGGCTCGGCGTTGCCATCGAGGGATCCCCTACAGAATTGTTGACTATTGCAGATGCCACCGCCCCACCTCCACGTAAAAACGGTATCGCCACAGCTTTTGCCTTGCTCGGACTGAACTAATCTAAGCCAGTCCAGAACCAATCTAAGCCAGTCCAGTGTGCCGGGTTGCCCGGCCCACCGCGGACGGAAGCCAGCGCGTTGCGGCTCCTTCCTGCCCTTCTGGCACGCATCATTGAATCACTGCCGCTGTTCTGGCCCGGAGAGCATCTCATCCAAGCCCCAACCACTCGAAAGTTCACTATCAGCGCCTCACTCCTGAGCCACGCAAACAAGGTGCGAGTCATCGATTCTCAGGGTAAGGATTTGGCGCAGGGCTCCCCCACTCTCAGTGCCGAGGCACTAAAACACTCACTCGGGGCAGAGATACCCTGCGGTGAGTACAAGTCCCTGTACTGCAAGACGGGCATTCTCTATAGGATCGTCACCATGAGCAATACCGCTCAGTTCTCCCACCCCAAATCCGTGCGTTTAGCCCTTCTCTTAGCTGCCGCGGCCACGTCTTTAGCTCTTACTGGCTGCGGGTTCGCCAGTGGCCCCTCACACCAGAACAAACGAGCTTCATGACGTCATCTCTGATGCGGGGGTATGAAAATGCAACCCAGGGAGGACGGTTTCATTGTTCCCGCCCAGGGTCAGAAAGCCGGAAATTCCACGGACGGTACGGGTTCACGGAATTTGGTGACGCACGGGCCGTGCCAGGCCCAGGTTTTCACGCAGCGTACTTCCTTCATAGGACGTACGGAACAGCCCGCGTTCCTGCAGGATCGGAACCACCAAGTCAACAAAGTCCCGCAGTGAATCGGGGTACGCGGGGCACATCAGGTTGAATCCATCGCACGCCCCAGATTCAAACCAGGCCACCATTTCATCCGCCACCTCGGTGGGGGTGCCAATCATGGTGGCATGGCCTCCCCCCGCGGCCAGAAAACCCAGCAATTCGCGCAGTGTGGGCTGCTTAGTCTCGATAATGCGTGCCACGGTGAGGTACCGGCCTTGAGGGCCGGTAAAGGTGGAAGCTGGCGCCAATGGCGCCACCAGATCATCCAGCCCATGAGTACGGTAATCCATGCCCGTGAAAATATTGAGCTGAGTGATGGCCGCGTCAATGTCCAAGTAGGCATCCAGCGCCCGTTTCTTCGCCAAGGCCTCTTCACGGCTTGCGCCCACATATGTCACAAGACCCGGGAGCACAGGAACCTGCGTCCCAGCACGGCCTGCAGCGTCCAGGCGCCTTCTGATGTCTGTGGCGAACTCAAGTGCGGAGTCCTGATCCCAGGACACCGAGTAAATAGCTTCGGCAAATTGGGCAGCAAAGTCCCGCCCAGCCTCGGAGGAACCGGCTTGAAAGAGCACCGGGCGCCCCTGCGGAGAACGCGGCACGTTCAGTGGCCCAGCCACCTGGAAGTACTTGCCAACATGGTTAATGGGCTGGATCTGCTCCGGATCAAGGAACATTCCCTTCTCCCGGTCTCTTGGCAATGCCTCATCCGACCAAGAGTCCCACAGTTGCCCTAGCACCCGCACAAATTCATTGGCCCGTTCATAACGTTCCGCGTGAGAGGGCAGGGCCGCAAAACCATGGTTTTGCGCCTCGGCATCAAACATGGAAGTCACAATGTTCGCACCCACCCGGCCCCCGCTGATGTAATCCAGTGATGCCAGCATGCGTGCTGCGTGAAAGGGCGTGTAGAAACTTGAGGAGACCGTGGTGACCAGGCCAATGTGCGTTGTGGCCCGGGCCATGGCGCTCAACGCCGTAATCGGCTCAAGAAGCCCGGGTACCCCGGCAGAATACTGGCGGTTGACGGCATGCCCGTCGGCGAAGAATACCGCGTCAAGACAGCCGGTTTCGGCCAGCTGGGCTAGTTCCTCGAAATACTGTATTTGCCCAACCCGGGCTGCACTGGACTCAGGATGCCGCCAGCCCATGGTGTGGTGTCCAGCCCCGAAAAGGAACGCGTTGATGTGCATCGCCCGGATTGTGGGGCAGGAGAGCGTTTCCATCCTTAGTTCATGACCAATCCGCCGTCGACTACAAGGTTCTGCCCCGTGACGGCTCGGGACCAGGGTGAGGCGAAGAATAGTGCTGCGTCAGCAAATTCCGCCGGGGTAGTCACCTTACGCAGTGGGGTACCACCGGCAATAAGCTCAAAGACTTCCTCTGGGGTGGCCGCTGAGGCGTCAGTGGTGCGCAGCAATCCCCCGGAGACCATGTTCACGCGAATATTGGACGGGCCTAGATCGGCAGCAAAGGTCCGGGTCAGTGCCAGCAACGCCGCTTTGGCGGAGGTGTAGTCGTGGTAGGGCACTACCGGGTTTTGAAACAGGTTGGTGCCGATGTTGATGATGGAGCCCCACCCGGCAAGAGCCATGCCAGGAAGCGCCGCCTGAATCGTGTTAAGCGCACCTCCCACAACACCGGAAAACTGTGCCGTGAACTCACCGTATTCAATGGCATGGGCTTTGGAACGGCCGTCCCCGTTGAAGGAAAAATCAGGCAAGGCATTGTTGATCACGGTGGTAATGGGTGCAGAGAAATACTCCGCAGCAGCTGCCACCATGTCCTGTACCTCTTGGGTGGTGGTGACATCTGCCCGCAGCGCAATAGCTTGCTCGGGACCGATTTCGGCGGCGAGCCTCTGGGCTGATTCCTCGCTGTTGCGGTAATTCAGCACCACTTTGGCGCCTTCCCGGGCAAAGGAACGTGCCACATCCGAGCCTAGGCCTCGGCCGGCTCCAGTGATCAGTACAATTTGGTCCTTGATTTGCATCGCGTGCACCCTTCAGTAGTTCGAAAGGATGCCAGGAACGCTCGAATACGCCACCTCAAGGGCTACGAATCGTCATTGCTGCAGGACCGGCATCCCTTCGCTCGGATTATCGAGATCAGGTTCAACGGGTCTAGCTCTCAGCCGCCAAGCGGCACCCCGTGTCGTGTCCACCGCCCAAGCTACCACGGTTACAACTCCGGGGCGCATCTGGGTCACAGGCTTTAGGCTTTAGGCTTTAGGCTTTACGCTGTGGGCGGGTCACCCCTTGGCGGGGTCGACGTCCTCCACGTACGTTTTTCCATCTGCTCCCGTTTTGATCAGGTAATCATTACCGGCTTGTTCCACGGCGTTTTCCCCTGCTTGAACAGCGCGGTCAGTGGCGGGTTCGTCAATGGCGGAACGTTCCGCATCCCCAAGAATAGCGCCCAGACCTTGGGAGTCTTGGGTTGGTTCTCCGGGCGGAATCACTTCCCCATGTCCACGGGCGTCAGGTGCCTCGCTGACGGCGGTCTGACTCATGTCCGCGAAGGTTTGCTGGCCTTGGTGAGACCAACTGACGTGGACGGATGCCGAGCCGTCATCCGGTGTTTTCACCACCGTTTCGATGGCGTTTTCCGGTGCCCCCATTGCCTGCAGCTTCTGCTGGTAAGAGCCCACCAATTCTTTCAGGGATTCGGGCGTCCAATCGCCATCCTGGAGTCGGATGGAGATTTCTACTGGTTCAGCACTGTAATTCATTATTTCTCCTGGCAGTTGGGCAGATAGTGATTTGTTTACACAGGGCATTGCTGGTCATGAAAGTAAGCGCGGCAACGCTTCCTGCGCGCGCTAACGGCCGGCGCACTCACGCCGGGAGTTGGGATCAGCAACTAGACGCTTCCCGGGGGCAGGTAGGGCGGAACCTCAATCACAGCATGGCCAGCACCGTTTGCACCATCTTGGTCTCTGGCATCCGCCTGGGCCAGAGTGTCCGCGGCCGCCCTCAGTTTTTCAAGGGCTAGCTGCTCCCGTGAGTAGTTTTGACTCAAGAGTGGAACTGCTTCGGTGACGTCGAGGGATTTTGCTTGTAGGAGGAGAGACTCATACACGGCCACCTCATGGTGCTGGCTTTCCAAAGCCCCGGCAACAACAACAGCGTCTACGAGTGTGTTGTCAGTTTTGGCCATAAAGGATTTCAATTCTTTGGCCAGACCCTTGGTAGTGGGCGAAGGATGCTGGCTGTTTTCCTTACCCATCAATGCCAGGCACTGTTCCAGATTCTCAATGTTCAGCCGGGTTTCTTGGGCATGTTCGTCAAAGAACTCGGTGAGAACACTGCGCATCGCTGACTTTGACAACTCTTCCATCAAATCCAAAGAATCGTGTTCCATGGTCAGCGCAGTTCCAAGCTTGTAGCAAAAAATCTCATCAAGTGTTGTGAATCGTTCAAACATAGCGTTTCCTCCACAATCGTTTTGGCACGTAGTGAAACAAGTCTTCTTGCTGCGTCAGTTCTAGGACGCCCTCCTCGTTTCTAGACTCTAACCACCCAGTCAACAAATATCCAAGATCTTCCTGAGGCAATAGCCGCGAAAATTCAGCGTTATCCGTATGGATATCTCCGTTGGGACGGCTCCTTGCAGGAACCCCGGCAGGAATCAATGTCACTGCTTTCCAGCAACGCTCAGGGCCGGCCTTCCAGCGCAAATTTACGTATCTTGGCGTGCATTTAGTCCAAGAATGTGGTTAGGGTAGATGAGTCGATCCCGTTGGATCGATGGCAAAAACTCGAAATGCGTGCAGTATTGATGCACTGAGAGCAGTGCATGGAGACCGTTCTCAATTACGCCATACGAGTAAAGACTTTCTTGCACTTTAGGAGTAACCATGGGTTTCATCGGATGGATTATCTTGGGTCTAATTGTCGGCGCCATTGTTAAGGCAGTTCTGCCAGGACGGGTTAACGGCGGTTGGATCACCAGCCTTGTATTGGGTGTGGTTGGCGCCATTGTTGGAGGATGGATCGGAGACCTTCTCTTCGGCGGCGGAAAAATGGAATTTTGGAGCCTAGGCTCGTGGCTCCTAGCCATTGTTGGCGGCCTGGTTGTTGCGGGCGTCTACGGAGCCATCACCGGCCGCAACAAGTCAGCAGCCTAGCCAGAGCAGCGTGCTAACCAAAGCAGCGTCCACTTCAGGAGGAATGTCCCCATGTTAACGAACGAAGATTCAGCAACCGAAGACCTCAACAAAGTCCTGACGATCATCAATTCGCACCGCATTTGCATGTTCACTACCCAAGGCCCTGACGGCTTGCTAAGTCATCCAATGACGGTTGCCAAGGTCGAGGACGGCGGTGAACTGTGGTTTCTCAGCTCTGCTGGCACCTCCCCTGTTGAACAGGCGCAGCTGGCACCAGAGGTTAACCTTTCCTTCGCGGGAAAAGACCAGTGGCTCTCACTTCACGGACAAGCCGCAGTGATCACCAGTGAAGCGAAAGCGCGGGAATTGTGGAATCCGGCAGCCGCTGCTTTCTACCCGGATGGCCCCGAGTCCAAGGAATTGGTCTTGATCCGGGTGCGCCCCGATGGTGCTCAATATTGGGAATCTCCCGGCGGCGTCTTGGCCACTGTGTTCAAGTGGGCCAAGGCACGCATCAGCGGGGAAAGAATTGATGCAGGAGAAAGCGGCACTGTGGATCTCTGAGCGGTAGATCTCTGAAAGGGTGCTTGCTTTCTTCACGAGCGCAATTTTTCCCTAAAAGAGAGCCAAAACAGGACGGATGGAGTACGTATGAAAGCTGAGTTGACGTTCATTGCAGGCCTTGGCGCTGGATATATTCTAGGAAGTAGGGCCGGGAGGGCTCACTACGATCAACTGAAATCCTCGGTGCAAAAGCTCTGGAATAGAGATGAAGTGCAGGGCACCGTGGCGAGTGTTCAAGAGAGCGTGAAAGCCCAAGCTGGCGAAGCTGTGAACAAGCTGGTTCACCAGGTTCTCCCAGCCAGGGAATCCGTTGCCGAAAATTCCGATGCGTTCCGAGACGCCGGACTCCACAGTGGACGCGGCAGAGGCTAAGCACCGCGGACCAGGTTGACCACTTTGCCAACTGCGAAGAGTTGGTGCTTGAGATGCGGGCACGCATCTCAAGCACCACACCCCTGAGCGCAGCACCAGTCAGCGCAGCACAACGGTCCGGTTACCGTGAAGAATAACGCGACCTTCACAATGCCACTGGACTGCGTTACTCAATGCCTTGCACTCGGTGTCCCTACCCGCCGCCACAAGATCATCGGGTCCGAAGGTGTGGTCAACTTCCACAATTTGTTGGGAAATGATGGGCCCTTCATCGAGCTCGCTGTTGACGTAGTGGGCAGTGGCACGCCCGTCCAGCTTCCGGGTCAAAACATCACTGAGCACCTGCATATAGCGGGCCAACACCACCAGCTCAACGTCCAGCTCATTTACCAATTCCAGTAACCGAGCCTCAGTAGCCGGCTTAGTCGCGGCGGAGATGGGGACATGGAAAAACTGTATGCCATGCCATTGCGCCAACCGCTCATGGTCCAGGTGGTTGGAGACTACAGCAACAATATCCACCGGCAGTTCCCCGGTCTGGGTCCTGAACAGCAAGTCATTGAGGCAGTGCTCAAACGTTGAGACCATGATCAACACCCGCCTTTTGGCGCCATGGGGGCGCATGAAGAAGTGCCCCTTGGGTTCACCTTGGTGACCGCTGGCCCCAACAGCGCCTTGATCAAGATGCCTGCGGTCACTAAATTGCAGGTTATCAATAATGTCCGCCTCGCGCTCCAGCCCTTACCCTTGGCCGGAATCATGGTGTGTGGTGGTCATGGCTCAGCACTCAATCGCGTTCACGGCCAGGCCCCCGCGGGAGGTTTCCTTGTACTTGCTCATCATGTCGGCACCTGTCTGACGCATCGTTTCGATCGCCTTGTCAAATGATACTTTTTGACTACCGTCACCGTGCGTGGTGCATGAGATCGCCAAGACCTTCCCCGATCAGAAATCCGCGATACCTGGGTGTGGTTCCGGTCAGGCATCAACACGGACGGTACCGTGTGCAAGGACATTGACACAGTCTTGGAACCAGGCATGGTGGTCTCCTTGGAGCCCATGGTCACCGTCATGGACGGTCAGCCCGGAGCTGGCGGTTACCGTGAGCACTGCATCTTGGTAATTGGCGAGGACGGCGCTACAAGTTGGGTCTGATCGCCGTGGCCGGGCCGCTCCTGGCGGAACTGGATGAACGCCGCGTGGCCTACCCCATGCTCCAGGCCTTGACCGAGCGCACAGGGGAAACCAGTGCTCTGATGGTGTGGAACGGGCGCGAATCCATGTGTGTGGAACAAATCCCCAGCACCCAGCAGGTCAAGCACACCGCACCCTTAGGCGCCCGGTACAGTGACGCAATGAGCGCCTCTGTCCAAATATTTTTGGCTCTGGAGCCGGAAGAACGGGTACGGGAACTGATAATTAACGGCACCATTCACTTCGCTGGTTTAGATGAAGCCGGGCTGGAGACCTACGCAGTCCGGCTCGGAGACGCAGCAAAACGCGGATATGCCACCAACTATGGGGAGTCGGCCTTAGACGAGGTGGGTGTGGCCGCCCCCGTCTTTGACCACCGCGGTCATCTGGTGGCCGCCGTACTCATCCCCGCGCCACGGTTCCGCGTCTCCCCCGAACAATTGGCAAATTTGGGCGAGGCCGCCAAAAAGTGCGCCCGCGCGATCACCTTGCGGCTGGGTGGCTCCTGAGCGGGCATGAAAAAGTTTTACCGACTGACGGCGGCGCGGCTAAGCCCGTGGGCCGATGACGTCACTGAGAAGTTAGCGAACGTGTCACTTTCCTCCGAAGAGCCGGCTGAACCAGCCGCCGGCAAGGCTCTAGACCGGGCGGGGTTTGGACTGGTCGCTGGGAGCCTGAAGGAATGTCTGGCCTCAGGCCACAGCGAAGACCTGGACAGCGGCAAACTGGAGAAGCTGTTCCTGTCCTTGGCGTAAAACGTGGCGCACCTTCACTGCGGTGGTTCAGCCCTGTTGCGCCCAGGCCACACCATTGAGGGAAATTTCTTGGCTCATGTCATCAAGGAAACGGATCACCACATCGCGTTCTGCCTGACTCAACCGCGCCGCCGCATAGAATCGCTTGGCTTGTTGGCGCCCCACCGTGTCCATGGCCGCTTGCCGGGTTTTCGCAGTGATGGTGATCGCCAGCGCCCGGCGGTCGGTGGGATGGGCCTGACGGATGATGTGTCCCGCACTTTCGAGCCGGTCCAGCAGCTTAGTGGTGGACGCCGTCGAGATTTTCAGGTGAGCGGCAATGGCACCGGGGGTGGCAATGTCTTGGGTGTTCGCCGCTACGATCAAGTAGTGCAGCGCCCGCATATCGGATTGGTTGAGTTTCATGTACCGCAGCGAGGCGTCCGAGAGCTCCTTCTCGGCAACGCGCAGCCTACCCAGCGCAGCCATAAGCTGGCCAATGCTCTCAATTTCGGCCGGGGCCATTGCCGCCCGGTCAATGAGCTGGCTGTCGGGGTCGGCAGCATTCACATCGTAGAGGTTTCTCGGCAATGGAGCTTCATTTTCCTTGATACTTGCCATGAACATAATTCTATCCCAGCTCCTATATAAAGAGCTCCACTTGTTGCAAGCTTTAGTATTTACTAGCTAAACTAGATTAAAATTTGTTAGCGATGGAGAACTGAATATGAGCAGGCATAAAGCCAGCCCTCACGCCGGGAGAAATCCCGGCAAACCACAGCACAAACCCCGAAAATGGCTGAGGACACTGCTGCCGGCGCTGATCATCATCGCTTGGTTTGTTGGCGGCTCCATTGGCGGACCCTACTTTGGCAAGGTCAGCGAGGTCTCATCTAATGATCCAACCACCTACCTGCCGTCCTCCTCTGACGCCACCCAAGTACAAAAACTGCTGAGTGATTTCCGTGACTCTGACGAGATTCCCGCCGTCCTGGTCTTCTCCAGCACCGACACCCTGAGCCTAAATGACATAGCGGCGGTGTCTGAGCAAGTTTCAGAACTGACCAAGATTGCCGGCGTGGGCCAGGACGTATCCCCTGCCATCCCCTCAAAAGACGGCCGGGCACTCCAGGCTTTCGTTCCCATCCAATCCGATGCCGACATTGGTGAGATCGTCACCACCATTGGCACTACTCTGCGCGCATCAGCACCTGAGGGCGTTTCAGTTCATGTCACCGGCCCGGCCGGATTCACGGCAGATTTGATCGAAGGTTTCTCCGGGATCGACGGGATCCTGCTCGGCGTGGCTCTTTTGGCTGTGTTCGTCATCTTGATTGCCGTCTACCGCTCCCTGTTGCTCCCGGTGGCCGTGCTGGCCACCAGCCTGTTTGCCCTGTGCGTGGCCCTACTGAGTGTCTGGTGGCTGGCGAAAGCTGGAATCCTGCTGCTGAGCGGCCAAACCCAGGGCATCTTGTTCATTCTGGTCATTGGCGCCGCCACGGACTACTCACTGCTCTACGTTTCTCGTTACCGGGAAGAGTTGCGTATCTCCACGGATAAATGGTCCGCGAGCATGGCGGCCATCCGCAAGTCCGCAGAACCGATTGCCGCTTCCGGCGGGACAGTTATTGTGGGCTTGCTTTGTCTGCTGCTCAGCGATTTGAAATCCAACAGTTCACTAGGACCAGTAGCTGCGATAGGCATTGTCTTTGCCATGCTTTCTGCCCTGACTCTCCTACCGGCACTGTTGTTCGCTTTTGGCCGCAACGCGTTCTGGCCGCGCCGGCCCAAATATGAACCAAACGTTGTGGCAGCAGAACATGGAGTGCACGCCACGGGTGTCTGGGCCAAGCTGTCCCGAACCATCAAACGCCGTCCGCGCTTGATCTGGATGGTGACCACCGCCGTCCTGCTGATAGGCGTCTTTGGCGCCACCACGCTCAATGCCAGTGGGGTTCCGCAATCGGAGCTGGTACTGGGCTCCTCCGAGGCACGTGATGGCCAAGCCGTCTTAGGCCAGCATTTCCCGGGCGGCACCGGCAGTCCCGTGCTTGTTGTTGTGCCACAGGCGCAGTTGCAGGATGCGGCGGATGTGCTGTTGGCGCAGGAGGGTGTTGACTCTGTCTCAGTTGTTGCGGCAGATGCCCCCGGCGGCAGCGCCACTGTCACAGCCCAAGGCATTGGAGCCATGGGCGCACCCGGGGCAGCAGCTCCCCAACCCACCGTGGCCAACGGGGACATCATGCTCCAAGGCACACTCGCTGCTGCCGCGGATTCTGACGCTGCCTCCTCCGTGGTGCGCAAGCTACGGACCGGCCTCTCCGGCGTTGTCCCGCAAGCTCTGGTGGGCGGTGTCACGGCCACCTCGATTGACACTAACGACGCCTCCATCCATGACCGCAACTTGATCATCCCCGTGGTTCTGGTGGTCATTCTGCTCATCCTTATGATGCTTCTGCGTTCTGTCCTGGCACCGGTGCTGTTGGTCCTGACCACCGTGCTGTCCTTTGGCACGGCCTTGGGAGTGGCGGCCTTTTTCTTCAACCACGTGTTCCACTTCCCCGGCGCCGATCCCGCGGTCCCGCTCTTCGGATTCATCTTCCTTGTAGCCCTGGGCATTGACTACAACATCTTCTTGATGACTCGAGTGCGGGAGGAATCACTCAAACATGGCACCCATGACGGGATCATCCGCGGGCTGGTCATTACTGGTGGCGTGATCACCTCGGCAGGGCTGGTTCTGGCCGCTACTTTCTCGGCTCTTGGTGTAATTCCCATCCTCTTCTTGGCCCAGATTGCCTTCATCGTGGCGTTCGGGGTGCTGCTGGATACCTTTGTGGTCAGGTCATTGCTGGTCCCGGCCCTCAGCTACGATCTGGGCAAAGTCATCTGGTGGCCCTCCAAGCTCTCCCGGGCAGCCACGCACGCCAGCGGCCATGGTGACGGAGGTGCCGACGGTGAGGCTGACGGAGCTGGCGCCGGAGACGGGGCTCACGGCGGCCAGCTAGATACATTGTCCGCTCACCGAAGCTAAGGCAGCAGCTCGAGGCGGTGAGGCGCGCTAGAGCAGCGCCTCACCGCTTCGAGCGCTTTGCTTCATATGCTCATAGGCTGCAAGCGCAGCTGCACGTGATTCCTTGAGGTCTACAACTGGCTCGTGACTAAGTGTCGGGGCAAACTGTGCCTGGTACCGGCCGTGTGGATCGAATTTTTTGGCTTGCAGTACAGGGTTGAAGACCCTGAAATAGGGTGCGGCGTCAGTACCACACCCAGCTACCCACTGCCAGTTCGCCGGATTGGATGCCGCATCAGCATCCACGAGGGTGTCCCAGAACCAAGCCTCGCCGGCTCGCCAATGGATACCCAAATTCTTCACCAGCAAACTGGCAACAACCATGCGCACGCGGTTATGCATCCACCCGATCTGCCATAGTTGGCGCATGCCGGCATCCACCAACGGGAACCCGCTCTCGCCTCGGCACCAGGCAGTGTAAAGCTCATCGATGATTGCTTGGCCCGGCTCGCTCTCACCGGATCCGCTCACAGATGCTCCGCTCGCAGCGCCCGCGCTACCGGGTACGGGCAGCACCGTGGTGGGCCAAGACCAATCAAAGCCGTCAAATTCCGGGCGAAGATTCTGCTGGTGTAAGTGCGGCTGGTGGTAGAGCTGGTTCCAGCAAAAGTCCCGCCAGGCCAGTTGGCGCATGATGGCCCGGGCGCCGTCGGCGGCTTCTCGGTTCGCCGCGGCCAAGGCGCCCAATGCTTCCCATACTTGGACAGGGCTCAGATGCCCCCAGCGCAGTGCGGGCGAAAGCCGGGAGGTTTCATCAGAGCCGGGCCGGTCCCGTCCTGTGAGGTACCCGGCGGCCACCTCATCCAGGACCAGCGCTAGCCTTTCATGGGCGGCACCCTCACCCGGTGTCCAAGCTTTGGCTAGCCCTGCGGACCAATCCGGAGCCTTGGGCAGCAGTTCCCAACTTTCTAGATCGTCGTTGCTGCTTCCCGGCCTAAGCCCATCAAGGTCCAGATGTTCTTGGGCCCTCTCTGGTGCGGGAAGTTCGGGGCGCAGCGGGAGGGCAAGCAGCGCGTTATAGAACGGTGTGAACACCTTGTAGTGCCGTTCTTCCTTGGTCTTAACAACCCAAGGTTCGTGCAACAAGGTGCCGGAGTAGCTACTGACGGAACAGCCAAGTTCCCGCAGGGCTGCCTTGATTTCGGTATCAACGCTGCGTTCTCCCCCACCGTACCGGCGGTTCCAGTGCATGGACAGCCCGTTGGCGGGCAGCCCGAACAGTGTACACAGCTTGCTAACCAACTCGGTGACCAGCGGCGCTGCCGGCCCCTTCAACAGCACCAGCGGAACGTTCAGCGCGTCGAGATCCTTGGATAAGTCCACCAGACTGTGGTGCAGCCACCACTTTGCACCAGCACCCAACGGGCGGATGCCCTCAGACTCTTCATCAAGAACAAACACTGCCACGGTAGGCACGTGAGTATCCGCCATGGCTGCACTGAGTGCGGGGTGATCGGCTAGACGGAGGTCGTCACGGAACCACACAACGTTAATGGCGCTCAGAGCAGTTTTTCTCATGTCGATGCTATTCCTTCTCTCAGGCAGGTGGTGGGCGTCATCGGATAAAGGCATACCAAATAAGAATCATGGTGATGAAGAAACCGGTCATGTAGTTGAGCCACAAGAAACGCACCCAGCCAGCGTGCGCCCGGCCAGAATCCTGATCCCGTAAAAACAGATACGGCAACACATTCAAGATGTAGGGCAGTGCCAACACCGCGGCTAAGGGGCCTGGCCAATCAGTGAACAACAACAAAATGCCGCCTACCGCATAGGCGCCAGCCGCAAACCCCACAGTCAACCGGGCACCCAGCACCGTGCCAATGGAACTTAGCGAGGCCGCCCGGTCAGGAACAATGTCTTGAACCGCGCCGAAGGCCTGGGATGCAACCCCCCAAAGGAAAAATGCAGCAGTCACGGCAACCAATTCGGTGTTGAAATGGGCTCCCGCTAGGACTAGCCCGTAGACCATGGGAGAGACAAAGTGGATGCTGGAAGTCATTGAATCCAGAAAGGGGCGTTCCTTGAACCGCAGATGCGGGGCGCTGTAGGCCACCACTGCCGCCATGGAGAACAGCAACACCAGGTTCGCCTGCCAAGAGCCCACCACAGCCAACACAATGAGGAAGGGAAGCAGCCCTAGAACGCACGCAAAGAGTATTCTGCGGTGTCTGCTCGGATCCACCAGCGCACCCTCCGCGCCACCCTTGCGCGGGTTGAGCAGATCGGATTCGTAGTCAAAAACATCGTTGATTCCGTACATGGCCAAGTTGTAGGGAATGAGGAAAAATACTGTGCCCACCACAAAGATCCAGTCAATGGCACCCGTGCTTAATAAATACGCGGCAGCAAAGGGGTAAGCGGTATTGACCCACGAGACCGGGCGGGAGGTGGCGAAGAGTTCACGCAGCAAAATTTAGAGCCCTTTCCTTGTTGTCTTGGCCGCTGTTGTCTTGGCCGCCGGCTGCTGTTCCACAGACCTCGCAGGTGCGGGCGTGCCCGGGGGGCGGCCGCCGGCAAGCCACCACAGCGCCGGGGCGAAAAACACCACACTCACCGGGTAGCTGAAGTCTTCCAAGGGGGCCAGCCCCACTCGCACGCCCAGTAGGGTCTTTTCGGCATAGGCAAAAAGACCTGAGCCAATCATCACATTGTCAAAAATAGCCGTCAGTAACACCAGGGCCAGCAAGGCAATGCCCAGCGCTGGCGCTACAGTGCGCAAACTGATGCGCCGCACCCAAAGTGCTATAAAAAGCAACAACACCGAACCGGCCAAGAAATACAGCGAAAGCAAGGCAAAACTCACTGCTCCCCCTGACCTGAGCGCTGGGACTGAGCTAGCCCATTGGAACTAGGTGAGTGCTCTAGTTTAAGCAGTTTCCGGTATCCGCTCCAGCGCAGGAATCCTAGCACTGCCAACATGCTCTGGTAGCAGAGGAAGAAAAGAAAAAACGCTTCTTCCATCGGCAGCTGATCGCCAAGCATGATCCCCGTCATGAGAGGAGAATCAAGGTGTAAAAAGATGCCCTGTTTTATGGCGATGACATCCCAGAGCAGGAAAATGCCGGTCCCACCCAGCAGTGAGACCGCTGCCGGTAATGGTTGGGAAAAGAGGAACAGGCGGTATCTGGCATCCAGTAACGCCAGGCAAACAATGAGTACCAACAGAATCAGCAAGTACGTCACCGCTCTGCCCGCCTCTTGGCAGCGCTTTGAATGGCGGGACCAAATTCCAGCGGACCGGGTTTCTTGATCCCGTTGATGCGTTTGGTGACAAGTTCGGCACTGATCAGGCACATGGGGATACCGATCCCAGGGCGTACCGAACTGCCAGCATAATGCAGGCCAGCAACCTTGGGGTTGTGGTTTGCCGGCCGAAAAAATGCGCTCTGACGCAGTGTGTGGGCCAAGCCCAAGGCTCCACCCTGCCAAGCGTTGACGGTGTTGAGGAAGTCAGCAGGTCCGTAGCTTTGACGCACCACAATACGTTCGCGCAAGTCAGGGATCCCGGCCCAGGACGCAATCTGGTCAATCGCGGCGTCTGCTACTTCCTCCACTTGCGCGGCGCCCGTGCCGTCTGGTCCGCCGCCTCCCCACGCGGGCAGTGCCGGTGCGGGGACTAGGACAAAGAGGTTCTCGTGGCCGGCGGGTGCCACCGAAGGGTCAGTGTGGCTGGGCATGCAGACGTACACACTGGTTTCCGGTTCGAGGTCTCGGCCTTGATGGATCCGCGCAAAATTCTCCTCCCAGTCTTTGGTGAAGAAAAGATTGTGGTGATCTAACTGTGGAATTTTCCCCTTAATACCTAAGCACAGCAGCACGGCGCTGGGGCCGGGGTCCCGGCGTTTCCACGAGGCTTGCGAATGTGCACGGAATTCCGGTTGCAGCAAGTCCGCTTCGATATGGTGCAGATCGGCTGCGCCCACGACAACGTCAGCTTCTTGAACATTGTGCTTTATCCCGGACCTAGCGGTATTAATCCACCGGACAGCCTGGACCTGGGGTTTGCCCGTGGTAGCAACATCTATGCCTTCAACCTGAGCCTCGGTGATGATCTCCACACCCGCTTGAAGACAGATCTGCTCCATAGCATCAACCAGGGCGGCAAAGCCTCCCATGGGGTACCCAACACCTTGGGTGAGGTCCAGATGACTCATCAAGTGATACAGGGCGGGGGTTCGCTGCGGGCTGGATCCTAGAAAAACTGCCGGATACCCCAAGATCTGGCGGAGCCTACCGTCGGTGAACCGCTTGGCTACATGCTTCTCCAAGGAGGTGCCCAGAAGCGGCGCAAGTTGTGGCAGCAGCTTCAACGTATGGGGGTTGATGAAGGATTTAATGGAAGAGAAATCGTCGTAGAGGAAATGTTGCAGGGCAAGGTTGTAGCTTTCCTTGGCCTGTTCACGGTATTGGCTCAGTGCTGCACCGCCCCCGGGCGCCAAGCCTTCAAAGACGGCGTCGGCGTTTTCTCCAGTGGAAAGGTCCACGGGCCCGGACTCTCCGGCAAACCACACTCTGTAACCGGGGTCCAGCGCCACCAGGTCCAAGGCTTCCTGCGTAGAACTGCCCATCAGCTCAAACCAGTGTTCAATGACCTCAGGCATCAGATACCAAGAGGGTCCGGTGTCAAAACTGAACCCGTCTCGGTGCAGGCGCCCGGCACGTCCACCTAGGTGCTTTTGTTGCTCTAACAAGGTGACCTTGTGGCCCGAGGCCGCCAATAAGCCCGCGGTGGCCAGCCCGGAAAAGCCTCCCCCGATCACCACCACCTGCTGTGGCCCCGCCGCAGGAGTCTGTTTCTTGTTGGTCTTCACGGTGTGCTGTGCTCCTTGTTTGTTCTGGCTCATCGGCGCAGCCGTGTCAGGGTCTGCGCGGACAATGCCCGAACCGCGATGGCTGCTTTGTGCAATGGCGCTACTGACACGCGCCGCCCCAGCAGCTCTGCTGCGCTGGTGCGGTCCAGCTGAGTGTTGAGCTCACTGAACAAACCATGAGCCACGGACACTGCCACAGCTGCACGTAACGGCAAGAAAGGTATCCCCTGTGCTGCGGCGTTGAGGTCCGCACGGATTTCAGCCACCAGTTGATCCTTGTGTTCTTCAGAGAAGTCTTGCGGATCCAGCCCGGGGAAATAGCTACGGCCCAGTTCGCTTGTATCCGAGGCCAGGTCACGCAGGAAGTTGACCTTTTGAAAGGCAGCTCCGAGCCGTCTAGCGGCAGCTTCCACTTCGGCGTTCTGGCCAGCGTTTGCCGTGGGAGAGGAGAGGAAAACCTTCAAACACATCAGCCCCACCACTTCGGCGGATCCGTAGATGTAGGTATCAAGTGAAGCCTCATCATGGTCAGAGACAGTCAAATCCTTGCGCATCGAGGCAAAAAATGGGCGCGTCAAGGTGGAATCAATGCCGCACTGCCTTGCTGTGCACGCAAAGGCGTGCACAATCATGTTGGTGCTGTATCCGCTAAGCAGAGCCGCCTCAGTCTCCGCTTCCAGCCGGTCCAGCGCTTCCTCCGTGGCGGCTACGCTCAGCCCGGCTTCCCTGGCCACGCCATCCACCACTTCATCAACAAGTCTCACCAAGGCATAGACGTTGGCAATATGTGTCCGTGACGCCTGCCCCAGCATCCGGCAAGCCAGCGAAAAGGATGTTGAGTAGGCACTGATGACCACCCCGGCGCTGCGTCTTGCTGTGGCTGAGTACAGCTCCAACGGCGTCAGACGCTCTGTGCGCGGACCTGTTTTTGCCGATGAATGCTCTGTTGTGTCATGACTCATGATTTAGGCCCCCCTGTTCAAAATGAGTAGCGCGAAGTCCTGGAATTGTTCGCTCACATGTTCCGGTAACCGCATTTGCTGTGCAGACACGATCGCCTTCTCACACAAGTCTTGAGCAAGAGCCCGCGCCTGGGCTTCCACATCCGCAGCTTCCAAAACCGAACGAAGCGATTCCACGGAGTCGGTGTGGGCGCGCAGCATGCTCAGGCTCGCCCCGAATTCGGGCTGTTGGGCTACGAGCGCGGTCAAGATGGTACTTTTCCCCTCACGCAAGTCAGAGTCTATTGACTTTCCGGTCCGGGCTGGGTCCCCAAAAGTTCCCAAAACGTCATCGATCAGCTGATACGCCACCCCGAGCTGGCCGCCAATACTAGCCAGTGCCTCAGCCGCCTCCATGCTCGCACCGGCCAACAACGCACCTGTGTGCAGTGGGAATTTGAAGGAATACGAGGCCGTTTTGAGCTCCTCCATGAGCAACACATCCCGAACCTTTGCCGGGGTTCGGCCCAGCGAATACAGCAGGTCCTCCAGCTCCCCAGCGCCTGCGTGATGGATGGCCCGCTGAAAGGAACTCTCCAAGGCTGCCGCGTGCGGATGGGAGCCGCCGGCGCGCAGCGCCAGTGAAATGGAGGCAGAGAGCAGCAAGTCTCCGGCGATGATTGCGGCACTGTGACCTGCATGTTCGGCATCAAGCAAGCTCTCGCCGGTGTGGAGGGCATCATCACGGTACAGGGCGGAAAGGGTGGGGCGCCCTCTGCGCGTGAAGTCCCTATCAATCACATCGTCATGAAGGAGCAACGAGGTGTGCAGCAGTTCAAAAGCGCAACCCATACTGACGATCCGGTCATTGCTTGGCCTGCTCCCGCGCAACGCTGCAGACCCTTCTCGAGCAAAGGCGTCATGGCCAAGTTTTACTAGGCGGGGACGGGTCAGTTTGCCGCCGTGCAGCGATCCACCAATCCGTGACCATAAAACTTCTGTTGCCGGCGAATACTGTGCGGCGTCTGTTGTGTAGTTTTGCACTATCTGGGAAAGTTCTCCGCGCACACTAGCGTCAAAGGCCGCTTCCTGCTCGGTGCTAAAACCAGCTGGCTGCGGCGTGGTGGTGGTGGTCCAGGTCGACAAGCTCATAATTGTGTTCCCCTTTTCGCCGTCGCGGCCGCTGCCAAGGTGTCAATGCGGCAATGAATTGCTGCCAGTACGTGTTCTAGATAGCTTGTCACTATCTGCTGCTCATGAGCGGAGATGTTGTTCATTGATTCACTGGAAGCGTCAAAAAGCGGACGCATGGCAGCCACTACCAGTTCCACTGTGCCGGTACTGGGACGAATCAAGATACTTCTTCGGTCTGCGGGGTTGGGTGTGCGAACAACCCTGCCGCGGGCGCTGAGCCTGTCAATCAGTGCGGTGGTGGCTGCAGTGGATACCCGCAGTTTTGCGGCCAACTCGCTCGGTGTCAGCGGCGTTCCAAAGGTGAGGTGTTGCAGCGCGTCAAAATCTGTTTCGTTGATTTCGAGCTCGCGGCACAAGGAGTGCTTCAGCGAATCATTAAAGAGAAGAACCTCATGTAGCAGCCGTGATGCGCCCTCTTTGGCGGGATCTTGGAAAGTTTCTGACATTTTTTACCTCGATGGGTTGATTGCTCTCCTATCTAGATACATTATGGGGTAAGTAACTAACAACTGTCGAGTAGGTGAACCTTATGAGTAACATTGCTGTCACGGGCGCCACGGGATACATTGGCGGGCGTCTGATTCCCATTCTGCTCCAACAAGGTCATGATGTGCGTGTATTGACGCGACGGGCCAATGCCCTACGGGACGTGCCGTGGAGTAATCAGGTCAAAGTGGTTGTCGGTGATCTGGCAGATCCGCACGCGGTGGAAGAACTCTGTGATGGTACGGAGGTTCTGTACTATCTGGCGCATTCCATGAGCGGAAGCCAAGATTTTGGCCCGGTCGAGGAACGCTGCGCGAAGGTCGTAGCAGCCGCAGCGAAGGAAAAAGGGCTCAAGCGGCTGATTTACCTTTCCGGCCTGCACCCACAGGGTCCGCTGAGCAGGCACCTGAGCTCCAGGGTCAAGGTGGGCGAGATTCTAGAATCTAGCTCCATCCCTACCCTGACATTACAGGCAGGGCTGATCATCGGTTCCGGTTCGGCTAGTTTTGAAATGGTCCGGCACCTCACAGACGTGCTTCCTGTAATGCCCGCCCCCAAATGGGTACTCAACCGAGTCCAGCCCATCGCGGTCCGGGACGCCCTGCACTACCTGACCAAAGCCGCTGCACTCCCGCCTGAGGTTTTTGGGCGATTCGATATTGGCGGCCCGGAGGCGCATAGCTATGGAGATCTCATGCGCCTTTATGCTGATGCTGCCCATATTCGGCGTCCCCAGATAGTCCCGTTACCGGTCCTGACGCCGTGGCTGGCCGCACAATGGGTGAACTTGGTAACCCCCATTCCGCGATCCTTGGCCATTCCGCTGGTCGAATCCTTGCAGCATGACTGTGTCATGGAGAACCGTGACATTGACACTATTATTGACCGCCCGGAAGGCGGGCTGATGGACTATTCACAGGCGGTGGAGTTGGCGCTGACCAAGTTGCGGGAGGACACCGTGGAGACGACTTGGGTCACAGCCCACGCGTTGGAAGCTCCTGCGGATCCATTGCCCTCAGATCCTCAATGGACGGGGCATACTGTCCTGACTGACGTGCGCAAACGCGAAACGAAGGCCAGCCCCGCCAGCGTTTTCAAGGTCATTCAAGGCATCGGCGGGGAAACTGGCTATTACTCCCTACCGAGCGCATGGGCACTGCGCGGCATCATGGATAAATTAATGGGCGGAGTCGGGTTGCGCCGTGGCCGGCGTAGCCGCGAGAATCTGGCCCTTGGCGACGCTGTGGATTGGTGGCGGGTTGAGGAGATAGTCCCCAACCAGCTCTTGCGCCTGCGCGCCGAAATGCGAGCCCCGGGGCGTGCTTGGCTGGAATTCTCGGTGGAACCTGCTGGTACCGGAAGCCACTACATCCAGCGCGCTGTGTTCTTCCCCCACGGCCTCGCCGGGCGCCTGTACTGGCTGGCCATTCTCCCCTTTCACGGCCAGATCTTTTCTTCCATGTCCAAGCGCATCACCGCGGCTGCAGAGGAGCTAGAACGCCAGCCGCGGCCTTAAAGAAACTTCCTGCGGTAGGCCACCAAGGCAAAGGTGTACGCCACCATCAGGATGCCCCCGCACCAAGCAAGCGCAACCCAGATGGTGCCACCCACCGGTGCCTGCGCCAGCAGTTCCCGGATCGCTCTAACAATGGAGGTGACAAGCCGATGCTCCGCGAACCACTGGACCGCTCCAGTCATGGACGCAGCGGGCACAAACGCCGAGCTGATGAAGGGCAGAAACATCAGCGGATAGGAAAAAGCGCTGGCACCATCAACTGTTGTTGCGGACAGTCCGGCAAAGACGGCCAGCCACGTCAGAGCCAAGGTAAATAACACCAGAATCCCGGTAATAGCCAGCCAGGCCAATACGCTGGCTCCTGATCTAAAGCCCATGATCAGGGCCACGAGCACCACCACAATAACGGAGACCAGGTTGGCCACCAAGGACGTCGAGACGTGCGCCCACAGGACGGATAGGCGGGCAATCGGCATGGATTGGAAACGCCCAAAGATGCCACCCTTTAAGTCATGGAAGAGCCGGTAAGCGGTGTAGGCCCCACCCGAGGCGATCGGCATGACAGTGGTGGTGATGATGGTGTCCGGGCAGCGGGTGATGTGCCGCAGGGAGCGGCCAAGCAGCACGGGGGCCCCTTGGACAGCAAGTTCCTTCACAGCCGCCCACACTTCCAGGCGTGCCTGCGGGTCAAGGCCCGAGTGGATCTCATCCACGGCGGCGAACTGGCCGGTGAGGCTGATTGACTCGAGTACCTGATTGACTCGTGTACCTGGGCCGGCGCGGTGGTGACGGAAAAGCCATTGACGGCGCCAGCTCCGGCGTCGGGCTTCAACAGGGTGGCAAGGATCTTGATGAGAGTGGTTTTGCCGGCACCGTTGGCGCCAAGCAGGGCGAGAATGCTGCCTGTGGCAACCTCACGGTTGACACCGCGCAACCCCTTCGCGCTCTTGTAAGACTTGTGTATGCCCGCACGTGGATCATGGGGGCCGGGGCGTTCATGGCTCCTGCCCCTGCGCCACCGCCCGCTCGATCGATGTACTCAGCCGGGCCCGCTCCTTCCTGATCCAGCTGCCGCCACCGTAGTTGTCCATAAATAGCTCCGCGAACTCCACAGGATTGGCCCCGAGCACATCGCGGACGGGGGTACCGGCCGCCGCGCTCTGTTCAAGCAGCTCAACCAGGTCATCCAGCATTGCGATGAGAGATTTTCCGTCATTGCTGGGCCCCATGAACATAAGGTAGCGCTCCAGTGCGGCCGCCGCCTGGCGATACCCGCCGGGCAGAGCCTTCACCCGCGCCTTGTAGTCCCGGTACGCCTTCTTTTGCTCCAGCGGTCCGGTAACTTTTTCAATCCAGCTCATGCTTCATTCCTTCCATGGTGGAGCGTCTCGAGCCGCTGCGAGAGGAAGCTCCAGGTTTTCCAAAATTCCGCCAGGTAGTCCCGCCCCTGAGCGTTCAAGGCGTACACCTTGCGTGGCGGCCCTTTCTCGGAGGGCACCTTTTCGACCTCAACCAGGCCGTTTTTTTCAATTCTCACCAAGAGCGCGTAGACGGTTCCCTCGGCAATATCCGTAAAGCCTTGCTCACGTAACCTCGCCGTCATGTCATACCCGTAGGCGGGTTTCACGGCGAGCGTGGCTAAAACAATCCCCTCGAGCGTTCCCTTGAGCATCTCGGTCATTTGCTTGCCCACAGGCAACATCCCCTTGCTACTAAGTAGTATTGACTACCACTACATAGTAACACCAGCTAGTGGGCGCGGAAGGGCTTTTGCTCGCGTTATTTGCCCGCCTTATTTACAGCGCTATTTACCCGCGGGCGACGCCGTCTGCGAACCTACCGCCGCACGCTCACCTGCGCAGGGCGGGCGCGTCTTGCGCCGTCGGGCGCGTCCCGCAGGCAATTGCCTGCTGGTGGGTCAGATAGTGTGGGCAAAACACGGGACAGACCACTATGAGGAGTCCACCATGAGCTGGATGCGTGCCCTGCGAGCCATCATGGCCGCACTGATTTCCTGCCTGCTGATGGCCTCCTGCGCCAGCGAACCACCTACTCCCACGCGGTCCGCCTCGGCCCAGTCCACGCCCACACAGTCCACGCCCACACAGCCCGCACCTTGGGGCCGTGTTTCACAGGTGGCGTCAGGACTGGAAGCACCCTGGTCCATTACGTTTCTGGACGGCGCCGCTCTGGTCAGCGAACGGGACAGCGGACGTATTATGGAACTCTCCGCCGACGGCACACCACGCACCATCGGCACTGTCCCTGGAGTGCTGCACGGGGGCGAGGGTGGCTTGCTCGGTTTGACGGTTGATCCCCAGAACCGCTTATACGCATACTCCACGGGCGCGGGAGGCAACCGCATCCAACGCTTCGCGGTCACAGGCACGGCAGGGTCGCTGGCACTGGGCGCGCCGCAGAGCCTCCTCGAGGGGATCCCAGCAGCCGGGAATCACAACGGCGGCCGCCTCGCCTTTGGTCCGGATGGGCTCCTTTATGCAACTACTGGGGACGCCGGCCAACGCTCACTGGCCCAGAATCTTCACTCGCTGGGCGGCAAGATCCTGCGGATGAGCCCCGACGGCGGTGTGCCTCCAGATAATCCCTTTCCCGGCTCCTACGTGTACAGCTACGGGCACCGCAACCCGCAGGGCCTGGCGTGGACAGAGGATGGGACGTTATTCGCCACAGAATTCGGCCAAAACACGTGGGATGAGCTCAATATCATCACTGCAGGGAACAATTATGGCTGGCCCACAGTGGAAGGAATCGCCAGGACTGAAGCGTTCACCGATCCAGTGCAGCAGTGGCGCCCCGAGGAGGCGAGCCCCAGCGGCATCGCCTACGCCAACGGCGCACTGTACGTTGCCAATTTACGCGGGGAGGTGCTGCGCAGGATCCCCGCTACTGATCCCACAACGGCCAAGGATTGGTTTACCGGTAAGTATGGACGCATCCGGGACAGCGCCCTGGCCCCGGACGGTTCCCTGTGGCTGCTGACCAACAATACCGACGGCCGAGGCAATCCGGGACAGGGCGACGACAGAATCATTGCGCTGAACCTCAACGGGGCTAGTGAAAAATGAAATATCTGAAGGTAGAGCCATTTTCTCCCAGAAAGGTGCAGCCGTTGACCTGCGGTTCTGTGGTTCTACGGTTCTACGGTTCTGCGGTTGTACGGAGCAGGGTTGAATTCTCTGGCGAACGGTCATTACCGTTCCGGGACCTCACCCCATAGCCAGCTACAGCCTGACGCTTCCCTCAACGCAGCTCGTGACATGGCCACCCACCCAGATTGCCCCGTCATTGAGGCTCACATGCACTCGGCCCTGGCGCCCCAGTACCGTTCCCTGCGACGCAACGTAATGGTTGGCTGCTGCCCCGGTGTCGATCATCCAGCGGGCCAGGCCAGCATTGAGGCTTCCGGTTACGGGGTCCTCCCATACGGGATCTTCTCCGATGAAGGCACGTACTTCGAACTGGGATTCTTCCCCGGGTCCGTAGGGGCCCACCACTCCTATCTCAAGATCACCGGCCTTCCCCGGATCGGGCCGTAGACCAAGAACTTCCCGCGCCGAGGACAAGCGGACACCAATCCACTGGGGGCCATTGACCAGCCACGAAGCATCAATGATTTTGCCCCTGGAGATACCTAGGATCGTTGCTACTCGGTGAACGAGCATCTCATCTACGGGCCCGTACCGAGTGAGCGGCGGCGCCTCAAAAGCGATTCGACCATCCGCGACTCGGACGGGGATCAAGCCTGCTGCACATTCCTGCACGAGCATGCCGCCACTCCGTGGTGAGCCACCGGCCTCCAGCCATGCTTTGGCGGATCCAAGCGTTGGATGGCCGGCAAAGGGAAGCTCTTCCCTGGCTGAGAAGATCCTCACCCGGTAGTCGGCCTGCGGAACGCTTGGGGCGAGAATAAACGTTGTTTCAGACAGATTTGTCCAAGTGGCGAAGCGCTGCATCTCCTCGGCACTCAAACCATCGGCATCGTGAACAACCGCTAACGCATTGCCCCGATACGCCTCTTCGGAGAAGACATCCTCTTCACTGTATCGGCGCATTTTCATGACGCCAATGTAGCAGGATCTGGCCGCCTCGCCCCAGTCTTTGAGGGCGAAAGACGGCGAGATTGACCCCGTCGGTTAAACCAGGCCACAGCGTAAGGATAGTCACTTTTTCACAAACCACTCCGCAGTGGACACGCTCAACACATTTGGAGTACATCCAGTGACACATCGAGTCACACGGCGCCCATCAAGAGACATCCCTTGACATCAAGTTATGCGTGCCTTGTACTGGAACAAAAGAAACAGGTGGGTAACATTCATCCATTGTTATCGATCACATATTATCGGTCCGCCCACAGGCAACCTGGCCTCGAACTATCACGCTCAACACTTAGCTCTCTTTGACGAGGAGTCCTCTAGATGATTTGGCCCAAATAGTACTTCCGGTCCGCCTCTGCGTGCTGGGCGAGCTTAGGCACGCCGCGCCCAGCACAGCCAAGCCCAGCCCAGCACAGCAGGCCATCCAACAGGGCCAACAGTTCCAGTAGGGCCAGCGGGCAACCGGGCAACCGGGCAACGTCAGGCAGATTTACTCGCCTGAGATCTTGAGCCCCGCCAGGAAAATCCCCAGGCCAAAGTCAAAGGCCGCGTCGGCGTCGTGGTCCGGTTCTTCCAGAAGGCCCGCGCGGACAAGCCCCGCCCGGGTCTGTTCCTGCGTAACGGCACCAATAATGTAGTGAATGAGCGCCTCGGCAGCCCACTGATCTGCAGGCGCAGACATTCCTTGCACGGCCATCAAGGCACGCACCGCAAGCAGCGGCGAATCGGCGTGTGGCACCAGCACCTGAGCCAATGCCACCACCTCAGCGCCGTCGCGCACCGATAATAACGCTGTACGAATAGCCATGGCCAGCTCCCGCAGAGACGCCGGCTCACCAACCGTGTCCAGGATCATTCCGGCCAGAACGGTCAGCAGTTCCTGCTTGTTTTTGATATGCCAGTACAAGGCTCCTGGCTGCACCTGGAGATCGCGCGCCAAACGGCGCATGGAGAGGTCGGCCAGCCCGTATTCGCGCAGAATTCCCATGGCCGCCGCTACTATCTGCTCGCGTGTCAACGCCATGGAATGAGTGTCCTTATCAAGAGTGCCCGGATACCCCAACGGCACCCGTCCCATCTTCCCCCATGCCCCCCGCCTATCCTCATTCGCATCCCAGCTGCGAGCGCCTCAATTGACAGGGGCACCCTCAACACACAAACTTGAACGGTGTTCAATTACTTTGATGACCTAGCCACCCGCCAGCTGAGCGGCGCCACCTTGACCCACCATGAGGCCCTTGCCATCCTCGAATCCACCGACGAGCAACTGCTGGAAGTGGTGGCTGCTGCTGCACGGCTGCGCCGGACCCATTTCAGCAACACGGTCAAGGTCAACTACCTCGTAAACTTGAAATCCGGCCTATGCCCGGAGGACTGCACGTACTGTTCCCAGCGGCTGGGCTCGGCCGCGCAAATCCTTAAATACACGTGGTTGAAGCCGGAAGACGCCGTGGCCCAAGCCGCTACCGGAATTCGTGCCGGCGCCTCCCGGGTGTGCATGGTGGCCAGCGGCAAGGGCCCCACCGACCGTGACGTGGACCGTGTGGCCGGGATGGTCACAGAACTCAAGGACCAGCACCCGGACGTGGAGGTCTGCGCGTGCTTGGGCATTCTCAAGGACGGCCAGGCCGGACGCTTGAAGGCGGCCGGAGTAGACGCCTACAACCACAACCTGAACACCAGCGAATCCATGTACGCAAAGATTTGCTCCACCCATGAATTCTCCGACCGCGTACAAACGGTGGAGCATGCCAAGGCCGCTGGCCTCTCCCCCTGCTCCGGCATCATCGTAGGCATGGGGGAAAGCCACGAGGATCTCATTGATGCCGTCTTCGCCCTCCGCGAGCTGGGCAGCGACTCCATCCCCGTCAACTTCCTCATGCCCTTTGACGGCACCCCGCTGGAAGGCACCTGGCTCCTGAGACCCGCAGCCTGCATGCGCGTTCTGGCCCTTGTCCGCTTCGCCTGCCCCAGCACTGAGCTACGCATGGCTGGCGGTCGCGAAATGCACCTGCGCACGCTCCAGCCGCTCGCCCTCCATGTGGCCAACTCGCTGTTCCTGGGTGACTACCTCACCAGCGAGGGCCAGGCCGGGCAGGCCGATCTGGACATGATCGCGGACAACGGCTTCGTGGTCCTGGGCAGTCCGGAAGCCGCCACCCAGCAGGGGTGCGGGAGCCAGTCTTCCGGTGGTTGCGGTTGCCACGGCACGCACGACGCCGAGACCTCCTCCGGCGCCAATCCCACCATCCGCCGCCGGGGAGCAGGCACCGCGCTGGCGCCCAATGCCTGAGGCCTCCCTGATTGAGCGTGACCGCGGCTTGTTGTGGCACCCCTATGCGCCACTGGACGGGCACCCGCCGTACGCGGTACATGGGGCAAACGGCACAAAGCTGAGCCTCACGGGTTCAGATGGCCGCAGCTTTGAGGCATTAGATGCCATGAGTTCGTGGTGGTCGGCCATCCACGGCTACCAGAACCCAACACTCGACGCGGCCTTGGTGGAACAGAGTGGACGGTTTAGCCACGTCATGTTTGGCGGGCTGACCCACGAACCTGCTGTCCGGCTCGCCGAACAGCTGACAGAGATGACAGGTCTGGACCATGTGTTCTTTGCCGATTCCGGCTCCGTATCGGTGGAAGTGGCGCTGAAACTGGCCGTGCAATACCAGCTGGGACAGCACCAGTTGGGGCGCGGCCGGCCCGGCCGCAACCGCTTCCTGGCCCTGCGTGGCGGTTACCATGGTGACACCTTTGCCGCCATGGGCGTGTGCGATCCCGTGGATGGCATGCATTCCGCGTTTCCGGCCAATATTGCGCAGCAACTGTTTCTGCCCCGCCCGCCCGCAGCACACCTTGTCAACGGAACGCTCGTCTCCGATGCGGAGTCCGTGTCCCGGTGGATTGCCGTACTCGAGGAGACGGTGCGCAGCCATAGCAACGAGCTGGCAGCCATCATTGTTGAGCCAGTGGTTCAGGGGGCCGGAGGCATGTTCTTCTATGCCCCGGAGGCTCTGACGGCCGCACGCCGCGTGGCGAATGAGCACGGGCTGCTGTTGATTGTTGATGAAATTGCCACCGGCTTTGGCCGGACCGGGAAGCTGTTTGCCTCCCAATGGGCAGATGTTGCCCCGGACATCATGTGCGTGGGCAAGGCTCTGACAGGGGGCTACCTGAGCCTGGCTGCCATGTTGTGTTCGGCACGCGTGGCCGCCGTGGTCACCGAATCACCACTGCGGGCGCTGCTGCACGGGCCCACGTTCATGGCCAACCCCCTCGCGTGTGCTGTTGCGTGCGCATCCATGGACCTGTTGGCGGAAGGGACCTGGCAGCAGCAAGTTGCTGGAATTCAGCAGAGTCTGGAACAAGCACTGGCACCGGCCATGGAGCTGGAATCTGTGCGCGAGGTGCGGGTCTTGGGTGCCGTGGGCGTTGTGGAACTGCATTTTCCCGTGGACGTGCCGGCTGTGACAGCGGCTGCCCTGGACCATGGTGTGTGGGTCAGGCCGTTCCGGAACCTCATTTACACCATGCCGCCGTTCATCATCACACCCCACGAAGTGGCTACCATTGGCGCAGGCATCTGCGCCGCAGCGTCCCAGGTGCACGGCTAATGGCGGGTGCACCAACTACCGCAGCACCAACAGCCTGCCCGCAAACTGCCATGGACGTCTGGCTCCATTCTCGCGCCGAGGTCCGGGAACGGCGCGGGCTGCAGCGTGGCGCAACCCCGCAAGGCGCAGTCATTGACCTAGCCTCCAACGATTATCTGGGTCTCTCCGCCGATCCGCGCGTCATTGAGGCGGCCGTCCAGGCACTGCACGATCACGGTGCCGGGGCCCGCGCTTCCCGCGTGGTGTGCGGCACCAATCAGGCTCACCAGTACCTCGAGGAGCAATTGTGCCTGCTCACGGGCCATGACTCGGCACTGGCATTTTCCAGCGGCTACACCGCCAACCTGGGCGTGCTCGCGGCGTTGGGCGGCCCGGGAACCCTGATGATCTTTGACGCCCACGTCCACGCTTCCCTGCGTGACGGGATCAAGCTCTCCCGCTCCCCCGCGGTGGAGGTGCCCCACAATGACCTGAACGCGATTGCCGCCGCACTGGCCGGGCGCACTCAGCCGAGGGCCGTCGTCGTGCTTGAATCCATTTATTCAGTCTTGGGGGACGCGGCAGATCTTGCGGCCGCTGCCGCGCTGTGCGCCACGTACGACGCCCTGCTTTTGGTGGATGAGGCGCACGGGATTGGTGTTGCCGGCGGCGGGCGGGGGGCTGTTGCTGCGGCGGGGTTGGCCGGGGCGGGCCATGTTGCCGCGACTGCCACCTTATCCAAGGCACTCGGCTCCCAGGGCGGGGCCGTGCTGGGATCGGCCCTGTTGCGCGAGCATCTGGTGAACACGGCCCGGACGTTCATTTTTGATACCGCGTTGGCACCTGCGGCAGCTGCTGCGGGCGCACGTGCTGCCGCCATTGTCCGGGAGGAGCCCGGGCTGGCCGCCGCACTGCTGCGCAATGCAGAGGTTTTGGCGCGGCGTTGCGGGGTGGCCCCGTCAGCCGGAGCCGTGCAGTCGGTCCCTGTTGGGTCCGCGGCACTGGCTGCCGAAATCACCACGGAGCTGCGGTTGGAGGGGGTGTCGGTGGGCTGTTTCCGTCCGCCCAGCGTGCCCGACGGTGTGTCCCGGCTCAGGCTCACGGCCCGCGCCAACCTCACGGCCCAGGAGCTCGACACCGGCATCACTGCCCTGACCCGGGTCCTGGCTGCGGCCAACAATGCCGCCGAAAACAGTGTCACTGAAAGCAGTGCCATGGCAAGCATCAACCACGGAAAAGCGAGTAATCCGGCATGAGTTATTTAGTCATTGGCGAGCCCGCCCAGGTCAAGGAGGTCATGGCCCGCACGGACGACTTCGCGCCTACGAATGCGCTGACGTCGGTGGTGCCGCTGGCTCCTGCCACCCTGCGCATTCTCAGCAAGGCGCGTTTTGCGCTGCCACCCGTATTGGCCTCCGCCACAGGCGCCCAGCACCGCGCCGTGCGCACCATGGTGGGGAAATTTTTCACCCCGGCCAAGGTGGCGGCGATCGAGCCGCGCGTGCGCGAACTCTCGCAGCAGCGCCTGGCTGCCGCGAAGCTTGAACTTGCGCACGGTCCGCTGGATCTGGGCGATGCCGTGGGCCGGCACATTCCACCCTTGGTCATGGCCGAGCTGACGGACCAACCCACCCCGGACTTGGACCTGTTGAACCGCTGGAGCAGGGACTCCCTGGAGCTGTTCTGGGGCTGGCCCGATCCCGAGCGGCAGGTGGAACTGGCCCACAGTGCGGCCGAGTTCTATGTGTGGCTGCGCCAGGAAGTTGCGGCAGCCAAGGGCACGGCATCGCTGTTTGGTGTTTTGGATGCTGCCGGGCTCACGAGCGCTCAAGTCTGTTCGCTGGGCTATTTCCTCGTCATTGCGGGCCAGGAAACCACCTCGTTACTGATCAATACGGCGCTTTACCGCGGGCTGGAACTCGGGCAAGTAGCGGGAGGGTGGGCATCGCTCGCGGACCCGGAGGCCGCCCGCGCCCATATCAAGGCCGTGTTGGCCACGGAATCCTCCGTCCACACGTGGCGGCGGGCTGCCCTGCATGACACCGAACTACAGGGCACCGCCATCCCGTCCGGGGCCGAGATCCTGCTGGAGCTGACAGGCCAACACCCTGAGAACGCGGCTGCTTCGGCGTTCTCGTTGGCGTTCGGGTACGGCCTGCACCGCTGTCTGGGCGCCAAACTGGCCGAGCTGGAAACCGCACTGGTGGTGGAGGAAACGGCCCGAGCCCTGCCCGGCCTCATGCCCGCGGGAGATCCGCCGCAGTGGCTGCGGTTGCTCTCATTCCAGGCACCGCTGACGGTGCACGCCACTCAACCTCACTAAATCACGCCTATTTATAGGTATCCGGAAAGGAACCCCATGAGCGAATCCACCATCAGCTATGTCACCGGCACCGACACGGACGTGGGAAAGACAATAACGACGGCGGCACTCGCCGCAGCGCTGACAGCGGACGGTGACACTGTGGCCGTGTACAAGCCGACGCAGACGGGTGTCTCCTGCGACGACCCCGCAGACATGGCCGAGGTGGCCCGGCTCAGCGGCGTGAAAAACGTCCACGAGGGCATTCGGCTGAGGTATCCCATGGCCCCGGATGCGGCTGCACTGCGTGAAAACCGGGACCTTCCCTCCCTGGCCGACCATGCCGCACGCATCCTCGAGCTGGCGGCAAGCCACGACCATGTCCTCGTTGAAGGGGCTGGCGGACTGCTTGTGACCCTGGACGGACAGGGCAATACCATTGCCGAACTGGCTGCCCTGGTTGACCAGAGAGTTGTTGAGCGTGCTGCAGCCCAGGGATCTGACGCGCTCACCATCCGGACGGCGTTCGTGGTGGTGTGCCGCAGCGCCTTGGGGACGTTGAACCATACGGGGCTCACGTTGGAAGCCCTGCACCACAGGGGTGTGGCTGCGCCCGCATTGGTGATTGGTGCGTGGCCCGCGGCGCCGTCGTACGTGGAAGTGAGCAATCTGGATTCGCTGCAGGGGCAGGGAGTGAACTTCCTGGGCACCCTGCCAGCCGGCGCAGCCCAACTGGCACCGGAGACGTTCCGCGCCCAGGCCTCAGAATGGCTCAAACTGCCGAATTGGTCCTAGGGACAGTCGCAGGCGGCGGTGGCGGGAAATCGAGCGTATCCCTGACAGGGGGCTGCCAGAGTCGCGAGCTAGAATCGAGAGGCTCAGGGCCCGCTCCACCGCACCAGAAGGAAACCATCAGCAATGCCAGCCCGCCACGAATTGCCGCTCGAGACCCTCAAGATGTTCCGCACCGGCATTGCCCGGTTCATGCTCTCCTACCAATTCGGCATTGACGAGATGATGACAAAAATCAACATCCTGAAGTCTGAATTTGAGCATCTGCATGACTACAGCCCCATTGAGCACGTCAGTTCACGGCTGAAGACGCCTGAGAGCATTTTGGCAAAGATCAGCCGCGATGGGATGGAGCCCTCGTTCGCTGCTATCAGCGGGGACATCCACGACATTGCGGGCATTCGCATCACGTGCAGCTTCATCTCCGACGTCTACCGTGTGGCGGAGATGATTTCCTCCCAGCGGGACGTGACCGTCTTGCGGGTGAAGGACTACATTGCCTCCCCTAAAGCAAATGGGTACAAGAGCCTGCACCTGATTGTGTCCGTCCCGGTCTTCCTATCCGCCTCCGTTGAAACGGTGAGCGTGGAGATCCAGATCCGCACCATCGCCATGGACTTTTGGGCGAGCTTGGAACACAAAATTTATTACAAGTTCGACGAGGAAATTCCCGCGGCCCTGCTGCAGGAACTCCAGGACGCTGCCCGGGTGGCCAACAACCTGGACGTCAAGATGGAACGGATCCATGAGGAGGTCCTGGCCGTACGGCACAAGTCCACAGAAACGGACGAGGTCAGCGACTAGCCCTCGGCGTGCTCGCGGTTGCGAGGTGATCGCGGTTGCGGCTCAACGATCGTCCTACTTTCCGCCAAACAGCCTGCTGAACCAGCCGCCGGAGCTGGCCTTGGGGGCCGCAGATTTCGGTGCCGCAGATTTGGGCGCATTGCGGTCACAGGAGCAGCGCTCCGCTTTGGGGATATGGCGCATCACCTCATCAACGTGGTTGCCGCAGCCGGCCCAGGTGGTCTTGTTGCAGCTCTTGCAGTTCACGGCGCGGCACATGCGGTTTCTCCTCATTCCTAGATACCCCTGTGGGTATCTCCAACTCATACTTTACATACCCCCTAGGGTATTATGTCAAGTCCACCTGAAAGAACCAAGGAGTGCCAAGCAGCTGTCAGGGGAAGACTCAAAGCCCATCATCAACCGTCCCGCCGTGCCAAGGGCCGGCTGGCGGGCGTCATTAAGATGCTTGAGGAAGGGCGCGACTGCGAAGACATCGTGATGCAGATGGCCGCCGTCGGCAAGGCTCTGGATCGGGCAGGCTTCGGACTGGTCGCGGGCAGCCTGAAGGAATGCCTCGCCTCAGGGGAAAGTCAGGACCTGGACAGCGGAAAGCTGGAGAAACTGTTCCTGTCCCTGGCCTAAATGGGGCCAGCCTGGCTGCGCCTCACTGCCCCGCGGCCCGGAACATGGCCGCCCTGAAACATCCGCTACCGCTCCCCCATTCCGCGCCCGCTAGACCGGGCGCATTTAGGGGAGGCGGGCGCGGATCTTGTTGACGCAGGCGGGGACGGGTGCGCGCCAGCGCTGGAATGCCCGACGGCGGGCACGCCAGCAAAGCGGCAACGCTCGCCTTGGTATCGGGATTGGGCAGGCTTCCGGTACATGTCAGCGCCGACATTGAAAACGGCTACTCCGACGACCCCGAGGAAGTTGCTCGATTCGTGGCCAAGCTGTCAGCACTCGGCGTGGACGGGGTGAACTTGGAGGACAGTACGGACGGGCATTTGGTGAACCCGGCGCTCTCAGCGGCAAAGATTGCGGCGTTAAAGCACAGCACCCCCGACGTGTTTCTCAACGCCCGAGTGGACAACTATTGGTTTGCCAAGAACGCCACTGTCGAGGCTGTGCTGCTCCGTGCCCGAGCTTACGCCGATGCCGGCGCGAACGGGATCTTCGTCCTTGGCTTGTCCGCCGCGGACGATATCCGCAGCATCGCCGCAGGAATCGAACATCCCCTGAACGTCCTTGCGCACGCAACCCTGACGGTGGCCGAACTGGAGCGGCTCGGCGTCCGCCGCGTCAACTCAGATTCTCTTCCTTACCGCGTTTCCGTGGATGCCGCCGTCAACGTGGTGGGCGACCTGCGCGACGTCACACCGGTTCCCGCCGCAACGCCGTACTGGGATATGCAGGCCATGCTGGTGGAGTTCCACAATGGGTGACCGGTACGTTCCGGACTAGGGCCCGGCTTAGGGTTGGATTTCGAGCCTGAACGCACCGAAGCTGTGGCTGAGCAGACCATTCAGTGACGTTTTCCCGCCACTCTCATAGCAACCCCGTCAGCACCCCGCCGTCCGCGCGCACGACGGCGCCATTCGTCGCCGAAGCCTTGGGGCTGGCAAGGAATGCTGCCATGTTCGCGATCTCCGCAGGTGCTATGAACCGCTCCAGCAGTGAGGTGGGCGTCCCGGCCATGATCGCAGCCTTCAGAGCATCGGCGGTAATCCCCTGCTGCTGAGCCAACGACTCCACCGTCTCCGCCACGCCATCGGAATAGGTAGGCCCGCCCAGCACGGAATTCACTGTGACTGCCGTGCCACGGGTGAGCTTTGCAAGCCCGTTTCCCAGGGCCAACATCGCTGCCTTTGTAGCACCGTAATGAATCATGTCCGCCGGCACGTTCACGCCAGATTCGCTGCTCACAAAGATGATTCTGCCCCAGGCGCGGTTCAGCATCGCTGGCATCACGTGCCGAGCCAGCCGCACTCCGCTGAGCACGTTGACCTCGAAGTAGAGCTGCCAGTCGTCGTCGGAAATGTCAGTGAAAGGTTTCAGCTCAAAGAGGCCCACGTTGTTCACTAGGATGTCCACACTACCCAGTTCCTGACACAGCTGTGCTACCTGAGCGGGGTCGGCAAAATCGGTAGCCGCCCCGGAAACCAAAGCTCCGGGCACCTCGAGTTCTAGGCTCCGGACCGATTCTGCTAGCTTTTCCGGATCCCGGCCGTTGAGCACTACCGCTGCACCCTCCCGAGCCAGTGCCTTCGCAATCGCGTAACCGATCCCCTGGCTCGATCCACTGATGAACGCCTTCTTGCCTGTGAGTTCCAGATCCATGTATTTCCCTTGCTGTTGAGTTCAGCCATAGCGGCCACGTCCCGCACCGGCGGTTCCGGCGCAGCACCATCTTGAGAATCCCATGGACGGATCAGCGCCCGATCAGCCCGGCCACGGCCCACTAGACTGGACGGATGAGCCAGCTTCGGATCCGCGTCCTCGGGGCCATTGGTGCGGACGTGAATGGAATCGCGGTGCGCCTCTCGAAAGCGCGGCATCGGGAGATTCTTGGCATACTGATCACTGCCCGTGGCCGAACAGTGTCTACCCAGCAACTCGTGGAAGACCTATGGGAGGAGCCACCGGCCGGCGCTGTTGGAGCTGTGCGAACCTTCATTGGCGAGCTGCGCCGCATCTTGGAACCACAGCGCCCACCCCACACTCCCCCTGCCGTTCTGCTCACCACAGGCGGCGGGTATTTGCTCCGTCTGGAACCCGACGCGGTTGACTTGCGGCGTGCGGAAACGGCCATCAAGGCTGCGGGCGGGATGGCTGCGGCTACCCGGGAATTCGTGCTGGCCACGGCGCTGCAGGAATGGCACGGCGCCGCGTTCGAGGAGTTCACCGACCGTGGCTGGGCCCGGGGTGAGTGCACTCGGATTGCCGGGCTGCGGGCCAACATCCTTGAGCAACTGGCCGCAGCGCGCCTTGCGCTGGGACGTCCGGAAGACGCCGTCGAACTTCTCGCTTCCCACACCGACGAACATCCGTGGCGGGAGGAGGGCTGGCGGTTGCTCGCGTTGGCGCACTACCGTGCGGCGCGCCGTGGAGAGGCTCTCGACGTGCTGGTCCGGGCCCGCAGCGTTCTTCAAGGCAGCCTGGGGCTCCATCCCGGCGCAGAACTGGCAGACCTTGAGCTGCGCATCCATCGTCAGGACCCCGCGTTGGACGCGGACGACGCCGGTCACTCACTTTTGCTGCGCACCGTCACCGGGGCTGCGGGTACCGGGACCCGTTCGGGGCTGGAGGGGGTTGCGGCGCTGGTACCGCTGCTGGCCGTGTCCGGTTCGGTTCACTTTGCCGCGCAGCAGCGCCGCTCTGCGATCGAGGCCGCCGAGCAGGTGGGCGATCCGGAGCTGACGGGGCGTGTCATCACAGGATTTGATGTGCCCAGTTGCTGGACCCGGCCCGATGATCCGGAAGTGTCGGCGGCCATTGTTGCGGCCGGCGAGCGCACCTTGGTGGCGCTACCGGCGGGGTCTTCGGAGCGGGTGCGGGCACGGCTGTTGGCCACGGTGGCCATGGAGTCTCGCGGCATCACGGACAGGCTGGTCGAGGCTGCCGAGGCGGAGGCCATTGCCCGTCGGCTCAACGATCCGGCCCTGTTGTGCCTTGCGTTAAGCGCCCGCTATTTACAGACATTTTCGACGGCGGGCCTGGCCAAAGTACGCGACACGCTGGGTGGTGAAATCATCGCCCTTGCGGTGGCGGCGGAGCTGCCCACCTTCGAGATTGAAGGCCGCTTGATCCGTATGCAGGCGTTGTGCGCCCTGGATGACATAGCTGCTGCGTCCGCGCAGGCAGCTGCCATCGACCAGCTGGCTGCCCGCCACGACCGCGCCCTGGCGTCGGTGTTCACCGCATGGTTCCGCTGGACCTTTGCCGACGGTCCGCCTCCTCCTGCTGGCAGTGAAATGCCCGGGTTCAGGAGCGGGCTGGCAGAACTTGCTGCCCTAACCGCCGCTGTCCGGACCGGTGGCGAATTGCCGGATGGGGATTTTGGTCCGTACGAGCCGTGGGTGCGGCCTCTGCTGCTGGTCCGCACCGGGCACACGGCTGAGGCGCTGTCTGCGTTGGGCTCCTGCCCGGATCCGCCGCTCGATCTACTCATGGAGGTGGCATGGTTTTTGATCGGGTTAGCTGCCTTGGAAAGTGGACACCGAGCCGCGGCCCAACACGCGTACCAGGCCCTGCTGCCGGCCGCTGCCGAGCGGGCCGCTGGCAGCGGGGCCGTTGACCTTGGCCCTGTCCAACCTTTGCTGGAGGGGTTGGGACGGTTCCTACTGTGAGCTATTGAGAAGAAGTTAGAACAGTACGAGATCCTCAATAGCTGGCGCGTAGTCCGGAAATGGCAGCAAGGCGTAGCGCTTCAGGCGGACTGTCCGTGGTCTAGTCGGCTCGTTCCGCGCGCAGTTCCCGTTTCAGAAGCTTGCCCGACTGGTTGCGGGGAAGTTCTGCGACGAAGTCGACCCGTTTGGGTGCCTTATAGTCTGCTAACCGGCTCTTGACGTGCGCGCGTACAGACTCTGCAGTGAGGGACGCCCCGTCTTTAAGAACAACAACTGCCGTGATCGCCTCAATCCACCTATCATCTGCAATGCCAATCACGGCTACCTCAGCAACCTCAGGCAATTCGTAAATGCAATCTTCCACCTCCCTCGGCGCAACGTTCACTCCCCCAGTGTTGATCACGTCCTTGATCCGGTCCACGACTTGGATGTAACCATGGGCATCTCGGGTCACCTGATCCCCTGACCGGAACCAGCCATCAACAAAGGCTTCGGCGGTGGCCTCGGGCTTGTTCCAATAGCCAACCAGCAATTGAGGTGACCTGTACTGAATCTCCCCCGGCTCACCTACGGCGGCGATGCTGCCGTCCGTGGTAACGACGCGCGCTTCCACATAGAAGACGGGCCGGCCGCAGGAGGCAGGACGCGTTTCGTGTTCCTCGGGGCGAAGAACTGTGCATAGGGGGCCGAGCTCGGACTGGCCGAAGCAGTTGTAGAACCCAATCTTCGGGTACCGGGAGCGCAACCGCTGAAGCACCGTTACCGGCATGATGGATGCCCCATATTGTGCTTTTGTCAGCGAGGACAAGTCCCGCGTCTCTAGATCTGGGTGGTTACTCAGTGGCACCCACACCGTGGGCGCCAAGAAAAGTGAGCCGATGCGCTCTTCCTCGACGAGCTCCAGAATCTTGCCGACGTCAGGACGTGCGATCAGCCGGATGGTGGCTCCGAGCGAAAGGTAAGGCAGCATGAATACATGCATGGCAGCCGAGTGGTACAACGGCATTGCAATGAGCGGCCGGTCATCAGCGGTAAGGTCCAGCCCGATGATGGAAGAGATGTATTCCGCAAGCAATGCCTTGTGGGTCATCATTGCCCCCTTGGGTGCGGAGGTTGTGCCCGAGGTATAGAGCAGTTGGAGGATCTCCTGTTCGCCACCCTCGTCCTCTACCGGGACCGTATCGACGTCGTCGGTCAGGGCCGTTTCCACGACGGAGGGTTCGGGGGAATCGGTTCCGGGGAACATCGGCCACACCTGTTCAAGCGCCGGAAGCCGGCTAGCGGATCTCAACTCGTCCACGAGCGGCAACAGCTCGGGATCAACCACCAAAACGCTGGCGCCCGAGTCGTTGAGCAGGTAGCTGAGCTCATCCCCTTTCAGGGCGAAGTTCACGGGCACGTGGACCAGCCCGGACTTGGCACACTCAAGGTAGAGAAGTAGGTAGGCGTCGGAGTTCGCGCCGTAGGCCGCAATCCGGGCACCTTTCGGGAGCCCAAGGTCCAGCAGACGGCGTGCAACCCGGTCAACACCCATTTCGAGCTGAGCATAGCTCCATCGCCGGTCTTGGAACAGTACGGCCTCCGTTGCACCGTTGCGTGAGACGGTACGGCGCAAGAGCGCTCCGACCGTGTCGGCGCCGCCATTACTGGGCGAGGCAATGAGGGGGTTGTCAGGCTTCGAAGGTGAAGCATTCATGGTGTAAATGTTCCTTTCGTCAATGCGATGGACCGCGGCCAAGAAACTTTCCATACACAATTGCACAGTGCTCCTGAACAATCTGATTCTTTCAACCTGCCACATCCAGCTAACAAATCAAGGCAACACTTGCCAGGGACGGCGATTCAGCGGCTTCCGTGGTGGCCCTCGTCAAACCAACCCTCACCCGCGGTTCAGAAGCACCCACCTACCCGCTACCGCGGCGGGTTAAATGAATAGCCCTCGACCACTGCGTCTCCGCAATGGTCGAGGGCCATTCATTTGGGTTCGATGTACCGCTCACCACAAGATGCGAGGCGGGACAGGGAACTACTTTACGTCTCTTCGCAGGCTTTGCGCAGGAGCCATAACAGGTTCCTTGACCCAGAAATCAGCTCCGTCAACTTTTGCAGCAACCGCATCAAAGACAGGGTCAATGCCGGCCTTGCGCTGCTTTTCATAGTCTCGCAATACCCGCAGGGCAGGTTTGGCCAAGAGGACAATCACTACCACGTTGATCCACGCCATGGCTCCATACCCTAGATCCCCAAGCGACCAGGCGAACGAGGCGGAGGTGACACTTCCCAGATATACGCATGCAAGGAAGCCGAGTTTGAGCACTACACCGGGCCATTTCCACGTGATCCCAAAGCAGCGTTTGATGTACGCCAGTCCGGTGTCTGCCATGTACATGTAGAACATCACGCTGGTGAAGGCGAAGAAGAGAATAGCAATTGAAAGCGTCCCTGAACCCCACCCCGGCAGGACGGACTCGATGGCGGCCTGGGTGTACAGCGGACCGGGTTCAACGCCGTCCAGGTGATTTGCCAGCGGCGCACCTGCTGCCGGAATGACGTTGTAGGACTTCGTAATGAGAATCATGAAGGCAGTAATGGAGCAGACGACCAGCGTATCTATGAAGGTGGCAAATGACTGAACCAGTCCTTGTTTGGCCGGGTGTGAAACCTCGGCAGCAGCCGGGGCATACGTCTCGCTTCCAAAGCCAGCTCCGTTCGAGAAGGCCCCGCGCTTGACTCCCCAAGCAATTGCAGCACCAATCATCCCGCCGAACGTGGCATTCGTGCCGAAGGCACTGGAGAGGATCAAGGCGAATAGCCCGGGTATCTCTGCGGCGTTCACCACCATGATCAACAGGCCCACCAGAATGTATCCGGCCGCCATGAAAGGAACCACAAACTCGGCCGTGCGGGCAATGCGTTTGATGCCACCGAAGATGATCAGTGCCAGAATTACCATCAGCGCAATCCCTGTGATGTGGGTGTTGATGGAGAAGGCTGAATTCAGTGATGCGGAGATGGCGTTGACTTGAACGTTCGGCAGCAGGAATGCGCCGGTGATCATGGTCATGATCGCAAAGATAATGGCGAGAGGGCGCAGTTTCAGGGCTTTTTCAATGTAGTAAGGAGTTCCCCCTCGGTATTCTCCGTCCTGCTTGCTCTTATAGACCTGAGCCAGGGTCGTTTCAATGAAGGAGGTGGCCATGCCGAGGAAACCTGTCACCCACATCCAGAAAACGGCGCCGGGACCGCCGTAGGCAATTGCTGTGGCAACGCCAGCAATATTGCCAACACCAATCTTGTCGCCCAAGGACAGTGCCAGCGATTGGAAGGAGGAGATTCCGGATGCGGAACTTTTCCCTTCAAAGGTCAGCCGGACCATCTCGAGGGCGTGCCTGACCTGGGCGAAGCGGGTGGCTATGGTAAAAAACAGGCCTGCGCCAAGGAGCATGATGACAAGGACCGGACTCCAGACAAGCCCGTTGAGCCACGTGATAAAACTTTCCATTACTTTGCACCTCCTTGGACCGCAGCGGTGGCGGTCCCTACGCTTTCATTGGTGGGGCTCAGAGGTAGTCGCAGCAGCCGCCCGTATCCGGGCAGTGCGTCATTGATGCCTGAGAGCCGGAGCATGTGCCAGGCGAGCGCCTGATTGCTGCTGATGACGGGCTTGCCGAGGCTGGCTTCAGCCCGTTCTAAAATGTCCAAGGTTCGCACGTTGGTGCAGGAGACAAAAACGGCATCGCAGGGCGAGGCCTGCCCCACCTTGAGGATCGCTTCGTAGACCGATTCAGGGGCGATCCGCGCCACCTTGCATTCCTCGGACTCCTCAAAGGAACCGAACCCGGTAATGGTGGGGCCGTCTTCTTCCAACGCGGACCGGAGCTTCTCGGACACTTCCGCTACATAGGGGGTGACGAATCCCAGCTGGCGGACGCCCAGGGCTTGGCAGGCTGCCCGTACTGCTGTCAACGGATCGGTGACAGCTGGCATCACTGAGGAGTTCTGAACCTCGGCAGGGTAGGCGGAGCGGACGGCCTTGGCCACGTTTTCGGCTCCGATGACGCTTGCACCGGAGGTACATGCGTACCCAATAGCGTCGAAGGAACCCCCGGTGGGAAGCAAGCTCACAGCCATGGGGATGTGTTCTTCCATGGCCGCGAGTGTTTCCTCGGTGACGTCCAGTCCGCTGGGTACTCGGGTGTGGTGAAGCACGACGCCGGGTAGCTTCAGTAGGGTTTGGAATTCGTATTCGAGCGTTTCATCAACCTGCAGGACAATAACGCCCAGGCGGGCGCGGGTGGCAACACCCGCATCTGATTCATAGGACAGTTTCATCTCAGTGCACCTCAGGGAGTTGTTCGGGGGCGCGGCGGCTCAGAAGCTGAGGGCCATTGTCGCGAAGCACAAAGTTTTCTTCGTGCACCATGCCCTGACCGGGTTTCATATCGAGGGAAGGTTCAAGGGTGAGGACCATGCCGGGAACCAGGATGGTCTCATCCGCGTTGGTGTGCGAGGGCCATTCGGTCAGCTGCATGCCCAGTCCGTGGCCTAACCGGCCCACATTGCCGCAGGCGTAGCCGTTGTCAACGATCACTTTTTGCATGGCTCGGAAAAGGTCCCCTGCTGTGGCTCCAGGCCGGGCGATCTCCAGGGCGGCGTTGGTGGCCTCGAAGAGTGTGGCGTAACCATGCTTGGCTGCGGGGTCCGCCTTTCCGATGGCCCAGTTTCGGTCAAAGTCGCAAAAGTAGCCGTCGTAGACGGTGCCTGTATCAATCATCAGCACGTCCCCTTCGGTCAAGGGACGGTTCCCTGGGGGAGAAATGACATTGTCATACCCACCCGGAGCTGATGCGCCAACAAGGTAGGAAACATCGTCGGCCCCGTGCTTGAGGAGTTCAATCTTGACCGCACGGAAGGTTTCCACCAGCGGCTGGCCAGGGGTGGCGATGCTAGGGACCAGGTCATAAACGTCGGAGGCGATGCGGCAAATATGGGCGATCTTCTCAATTTCCGCCTCTGATTTAACCATCCGCAAGGTCTTGACCACTTCCGTTGCGTCATGGAAGCTGAATCCGGGCACCATTGCCCGGAGCCGGTCGTAGTCCGCCAGTGGCATGCGCAGGGTAGTTTCAGGGCCCATGGGCACTCCCACCCGGGCCCGGTCACCGAGGATTTCATGCATGGTCTCGGCCAGCAGGGAAACCCCCTCGTCCTGCGGCTGTGGGGACGTCCAGGTCCGAATGTCCTCAATCCAGGTCTGCGCCAGAGGAGGGTATCCAATCCCTGGAATCACGGCGGTGGGCTGACCGCTGGCAGGCACCAGAAGGAACCAGGGACGGGTGGGGCTTTGCCAGAACTGCGTCAAAAAGCCTGTGAAGTAGCGAAACTCAGCTTCCGTGGTGATCAGCATTGCGTCCATACCGGACTCAGCCATCAGCTGCTGCGCACGTGCCAGCCGTTTGGCGAACTCCGCAACGTCAAAGCCACGCTGTGGGGCTGGGTGAGAGCCGGAGGGCACAGACAGAATCCCGTTGTGCACGGTGCCGGGCCACACTGCGTGGTCGGGGATGGTTTTCTCTGACATCCGTTTGTTGCTCCTAGATATTGTGGCCGTTGCGTGCTAGATGACGCTCAAGTATTGATGGTGCCGGGTTGGATTGGGTGTGGCACCACCAGCTTTTACGAGTGGCCCACTCCATGTGTCCCCAGTCACTGCATTAAGTGTCCCGCATCATGAAGTAAACAAAAAGCGGTCAAATACGGCCTTTATCTTGAAGCAGAATTGGACAATTATATTTGAAGTAAAAGTGTAAGGAATTGACCACAAATAAACACTTTTACTTTCCCTTTCTTTGTTGGACGATGGATACATGCTTCCCACACAGACCTCCCTTTGGTACTCGAATCCCACCTCCCGCTCATGGCAGACCGCAGCGCCTGAATCTGCCCTGCCCTTTCACCGCAGCCTTGATGGCTACACCCCCACACCGCTGGTTAGCCTGCCTTCCCTTGCCACTGAGCTGGGTGTCGGCCAAGTCTTGGTAAAAGATGAATCGAACCGCTTGGGTTTGCCTGCCTTCAAAATCCTCGGCGCCTCATGGGCCGTATGCAGGGCCCTGTGCCAGCGCTACGATCTGGACCCCGAGGGAATGACCGTTCCCCGGCTCAAGGAATTTATCCACGCCAACGTAGACGTTGCGCAAACCCCTGTACTTGTCACGGCCACCGATGGCAACCACGGCCGAGCAATCGCCAGAATGGCGGCATTACTGGGCCTCACTGCCCGCATCTACGTTCCGGCAGGCCTGAGCTCCTCCGCAATTGCAGGCATCACCGGAGAAGGTGCTGAGCTGATCGAAACGCAGAACATCTACGATGATGTGGTCATGCTTGCCGCGAAATCCACAGAGGGCCAAGCCTGCGATGTGTTGATTCAGGACACGGCGTGGGAAGGGTACATGCAGGCTCCGCAGTGGATTGTGGACGGTTATGGCACCCTGTTTGGCGAGATTGATGATGCACTTCGGGAAATGAATGCATCCGGCCCGGACTTGGTGGCCTGCCCTGTTGGCGTTGGTTCACTCGCCCAAGCATTGGTGGAGCACTACCGGACCGCGGGCAATGCCGCTCCTGTCCTTTTGAGCACTGAACCGGAAACTGCAGCGTGCATTGCACAGTCCTTGCTGTCAGGGACTCCGGTAGTGGTGGATACCTCCTACCCGTCAATCATGTCAGGGCTCAATTGCGGCACCCCCTCAGAGCTGGGCTGGCCGGCGCTACTGGCAGGACTTGATGCCGCGGTGAGCGTTTCTGAGTCCGACTGCCGCCAAGCAGTCTTGGATCTTCAGGACCTAGGCTTGGATGTGGGCCCGTGTGGTGCAGCCACCTTGGCCGGTGTTCGAGCAGCCTTGTCCATCCCGCAGCGGAGGGAGGCGTTGGGGCTCGATGCAACGTCGGTAATCGTCTTGGTCAGCACAGAGGGCCTGGCAGCAAACCCGCTTCGATGAAAGGCTCTTTCCCCATGGAAATCAGCAAAAATTTAGTACCCAGCGCCATCATCAGCCTGCTGGAAGATCCTGTGGCGCTTTTGGAAGACCTGGTCAGGATCGATTCCGTCAATCCTGACCTTGTGCCAGGCGCAGCTGGAGAAACAACAATTGCGGACTTCACGGCAGCGTGGCTGGAACAGCGGGGATTCACCATTACCCGGCTTGAAGCCGTGCCTGGGCGCCCGTCCATTGTTGCCGTTGCAGCCGGTACCGGGCAAGGCAAGGCCCTGATGTTCAACGGACATTTGGATACCGTCACCCTCGCAGGCTTCGACGGGGAACCGCTGGAGCCGCGAGTGGAGGACGGGCGCATGTACGGCCGCGGCACTTTCGATATGAAAGCCGGCATCGCAGCGATGATGGTCGCCGCGGCAGCTGCGGCGTCACAGCCCCATGCTGGCGACATTATCGTAGCCCTTGTCGCGGATGAGGAATTCGCCAGCGCTGGTACGGAGGAGGTCTTGCGGCATTTCACCGCTGACGCGGCAATTGTCTCTGAACCAACACATGAGGACATCGTCATCTCACACCGTGGCTTCGTATGGTTTGACGTGACCATTCACGGTACCGCCGCCCACGGCTCCCGCCCTGATTTGGGGATCGATGCCATCGCAAAGGCCGGCAAGTTCCTCACCGGCCTCGATGACCTCAGCCGTTCGCTACCCCAGGGCGCCGCCCATGAGATGTTGGGAACTGGCAGCATCCACGCTTCCCTGATTCGCGGTGGGGAGGAGCTCTCCAGCTACCCCGCCTCCTGCACCGTCTCACTTGAACGGCGCACGGTCCCTGGCGAGAACTCGTCAACGGTGGAGGCTGAGCTGCGGAAAGTTCTCGATGACATCGCCAGCTCGGACCCCGATTTCAGCTACACCGTGACCGAGATCCTGGAACGGCACGCCTTTGAAGTCTCTGCCGAGGAGCCTATTGTCCAGGCCCTTGAAGCCGCGGCTGCCGCGGTCACCGGGAAACCCACCACCGTCCGCGGTGAAGCTTTCTGGACTGACGCATCCCTGATGCTCGAGGCAGGTATACCCGGGCTGCTCTTCGGCGTTGACGGTGGCGGAGCCCACGCCGCCACCGAATGGGTGGAACTGGACTCAGTGATACGAGTCGCTCACGCCCTTGCCACCACCGTCTCCAATTTCTGCCGCTAACACCAACTCGGCCACTAAAACCAACCAGAAGGATCACCATGACTGCCACTCCCACCGCATTCTCCCACCCCATTCTTCAAGAACGCCTCGCCCAGCTGGGCCTGACCCTGCCGGAAACCTCCTCGGCCGTGGCCGCCTACGTTCCCGCCATCCGGACAGGCAATACGGTCTACACCTCCGGCCAACTGCCTCTGCATGAGGGCACCATGGGAGCTCTTGGCAAGGTTGGAGCTGAGGTTTCTCCTGAGGTGGCGAAGGATTTGGCCAGAACGTGCGTTCTGAACGCTCTGGCCGCCGCTGGTGCACTGGGCGATCTGGACACTGCACGGATCCTGAAAGTTACCGGCTTCGTTGCATCAGCATCCGGTTTCAATGGACAGCCTGCGGTGATCAACGGCGCCAGCGAGCTGCTCGTGGAATTGTTCGGCAGCCGTGGAGCGCATGCCCGCTCGGCTGTGGGAGTTGCCGAGCTTCCCCTGAACGCACCCGTCGAGGTTGAGATTATCGTAGAGTTTCTCTAGCGGCACACCGGCCGCCCACTCCACACAGCAGAAGGAACAGACGTGCTGAACATCGTCCGGCTCAGGGTCTTGCGGGAGCTCTACCACCGCAAGACCCTCTCAGCCGTGGCCACCGCGTTGTCCTACAGCACCTCGGCAGTGTCACAGCAGCTACGCCTACTTGAAAAGGAAGTCGGCGTTCCCTTGGTTGAGCCTTCGGGGCGCCGCCTGCAGCTAACCCCTCAAGGTTTAATCCTTGTAGCCCACGCCGAGCAAATCCTGGACTTAGTGGAACGTGCCGAGGCTGATGTCTCCATGTCCGTGTCACAACCGCGCGGGGTGGTCAGGGTTGCCGCTTTTCAATCCGCGGCTCTGACAATTATTCCCGATGCCATTGCAGAGCTTCGCCGGCTCCATCCAGAGCTTTCGGTGGAATTCGAGCAAGGCGAACCTGAAGCCACCATGCCCTCGCTGGCCTCCTCGGAATATGACCTGGTTATTGCCGAGTCATTCCCGGGGCTTCCCCTGCCGGCGCAGCCGGGTATTGCTGTCACTACCATCATGGAGGATCCCTTGTGGCTGGTCATGGATGCAACCATCGCGGACGGTCTGGATCCCAGTAGAGACCTGATCTCCCAGCTCGCAGAGGCCCACTGGGCGGTGGAAACGGCTGCCTCCGCCTCCCGAACATGGCTGACAAACCAATGCCGCAAAGCAGGCTTCGATCCCAAGATAATTTGTTCTTCTGAAGACGTTTCGGTCCACTTGCGGTTTGTTGAAGCAGGATTAGCCGTGGCAGTGCTCCCTGGTCTCTCGCTCGTAGGAGCTTCCACCACAACTCGCAGATTTCCCACCTCCGGAATGCAGAACCGGCAGATTCTCCTTACCACCCGCGAAGCCTCGAGCCAGCGGCCGGCCATAGCGGCCGTTTCGGCCGCAATTCACCGTGCAGCCACCTCTTATGCCAGCGGTCGAATCAGCGAAAACTAACTTTTCCGGGATGGCTAGTGCCGCTGCTCGGCAGAGCGCTCCCCGCGCCCTTTTGGTCAATCCTGGGCGGGAATCTGATTCCAAGCCAATTTAGCCGTAGTCCCCACCGGCCCCGGCGGCAACGTAGACAATATTATGCTGGTGCATTCCGTGGGCCCCCACACGATAAAGGAGCATATGGCGCTTTATAAGAATGTGTTCCATCACCGGGATACCACCATGTCGTAAGGATGAAAGCCATGCTGCGGGAGGGCGCCCGGGCAGGGGCAATCCGGAGCGCCATCGAAGCCGGGGACCCCTCCGCGGCACCACTGGATGAAGCACAGCAGGCGTCCATGGTCTACGCCAGGAAGCAGAATGTAGCCCCTGCGGAGACGGTCCAGACAGACGTTCAGTTGCTGCGTGAGGAAGGATGAGACTACGGCGGCATTCTAGAAATCAATCACACTAAGAAAGCAGACTTCCGTTGCTATCCGGCGTTAGGAGCCACATGAGCGGCGGCTAGCCGAACTAGCTCGGGCTGAATTCGATTCGAGTCCTCGCGGCACCTGATGACTTTGCTGCAGGGAACGGGAGGGTAGGCCTTAGCCTAGAACCCAGCTATGCGCAGCAGCGTGGTGCTGGCATCAGCACAATCTCCGGCGTAAGTACGCCAGCCACGGTTGGATATTTTTGCCAACCAGAGGCTGCCACCTCAGAAATGATGGCCCGGGCATAAGACTGCTAGAGATGGAATGCCCAGGCCGCTCCAAGCAACGCCCTATCCCCTCGATGCGCAAGAATCCGTGATTGTGACCATGTCCAGCCATGGCAGTGTGCCGTCGTCAGAGTGTTGATACACCGTGCTGCATGGACCGTGTGTCCCGGATCAACACTGCCCGCCGAGCTCGTTTATCCTTCTGTCACGACTCTTGTGATGCCCGGCTCCGGATTCGTCACCGCGGTGGCGTCGCCACCGGGTTGAATTCCTTCTGGGTTGAATTCCTTCTGGACCGAGCAGTAGACGAGCCATCTGAACCACGAGCCGTAGGGTGCGGTGGGTTGACGTTTTAGAAGCTTAGCTTTTCCCGGTCGATGTCATCGGGCACCCATTGCGTGCCATCAAAGTGAATGTTGGCGGCGAGCGGCAATTGGTGGGACGCGCTTTCAACTATATGCATGAGATACCCGCCAGTGTTGGGGAACGCAATTAAGTCCCCGGCTGCTACCCCCTGCGGAAATTCGAAACGCCGGCGCAGCAGCAGCTCGTCTTCAATACAGTAGGCGCCCACCAGAAAAGCGCTATCAGCAGCACGTTTCTTTCCGGCAGGGGCGGCGGGGACAAGGACCGGATCGAGCAGGAAGTCCGCCGACGTGGAGCGGCACTGGGTTCTATTCATGTGCAAGCCCACCAGTGGGACGCCGTCGCTGCGTTTTTTGGTGAAGGCCACCTCGGCAAGAGTGAGTCCGCATCCGTCCATCAGTGAACGGCCCGGCTCGCAGCGCAGTTGGATCTTTGCAGAACGGAGTGCGGAGGCAACGGATGGCGCCCCTGATTCTGGAACATATGACAGGACTTTATCCAACCACGCCCCGCGGGTGAGGTCTTGGTGGTAAGGGTAAACCCCGGAATTCGGGGCCTTGCCGGAGGAGCCAAATCTATCTGATCTCCAGGTCAGCGATTCATCACCTTCCGGCAAGGTGCCCAATTTTGACCAAAAATCTTCCCACTGGGTGGCACTCTCCAGATAGGACATAGGTATTCCGCCTCCCATGTCCACAAAGGAAGGTTTATGGCCCAAGGTCTGCAATTGGCTGATGAGGTCTAGTCCTTGATGAATCCCGAGGGAACGCGCGTGGGCGTCATAGCCGTTGAGGTGAAAGTGAACACCGGCAACCGTGAGCTGTGCTCCCAACTCAACGTCATTGAGCACTTGCAGCCACGCAGATGCAGGAAGCCCAAAGCGCGTAGCCGGTATGGCTGGGTGGTTGATGGCCAGCCGCAAAGCCACATGAAGGGGCTCTGCGCTGTTGCTGCTCAGTTCAAGCACGCTGTGGAGTTCTTCGTCGTTATCCAGGCTAATGGTGGCCCCGGAGGCAATGGCCAGCTCCATCAATGCCTTCGATTTCACTGCGGCGCTGACAATGATCCGAGCGGCGGGCACGCCACGGTCAAGACATTGGCGTAGTTCATTGAGGCTCGCCACATCCACCCCACACTCTTCGTGTACGGCGCGATCAATGGCTGCCATGGTTTTGTTGGCTTTGCGTGCGAAGTAAATTTGGAAATCAATGTGATGCGCGGCTGCAGCGCTATTGAGTTCCTTGACGTTCCTGCCCATGGCTGAATATTCATGAAGGTTCACCGGCGATCCATAGCTATCAATGAGCTCTCGGCAACGAGTGGGATCGCTGAGGATTTCCTCCATCCACGGCTCAAGCCGGGCGGTCAACCGTGCAGTACCGTACATTTTCTGGTGCATCACTTTTTCCTAGCTGTCAGGTTCAGTTGCGGCACGGGCAGCAACCCGTTGGGCCCACAAACGGTATTCTCCATGCAGGGATCTGTTAAGGGTGTCATGACCCAAGGTTGGATCTTCGGTAGGGCGGCCCAAGGCTGCCAACCGTTCATTTCTAGACCCATCACGAGCCAAGCACGTTCCGTCGAGATCGGTCAACAGGCCACGCTCTCCCGGACGCACAATGACTTCTCCGGCCATCAAAAGCTGAGCCGCCAGGTCACTGTTGGGTTCTGCCTCTGGCGCTGGCCTCCGGAGCACTCCGGGTCCCGGGGTCACGGCATCCACGAGAACGGCACCTGCAGGCGGCTTCTCCCCGGCACCGGCAACATGGAGGATTCCGGCCTCTAGTAGCGCCACCAACTTGCGCGCGGTGAGCTCCGGCGGACCGAAGGTAAATTTTTCCAAGTTTCGCGCCACCCGGTTAAAGAGATTCCATTCGCCCGTGGTCCGCGGAAGCCGGTCCATGGCCACCACCAGCTCAGCATAGAGCCCGGACCATACCCTGGCCCAAATCCACCCGCTCGTGACGGGCGCCCTGAGCTGATTGACGCAGAGGCTGTTCCGCAGCAGTACGGCTACGTTCGTTGCCTGTGAAAGCTTTCCTGTATCAGGGCTGGCGCTTACGGAGTCTCCTGTCAACGCTGTTCGCCACAACTCAAGAGCACCTATCGGGGCCCCCATAAGACGTGCACACTCCATGGCACATTCGAGCAGGACTCGCCACATCCCGGCCAGCGCCTGTCCGGCCACTACCTGCTTCGCCAAGGCGTGCTCGGCCAGTACCCGCCCCGCTGGCCTGCGCCAGGATGGCCTCCGCCCGGCGTCGGAATTGGGATCCCGGGTCTGCACACCCCACTGGCGCAACCGTTGCCGGTACACATCAAGGCAGTGCGAAATCTCTGCTGGCACATGCTCGGGTTTGGGCTCCATCAACGCCCCGCTTCGGGAGAAAAAAGTGATTCGGCGCGGCTCTTCCCCGCTCGGGATATACAGAACGCCGTCGCTGCCGTCCCCGGAGGGCTGCCATGTTCCACCCCGGCCCTCTGTGAGGAGCAGAGCTACATCGTAGGCCGTCAACGCTGCTCCCCGAATCCAAACCTCGGCTCCACCTGCAACGTCCGTCTTGTTCAGAGCGGTGTAGTCCCCCATCAGTGGGCTGGAATTGAGCGCCCCTGCTAGCGGATCCGGACGCAGTTCACCGGCAAGCCCGTGCCCCGTAGCCCCGTGCCCCGTAGCTAGGAGAACCTCGTCATACTCTTGTGAACTCAAGGGCCCGCTGACTCGCCACCGCGATCCGTGGCGCTCCACCCCGGTGACTACTAGCGGGATATGAGTGAGCCCAATCTTCCCGTGATGGTACAAAAGCTGGAATTGTTCATTCAAGTACCTGCCCACCAATACCCGCGGGGGATACTTTTCTTTCGATCGTTCAGGGGCAACGCGGGCAATCCAGCGAGTGAAGTTTTCCTGGCTCAGCGATGATGAGGCATCGACAATCCCCGCGTTGACATTGAGCCGCAGCACTTCTGGCTGAGTGACCCGCCAGACACTGCCCGCACCGGGCGGCAGTGGATCATAAACGTCAACACTAATCCGTGGTGACTGCGCGGCAGGGATGAGATCGTGCAGTGCCAGTAACGCAAAAAGGCACTTGGGCCCACCCCCAATGACAGCTATCCGGATCAAGGATTCGAGCGTGTGTTGACGGTGAGATCTGCACGTGGTTCCTGGTCCCCCGCGGGCTCGGCATTGAGTGTGCTGCGGACCCATTCGTCATTGTAAACGCTCTGCAAATAAGGCACTCCGGAGTCATGAACCATAAAGGCTAACCGTGTCCCGGCTTTTAGATTGGGCACCAGAGTATCCATGGCCGCAACAATGGCACCTGTGGAAGCCCCGGCAAGAATGCCTTCACTGTGGGCAAGCCGCCGGCAACCGCGCACCATGTCTATCTCCTGAATCTGGAACACGAGGTCCGGCTCGGCAGATGCGGCCAACTCCGGCAGTATCCCGGCGCCTAGCCCTGGTAGCCGGCGTGTACCTTCTTGCCCACCAAAAAGGACCGAACCTACGGAATCGACAGCCACAATCTTCGTTTGCAGCCCGTGCGCCCGCACGTACTGCTGGCACCCGAGCAGGGTGCCGGTGGTGCTCGTGGCAACGAACAGATAGTCCAGATTGCCCCCGGATCCGGCGATTATTTCAGGCATCGTCGTTTCGAAGTGTGCCCGTGGATTGGCCAATGACCCATATTGGTTAGTGGTCACGGAACCCGGATTCGTTGCCAACAGTTCGCTGACCCGGCGGCGGCGTGCTGCCAGCTTATTTCCGTCAGCTGGGGTCCGCACCAGATCAACCCTTGCTCCGTAGGCTTCCATGAGTTCCAAAGCCAAAGGATTTGCATTCTCATCCACCACAGCCGTGAACCGCAGACCCCTCACCACACACTGCCTGGCTAAGGCAATACCCAAATTCCCGGAGGTCGATTCGATGACCATGCCCCCAGGCTGGAGCGCAGCCGAGCCAAGAAGTTCTTCGATCAGCCCATTCGCTGTTCGTTCTTTGGTGCTTCCCGCCAGCTGGAGCAAGTCAAGCTTGGCGTAGACATCAACGTCATAACCGTCAAAGAGTCTGTGGACCTTGACCGTTGGAGTAACCAATGGCTGCAATAATCCCAAATCGTTCAACATAGCTTCCCTTACTCCTAACTTCTACGCACCAAAAAACGCTGCGCCAATAATTGTGAAAACTATTAGATTCTCTAACTCGCTAAAAGCTCACTGCCTTCACCGTTCTAGCGGCCCACGCAGATTTTTTACTCGTGTTGCAAATCTAGATTCCCGTTGCTTTAGAGTATTGCTCACCGGGTGGAGAAAAGCTTGAAATACAAGGCCCTGTCATGAACCTGACCGGGCGGGGCTTGAACTAGTCAGACCGGGGTTGGCGCTCCTTAGCACGCAAAGCCGCAACGACGACTTGCTCATACCGTTTGCTACTTGCATGACTTTCATACCAAAAGCCTAGCGCTGGCAGGGATGAACATCTTCACCCTAAGGGGTGAATTACTCTCCCCCGCAGCGGTGGAATAAGTGCCCTTCGTAGCGCCCTGCCGCCTCGAAAGTGGAGGGGGCCTTCCCTCAGTGAGAAAACATTTTTACAGGGTTACCGCAATGCCCGTGATGCGTACTGCGGTGAGGAGTAACGCCTACTACGGCGACCAATGAACCGTGACCGTATGTGGTGGCGGCGGTTCATCCAGTTGGGCGCCTGTGCGGAGAGCGATCTTGTGAGGAGAATTAGAGGCCGTTCGCTCTCTTTCAGTGCCGGATCGAGGCTAAGCTCTGGTATCGGCGCAAAGTAGTGCGATGACTCCTGACCGAAGAGGAAAATTGCTGTGAAAGTAATTGTGATTGGTGCAGGACTAGCTGGGCTGCGTGCTGCAGGACTAGCTGCCAAAGAAGGGCACGACGTCACGGTGTTGGAAGCCTCCCAAAGTGTGGGCGGTCGCGTCGATACCGAGCTAATTGACGGATTTCGGTGCGATCGAGGGTTTCAGCTTATTAACCCGAGCTATCCAGATGCGCAGGCTGCACTGAACCTCAATGACCTCGATCTGCATCCATCAGGACGTGGTGTTGCTATTCGGGATGGTTCCGGCGTTCAGGTACTAGCGGATCCTTTCCGGCATCCCTCGTACCTGAAAGGGCTGCTAGGAGGTACCCTCACGTTGGGAGATCTCGCTGCGCTCATCCGTTGGAACCGCTTGGCCAGAAGCGAATCACTGACTCTGCAACAAACCATTGACCGCGCTGCGTTCTCGCTCCCACTACGCAAAGTCATTGAACAGTTCTTTTCAGGTGTGGTGGCAGACCCCTATCTAAAAACCGTGGCTTCTTCAGCTAGAACACTGGCCTGGTATTTCGTCAAGGGAATCCCGTCACTGCCAGCGCAAGGAATGGTGGCAGTGGCACACCAGCTAGCCGAGCCGATATTGGAACACATCCGATTCTCAACGCCCGTAGAATCCCTCATTACCCACAATGGCCAAGTGCGCGTGGTCTGTAGCTCTGGTGAAGAGCTGCTAGCAGACCGGGTGGTAGTAGCCGCCGGTCCCCGGGTGAGCGCCCGGCTCACCGGACAGCCAGAGCCCACCATGAAGTCCCTGACCACGTGGTGGTTCGATGCTGCGCACCGTCCCAGTAAGTTGCCCTTCCTCTACCTTGACGTCCGAGAAGAATCCCGACTGATCCACACATCGGTGATCTCCAACATCTGCCCGTCCTACGCCCCTGCCGGACGTCATCTGGTACAAGCAACAGCAGTAGGTGCGCATGGGTTGGAGGACAGCGAAGCCATGGCCCAAGCCGCCAGCATCATGGGAGTTCATAATCCTGACTGGAGACTGCTGGTGCGCCACGACATTGTGAATGCCTTGCCCTGCCTCGAACCCGGGCAACGTCCCCTGGAAAGTGGGATCGACGGCGTGATAATCGCCGGTGACACTACCGAACCTTCCATTCAAGGCGCCTTGGCCAGCGGCGTTGCAGCCGCACGGGCCTTGGGTGATGCAGCAGGAAAGCCCCTAGCGCGTGAGCGCTTCAACGATACGTTCACCCTGCAGATCAAGTGCAGCGGCGATGCTAGTGACATTTGGGAAAAACTGACCGATCTGGATAACCACACCCGAGCCATTCCCCTCACCGTAGTAACGCCAGCCCAAAGCCGGATGATCGACGGCCTGGAATTCGTTGGGCTCACGTCCTTGGGGCCAGTGAAAATGGCAGACCGCATGCTGGTCCGCCAAGCCGAAGCGCCAACTCCTGGAAAGCCGGGACTTCTCAAGGTCTCCAAATTTGGTCCGGTAGCAGGAGAAGTGGAGGCCACCGTAGAGCAACACGGCTCCGAGGTAGAGGTCATCTGGCGCCAAAGCCTCCAGCCAGCCTGGTTACCCCGCTGGCTCAGACCCCTGGGAACTGTTGTTGCACGGGCCGGCTACAGCATTGGGTTACGTAAACTGCTGACCTGAAAAGAGCTGTGCCGAGATGGCCCCGGTTGTAGCCGTAAAAGAAGGCAAGGGAGTCTAAACTTCAGCGCTTCCAGCCTGCACACAAGATTTTGTGATTGTGTATAGGGGCAAAGTGCAGAGGGGTGCTCAACACCCTCATATTATGAAAATGAATAGGGAGCCACCATGCAGCTCGAAAACAAGGTCATAGTCGTCACCGGTGGAGCTTCCGGAATTGGCGGCGCAATTTCCCGGGTACTGGTGGCCCGCGGTGCCAAGGTTGTGGCAGTTGATATCAACGCGGACGCTGGAGAGTCCCTGACCAAGGACCTCGGCGCTAACGTGCGGTTCCTGCTCGGTGATGTCAGCGAGCAGGACGTTGCCACGAACGCCATGGAAATGGCCACATCAAGCTTCGGCGGGCTGGACGGGCTGGTCAACAACGCCCATGCATCACGGCAAGCCATGTTCAATGAACTGACCGAAGAGCAGTGGGACCTCTCCTTCAACACAGGTTTCCGCGCTACCCGCCAGTTCATGGCGGCCGCGTACCCACTTCTGGCCGTCAACGGCGGGTCCGTGGTGAATTTCGGTTCAGGCTCGGCCATCGTGGGGCAACAGACCCAGGCTGCCTACGCCTCCGCCAAGGAAGCCATCCGCGGGCTCTCACGGGTCACTGCCAACGAATGGGCTAAGGACAACATCCGTGTCAACGTTGTTTCCCCCATGGCATTGACCGCAGGGGTGAAGGCGTGGAGCGAGGCCTTCCCGAAAATGTACCAAGACTCGTTGGAGAAGGTGCCGTTGGGCCGTTTCGGTGATCCTGAAACGGATGTTGCACCCGTGGTGGCATTCCTGCTCTCCGACGATTCACGGTACATGACGGGGCAAACCCTGATGGCCGACGGCGGTGCGAACAAGCTCTACTAATTCCCGGCCGGCCCCTACAAAGTGGAAATGTGAGCACCGGGACAGGGGCCGGCGGCCGCGGCGCCCTAGCCGGCGCCAAAGCCGACGCGGGAGTTAACCGAGCAACAAGTTGTCCCTGTCCATCAGGTATTGTGACGTGCACGCACTGAAAGCGCGTGCGGCACCGCACAACGCTGATCTCTCACTCTGGAGGACACTTGGAAGTTTGGCCTGGAAATGCCTACCCCTTGGGAGCCACCTTCGATGGAACGGGCACCAACTTTTCGCTCTTCAGTGAACGCGCCGAGAAAGTGATGCTGTGTCTTCTGGCCGAAGATTTGACGGAGACAGTCATCGAGATGGAGGAAGTGGACGGCCACGTTTGGCACTGCTACCTTCCTGAGGTGCAACCGGGCCAGCAGTATGGCTACCGAGTTCATGGACCGTACAGCCCTGGGCAGGGCCTGCGTTTTGACCCGAACAAGCTCCTCATGGACCCGTACGCAAAATCCATCCATGGTCAGATTGACTGGGATCCTTCCTTGTTCTCCTACCAGTTCGATGATCCGGACGCGCGGCAAGAAGAAGATTCAGCACCGCATGCCATGTACAGCGTGGTCATCAACCCATTTTTTAGTTGGGACGGGGACCGCCAGCTGCGCATCCCGTACCACGAGAGTGTTATCTACGAAGCCCACGTTAAGGGCCTCACTGCGCTCCAGAGTGAAATACCCGAGGAGCAGCGCGGCACCTATGCCGGCGTTGCCCATCCGGTGATGCTGGACCATTATCGAAAACTTGGCGTCACCGCCGTCGAACTCATGCCCGTCCATCAATTTGTCAACGATGGCACGTTGATGGAGAAGGGCCTCAGCAACTATTGGGGCTACAACAGCATCGGCTTCTTTGCCCCGCAGAACACCTACAGTTCCTCGGGTGAGCACGGCGGCCAGGTCCAAGAATTCAAGGCCATGGTCCGCGACCTTCACAAAGCGGGGATCGAAGTCATTCTCGATGTGGTCTACAACCACACCGCAGAAGGCAACCATTTGGGGCCTACCTTGTCCTTCAAGGGCATCGACAACGCGGCGTACTACCGTCTCGTTGAAGATGAACCCCAGTACTACATGGACTACACCGGTACAGGAAATTCGCTGAACGTCCGGCATCCCCACTCCTTGCAGCTCATCATGGACTCCTTGCGCTACTGGGTGCTGGAAATGCATGTGGATGGCTTCCGTTTCGATTTGGCGTCCACCTTGGCGCGTGAATTCTATGCCGTGGACAAGCTTTCCACCTTCTTTGAAATGATCCAGCAGGATCCGGTTATTTCGCAGGTGAAACTCATTGCCGAACCTTGGGATGTGGGCCCTGGCGGTTACCAAGTGGGTAACTTCCCGCCGCAATGGACCGAATGGAACGGCAAATATCGGGACACTGTGCGAGATTTCTGGCGGGGGGAACCGGCAACCCTTGCCGAATTCGCGTCCCGGCTGACCGGATCTGCGGACCTGTATGAAAATTCCGGACGCCGCCCCGTGGCCTCCATCAACTTCGTCACAGCTCACGACGGATTCACGCTGCGGGATCTGGTCTCCTACAACGAGAAGCACAACGAAGCCAACGGCGAAGACAATAACGACGGCGAATCGCACAACCGCTCGTGGAACTGTGGGGTTGAAGGCCCCACAGATGACCCTGCTGTGCTGACCCTGCGCGCACGCCAGCAACGCAATATCATCACCACGCTGCTGCTCTCTCAAGGCGTTCCGATGATTGTGCACGGGGATGAACTAGGCCGTACCCAGCAAGGTAACAACAACACCTACTGTCAGGATTCCGAGCTCAGCTGGGTGCATTGGGATGCTGTGGACCAGCCCTTGGTGGAGTTTACGGCCAAGGTGAACCAGATCCGCTCCGACCATCCCGTTTTCCGGCGCCGCGGCTTCTTTGACGGACGGCCGGTTGTGCGCGGAGAAGGCGAAGCTCTCCCGGACATCGTCTGGATCAGGCCGGACGGGGCGGATATGCGCCCCGAAGACTGGGACAGTGGATTTGGCCGCTGCGTGGGCGTCTTCTACAACGGAGAAGGCATCAGGGAACAAGACAGCCGCGGACGCCGCATCACTGACAAGAGCTTTTTGCTTTTGTTCAATGCCGATGACCAAGCCCTGAACTTCCAACTCCCCCCTAAGGAATATTCTCCGTCATGGGAGATTCTGGTGGACACTGCAGGAGGCGCCGATAAAGAGCTTCCCGATGCTGGCGCAACCGTTGAATTGGCGGCAAAGTCCACGATGGTCCTGCGCGCCTATTCCGGCCCAGAAGAACTGGTTGACTACTCCGCCGCAGCGTCTTTGGCTGCCATGACCCCGGACACCACGGACGAACCCGAAGGTGACACCCCAGCCGAAGGAGCTGTGTGATGAGAGTCCCCTCTTCCACATACCGGCTGCAACTGAACGCCGACTTCACCTTGGTTGATGCGGCCAACACCGTGCCATACCTGAAGTTGCTGGGCGTGGATTGGGTGTACCTCTCCCCCATTCTGACGGCGGAAAAGGGCTCAACTCACGGGTACGACGTCACGGATACCTCCACCATTGATGCCGACCGTGGCGGTCCGGAGGGGCTGATGGCTCTCTCCCAGGCGGCGCGCGAGGCGGGTCTTGGCGTGCTGGTGGACATTGTGCCCAATCACATGGGAGTAGCAACACCCAAGGCGAACCCCTGGTGGTGGTCCCTCCTGAAAGAGGGCCAGGACTCGCCGTGGGCCAGCGCGTTCGACGTCGACTGGGCGGCAGGAGCGGGGCGGATCCGCATCCCCATTCTTGAAGATGATCAAGATGTTGAGGTCCTTGAGATCAAAGATGGCGAGCTCTGCTATTACGAGCACCGCTTCCCGCTAGCACAGGGCACGTTCTCGGAGGGCCAGACAGCGGCCCAGGTTCATGAGCGGCAGCACTACGAGCTGATCGGGTGGCGCCGGGCAGACTTTGACTTGAACTACCGCAGGTTCTTCGCCGTGAACTCGCTGGCCGGTCTGCGTGTAGAGGACCCGGAGATTTTTGCCCAGTCCCACCAAGAGATTTTGCGCTGGTTTGATGAGGATCTGGTGGATGGGCTGCGCATCGACCATCCCGACGGTTTGGCTGATCCGGAAGGTTACTTGCACCGGCTCAGAGAGGGAATTGGCGGCAGGTATGTGCTGGTGGAGAAAATCCTCGAGCCGGGCGAGGATCTTCTCCAAAGTTTCGATTGCGAGGGCACCACGGGCTACGACGCCTTGGCGGACATAGACCGGGTGTTCATTGACAACACCGGGCAGCCGGGCATCAATGCTGTCAGTGCCACGCTGCGCGGCGGTCCAATACCGGACTACGAGGAGACCATCCACGGCACCAAGCGGCGGGTCACGGATGGAATATTGCACTCGGAAATGCTGCGGTTGGCCCGGCTGGTGCCGGAGAACACCAGATTGGGTGTTGAGCACTGGGCTGATGCACTCTCTGAAATCATTGCCTGCTTCCCCATCTACCGGACGTACCTGCCAGAGGGTGCGCAGATTTTGCAGGCGGCGTGCGCCGAGGCTGCCCGCAGGCGCCCCGACCTCCAGGATGCGGTGGGGATCCTTTTGCCGCTGCTGCTGGAGGTGGGCCCGGACCACGGCGCTGAGCTGGGCCGTCGCTTCCAACAAACCTCCGGTATGGTCATGGCCAAAGGGGTGGAGGACACCGCCTTCTTCCGCCACAACCGCTTGGGCACTTTGACGGAGGTGGGGGCGGACCCCACGGAGTTCGCCATCCCACCGGCAGAATTCCACGCCCGGATGCGCCGCCGTCAGGAGCGGATCCCGCTATCTATGACCACGTTGAGCACCCATGACACCAAACGCAGCGAGGATACCCGGGCCAGGATTTCTGTTTTGGCGGAACTGCCGGCTGTGTGGGGGCAGTTTGTGCAGCGCATGCAGGCCTTGGCTCCGCTGCCTGACGGACCGCTGGCCAATTTGCTGTGGCAGGCCATAGCCGGTGTCTGGCCGGCGGACCGCGGCAGGCTTCACGCTTACGCTGAAAAGGCAGCCCGTGAAGCCGGGAAATCAACCGATTGGGCCCACCCGAAGGAGAGCTTCGAAGAGCGGTTGGCGGAGGTGGTTGATGCTGCCTTCGACAACCCGCAGGCGCACCGCGAGCTGGAGACGCTGGTTTCCCTGTTGGAGCCCTATGGGGCATCCAATTCTCTCTCCGCAAAAATTGTTCAGCTCACCATGCCCGGCGTTCCGGATGTCTATCAGGGTACCGAGCTGTGGGACCGTTCCCTCACGGACCCGGACAACCGCCGGCCCGTCGATTTCCGTGCACGCCAGCGGATGCTGGAGCAGCTGGACGAAGGCTCGCTGCCGGCGTCGGCCGCTGGGGAGCAAACAAAGCTGCTGGTGACCTCGCGTGCGCTTCGGCTGCGCCGCAGTCACCCGCAACTGTTCGCCGGCTACACCCCCGTATATGCCCAAGGTCCGGCAGCGAAACACCTGCTGGCCTTCAGCCGCGATGGCGGTGACGGCCAAGGTGCGCTGACACTGGCAACCAGGCTTCCCCATGGGCTGAAACAAATGGGCGGCTGGCAAGAGACTTACATCCGCCTAGCCAGCACTATGTCTGATGAGCTGACGGGCCGCACCTTCACGGCAGGCGAGGTACCCGTAGGAGAGATCCTTTCCAGCCATCCCGTGGCCCTTCTGAAACCCGAGAGCCACCTCGAGCCGCTATCAAGTGGCCTGGCTCCGGCCGCTACCCCCGTTTAATCCCTCAAGAGTGAAAAGGAGAGTGCCTTGACCCACCAGGGACCAGAGCGCGGACGCTTCGATGTGTGGGCTCCGGCCGCAGAAACTGTTATTCTGCGCGCTGACGGGACGGAACATGCCATGACGCGGTGCAGCGACGAGCCCGCCGGAGATGAGGGGTGGTGGACCTGTCCAGGTGCCCCCACGGGCGCTGAGGTGGATTACGGCTACCTGCTGGACGGGGACAGCACTCCCCTGCCGGATCCGCGCTCCCGCCGGCAGCCCAACGGTGTCCATTCCCTCTCGCGCACTTTCGATCCCACCGCTCACATGTGGAAGGACAGTCACTGGCACGGCCGGGAGCTGACCGGTGCGGTGATTTATGAACTGCACCTTGGCACCTTCACAGATGCGGGCACGTTGGATGCGGCAGCGCAGAAGCTGGATTACCTGACAGAGCTCGGCATTGACTTCATTGAACTGCTCCCGGTCAATGACTTTAACGGCACTCACAACTGGGGATACGACGGCGTGCTCTGGTATGCGGTCCATGAGGGCTATGGCGGCCCGGCTGCCTACCAGCGTTTCGTCGACGCGGCACACAGGGCGGGGATCGGCGTCATCCAGGACGTGGTGTACAACCATTTGGGTCCCAGTGGGAACTACCTTCCCCGTTTTGGTCCCTACCTCAAAGAGGGGGCCGGCAACTCTTGGGGCGATTGCGTGAATTTGGACGGACAGGGATCGGACACTGTCCGGAGCTACATTCTTCAAAACGCTGCCATGTGGCTGCGGGACTTCCATGTGGATGGCCTGCGGCTGGACGCCGTCCACGCGTTGGAGGATGAGCGGGCACGGCCCCTTCTTGAAGAGCTGGCAGAGATGTCCCAGGCCGTCTCTGCCGAGACCGGCCGGGCCGTGTCCATGATCGCAGAATCAGATCTCAACGATCCAAGGCTGCTGTATCCGCGATCGGAAAATGGCAACGGGCTGCGAGCGCAATGGTGTGATGACTTCCATCATGCCGTGCATGTCAATGTCAGCGGCGAGACCGCGGGTTACTACGCAGATTTTGATTCAGTGGGAGCGCTTGCCAAGGTATTACAGGAGGGCTTCTTTCACAACGGGAGCTACTCCAGTTTCCGTGGCCGCCATCACGGCCGGGAGATCAACAAAAAGATGATGCATCCCTCCGCGTTGGTGGTGTGCAATCAGAATCATGACCAGATCGGCAACCGTGCTGCCGGCGATCGTTTGTCACAGACCCTGGAGTATGGGCAGCTAGCAATCGCCGCTGTGGCAACACTAGCTTCGCCCTTCACACCCATGCTGTTCATGGGGGAGGAATTTGGGGCCAGCACGCCGTGGCAATTCTTTACCTCCCATCCCGAACCGGAGCTGGCTGAAGCCACTGCGAGGGGTCGTTTGGAAGAGTTCGCGGCAATGGGATGGGACCCAATGGTGGTCCCCAACCCGCAAGACCCTGAGACGTTCACCCGATCCAAGCTCAAATGGTCAGAAGTCGCCCACGGCGATCATGCACGGCTTTTAGACTTGTACAAGAGGCTGATCTCTCTGCGGCGATCCACCCCCGAACTTAGCCAGCCGGACTTTGCTGCCACCTCGGTCCTCTTTGAAGAGGACGCGAAGTGGCTGGTATTGCGCAGGGGCGGGATCAGTGTGGCCCTGAATTTTTCCGCCAAAATGGTGGACGTGCCTGTCCATGGACAGCATCTACTGTTAGCCACTGACGGCGGGACCCAGCTAACTGGTGCTGGTTCCGAGGCCGCGTTGACATTGTCAGGTTATAGCGCGGCCATCGTAGCGGATCGCTAAGTCATCCTCTCGGAGAAGGTGCGCTGGCAACGGCTACTTACCTCTAGTGACTACCATGGTAGTTACGCAATCAAGCCCTATAGCCATTCCGCAAATTTTGCCGTTAGAAGGAGCCCCCGTGGACATGCGTTTGGAATTGGTTCCGCTGCCTTCAACGGATGTTGAGCGCAGCAAAGCGTTCTACATTGATCAAGTGGGTTTCAAACTAGATCATGACATTGAGCCCGGCAACGGCATGCGCGTGGTCCAGCTGACACCCCCAGGATCAGCGTGCTCCATTGTTATTGGCGTGGGCATCAGCGATCCCACAGCAGCACCAGTCCATGGCTTGCATTTAGTGGTGGATGATCTTGACACCATCCGCCGGACACTTCTTGGCACCGGGGTAGAGGTGTCCGAGGTCAGCGATATGGGCGGGGGCGTCCGTTACGCCTACTTCAGCGATCCCGACGGGAATTCCTGGGCTCTTCAACAAATCTCCCGTTGACACGCCAGGTGCTACCCAGCGGTTTATATGGACCCCGCCGGATCCAGTAAGCCGTCTGAAACTTGGTTGAGAGTTACATGCTGGCTGTAGTCACCCCACGGTTGGATGAGGATGCGCGGCAGATAGAGCTCTTGACGTGTCCGCTTCCTACCACTTGAGGAAGTGGTGATGGCGCAATGCTCCCGCACCCGCAGGGTCTGCCGCAATTTATCCAGTTCCTAGGACACATTGATGATCCTCACCTCTAGGATCATGAACTGGATTCACTTATGCTGTTTCGATGATGTTCGTTGAGGCCCAAGGCCTGACCAAGATCTACACGCCTAAAGGGGCACCACCGGTCCGTGCGCTCGACGGGCTTGATCTTTCCGTGCCCCAGGGCTCTGTTACTGCACTGCTGGGACCCAACGGTGCAGGCAAGACCACCACAGTTAAAGTGCTGACAACGCTGATCACGCCGAGCAGCGGGAGCGCCTGCATTGATGGAATTGATGTCCTGAAGCATCCTGGCAGCATCCGCCCCCTCATCGGAGTATCCGGTCAATACGCGGCTGTTGACGAGAACCTGACAGGCTTCGAGAATCTGGATATGGTGGGCCGGCTCTACCACTTGGGCGCCAAGGCATCACGCCAGCGTGCGCATGAGCTCATCGAACTATTCGATTTATCGGATGCGGCTAACCGCCCGGTTAAGGGCTTCTCCGGAGGGATGCGCCGGCGCATTGACCTTGCCGGTGCGCTGGTAACTCGTCCCAAGGTGTTGTTTCTGGACGAGCCCACAACAGGACTTGATCCACGCAGCAGACTGGGAATGTGGGATGTGATCACCACCCTTGTAGGGGAGGGCACAACCGTTTTGTTGACCACCCAATATTTGGAGGAAGCGGACAGGCTGGCTGACAGCATCTGCGTCATTGATGATGGCAAGGTAATTGCCCGCGGCACCGCGAACGAGCTCAAAGCCTCCTTTGGCGGACAGCGCCTGGAACTGAACCTTGTCACTGCAGGCGACAGCGCTACAGTGGCCCAGATACTGGCGCGTGTTGGGGATGCTGAGCCGGCAGTGTCAGCTGATGGCCATGAACTGAGCGTGAGCGCACAAGACGCCCCCGCCGCATTACAAGAGGTGTTAGCGGAGCTCGAATCCCGCGGCATCAAGCTCTATGATGCCGGGATGCGCCGTCCCACCCTGGACGATGTTTTCCTTCGGTTGACCGGGCATGGTGCCGAGGACCATGTTGCTAAGGACGGGGGTTCCTGATGAGCGCCACGAACAGCTCAGAGCCACCAGCCCCCACAGTGGCTGTGCGGTGGGCGCGTTGGTTCACGGATGGGTGGATCACCACCCGGCGCAACCTCATTAAAATCAAGCGGGTCCCCGATGTGCTGGTGTTCACCACGTTGCAGCCCATCATGTTCGTATTGTTGTTCACTTACATTTATGCCGGGGTCATCGATATTCCGGGCAGCAGCTACAAAGAGTTCATCATGGCAGGAATTTTCGCCCAAACCGTTGTTTTCGGTTCAACATTTTCCGGATCCGCGATGGCCCAGGATCTTCGTGACGGCATCATTGACAGGTTCCGGACACTGCCTATGAGCCCTTCCGCGGTGCTCATAGGACGCACCAACGGCGATCTTCTCATCAATGCCATCTCCATGGTGGTGATGATGGCGACTGGCTTGATAGTGGGTTGGAGAGTGCGCTCCAGCTTTCTGGAAGGCGCCGCCGCCGTGGCACTGCTCTTGCTGTTTGCTTACGCCTTGTCATGGATGATGGCATACCTTGGGATGCTGGTCAGGAGCCCGGAAGTCATCAACAATGTCTCATTCCTGGTCTTGTTTCCGCTCACCTTCATTTCCAACGCCTTTGTGCCGAGTGCAACGCTGCCCACACCTCTTCGGGTCTTCGCCGAGCTCAACCCAGTCTCGGCGTTGGTACAGGCAGCACGGCAACTCTTTGGAAATGTGCCACCTGGTTCACCCGTGTCAGATGTCTGGACCCAACAACACCCCATAGCTACAGTGCTCATTGGCATTGTCATAGTCCTGTCAATCTTCGTTCCGCTGTCCGTCAACCGATTCAAGAACATCAGCTCACGCTAAGAGGCTGTTCTCGCCAGCGTGGGAGTACGCCGCGTTTCGGGCGGGAAGCTGTGCCCCACCACTGGTAAAAAACCTTCCCTGGAAATGACTATGAGACGGAGCCCTTCATTATGCTGGAACAACAGAGCCTCTAACACTTCTTCATCGAGGGAATTGCACCATCCCCTTCACCTGAACCGCCCCGCCACCCGCACGCCCACCCAGCCACACGATCAACGAAAAGTAGGAGACCACGACTGACTTGATTATTGGTTCGCGGAACGACGGTTCCGATTCCGGCGTTTCCCTGCGGGCTGAGCGGTTCAACAGGCACACTTTTTGGTGCGGGCAGAGCGGCTCAGGGAAAACCTATGCCTTGGGTATGGTGTTGGAACAGCTTCTCCTGCACACAGAGCTGCCGTTGCTAATTCTGGATCCGAACGCTGACTTCACCCGGCTAAATGAAGTTCGCAGCGATGCGGACACGGAAGAAGCTAGGGCATTGGCAGAAATTCCCGTGCGAATCTTGCATTCCACCAGCACTGACGGAGAGCAAGTGCGTGCACGGTTCACCGATCTCTCCGTTGCCTCAAAGGCTGCAGCGCTCCAGCTGGACCCCATCTCCGATGCAGAGGAATTCAATGTACTGCTGCACACCGATGTGGATCCCAAAACATTTAACAACGAAAGTTTCATCACCGGGCTGCGAGCCAGCAACGATCCCGGCAAACTGAAACTGGCCAACCGGATCGAGAATTTGCAGGTTCTGGAGTGGGATCTGTGGTCAAGGGGCGTAGAAGCCATCACGGACGTCATTGACACCCACCCCCGGGCAAACAGTCCTTGACCTGGGCGGGTTCACTGATCCTGCCGAGTCCAAGGTGGCTGCTCTTGCCGTCTTGGAGCACCTCTGGAGCACACGCCATGCACGCAAGCCCGTACTGATCGTCATCGACGAGGCGCACAACGTCTGCTCCCCCACGCCGTCCACTCCGGTAGAACGGGCACTGACCGAACAGCTTGTCCAAATAGCGGCAGAGGGGCGCAAGTTTGGATTGTGGCTATTTCTCTCCACACAGCGCCCCACTAAAATCCACCCTAACGTTCTCTCCCAATGTGACAATGTGGGGCTCATGTGCATTAACTCACCGAGGGACTTAGTGGAGCTCGCCGAATCGTTTGGCTTCATTTCCGAAGAGCTGCTGAACCAGGCACAGGACTTCCGCCAGGGCCAATGCCTCTTTGCCGGAGGATTTGTTGACGGAACGGTACTGGCCCAGATGCGCACACGAATTACTGCCGAGGGCGGCTCAGATGTTCAGGTGCCAGTTCCACGCAGCAGGTAGGGTCATCACTTAGTAATCTCACAGCGCGTCCGCAGAAGTCTCATTCCTGATCTTGTTCGCGAGCACACTGCGCTGACCCTGCTCATGCCACCGGCATTCGCCGCCCCTACGGGATCAATGCTGGTTCTGACGGACACACCGGTGAACATTATTCTCTCCTAGATGACTATGGACGTTCCTGCCCTACTGCTCATTGGAATTGCAAAGTTTTATGTCCAGCTGATTTGGCCGTTTTACGGGTGATTGAAGAGTCAAAGCCATCGGCAAGATCCGCTGGGGTAGCGCTGGGCCTCCCTGCTTATAAAACGCTGGCGTGATTTTTGGACGGTGCCATGAGGGAATACACCGCAGTCTTAGCTGGTTGTCGCCCCTATGAACCATGACAACTCAGCGAATACTCAAGTATCAGCCACCATCGATCTGTTAGATCTTGGAACGGTCCATCGCCTAGGGTTCGGTGCCATGCGCATTGTCGGGGACGGGGTTTGGGGTGAGCCTGCAGACCGGGACGCCGCGATCGCCGTCGTACGCCGTGCCGTGGAACTTGGGGTCGATTTCATTGACACTGCTGATTCATACGGGCCCAATATCAGCGAAGAAATCCTGGCCGAGGCGTTGCATCCGTACAAGGATGGCCTGAAGATCGCCACCAAGGTGGGCTTTGCCCGCACAGGACCCGACGTGTGGGTTCCCGTGGGCCGCGCCGAATACCTGCGCCAGCAAACCGAGCTGAGCCTGCGCAAGCTCAAGGTGGATTCCCTGGATCTGCTCCAGTTGCACCGGATCGATCCGAAGGTGGATCAAGAAGAGCAATTCACGGTTCTGCGCGAGCTGCAGCAGGAGGGCAAGGTCAAGGCGCTGGGACTCTCTCAGGTCAGCGTGGCCCAGCTCGAGGAAGCGGGAAAGTACTTCACCGTCTCTACCGTGCAGAACCGCTATAACCTTACGGACCGCAGTTCCGAGGACGTGTTGAACTACGCCGAGCAGAACGGCATTGGCTTCATCCCTTGGGCCCCCATTTCCGCTGGTGAGCTGGCACGCCCCGGCGGAGCTATGGCAGAGGCTGCGAAGCGGCTCGGTGCCACAACCTCGCAGGTGGCTTTGGCATGGCTGTTGCGCCGCTCCCCCGTCATGATGCCCATTCCCGGCACAAGCTCCGTGAAACACCTGGAAGAAAACCTGGGCGCGGCCGGCGTGGTTCTTGATGACGCTACGTACGCCGAACTCGAAGCTGCGCACTGACCGCTTCCCACCGCAACAACAAAACACCACTATCCGCTGACCTAAGAAAAGGGCCGGCAGACCAGGAGCAAAAACATGGCTAACGTACTGATGGTTGTTTCCGCCGCAGATTCCCTCACCATGAGGGACGGCAGCGAACACCCCACCGGCTACTGGGCAGAGGAGCTTGTGGTTTCACACAAGACCCTGCTCGACGCCGGCCACACAGTTCACATCGCAACTCCGGGAGGCGTGAAGCCCACGGTGGATCAGGTGAGTCTCTTGGACGATCCGGCAGGGGGCAAGGAACGGGCAGATGGTTTCCGCGATTACATCGCTTCGATAGATGCTGAGCTGAGTGCCCCGCTGGTGCTGGCCGAGGTGAACGCCGAGAGCTACGACGCCGTCGTGATGCCCGGTGGGCACGGACCCATGACTGATCTCTACAAGGACACAGATTTGGGGCAGCTGCTGATTGCGGCCAACACCGCCGGGGCAATCATTGCCCCGTTCTGCCACGGTCCGGCAGGTTTGCTAAGTGCTGTGGATACCGACGGGAAGTTCGCGTTCGAAGGGCGCCGCCTGACCGTCTTCACCAATGAGGAAGAACTCAATGGCGGCACGGGACCCAACACTCCCTGGTTCGTGGAAGATGCCCTGCAGGAAAAAGGCGCCATCATCGAGAACGCCGGCGCCTGGAGCTCCCATGTGGTCCGTGACGGCAACCTCATCACCGGACAAAACCCACAGTCCAGCGAGGACGTCGCCAAAGAAGTCATCAAAGCCCTCCAGCAGTAGCAGCTGATCGCAGACGGGCCCAGGCGCTCTGGGCCCGTCTGAGGCAAAGCCCCCTTGGCGGGTTAAGTCACATCGCGGCACGTCACACTCGAAGGAAAACGTGCCTGAGTTGTGACCGAAGGCTTGTCAAGAGGCCGCCCACCCATTATCTTGAACGGTGACCGTGCAATCCATAGCTGAAATACAGGGAACCACTCCCCTCAACCCCGGAGACGATCATGACCCCCGAGAATAATGAAAATAACGAAGAAATCCAAACCTCGCATCAGGCTCCTGAACAGTCCGGAGCTACGGATCGTGAAGACACAGCAGAGGCGCCAGTAGATTTGCCTTCTGCGGAAGCTCCCATCACTGACGAAAATTCCGGTCCAACCCGTGCTGATCGCGAGTCATTTTCTTCTGAACCCGACCAAGACGCCACCGGCGGCAAAGAATAACAATCAAAAGCACTGGCCAGTTTCCACCATAGCGCGAGTTGTCAGCCAACGTGGGTAACGGACGGATGTGAGTCAGTGAATGCTGGCCCGGTGTGCCGCTGTTGACGGCGATTTATTGGGCGCTCCCGGTTGTCAGCAGCTCAAGAACAGCGCTGTCTCGTTGGCGCTTCGGCGCAGCAACTTTGCCCTGTTCAAACAGCGCAATAACACGAGGATTGACGTAGGATTCTTTGGCTATGGTGGGGGTGTTGTGCAGCCATACGGACGCGTCCCGAATAGCTGCTGTGACAGCGTCAGGGGATGAGGCGCCCAAACGATGGGAGCGAGCCAGCGAAACGGCAGCAACCGCCGTACCTTGCCAGGTTCGGAAATCCTTGGCGGTGAAGCCGCTACCCACTATTCTGCCCAGATACGCGTTAACATCTGAATCGGAGACGGAGTGCCACTGTTTGCGGCGCCCACTCTTGACCGGAAAACACAACGCGGGACCTTGGCGCGGCTTGGCTGGCATGGTGGTGAAGTACTCCCCCAGCAACGCATCCGATAGTTGCACGTCCCACGCACCCGCTGACTTGCCCCGGAACACCAGCCGGATCTCGGAGCCTTGGACGCTAACGTGCCGCCGCTGCAATGTTGTGGCGCCAAAGGAACCGTTTTCATCGGCATAGGCGGCCCCGCCTACTCGCAACCCGGCACTGTCAATGAGACGCACCGCTGCTGCGAGCGTCCGCCGCTTGGCATCGTCTTGTTGTTGGAGGTCCCGTGTCACCGTCCGGCGCATGCTGGGCAGACGCTGGGCGAAGGCCAGCGAACGGATGAACTTCTCATCATCGCGGAGTTCTCGCCAGCGGGGATGATAAATGTACTGGGTGCGGCCTGCGGCGTCCACCCCGGTAGCTTGAATATGCGCCCGTGAATCTGACGCGATCCAAACCTGCTGCCACGCCGGCGGGACAGCTAGCGCATCAATACGGTTGATTAACTTTTCAGAGCTGATTCTCCGCCCATTTGCCGAAACATAGCTAAATCCACGGCCTGCGATCTTGCGAGATATCCCTCCAGATCCAGGTTCTACTCGGAGCAATTGTGCAGTCATTATTCTCTCCCCCTTCGCAGATCTTCTAGGACTTTTGATAACCCTATTATCGTTAACTGTTCATTGCCTAGAGCCTGTGCTCTGCGAGAAGCTTGTCCAGGGCGTTTCTTGCCCCGGTGACCCGGCGTTGGCATTGGCATTGGCGTTGACGCAATTGTGCCCCGCACTGCAAGCAGTGCGGGGCACAATAAGTTCTTTGCACCGGCAGCTTCCAGAGCCCAGTGTCAAGAGGCAGAGTGTCAGGCGGCAGAGTGCCAAGAGACAGTGACTAGTTGCTCAGAGCTCAGCTCAGATGCTCTACTCCGACGATGTGGCCGAACCTTCGGCTGTGGCGCCACCTTCGTCGGTCCAGTCCTGACCTAGTCCGTCATTGAGCGCGGGATCCGATTCGACGTCTTTTGGCTCGGGGGTCTGCGCCACTTCAGACGCTTCTTTTCCTACTTCAGGTTCACCAGCGCTATCCTCCATCAGCTTTTTGTCAACGCGGGGGCTCTGGGTGGGGTCAAAGTTCTCTGTGTTTGACATGGTGTTGCTCCTATTTTCGATGTGTAGGCTGTTGTTCCGCTGAGTTCTACTTTTTCTTCGTCTTCGCCGCGGCGGACTTCTCCGTGTGCGTCTCAGCGTTGAGGAGTGTCCCACCGGAATTTTCCAGGTGCGCGCGCATGAACCACTGGAACAACTCCAGCTTCGCGGTCTGCCCAATCAGCATGTCCTCAGTGATGGGATCAAGTTTTCCAATAACAGAGATGGCGTCGCGGTGGCTGGAGACCACACCTTCATAGACAACGTCCAGAGCGGCCAAATGCTCCATAGTGGAGGCTCGTCCAAGCGCGTAATCGTCCCAGTCCCGATCTCTCACCAACGCTCCGGGTAAACCGTTAGGCGAATCGCCCAGAGTAGCAATACGTTCCGCTGTCTCGTCAATCATCGCCCGGACCAGTTCAATCTGAGGGTCAAGCATGGTGTGAACACCAATGAAATCCCTACCCACCACATTCCAGTGCGCATGCTTCAATGTCAGTTGGAGATCATTCAAGGCGTGGAGCCGTCCTTGCAGGGTGGCTGCCACTTGGTGACCGTCCGCAAGGGACAGGCCAGGGACCGTAAATTTCGCTGTGGAAGTTGTCTTGGAAACCATGGAAACTCCTCTCAAAGCGGCCGCTCTCAAACGGCCGGTGTAGTTCTTACGGTAACGATTCGATCACAAGAACGCCAGCCCAGCGGGGCACCGGCCCGGCGCACTAGCTGCTTAGCTGCTTAGCTGCTGTATGAAATCCGGCTCAGAACATTATTGGAATGAATCCAGCCACAGTACACAGGATTGCCACAGACACGAGTATCCAGCCGATGATCAAAAAAGGGTTATCGTTTCGGGGCGGCTCCAGCCCCCACCGGACAGGGTGGCAATGATCGTAATGGATCTCGATTCGGGTGCCAACATCCACTCCTTGGGTCTCGCCGTGATCGTGCAAGGAGACGTGCGGCATGTCTTCACTGTCAATCCAGCGGAAGCCTTTATATCCGCCGGCCTCGAACACCTCGGCAGTGGTGTTGATCCATTGGCAACGGCGGTTGGCCACAATCCAGCCCACAATAACTAGTGGAATGCCGAGTACAAAACCCACCCACGACATCACTTCCAGCATCGGGCCAAAAGCGTCTGCGGGTCCGTTCATGCTCTGATCTTACGCGGAAGGTAGGTGCTGTGCTGAAAAACCGGCTGTGCGGGAGCGTTGCGTTTAAAAAAGGATGACATCCGCTGTTGGCGCCGAGAGCGGACTTTAGCAGGTTCGCCGCACTACTGAGAGCAGAGAAGGGCACGATGGAATCAAAGCCTGCGCGGTCAAGGCAATGAGCGTCTATTGTGTGCGGGCGAAAATGCACCACTGAAAGCATCTCCCCCAGGACTAAAGCGCAGGTCAGACCACTTACGTACGTGAGCTCCAGCGATCATCCGGCGGGGGGTCCGTTCAGCGCTACTGTGGCTGGCGTAGAGTCCGTTTTGATATTGCACGCATAAGAATTTTGCGGATCTCGTCGAACCAGAGCACAGCCGATCCGAGTGCCACGCATGCGGCCCAGTGAGTGAGATCCATGGACGCAGTTCCGAAAGCCAATTGAAGGATCGGGACTTGGACAACAAGGATCTGAAGCGCCACGCTGAGTGTTATGGCACCCCAGAGCCACTTATTCGCGAACAGCATCCGGAACGCGCTGGTCGTCTCCGAACGGGCGTTCAACGCGTTAAACAGTTGGGCGAATACTAAGGTGGTAAAACCGGCCGTGCGTGCAACGGTGAGCGTGTCATTACCCTCGACGAGACCTCCTGGCAGGAAAAGATCGATGGTAAACAGCGTTGCCAATGCCATCACCAGCCCAATGGAGAGGATCCCGCCCCACATACGCGCGTCGATGGTCCGGTCGGTTAGTTTGCGCGGCTTCCGCGCCATCACGTCGTCAACCTCAGGGTCGAGTCCCATCGCAAGGGCGGGAGTTGAGTCGGTGATCAGATTGATCCACAGGATCTGGGTTGCGATCAGCGGCAGGACCAGCGCATCGCTACTGGCGTCAGTGAGTCCAAGGACACCGGCGAAAATAACGCCCAGAAAAACCGTGAGCACCTCGCCGAGATTTGATGAGAGCAGGTAACGGAGGAATTTTTTGATGTTTTCGAAGATCACCCGTCCTTGACGAACCGCCGCCACGATGGTGGCAAAGTTATCGTCGGCGAGGATCATGCGCGCGGCACCCTTGGTGACTTCGGTTCCGGTGATTCCCATCGCGACGCCAATGTCCGCAGACTTGATTGCGGGGGCGTCGTTGACACCGTCACCGGTCATCGACACGATTTGCTGATCGGCCTGCAGGGCGTCGACAAGGCGAAGCTTATGCTGGGGCGAAACGCGCGCGTACACGGATATCTCGCGTGTGAGATTGCGTAGGTCGCGGTCGTTGAGAGTGTCTATTTCAGCTCCGGTCACTGCACGTGCCGAGGGTTCGATAATTCCGAGCTCGGCTGCAATCCTTGCCGCAGTCGTTGGATGGTCGCCAGTGATCATAATGACGCGGATACCCGCGCGGTGCGCTTCGGAGATCGCCTTGGCAGCTTCAGGTCTGGGCGGATCAACAATTCCAACAAAACCTGCGTAGACGAGGTCCTTTTCAAACGACGGGTCGACGGCGGTTGCTGAGACTGCGGTGTCGAGCACCCGATAGGCCACACCAAGGGTGCGGAACGCCTGCGCCGACAGTGCCTCAATCTCATCGAGCGCCTCTTGCCGGAGAGTCTCGGTCAGGGGGACTGTGCTCTCACCTACCTGAAGCCGGGTGCAGCGGCCCATCAGCACATCGGGGGCACCCTTGCTTAGCAGCAAAAGAGCCCCATCGGCCTGGTCCTGATGCACAGTTGACATCAGCTTCCGCTCCGAGGTGAAGGGAATTTCCGCCTGCCGTTCGAAGTGAACCACCCGCTCCATGGTGCCCTCAAGCTTGCGAGCCGCCACAAGGAACGCAGCCTCGGTCGGATCACCCTGAATGTGCCACTCGCCGTTATCTTCAGAGAGCTGGGCATTGTTTGCAAGGGATCCTGCGCTGAGCACCAGCTGCACCTCAGCGCGGAGGTCCCCGGATAGCTCCTCACCAAGGCTGAGTACCGAACCTCTGGGGCGGTACCCGGCACCAGTGAGGCTAGCCCGTCCCGATGCGGTGACCACGCGTTGGATCGTCATCTCATTACGTGTCAATGTACCTGTCTTATCGGTGCAGATCACCGACGCCGAGCCGAGCGCCTCAACTGCGCTGAGCTGTTTCACGACCGCATTGCGCTTTGCCATGCGCTGAACGCCAATCGCGAGTATCACCGAAAGCAGCGCAGGGAGCCCCTCTGGCACTGCAGCCACCGCGAGTGAGACCCCCAGCAGCAATACTCCAACGAGATCGCTCGGAGCCGAGATGCCCTCAACCAGAACCACGGTGAGCATGACCACGAGAGCGACTATCACGACGATGATGCCGAGCAACTTGCCGATGCGGTTGATCTCAACTTGCAGTGGCGTTGGTTCTTCAACGGTTGCGTCAACCATTCCGGCGATCGCCCCGACCTCCGTCGACATCCCAACCGCCGTAACAGCCGCACGCCCAACGCCCTGGGCAACGGATGTGCCTTTGTAGACCATGTTCACCCGATCACCGAGCGATGCCGGCCCCATCAGGGTCGCCGGGTCCTTGAATACCGCTTCACTTTCTCCCGTCAGGGAGGCCTCTTGGATATGTAAAGAACTCGCCGTCAGTATCCGGGCATCGGCTCCCACCGCGTCTCCTTCGCCCAGGACAAGTACATCTCCTCGCACCAGATCTGCGGACGGAACGGTCCTGAGTTCACCGCCCCTCCAAACCGTTGATGTTGCGGCAGTCATCCTACTCAGCGCGGCCACGGCGTCTTCGGCCTTAGCTTGCTGTGTATAGCCAAGGATGGCGTTGAGAACGATGATCGTGGCGATCACGACGGCGTCGACGGGCACACCCTCGGCACCTTCCACGACCCAGACGACCAGCGAGATCGCGACCGCTGCGAGCAGCAGATAAATCAACGCATCCTGAAACTGGGCTATGACTTTCCGCCAGGCTGGCACCGGGGCTTTGCCACGCAAGTCGTTGGGACCGTCCACTAGGAGCCTCCGGGCAGCTTCTTCCTCGGAAAGTCCTGTCCTCGGGTCCACGCCCACCCCAGCCGCCACCGCTTCAGCGTCGAGAAGGAACGCATCGTCCGGTGGCATCGGTACGGTGAGGAAGTCTGGCATTCCATCCCCTTGCATCCTGAAGCGTTGTCTTTGCATATTGGCGAGCTAACTAGAATTCGAGCGTATGTCCTGCACGCAGCACCACTGTATCCTCTTCCCTCACCTTCAGGGTTGTGTTCTCTTTCGGAACCAGTCAGCGCAACAAAGTGGTGCCTGTATGGCTGTGCGAAAAAGTTTCGGAGTGTGCTCGCGCTGACTTGAATCGGGACCTCTGATGCCAGAGCCTTGCAAGTAACCTGGCCACCTGGCCCAGACCCGCCCCAGACGCTGCCCTGCCAGACCCGAGACGCGCACTGTGGATCCCGCAGACGCGTGGCGCCCCAAAAACTAGGCAACCACTAAAAGCGTCATACCCTGCCAAACTCCCTCCATTCAACATCTTCTACGCATAAGACCGTTCGATGCCAGCGGATGTCATTCCGGTTGCGCGCAGGGCGCATACTGCGCGTTCCACTCAGCAAATAGGGCCATAGGCTTTTTTCTGGCGAGCAGACGCGCGGCGGGCCTACCCACCTCCAATGGGCGCCGTCCGGATGCGCACAGGTCGGTCAAGTTCCGGCCACATCTGGTTGGTTTTTCACAACATTCCGTACCTTAAACACCCTCAGCAGGTGGACACTGACCCTCCTCGGGTGGGCACCAGTGAAGCTAGGCCAGCGCTTGCGCTGTGGCGGAATAGGTGCGGACGGCAGGACGGCAGGACGGCAGGACGGCAGGACGTGATCCTCGATCATGCGGAAGTTGAAGGTGGGCGAGAACTCAAGGCTCAGAGAGCTTACGCCGGCCAACATCGGAAAAGTCCTCGGGGTAAGCGGCGCCACGGTGTACCCAACTTCCGTGGATAATACGCCGGGGCCGTGGGCGGTGAAGGAGGCCCAGATGCTGCTTTAGCAAACGTGTCGCTATGATCTGCAAGTTGCCTCACTATCTTCAATCACAGTGCACAGGCGCTGGCACAGACGTTTCGAAGCAGTCTTTTGGTAGTGAAAGAAAACCACACTTTCAAACGATCAATCGATATGGGCACCTTTTTAGATTCGAGGGTCTGCGGCGTTCGCGTGCAAGGTGCGTGGGCTAGTGTCAGGTATAGGCATACTCCCGCGAAACCCATTCCGGAGGAAAATACCACTGACGAGCTCCATGCGGTCCTGGCAATGTCTGATTCCCCGTCCAGGCACCTTTGGATCGCACACCGATAATCGGCTATAACCTTCACCGGAAATCACTTCCGCCAGAGTTCCCATCGTCCTTCAGAGGAGAAAATGATGAAGATCCAAGAAAATGATACTTTTCCGATTCCAGCACAGGGCCCGCTCACCGCTGAGCAGCTGCAGCGTCTGGATGCTTGGTGGCGAGCGGCGAACTACCTCTCTGTCGGCCAGATCTATCTGCTGGATAACCCGTTGCTGCGGGAGCCATTGACACTGGAGCACATCAAACCGCGCTTGTTGGGCCACTGGGGAACAACGCCGGGGCTGAACCTGATCTACGCGCACCTGAACCGTGTCATCAAGGCCGGGGACCTGAACGCCATCTACGTGACGGGACCAGGACACGGCGGTCCAGGGCTGGTGGCCAACGCCTACCTCGACGGAACCTACAGCGAGGTCTATCCAGACATCAGCACCAACGAGGAGGGGCTTCGACGTCTGTTTCGCCAGTTCTCCTTCCCGGGCGGGATCCCCAGTCATGTAGCACCGGAGACCCCAGGGTCCATCCATGAAGGCGGAGAGCTGGGGTATTCGTTGATGCATGCCTACGGTGCGGCCTTTGACAATCCAGATCTCTTGGTGGCCTGCGTTATTGGGGATGGGGAAGCGGAGACCGGACCGCTGGCTGCCAGCTGGCACTCCAACAAGTTCTTAGATCCGGTCCATGACGGTGCGGTGCTGCCGATCCTGCACCTTAATGGTTACAAAATCGCCAACCCCACCGTTTTGGCGCGCATCCCCGATGAGGAACTGATGGCCCTGATGAAGGGGTATGGGCACCAGCCGTATCTAGTCAGCGGTGACGATCCTGAGCAGGTGCATCAGCAGTTCGCCGCGGTTCTGGATCACGTTGTAGCCGAGATCGATCGCATCCAGCACGATGTCCGGCACGGTGCCGTGACGCAACGGCCTCGCTGGCCGATGATTGTGTTACGCACCCCCAAGGGATGGACCGGACCTAAGGTAGTGGACGGGCTGCCTACCGAAGGCACTTGGCGCTCCCACCAGGTGCCACTGTCCGGTCTCCAGGACAACCCGGAACACCTGCGTCAGCTCCAAGACTGGCTGGCCTCCTACCATCCGGAGGAACTCTTCGACGCCGAGGGTGCGTTGCGGCCCGAGCTGGCCGATCTTGCCCCTAAAGGTGTCCGCAGGATGAGTGCAAACCCGGTAACAAATGGTGGTCTGGTCCTGGAACCACTCCACCTACCGGACTACCGCGACTACGCCGTCGCGCTTGAATCGCCGGGGACAACCGTCGCAGAGGCAACCCGGGTCTTGGGCACCTACCTGCGTGAAGTCATCGCCAACAACCCCTCCACGTTCCGCCTGATGGGACCCGATGAAACAGCCAGCAACCGGCTCGGCGCCGTCTTCGAGGCCACCAACCGCGTCTGGCAAGGAGAAACGTTACCCACAGACGAGGGCCTAGCCCGGTCAGGGCGGGTGATGGAAGTCCTTTCTGAGCACCTGTGCCAGGGCTGGCTAGAAGGCTATCTACTCACTGGACGGCACGGCATGTTCTCCTGCTACGAGGCGTTCATCCATATTGTGGACTCAATGGTGAATCAACACGCCAAGTGGCTCAAAGTCGCCAACGAAATCCCGTGGCGAATGCCGATTGCCTCATTGAACTACTTACTGACTTCCCACGTTTGGCGCCAAGACCACAACGGGTTCTCCCACCAAGACCCAGGCTTCATAGACCACCTGATCAACAAGAAATCCGAAATTGTCCGCGTCTACCTGCCCCCGGACGCCAACACGCTGCTCTCGGTGGCAGATCATTGCCTGCGCAGCCGCAACTACATCAACCTCATCGTTGCCGGCAAGCAGCCGGCACTGTCCTACCTCACGATGGACGAAGCGGAACTGCACTGTCAGCGCGGGCTGGGCATCTGGGATTGGGCAGGCAACGAAACCCTTGCCACTGGTCCAGGAACGGGCCCTGCCGGGGTGATACCCGATGTGGTCATGGCGTGTGCCGGGGATGTTCCAACCCTGGAAACGCTTGCCGCCGTAGACCTGCTGCGCCAACACTTGCCGGAGTTGACTGTCCGGGTGGTCAACGTGGTGGACCTGATGCGTTTACAGCCGGAGACTGAGCACCCGCACGGGCTCCCGGAGGCAGAGTTTGACGCTGTCTTTACTGTCACTGCGCCAGTGATCTTTGCTTACCACGGCTATCCTGCACTGATCCACCGTCTGACCTACAGCAGGAATAACCACCAAAATTTCCATGTACGCGGTTTCCGTGAGGAGGGCACCACTACCACTCCGTTCGATATTGTCATGCTCAACAGTCTGGATCGATTCCACCTGGTGATGGACGTCATCGACAGAGTCCCGGGCTTGGCCGAACGGGCTGCCGGGCTGCGTCAGCGGATGGTTGATGAACGTGTCCGCGCCCGCGCTTGGACCCGGGCCTACGGAGAGGACGATCCGGCCATCAGCGGCTGGAGTTGGCCCCATGCCCAGACTGCTGCGCCGGCGGTGGATGGCTCCTAATGCACCGAGGGAACTTGCACCGCCTGCCGCCGGCACCAGAGCCTGAGCATGGGCATGGGAGCGCCGGTAGTGTCTGCGGCTATGCAGCGGTCATTTTCGACATGGACGGTGTGGTCACTGACACCGCCGGGGTCCATGCGGCGGCGTGGAAGGCGCTCTTCGATCAGGTCCTTCCTCGGATCGATGACACGCAAGTACCCTTTGACGCGGAGCAGGACTACCGTGCCTTCGTTGATGGGCGGTCCCGGGAGGACGGGGTGAGAACGTTCCTGGCCTCCCGGGGGATTAGCCTGCCTGAGGGCAGTGCTGAGGATACGCCCGAGCATCTCACTGTCAACGGATTGGCCACCCGCAAGCAGGATTTCTTCGCCGCCGAGCTGAGCGAGGGTGGGGTGACGGTCTTTCCTGATGCGATGAAGCTGCTGCAGGACCTGGCCGCGGGGCAGGTGCCCGTTGCGCTGGTGACCTCAAGTCGCAACAGCGCAGGGGTCCTTGATGCCGCCGGGATTACAGACCTATTCCCTGTCCGGGTCGACGGCACGGATGCATTGGTGCTGTCCCTGCCAGGTACACCAGATCCTGCCATGTTCTTGGAGGCCGCCCGCCGCCTCCAGGTGGCACCGGCCGATGCCGCGGTGATCGAGGACGCCGCGGCCGGGGTCAAGGCAGCCGTCGTCGGCGGCTTCGCCCTGGTAGTGGGAGTGGACCGCACCGGCACCGGTGAGCAGCTGGCCGCCGCTGGTGCGGACGTGGTGGTCCGGGACCTAACCGGCCTACAGTCTGGACTTGCAGATGCTGCAGCGGACCCGGATGCTTCCTGGAGCGGGGGCGCCAAGACAGGCACTCCAGGGGTGTGGAACCTCGTTTATGACAAGTTTGATCCAGAGCAAGAAAGCACACGGGAGGCGCTGTGCACCCTGGGTAACGGGTATTGGGCCACCCGCGGTTCAGTGCCGGGTAGCACGGCGGATGGCGTGCACTACCCGGGGACTTACTTGGCCGGTATCTACAACCGGCTCATCAGTGACGTGGCCGGTCGGAAGGTCGAAACCGAGCACCTGGTCAACGCCCCTGACTGGTCCTTCCTGACCGCCCGGCCGAAGGACGGGCCCGTCCTCCGTCCAGGCATTGCGGAGATGCTCAGCCACCACCAAGACCTGGATCTGCGCAGTGGGGTGCTGACCCGTATCAACTGCTACCGTGATGCAGCTGGACGGAAAACCCGGATCACCTCCCGGCAGTTTCATTCTTTGGATGACCCACACTTGGCGGCCTTGGAAGTTACCCTCGAGGCCGAGAACTGGTCCGGCGAAGTGGTCGTTGAATCGGTAGTTAATGGCGCCGTGGCCAACCGCAACGTGAGGGCAGACTTTGTTCTTGCCCATGAGCATCTGGTCCCGTCCGGGTCTGTGGTACCGGACGCTGAAACGGTGATCTACGAGGCTGCAACCAGCCAGTCCGGTATCAAGATCGCCACTGCTACGCGCACGCGAATCGGAGCCGACGGCGGCGCCACCCACCGCCGGTTGATTCAAGAGTCAGCGCGCGCCGGGCACCAGATCACGCTGCGCCTAGCACGTGGAATACCAGTAACAATTGAGAAGATTGCCGCGGTAGCGACCTCCAGAGACCGGGCTGTCTCCACTGCTGCGCTCGACGCCGGTCACAGGATCGACCGGGCTCCGGGGTTTGGGGTTCTGCTGGTCGCCCACGCCAGCAAGTGGGAGGAGCTGTGGAACCGGTTTGGAATCCAGCTGCAGACCAGACCCAGGCAGTCGTTGGCCCTGAACCTGCACGTTTTTCACGTGTTGCAGACCGTCGCTGCCGCCAGTCCTGACTTGGATGCTGGTCTTCCTGCCCGGGGCCTGCATGGGGAGGGCTACCGCGGTCACGTTTTTTGGGACGAGCTATTTGTCTACCCGATGCTGACTCTCCGGCGGCCGGAGCTGACCCGAGCACTGCTGCTTTACCGGTTCCGTCGCCTGGACTCTGCCCGGGACGCTGCCCGTGCCGAAGGCCTTGCCGGAGCGATGTTCCCCTGGCAGTCCGGCAGCGACGGCCGCGAGGAAACACCGGCAGAACTCTTCAACCCCCGTAATAGAACGTGGATGCCGGACAACTCTCACCGGCAACGTCACGTCGGCCTGGCGGTGGCCTACAGTGTCTGGCAGTACTACCAGGCCACCGCCGATCTGGGCTTCCTCACCGACTACGGGGCAGAGATTCTCGTGGAGGTGGCCCGGTTGTTCGCCTCCCTTGCCGTCCATGATCTAGGTGATGACCGTTTTGACATCAGCGCAGTGATGGGACCTGACGAATACCATGATGGCTATCCTGATGCCCCAGGACAGGGACTGCGCAACAACGCCTACACCAATGTGCTGGCCGCGTGGGTATTGGCACGTGCCGCCGAGACGGTGCAGCTGCTGGCTGGCCATGATTGTGACCTTTTCCAGCACCGGCTCGGCGTGGAGCCAGAGGAAGTTGCGCACTGGGAAAGGATCAGCCGGCGGTTGCGCATCCCCTTTCATGAAGGAGTGATCAGTCAATTCGAGGGCTACGAGCATCTACAGGAATTCGACTGGGACACCTACCGGAGCCGTTACACGAACATCGGCCGGCTGGATTTGATCTTGCAGGCCGAGGGTGACACCACTAACCGGTACAAGCTCTCCAAACAGGCAGATGTCTTGATGCTGTTCTACCTTTTTTCCGCTGAGGAACTACGCGAAATTTTTCTCCGCCTGGGATATCCGCTGCCGCCGGACCTCATCCCGGCGACGGTCCGCTACTATCTGGCCCGTACCAGCCACGGCTCGACCCTGAGCAGGCTCGCCCACGGCTGGGTGTTGGCCCGTACCAACCGTGCCCGGTCTTGGTCACTGTTTGAACAGGCCTTGGAAGCGGACCTGGCAGACACTCAGGGTGGAGCCACCCGAGAAGGTATCCACCTCGGGGCCATGGCCGGGACCGCTGACATGGTGATGCGCTGTTATGCCGGTGTGGAAACTCGGCAGGACGCTCTCTGGCTGCACCCGGTCCTTCCCACCGAACTGACTGCGGTCTCGTTCCAGCTCAGCTACCGAGGTCAACCTGTCAGCATATGCCTAACCCACGACCTGCTGAGCCTGCGGCTAGCTCCATGTGCCGCCGATGCCATCGATGTCTGTGTCCAGGACACCCGGAAAACTCTTCGCCCCGGACAGATTTGGGACGTGATTTTAAGGCCTGTAGCTGCGCGTACCTGGCCCCGCTCTCCCAACGGCCACGGAACGTCGAGCATTGGAGGATGACGCGGTGGCTGGCTGGCAGGGCACCTCCGCATGACGCTGAACTGCGAAGCCATCCAACACAACCGCATTCCGTGGACTAGCCTCAGACGAGTCGCCTGAGGCCGAGCCCGTTGCGTTTGAACACCAAAGCCATTTGAACGCGAATAGACGGGGCTGAAACCGTCCCCGTCACTGCCAAAAGCCCCGTAAATCCGTACTTTTGGTCTTCCAAAACTCCAGGGCCTCCTATCAGATTCGTACCGACGCCCGCGGCTTGCTAATCAGGGGTCAATACAAACCTGGCCCGCGGGAATTATGGGATAAACCGCAAATTTCACGGAACGGATCGTCAGCGCACCGACGCGGGAATTTGCTGACCGTCACACCTGACGCTGGTCTTGAGCACCTTTCTGCCCTCGATCGCATCGGGTCGGATAGGTGTGACGGCGACGCCACTAAAACGTGGCTTGATTCGCGGGACGGTTCACGATTTGCTGCCAGCTTTACGAGGTGGCCGACAAGACTAGATGGCTTCGTAGCCTGACTCAGGTCGGGCCGCCCAATCGGCCGATCGGAGGCAGCCCAGGCAGTTTGTCGACGGTTGCCAGGATTCGCAGCACGTCGTGTGCCGCTTGTCGGTTTGACTCTTCGAGCTGCAGCCATCCGTGGTGCGTCGGAGACTCAAGCGCAGAAAACAGGGCGTTGAACCTCTGCCTATCAGAGCCCTGACGCGCCTCGACGATGGCGTAGGGATCTTTGATACATGCGCACAGCACGGCTGCGTCGTCCAAGTGCCGGCCGCGGTCCCGTGAATCCGTCATGTAGGCAGCACCTTTAAGAACGAGGGCGCCGTGCAGGTTGGGGATGCTCAGCCGCGTCTGGCCACCGTCATCGCCTGTGATCATCACGTTTACCGTGCGCTGGAGAGCCTGGGTACCGCCCTCGATCTGGAACGGCTCCCTGCCGGCCATCTTCGTGATGTTCCGCGGTGCCGTGTGGTCTGCGATCATGACGTCGACCTGCTGCTTACCGCGAAGGAAGCGGTGGGCTGGTGCGCCCTTGTCTATGGAGTGTTCGATCTCGTAGCCCAGGGCGCCGAGTGCCTGTTGCATCTTGGGAGCAGTGGTCGCCTCTGTCTCGATGTGCAGCACCATGTCCACGTCCGTGGTGGCTCGGCTAACGGGCAGACCAGCTGCTGTTGCGTGTAGCTGAACCATGAGTCCGCCGACAAGAGTCCACTGTTCTGAGGGGATCGCGGCGGCCAACTCCATGCATTGTGGCCAAGGTGACGTCCACCCTCGGACCGGTGTCTCAACAGTCCAGGTTTCGCGGTCAACCACGATTTACTTCTTTCCACTGTGTGAGGATTTCCTTGAGCATTTTCTCGCCGGCAGCCCTCTCCCGGGAGTTCAGTGATTCCATCAGGTCCACGGCAATGGCGGCATCTGGGGTGCCGGACCCCTCGAAGCCGTACCTAACATCGACGACGTGCATGATGATATTCCCGGCAGGGTCCTCCACCAAAGAGAGGCCGTTGACAATCATCGGCGCCCTGATTGTGTCGAGGTAGCCTTCCAGAACATCAGTCCGTCCGGCGGCCAGCCCGAAGCGTTCCGCAACCATTGAATCGTTCAGGGCAGTAGTTCCGGTAGGCAGGAAGTAATCTGCAGCGCGGGAAATGCCAGAAGGTGCAATGCGGTAGCGCTTCACCTGGTCTTTGGTGCCTACAGCGGCGGCCAGTTCGTCAGTGTCCATTATTTTGAGGCGTTGCTTGAGTCGGTAGCGGGCCGTCGCGTCAATCCAGTGCGGAATTCCGCCTTCGATGATGTTGAGCGCGGCCCAAGCCGTCGCGGCATTCCAGCTGCGCCCCTTCAGGGTGCGCCGGTTTTTGTACCGCTGGACTGAGGCGCTATCGATAAGAATCGAGCGTCCAGCCCGGCCAGCGACAAGCAGACCTCCACTCTTCAAGAGCTTATGGACCATAGCCCGTGTGGCCACCAGCTCTTGGGCAGCTTCCTCTGTAGTCATCCACGATTGAACCATAGGCATAATGGTATACCAGCATGAACCATTATGAATAGATGTATTGGTGCATAACGATCTACCAATACGCTCATACCTAAGCGAGGCAGTCGCGCAGTCATGGGCGGCACCATAGAACGGAAGTATGAACGCATGCCTCCTCCACGCCACCACACATCAAGAAAACGTTCCCAGAGTGGTCGCCTCTCAGAACAAGAGACGTAGATCGGAGCTTTCATCCCCGTGGCACCAAGGCCAGGCTATCCACCCGATCAGACCCAGTCAAAATACGTTGTCACCGCGATCAGGCACTTCATTCGAACCGAAACAGCTGGCGTTGGAGGATCGGAATTCCAACCGTGCGCAAACACCAACGAAATCTATAACCGCAAGTCAGAGCATGTTGAGCACTAAAAAACGATCGTCAGTTATCAAAACTTATGAACCCCGCTGTCCTACCAAAGGGCCATTTGGGTCTGTCAATAGGGTGTTTTGGCGTTTTCCTGCATGGCCCGATTGCAACAACGAGTGATACTAAATACTCTCCACTTTGCGCTGATAAGGATGAGTTTTGTATGACGTGGTGGAAACTCCCGGCCTGGCCGCTGAACGTCGTCGAGCAGAGTCAATCAGACGCCAAGGCTGCGCTTCTCATTCTACTCTTAATTCATCCTGCGGTTCCCGGGTGATCTCTCAGTCTCGGATGAATATCCTTTGAAGCGGCACCTATCCAAAGACTGTTCTCAACTGTAAAAGGTCGCTGTCGTTGGTGTCAGCGATCCTGTGGCGGGCAGCTCCAGCCGAGGAAGCAATGCCTGCAAGACGGGATCGGATTCAGGTTTTCGCACTTTGTCACGACAGAATGGTGTTGTGAGTGACGACACTTCTAAGTTGCCGGAACAGGATCCGCTGCCAGGCCTCAACACTGGCCGAGAACCTGCACTGGCCCGTGAGCTGGCAGAGCTGCGGCTGGACAACGCCCGGCTTCGTAAACTGCTGGAGCTGAGTGAGGAGCAAGCCGCGGCGGCCCATGCCGACCAGCCGGTGTTCGCCGCGACCATGCCGTCCGGCCCGGTAACCATGCACTCCACGCCGGAAACCAAGGTCCTGTTCTTTGAGAGCCTGTTTCGCTGCCGCAACGACGTGTACGCAACGCGTTGGGAAAACACCCAGGACGGGCGATCGGGCTGGGTACCCGCCGTCGTCGGTGGCTGGCACAAGGGAAAGCCACGCGACAGCGCCTCCTTCCTCAAGCTCACACCTGCCGTCGTCGCAGACCATCTGACTGGCGCAAAACACATCGGCCTATACCCGCTCACTGAAAAGGACACCTGCTGGTGGATCGCAGCGGATTTTGACGGCAGCGCAGCCATGATGGACGCATTGGCCTACGTCAAGGCCGCCCGGTTCCGAGGCATTCCCGCCGCACTCGAAATTTCCCAGTCGGGCCGTGGCGCGCACGTGTGGATCTTCTTCACGGAGGCCGCTCCCGCAGCATCGGCCCGGCAACTGGGCACGGGCCTCATCCATGAGGCCATGGGACTGCGGGGCAGCATGAGCCTGTCCAGCTACGACAGGCTGTTCCCTTCGCAAGACGCGCACACAGGAAAGGGCATGGGGAACCTGATCGCGGCCCCGCTGAACGGAAAGCGGCGTAACAACGACGGCACCACCCTGTTTTTGGACACCACCACGTTGGAGCCCTTCGAGGACCAGTGGGCGTACCTCTCCAGCCTGGACCGGCTCACGCCGTCGGCCATGAACGGCCACATCCGACGCCTGCCCTCAGTTCGATTGGGCAAGGACGTGCGTCAGCTTGAATTGCCACCGTCGTCCAAAATTGTTCCCCGTCCGGCCATGGTCGTGCAAGCAACGTTCGACTCGCGCCTGACCATCCGAGCCATTGACCTCGGCCCGGCCATGATCTCCGCCATCAAACATGCCGCGTCCATGGCCAACCCCGATTTCTACGACCGCCAACGGCAGCGGCGATCCACCTGGAACATTCCCCGCTACCTGCGCTTTTACGACGAGACCCTCGAAGGGGACCTCATCATTCCGCGAGGCTTGCTGTCCTTGTTGCAGGGGTTGGTGAAGTCCGCCGGCAGCACGCTACGCGTCGACGATCAGCGAGCAGCGGGCACCCCGGAGGACCTTGAATTCCTTGGCGAACTGCGTCCCGAACAGAAACAGGCGATGCATGCCATCGAAAACATCGAGCACGGCATCCTCGTCGCTCCACCAGGCGCCGGCAAAACGGTCATTGCCTGCGCAGCGATAGCCCACCGTGGCGTTTCCACGCTGATCCTGGTCGATCGGAAAGCGTTGGCAGACCAGTGGCGGAAGCGAGTCCAAGAACTGATGGGAGAAATACCCGGCCAGATCGGCGGCGGTAGGGCTAAGACCACCGGAAGGATCGACGTCGCTCTTCTTCCCACGCTGGCCCGCCGCGACAACGTGGCCGAGTTGACGGCTGGCTACGGCTTTGTGATCGCTGATGAGTGCCATCATGTGCCGGCTGCGGCTTTTAGCCATGTTATGAATCAGATGCCGGCCAAGCATTGGCTCGGCCTGACGGCAACGCCCTACCGGCGCGACAAGCTCGATGCGTTGATGTATCACCAGCTCGGCGATGTGGTCCACACGATCACTGCGACGCCGGACCAGCAGCTGCCTCGCCACGAGTTCGAGATCCCCTCCCCCGCTTTAGCACTGGAGCTGCATCGCACCAAGTACGCCTATGCTGGCGACGCCGATCCCAGCGTGCCCGGCGGCATCGCCAAAATCTACCGGGACCTCGTGGCCGATGATGAGCGGCTGCAGCAGATTTACGACGACGTCATGGCCACTTACGCGGCCAACTCACGTATCTTGCTGCTCACCACATGGAAGGCACATTTGGAACAATTCCGCGTCAAGTTTGTCGAGGCCGGCTTGTCGCCGGTGATCCTTTCCGGTGGGATGAAGAAGGCCGAGACGCGCACGGCTGTGGAACTGATAGAAGCAGCCGATCCGGATAAACCACTGCTGGTGTTGGGAACGGGAGCGTTCATTGGCGAAGGCTTTGACGCGCCCAAACTGGACACACTATTTCTTGCTGCACCGATCTCTTTCAAGGGACGCCTTGTCCAATACGCGGGGCGCGTCACACGGCCATTTCCCGGCAAGAACCGTGCCACAGTCCATGACTACCACGACGAGCTCACCCCCGTCCTGGCAGCTTCACTTTCCCGGCGGGCTCCCGGCTACGTCTCACTCGGCTTCCCGGACCCCCGGCGAATGTGACATTGCAGGTTGGTGAGTCAAATCAAGGCCCAACCTTCCATTCCTACTCGGCGGCTTATTAAATTACCCAAGACTGAATCTCGTTTCATGATTTCACAATGATACTGAGCCGAGTACGATTGTGTAATGATCCTTGGAGTGCACGACGTAGCGAAGCGAATGGGCGTCCGCCCGGAGCGGGTACTCAAACTCATTCATGACGGACGCCTGGAAGCTCAAAAAGTGGGCAGCCGTTGGGTTATCGACGAGAGTGCCCTCGCCAGCAAAGTATGGGTCAAATCTCCCGGGCGACCCATGTCAGCCAAGAACGCCATGGTCCTAGCCCAAGCCATAGAAGGCAAAGAGCCTTCTGATCTGAGCGCCGTCGAGAAACATCGCCTGCAGAAACATATCAGGAACCTCCTTGTCCACAGTGACCCAAAAAGCCAACTTCAGTCATGGTTTGCAGCCCGGGCGCCAGTGCTGAGCTTCTCGGTCAGTGACTCTGACATCTCCGAGCTGCGGGAAGACCCCAGGATCAAGCTTTCAGGCATCTCCGACCCGAGGGCCGGGCTGCTGCCAGGCAACGAACTCGAAGCCTACATTTCAAAAAGCGAGCTCGGCCGGCTCCGATCAGAATGGTTTCTTGTGCCCGCAAACAACCGCCAGAAAGCCAACGTCATCCTGCACGTCCTCGACAAACTCCCCGCAGAGATTCCAGCACTGTTTGCCGCCATGGACTTGGCCGAATACCCAGGACCCCGCGAACAATCAGCCGCCAATTCCATCATCAGGAGCGTCCTCAATGGCAATTAGACTTCCAGCAATGCTTCCCGAACAAGAAGAATCATGGCGCGCCATCTTCGAAATCTACGAAGCACTCCCCCTTGGCTGGGTTCTTGTAGGAGGCCAATCGGTATACCTTCACGCAGTCGAGCGCGGCGCGACAACACCTCGACCTACCAAGGATGCAGATTTTGCACTGGACATCCGCACCTACCCCCACCACCTCAACACATTCACAGCAACGCTCCTTCAGCTGGGATTCACCTCAGCAGGGGAATCACTGACGGGCCACCAACACCGATGGCTACGAGAGAAGGCAGTCGTCGACGTACTCATCCCTCGCTTCACGGGAGAACGCAGCGAGAACCGCCCGGGCGCTACCGGAGGAACCACGAACGCAGCCCCTGCCGTCCAACAGGCTATCGATCAGAGCGAAGTCGTAGAAGTTGAAGCCGGCGAGTCAGTCGGCAAAGTGAACCGCCCCTCGCTCATGGGAACCCTTATCGGAAAAGCCGCCGCCCTAGCAATCATGGACGACCCCGGCCGCGAACGACACGTCACCGACTTCCTTACTCTGGCTACGGTAGTAACCGCGCGCGACCTTCGCGGCTACCACTACCAGCCAGCTTCCCGGAACCACATGGCCAACATGCTAGGAAACCTGGCGACCAAGCCAGAGTGGATGGCACTGCTACCCGAAGCAAAAGACGGAGTCGAACGACTGAAAATGTCACTGCAAGACTGAATCCGGGCATAACAAAGCACTCTCCAACCACGCGTTCCGCGGTGACATCCGGTGTAATAGCAGGCAACTGACACGTACGTTCAGGCCCAATTATTCTCAACTTCACAGCACGCCACTTGACGACGATAGGTGGCAGGCACGTAGCCACAATTCCTATCGACCTCACCCAAATGAGCGCCTCAGCGCCGAAGACCGCTCCTCATCAGGATTTCCCACTTGAATGAGTTACCCCACCGCGGGCTCCGTCCGGCGCCCACGGCGCAACGCATCAGCCCATGTCAGAGCAACATTCAACCGCCGGGAACCACCGAGCATTCGAACCGTTATTGCTTCATGCGATAGACGGGTGAAATCATGCGATCCAGTTCAAGCTGAAAACTATCGCCGCAGGTCAGAGGCATGTTCAGCACCGCACACTTATCAGGTGTTATCAACGTTTATATCCCCGCTTGCTGATCAAGGGTCAATACAAACCTGCCAATAGACGCCTTTGATCTTTTCCTGCATGGTGCGCTTGCAACAATGCAAGATACTAAATAGTGGTCGATGCGCCTTCAAAAGTATGAGTTCTGTGTGACGTGGTGGGAACTCTCGCCTGGCTGTTGGTTCCCATCGAGCATGCCCAATCAGCCACCAATACCGTGACTTCCATTTTACTCTTGGTTCATCGTGGTCGCCCCGCAAGTGGGTATTTTTACGGAACCGATCTTCGGCGCGCCGCCGCCGGAATTTGCTAGCCGTCTCAGCTGGCGCTGAACTTTGACACGTTGCGACTCCTGAACGGATCGGTTCGGGATAGGTGCGCCGACGCCATCATAGAGGCGGCATGATTCGCGGGTGGGTTCACTCCGGACTGTCGACTGCTTCAGCCCCTGATTCAGCGCCAGGATCATCAGGATTCTTACCCTTCTTGAACAGCGCCTTCAGCTTTTCAGTTGCGTTGGCCTGACTTGCACGGCGCTCTTCAGATGCAGCCTTGCGCTTGCTCTTCTGGTGATTGTATAGCGCGATGCCGCCAGCTGCCGCAGCTGTCACCACAATTCCAATGACGGCGCCTTCACCACGCAATTTCGGAGCTGCGTCGCCTACTGCATTGGCAGCAGCAGCGTCGCTGATTTGCTTGATAAACAGATCCGCATTCTTGGCGAATTCCCCGTACCGGCCCAAGTTGTCTAACTGACTCAAAGTGATCTCCCCTGCACTCGTATGAAACCATATGGTCTCACGGTTTGTGCCGTCTATTTTCCCAGACACAAGAGCACTTTTGGGTGCGCACCGCTCTGTTGCTAGCCAGAGACCCTGCTAATCAATAGCTTGCTGTCAGCTGGCCAGAAACGACCAAAGACGGGGCCAAATTGGCAAGAATCGGACCGATGCGGGCTCCGAGAATTAGACACCAGTTGGGCTCTGGTTTGTTGGTCCATGCTTGGACCACATCCTGGCCCTTATTGTCCATATGTGGCCACCCCCTGCCGGGGAGACCCACCCGAGTCACCGTCGGCGCCCCTACGGCCGGTCCACACTCACGCCCAGCACCCCCAGCGCCGACGGGACATTGGTGGCTGTGTAGGGTGGGGAGCAACCTGTCTGTCCGACATTCTCATTGCATGAGGAAATGGTAGAGCCTAGCCGCGCCCGTCGCGTTGGTTCTAGTCGCTGCCACCGCAACTGGGTGCGCCACCGCCGAAAAGATGACACTCGAGCAATCTTGCCGCGAGTACGTCGCGCTCGACGTGTATGGCTCGGATTCGAGCCGGGTGTCGGAGGACATCCGTGCGGCAGCACCCCGCTGGCATACGGCCATCTCCGGACCGGCTCTCGGCGCCCAGGACATCCTGGACAAGGTGCGTGCGAATCGGACCTCAAGCGAGGATGAGGTCGCGGACTTGTTCGAAACCGGCCAGGAGGCCACAGGAAGGCTGGCAGACCTATGCGGCACTGAGTGGGTCCCGAAATACTGACTTCGCCGCCAATCCGCAACCCGCATCGCTCACCAATGCGTTCACCACCGGTGTCGGTGAGTAGGGCTGGTGGTGTCTGGTCCGGCTTACCCACCCCGTCACACTCCAACGCCGATTCGCGCGCCTGACCAAGCAGTCGGTTGGTGTGTGTCGGTGAGCGATTTACTAAGGTCAACTCTGTGTTCAACCTTGTTGCATCGACCTTCACCAAACGACCGACCCCAAGTCTATGGAAAGCAGTTCGGTGAACTTCGTTCCGCCCACCACAACGCCCACCAGGCATTGGCTGGACTTCGAGTGGCTGTGTGGGTGGCCGTGTCAGTGGGTGCCGCTCGAAGTTCTCTAGTCACCTATGATTGCGGGCATGGACCCTTTAATCGTCGTCGCCTTAATCGGCGCCTTCGCAACGATTGCTTCCGCTGCAGTCATCGCATGGCAAGCAATCGAAACCAAGAAGTCGGCTGCGGCCACGGCCAGGGCCGCCGACGCAGCCGAGAACGCCTTGCAAGTCGCTAATGCAAGTCTGAGCCTCAGCCAGGAACAGGCACAACTAAGCCGCCAGGTCGCTGACGAAGCTATCCGGATGAGGCTCGACGCCCGCTCCGCATCGGTCACCCTCACGTTTTTGGAGCAGGATGCAGACGGCCCCGTACACGCATGCTTTGCCATCAGCGACATCCATGACGCGGAAACGCTTCAGGCCATAGACCCCGGCCACCGGCTGCAAAACCCCCAAGACGCAGAGAAATGGTTCTGGGTTGTCTTCCACGTCGCTTTCAAGAACATGGGCGCATCGCCCCTTACAGTCGATTGCTCTACTTTCTACTCAGCCTTCAACCTCGACACGACAGTCGCCGGAAGAACCCCAAAAATTGACGTGCCAACGTTGGAACGTGCTCCCGACGGGGTTACCGGATACCTCGCCGCAGGAGGGTGGGGGTCACAGTGGTTCCGAACAGCAAACCTCCCTGAGAAGACGCACACCATCTCGGGGGAAGCGGGTTGGTCGACGGAGTTAGCCGGGGAGACAGGCAACATGGAAACGCAGGAGATCAAGGTGATGGGTACGTTTTTGGGCCCGGGACAGCGCCCCTCAGAATGGGAGGTTCGTGGTTTCGGACCTGACATCAACTATCCGTCGAGACTCGAAGCGCGTAAACAAAAGCGCCTGTATTTTCTCCCCGGAGGCCAGTTGCTCCCCGACCAGCCATCCCTAGAGGGGCCGGCCTAGCCACCACGTTCAACAATCCGGTCCCCTCATCGCCAGTCTAGGCGCCCACCCCTGCCACCCAGTAACATCGCAATCAGGTCTGCCCGGGCGACCTTCCCGAAGGGCTCACCCACGAAGATAGCGCACTGCGGGATGACGTAGGACCTAAAATCGTCGACCGATCCTTCCTCCTCCGCACACATGTCACTTATCTCGGAAACACACGGGTTTGCGGAGCATACATCTCGTGACGGCTTTCGAGGCACAACCCGCCCACCCCAGCCCCACGAGCACCCCATTCTCGGAATCGACCGTGGTTGAGCCGTGCGCGGTTAGGCGAAGTGGGATACTTGGGCCGTGAGCGACGAAAAAGACGACAAACCAGAGTTAGACAAACCAGAAGCAGTCCAAGAGGCGGTTGATGCGCCCACGCTGCCAGCTCGAGCCCCACTCGCCCACGAGCTCGCACCAGAGCTCCTCGCGCAGTTTCAGGGTATGGCGTCTCAGCCATGGATGAACGCCAGCTCGGCGGCCAGCATCATGCAAAACGCATTGGCTCTTCAGAATCTGTCTGGTCTCAGCGAATTGCAGGGCAGGTTCAAGGACATTGTCCTTCCTCAACTGACAATGCCCACTTCTTGGATGCTGTCCCCGCTCGCCAGTGCGGCTTTTGGCCTCCCCAGCGGGACCCGCGAGACCCTCCGCCTCATGGGTGAAACCTTCAGCCGAACGACGCTCAGCTCACTGGCCCCCGCAACAGCAAACATCCAAGCGATACTCGCTGCTGTATCAGACGCTGCTCGAGGCGCTTTGCTGCCTGGCTTCGCGACCAAGACACAGGAATTCCTCACCACCGATAGACAGCTTCGCTATCGGTGGAACCGACCAGTCTGGCATTACACAAATGGACACGCTCTGTTGTCCATCCTTTGGAATGGGCAACTGTGGGCTTCGAGTCCACAGCATCTCAACGACGCCTCCGAAATGACTCACGGCTTCCACATCATCTCGCAGGCTCTCACTGACCGGATAATCGAGGCCAAACAAGCCGATGACTACGATCCGGCAGATTGGCTGGTGGTGGAAGAAACACTAGGTGAAGTAGTGAACGAAAAGTATGTCAACAAGATCATCAACGATGTTTACTACATCTCAGCTTCCACAGAGAGAGACAGTCTCACCCTCTGGCGGAACTATGCAAGTGGCGACGGCTTTGCTATCGGTATCGACACTGCTGTGGGGCTATCTGCCGACGGCCTCGCTGTGGACATGGCAAACGAGGACAAGAACATCCGCGGCGACATACCCTTAATTAGCGGGTGGTACCGCGTCACGTACAGTGAAACTGGAAAGCAAAAACTTGCCCGAAGTTTCATTCGGAATGCTATAGAGGATATCCGAAACACTGCCCCTGTGAACCTGCCAAAGCTCGTGCGTGAGCTACAGAAACAGGCCGTAATACTTGCCTCTACGATGAAACACGTCGCTTTCAAAGACGAGCAGGAGGTTCGGTGGATAACAACAAACTTCACCGCTTTCGACCCTGTTCATTATGAACACGGACGAAAGTCCATCGTCCCGGTACTAAAGGTGATGACATCGTCCAGTAAGCCCAACCAGCCTCTGCCGCTAAAAGGTCTCTGGTGCTCTCCCATACCCGATGCCAGCATCACGCGCACCATTGAAGGACTACTGCAGCAGCGTGGCTATGAGGTGGCCAGTCGCAACGTGCACAAATCCGTGCAGCCGTTCAAAGGATGACCCCGGCACTTCTCGACGAGGGCTTCGGCACCAACAACATGCTGCTGAATTCTTGAGGTGGACCGAATACAAGGCCTAGCCTGAACGGCTCCGCCAGTTGCCGCGCTTCAGATGTGACGGGAGACTGAGTTGTTGCAGGCTTAAGACCAAGGACCACTGGCCCATCGCCACCTCGGCTGCAAGGGATCAATCACACGCCTCGTTCAGTGTACTGCGAGCTCTCGAATTCGAACCGAAACAGCCAGCGCTGGCCGACTCAACGAACAACCGCATGGAACCAGCGACTATTACTATCGCAGCAGGTCAGAGCATGTTGAGCACTAAAGACCAATCGTCAGTTATCAACAGTTATGAACCCCGCTGTCATGCCAAGGGTCGGTTTCTGGCTGCCAATAGGCTCTTTTGACCTGTTCTTGCATGGTGAGATTGCAACAATGCAAGATACTAAATAGTGGCTGCTCTACCTTCAAAAGTATGAGTTCTGTATGACGTGGTGGGAACTCCCGTTGGCCTGCTGCACGACCTCAAGCCTGGCAAGTCAGGCACTAATGCACTGCTCTCAATTTTACCCCTGATTCATCCCGGGCTATCTACGGGACGCTGAACGTGATGGGCTAAGAGAGTCGGCACCAGCATGGCTGGGGCAAATTCCTGACGCGGCGCTGAGACGCCAGCTACTCCATACAACGGGAATCAACGCGATAGGCAAGACTTGCAGTTGCATGACCACAAGTGGGGTTACCCGCTTCACGATCTCGGTTGAACCTGGATGAACCGATAGATTTAGCACCATATAGTGACGAGGCACATAGGCCTTGACCTACCAGGGGGCGAAGTCTTGCGCATACATGAAGTTCTCATTGAAAATTTCCGTGGCATCCGAAAAATGGAGTGGCGACCGAATCCGGGCTTGACCGCCCTTATCGGTCCAGGGGACTCGGGCAAGTCAACGATCCTAGATGCACTGGGCCTGCTTTTTTCGCCGCGCTGGAGCCATGCCTTTACCGACAACGACTTCCACGGTCCGTCGAAGGAAAATAGGGCCCTCCTAATACGAGCAACTATTGTCGAGCCTCCGACTGAACTCCTTGGAATCAACGCATTCATGAACTACGTACGCGGTGTCGATCCGAATACTGGCACGCTCGTAGATGAGCCAGACACTGAACTGCCAGCCCTGACAATTGAGCTCCGTGTGGACCAATATCTCGAACCTATTTGGCAGGTTATCGCAGATAGGCAGGACACTCCCGGTGTACTGCGTGCATCCCATCGCGGATCATTCGGAGTGGTCAGGGTTGGAAGTGAAAACATCCAAGATCTCCGATGGTCTCGAAATTCACCCCTGCTGAGAATGACCGACGTGGCCGATCAGCGTCCTACCACCCAAACGCTGATAGAGGCGTCCAGAGCAGCAAAGGCTGCAACGGCGGACGCCTTCCATCAGCTCTCGGGCATCGCCGGAAGAGTGACCGCTGAGGCCCACATGCTCCGTGGTATTCGTACCGAAGCTAGTCTCTCCGCTGCACTAAATGCAGACTCATTTCAGCTCGGAGAAGGTGCAGTATCCCTTCACAGCGACGACGTTCCCATGGAGCGGCATGGACTGGGCTCGCGACGGCTTACTGGTATCGCAGCCCAATTAGCAAATTCGGAAAATGCCCGCGTGCTACTTGTTGACGAGTTGGAGGCCGGATTGGAGCCTTTCCGGATACGACATCTTCTTCGTACTCTAAGTCACCGCACTTCGGGGGGATCCAACCTCGCGCAAGTATTTCTAACCACCCACTCGCCAGTTGTCCTACGTGAATTGAGATACTCGAATCTGGCTATCATTCGGAAACAACCCCAGAGTGACACACGTGTGCTCGTACCGAGTGAGAACTTCCAAGGAGCTTTGAGAAAGAATGCCGAAGCTTTTCTTGCGCCCAGCGTATTGGTCTGCGAGGGAGCCACGGAAGCCGGATTCGCACGCGGTGTCTACCTGAACGCTGAGGACAACGATCCGCAGCTGATTACAGCTGTCGCAACCGCCGACGCCGGAGGAGACGGAAACATCATTTCCAACACCATGGCCTTTGCCAGTCTCGGGTATCGCACAGCTGTACTCTGCGACCACGACACTAATACTGATTTCACCGGACTGCAGCGAATCGCCACAGTTATCCGGTGCGACGAATCAAAATGCACCGAACAGCAAATGATCGAATCACTCTCCGCGGACGGGCTACGCCGAGTTCTTGAACATGGCCTAGAAAACTCATCGGAACAGTCTGTTATTGACTCACTGGCTGCAAGGGGATGTCCAGATTCCCTGACCCGACAGATCTTGGCCTCTGAGAACGTCCCGCATGCGCAATTGGCTTCCGCAAAAACAGCACTTTGGCAACTGGCCAAGAAGGACGGCCCGAAGTGGTTTAAGTCGACAACCGGAGGCGAAATCTTGGCGGAAATCACGTTGGGTGACGTCGACGCGATTCGGAACGAGGCACCGGCATCTCGAATAGTCTGTGAGCTCGTCGATTGGGGCTCAAATGTCTGACGCAATAGATCTCGCCAGCATCGGCACAGGGTCCGTCGTAGCTCCCGCTGGCCATGGCAAGACATATGCTATAGGGCAAACTATCAAGAATCACCCTGAATTGCGGATACTTGTACTGACGCACACCAACGCCGGAATCGCAGCGCTAAAGCGTCAGGTGCCTCGACAAGGCCACCGACAGGCACGGATCGAGACGATCTCAGCTTTTTCACTCAGACTTGTGCGAGCGTTTCCTGGTCGCGCCGGTTGGAGTGAAGCAGAAAAACCGGATCTGGCAAGAATTCAACCGGCCGCGTTGAGGGCGCTTCAGAGCAGAACCGTTCTCACCGTCGTGACAATGGGTTTTGACCTACTTATCGTGGATGAGTTTCAAGACTGCAGTGTTGATCAGATGCAAACACTGGAGGTTCTCTCGAGTGTCCTTCCGACCGTCGTCCTCGGGGATCCGCTGCAGGCAATATTCGACTTTGGCTCTGCACCAGCTGCGCCGTGGACAGGTACCACCCCCATCTTTCCGTGCTTGACAACTTTGGCGACGCCGTATAGGTGGCAATCGACGAATCCGAGCCTGGGAGAATGGCTCACACAAACCCGCGTTGAGCTACAATCTGGCCGGAAGCCCCCGACCATACCTCCCATTCCTTACGAGATCTATTCGCTGGATCGAGACGCCTCGATGGGCAGCCTGTCCAGTTTGATCCCGAAATCTGGGACGACAGCGATTATCACCCCAGATCACGCAAACATCCACGCCCTTCCACGGATAGCGCGCTCTTACAAGGGCAGGGTTCGAGTCGCTGAAACTTCGAATCTGACGGATGCTAGGGAAGTTTCCAGGAAAATCGACGCGACGTCCGACCGCTCGAGGGCACTTGTGGAAGTTATCGATTTCGCAGCCAAGACGAGAACCGGCGTAGCAACGTCAGTCGTCCAAACCCTCCGAAGAAACCTAGCATCGAAAGGGGAGACCAGCAGGTCAAAACACCCCGTCGTAGAGGCCGCTGCGCAATACATAGCTGACGGAACCAACGAGGTTTTGCTCGGATTTTTCCGCCAACTTATCAACAATGAAGGCGGCCAGACCTATCGGCCGCAGCTTCAAAAGTTGTTTGTCAGCGTCCTGAAGCATCATCGTTCGAACCAAGAATTATCTCTCGAGGACTGCGCGTCTTGGATAATCGAGCGGCAGAATCAGCGTTCCTCTTGGGAACCGTACGGCGTAGTCGTAGGAACTACGCTCCGCCTCAAGGGCCTCGAATTCGAAAATGTGATCCTGCTCGACCCACACACGATCACTTCGAACAATCACTTATACGTTGCTCTGAGCCGGGCAAGCAAACGATTAATTATCGCCAGAACGGCATGAGCACGACTTGGCCAAATGGACGTAGGACATCTATTGACGATTTCGCGTCAATCACCCTCGGTCCACTTGCGGGACGAGACCCACTCGATATCCGTATTCGAGCTCTACAACGCATGCCCAATAACGGAATATCCCATCGAAACTCGTCGACAAGGATTCCCAGTGGTCGCAAAAAGTCGCCGACATGATCCAAAACTTTCAGATACGGCCCGAATTCACGACCACAACTCTGCCCCCGCCCCCGCGTCAAGACCGGCAACTTGCCAGCTCACCAGACCAACACCGACCCGGGCAGCAAACACCCCGGCAAGCACCCCGGCGTGCGCCTGAACGACACCCCGCGCCACACCGGTCCCAGCACCGGTCGGCGCCGACCAGCCCCGCCGCATTCGGGGCATCAAAAAGTAGCAATGCCGTAAAGAGCCTCTGTTGTTGAATCGAAGTGCCAAACGCATCACCGCGTAGAATATCGTTCGTCTCCAGTCCCTTCACGGAGACGAATTCAAAGGAAAGCGATGGATCCGATTGCCTGTCAGCGCCAAACGTAAGCAAAAGAAGGTACGTAAGCCCAAGCCTCCCAAAGGTGAACGGCAGTTTTTGAAGGCATCGATCGTGCCTCAATCACTGTCCAACTTAGAAAGAATGTCCCGTTCTTACCCTGGCCTCCTCGCAGAACACCTTGGCGTGCTAATGTTCCAGCGACGAAAGCAGAATCGAGACTGTCTAGAGCGGCTATCGCCTAGTGCTTGGCAAACACTATCTTTGGTCCCGAAAGCCGATGCTCTCCTTTCACTTTGCGGAGCTGCTTGGCCCAAAGACCAGGTCATGCCGCGGGACGGCAAATGGGGCACCCACCTTCGATGGAGCTTGGATCAATACGTTGAGATCCACAGGCTCATCCGCTCCGGGATGACGTATGGCGCCCTTATCACCGTCCGAATGTTCCTCGAAAGATGGACCTTGAATTTGGCCGCATCAAATGACCTCCAAAAATGCGACGACGAGTTGGACGAAAAGTTCATTACACGCGTTTGGTCGCACCTGGGGCCTCTCGTCGTTAGAGACATGGGCGCAGATTGGGCGTGGATCTCCGAGTCACTCCACGGAAGGCGACCATTTGATTCGGTCGCCAAGGATTTCGATGCTGCCCATAATTTCGGTTCCGCGAGCAATTCCACAAAGCAATTGGAAGAACGGGTGCTAGCCATTGCCAGAGCAACGGCTACACAGTTGTTGGCCGGCATTGAATTCGAAGCTCACAGCCGACGCCAGGAGGGTTGCATCAGCATATTGCCTATGCAACAGCACATCGTTCTGCCAACTCTCCATAGAAACCAAGAAGACCTAATGGAGCTCGGGCACACGACTGAACCGCTTGACCCTGCAACAGCCTTTAGTAGCAATGCGGACCGAATCATTGAGTACGGTGCTGCCTACCGCCGCTCGATCAACGGCCGCCAAGCACAAAACGTTGTGTGTCGCATGGTGATCCCTTACCACCTCGTTGGCGCATTATTGGAGCGCCGGGCACGATCAATCGAGCAGGCGCGCAGAGGGCTCATCAACGAAGCTGGCATCATCGATCCTGAGGACGGACATGGATTTCTCTATGCGCGCTTGTTTCGCTACGGGGCAATCAGCGAAGCGGCATTCCTTGTAGCAGATGAAGGAAACGAGTATGAAAGCGCAGCACTCAGGACAGCTGCCATGGCCCTGCACTCCTCATGGCAGCTTTGGCTCGACGACACTGACATAACTCTAGGATGCCTACGCGGTGTAATCGAACAGACCGCCCGAGCGAGAACTCACCGCCTCAAGCCCGGACCGGCAGCAAAACACGAATCCCGCAAGAGCTCTCCTAACAGGTGGATCGAAGCAGCTGGTCTCGGTCGACTAAATGCTATTGGCCGAGCGTTAGGAGAATTTTCGCATCTTAAAATCACTACCAAACGAAATACAGCACGTGAGATACTTGTCGATGTTCAACCCGACGGTGAACCATCGCCCTCGCACACTGCTCGACTACATGTGCTCGATTCTGCCGCATATCTTCTAGCACGTGAGGTGGCTGAGCGGCTCGAAGCGGGTTACCCCAATCTCGCTGGCAGCTTTCGCCGCTATGTAGCGCTCATGGATGAAGATGGACACAATAAATTTGAGACAGACTTTCTGGAGAGGTCTCTGAAGCAAAAGGCTAGGGCATGGGGGCAATCGGATTACGTTGGTCTCTGAATTTCGCCAGACTCCGTGCCCAGTGGTTTGTATTTTCAAAAGTCGCGGCGGGAATCATGCAAGGACCTCTCGTCAGGATAATCGCGTTTGGCGTACTCGCACGTAGTCACATTGCAGGGGCCTCTCTTACCTACAAGGAGAAGTATCAATTGCCCGCACTATGGGCAGCGCCAATTGTCGTTCAGGCTGCTCAGTCTTAAGTGAGAGGTCTTGCATTTATCTAATTGGTCGAATCCATGCCCCGGGCTGACCTTCACAAGCTGGCTGTTTAGTTGCTGCGCATCAATATTCCGCTCATTTCCGATCGCGATGAATCACTTTGGCACCTCACCTATCCGCGAAAAAGCGCATATTCAATGCCGTCAGCTCTTGGACATGGATCAAGCAGCTTGCATGCTTGGTCTACCAACTCCAGGTAGTCCTGGTACTCGTCCGCGCGCCACCATGTTTTGGCGGGCCATCCGATGGATTTAGCAACCTTTTGGTCGAGGATGAGTGCTTGCTTGTCACGACCCGAAGAGTACACTCCGTCGGCAAAGTAGAGAAGTTTGCTGAAGAAGGCTGGACCGAGGCCCTTCAGATAGGCGATATCCGGACTGCTAAAAGCCTTGTAGCCCGCAATGGCGGAGCCGTCCATCCCCTGTAGGATTTTGATTCCGAGCAAAAGTCGCTCGCCCACTTCAGGGTGCATCAATGGAGGAATCCTGCGGTAGACATCTCTGGCCTTATTTCCAACGCCCCAAGAACATACGGCCACATAGAACTCGATCGCGTCATCAACTGTATCGATGCTTTGCCCCATATTGAAGAGGTCTTGGCGGGTGAGCCACTTCCGTCCCCTATTGTCTCGTCCTTCATTGCCGAGAATTTTCGGGATCTGTGGCATGAGTACTTTGTCCCATTTGGAGAGCCAATGGCGTGGATAAAACCAAAACCCTTGAGAGGAGACCTCTTCCATGCTGGGAAGTCCTCCGCTAGACCGGATTAGCTCGACAACTTGTTCGGCTGTTTTTCTGTTCCTAGCCATTGATAGCTCCTGAAAGCGGTAGACATTTGTGGGCTCCGTGACGGTGACGCGCGAAAGTAATTAGGCGGCATCGTCAGACACGACCCAAAGAGTGGTCAGGGGGAATAGCGTGCGCCACCGCTCAGGGAGTTGGGAGTAATTCGCGAGCACAAGTGAGACAACATCTTCACCGTTTAGAAGTCTGATGCCCGGCCGCTGACGTTCAAGCGCAAGTGCGTCTCGGCTATAAGGACCTAATGTGACAAAAAGAGCCAGCTCTCCTGGCCCCTGCGTCCCAATGAGCTGTTGAACTTCCGGCGCACCGATCGTACCGGTCTTGTGTTTGCATTGAACTTTGATCAAAGGCGGCTCGATCCCCAGGGGATCGCGATGGGCGATGACATCTACTCCCCCATCCTGAGAGTACTGGGTGACTCTTGCTTCATAGCCAAGCGCTCGGAGCAGGTCAGCAGTAAACTCCTCGAATTGGCGATGTGAGATCTTTTCTTGGAGTGCATCGAGCACAAAATCGCGTGTCTGTCGTTCGATGCGCGACGCTCGAGGCTCCTCACTTGGGTTCTCGTCGCTGGGATTGTCTGCGGCCACTTTCTCGACGATCTGCGTTAGTTCCTCGATAGATTTGGCCTGTGCGGATAAGGCCGCCCGGAATTCTTGGTCATGGTTACGAACATTGAACAAGGTAAGCGCCGACCCGATCTCGTACAACGCGGGTTGAGTAAACACTGTCCGCGACAAGCCAATTTGTTTCCAGTCCACCCGACGGCGGTTCCGATGAATGGGTTCAGTCGCTATGTATTCGTAGTCCCCCGAAACCACTCCGATATTGATCGTGCCATTTGGTTTGTAAGGAGCAACCACGAGGTCACCTTGTTGGATCTCATCACGAAAGCGCAGGAGGATTCCAGCCCAGCCGGGAATTGCTTTATGGTCGTCTTCCGAGACACTTCGCTCGAGGGCTCGTTTCAGCCCCTCACGCCCGCCAGGAATAAGAGCTAGGTCACCCAGCATGTCCCATCCGATGCTGATAAACCCATTTTCAACCAGTTCACTGGTCAAGGTGTCATTGTGGATACCCCAAACGCGCACAGCTCACTACCTTCTGTCAATGGCAAGATTCCTCCCATCTTAGGACTGAAACCCAGCAAGTCGATCTTCTACTCACGCCTGCGGTAGGGGCAGTCGGCCCCTACCGCAGCTGCGATTGAGGGCCTGCACTCAATCGGGAAAATCAAGATGCAAATCTGGTTGCTCACCAGTAGCGGATCTAGAATGGGCTGAAGCACCTGTTCGGAACTGTTGACGACAGTGGACAGGTCCACGCTGTTGACGGGAGGTCTAGAATGCAAATGCACAGCAGCCTCGCCGAGTCCGCCCGCCAGCAAACAGAAGCGGTCCCCGAAGATTGGGAAGCCACCTACCGCCAAATGGTCCTCTACGACCTCGCCGCCGACATCGAGCTGGGCTTCTTCCTCGCCTATTACCGCAATTTCGCCATCCCCCGCATCGCCGCAACATTGCAACGCAACGGCGAAATCACCCAACGCCCCATCAAGCGTTCATACGACACCGCCATCGTGACCTACGAACTTATCTGCAACGGACTGGACAGCGACCGCGGCCGCCACATGATCCGTCTCCTCAACCACGTCCACCGCCACGTCCCAGGCAGCAACGACGATTTCCTCTACGTCCTACTCACTCTCCTCGTCGTCCCCCTCCGCTGGGCCGGCACACACGCTTGGAGGGCCCCAACACCGGCGGAGGAACAAGCAGCGACTCGTTTCTACCAAGAACTCGGCGCGCGCATGAACATAGGAACTATCCCTTCGACGTTCGCCGACGCGGAAAAGTTCTTCGACGACTACGAGCGCAAAAACATCGCCCACTCCCCCGGTGGCGCCCAGCTGATGGCCAGCACCGTTCAAATCCTCAAATCTAGACTGCCCGCGCCCGCCCGGCCACTTGCCAAGAAAATGCTCACGGCAATGTTCGACGACGACCGCCTCACCGATGCTCTTGGCCTATCCCGCGCCACGCAGTTGAGCAAAGCGACCCTCAAGGCGGTGTTATCAGCCCGCAACGCAATCCAGCGCCGGCGCCCCCTCAGCACCAAGCCGCATTTCGTCCCAGGCGAGGAAGGATCCAGCCTCTACCCCAACGGCTACCGCCTCGATGACATCGGCCCGGAAAACATCATGACCCCAGCCAGCGAGCCGAATCATGAGCCATCATGACGCCCGCCGTGCTGCCGTCCGCGCCAACAAGGCCCTAATTCTCGATGGCGAAGCCTCTCTGGAATCGATCCAGAAGGCCGTCGAGGCGTTGCGAGGCATCACCATCGTCATCTCGGTATTGGACATCGAGCAGCACGATCTGTCCGCTCTGACTGCCGACTACTACGACAACTTGAAGGTAATCTACTACGCGCCGCAACTGTCGTTATGGCACCGACAGCACAGCATCCTCCACGAATTCAGCCACCTGCTTCTGGCACACGAGCGCACTGCGGCGGGCATCAATATCGGCGAATTCAGCAGATCCTTCCCCACCCAGCCTCGGAAACTCCTGGGCCGGAAGAGCTTCCTCGACGATGCAGAGAAAACGGCCGAAATTCTGGCCGATCTCCTCGCCGACCGCATCAGTAGCAACGGCCGCCAGAGCCCTGACGAACCCGGCGGACTCCAGGAAGCCTTCGGCTGATGCTCCTTGTGCCAGCGCTGACGCTGTGGGCCATGGCCATTGTCCGGCTCACGGCCGTCGTCGACCCCCGCCGCGCCCAACTGTTCCGGGCCACAGTCTTTGCGGCAGCGGCCTGCACACTTCACATAGCCCCGGTTTACTACGCGGTGGACCCTGTGCTGGGCGGGCACAACACCGTCGGCCTCGTCCTGCTGCTGTTTCTGTTAACCGGGTTTTGGCAGTTCCGCGCGGCTATTGTGCTGGCTGCTTTTACCGATAACGTACGACGGCGACACCAACTTGCGCTGGGAAACTCGGCAATGACGGTGGCCGGGATAGCAGTCACTGTCGGTTTTCTCACGAGCCAGGTGGACCGCGCCGATCAGAACTTGCCGATCACCTACGGTGACCAGCCCGGTATGCAGTTATTTCTCTGGAGCGGTTCCTTGTTCATCCTTTGGGTGTGCCTCGACATCATGCTTATCTTGCGTCGTCGCACCGCTTCCCTGCACGCAGTGGCTTTTCGCCTGGGATTCCGCCTGATCGGCCTGGGGATCGCAGCATTTTGCCTCATGCTCGTGGATCGGTTGCTTTCTGGGATGGTCATGGCCGCGCACGACGGCAGCAACAGCCCCATATCCTTCTTGAACACGCTCAATGGCGTGACGGAGACGTCCGCCGTCGTGCTGGTCGGCTTTGGCGTCGTCCTCCCACGATTGGGCGGTCCCATCAAGCATCTTCAGCGAGATTTGCAAGCCCGGTGGCTCTTGATTGAGATTCACACCACCTGGCGGCAGGTAACCACCGGGACCCACGATGTCGTCCTCAACCCCAACGAGATTTCATTGCTTGACTTCCTGGCGATCAAGCCTGTGAGACGGTTGCACCGCAGAGTGATCGAAGTGAGGGACTGTGAATTCAAACGGCCAGAACGCCCCCTCAGACCTAGATCATTGGCGTTGGTCAGCCACATTGAGGATGCACTGATCGGCCGCTGAACCCGGCTGGCCCGACGTCGTTTTACCTCCTTCGGCCCATGAACTGGTGACAGGAGCTTCAGCTCATGATCCGTGCATGGTCGGAGGAATTGTGGAACGGCTCAGCATCACGACCCCAGACGATTTCATTAGTCTGATGGGACATACTCTGGGCTATTGGCCCAAGGAAAGCCTGGTCTGCATTACTCTCGACGATCACCGCATAGGTGCGACCCTTCGGGTAGGCCTTCCCAAAGCGGAAGCGGACACCAACAGGTATGTGCAGGACGTCGTTAAGTTCATCGCTACGGATCGTGAGGCAACCGGCGTCGTCTTCGGCATCTTCACACCTGCGCCGTGGGAGCCCATGGACGACCGGCCCTACGAGGACGTGATGGAGTCCCTGACCGAGGAACTATCTCAGCACAACATCAACGTGCGTGACGGCTGGCTCATCGGGGAGACGTCGTACACCAGCTACTTCCAGTTGATTCCCGACCCTCTGGCCCGCACTCCGCTTGATGAAATCAAGACAAGCCAACTCAACGCTGAACTGGTATTTCGCGGTTCCAGCATTGAGCCCGGACCCGGATTTCGCATTCCCATACTCGCCCGGCGGGACCTGAGCGAAGAGGTATTCAAACACTGCATCCGGATCGAGTCCATGACCCCACCCGTCGCCACTGCCAAGGCAAGAACCTTGTGGGGCGGCTTTCTCGAAGGTGCCGACCTACCAACTGATGCACAGTCGGCCGAGCTGCTGGCCGACTTCAAGTTCATCTCCGTGCGGGATCGGCTGTTGGCTGACATTCCTGGACTAGAAGACAGCTTGGGCGACTTGCTGCTCGGCCAAACCAAGCGTCCCCCACATTGGCAGCGCGTCGACCGCGCCCAGGAACTCCTGCTCCACCTCTACACTCGCGCCAACGGACCCGATGCAGCGCCCGTTCTCACCAGCCTTGGCATCATCCAGTGGTGGGAGGGCAAAGGATCTCGCGCCCACCAGTGTTTCAAGCATGCACTCGAAGCCGACCCCCACTATCGGCTTGCCCAACTCAGCGACCAAATGGTCGCCGCCGGCATTCTCGCACCTTGGGCCATGGACAAGAACTCGGCGTACCAACCACCTATGAGTCGCGGGCCGCGGATCGAGGGAATGGGGATGGCGTAGAAAACCCTCCCCATTTGAGCTGGGCTCCCGCGACACGAAGCATCGAGAATCTCATGTTCCTTGGGCCAGAGTCCCAATTGGGCAAAATGCCCAACTCGTTCCCGATCAAGAGCTGTGGACGCTACCCAGCTCCCATAGTTTGACCAGCATTTTCATTCTGTCGGTCTGAGAATTTTCCAGTACCTCGGTTGTCCATGCTTCTTGCTGAACAACTTGGGTGGTGAGGGCATAGTTGGTCACCCCGTTTTTCCCTGTGAAATAGCCTTGCTTCTTGTGTGTGAAGTCCCTGTTCGAGGCTTCGGAGTTCTTAACCCTATTCAAGAGCAAAAGATTGCCCACTCGGTGGGTCCAGATTGTTCGTTCGTCATCTGTGAAGTCTTGGCGCCATTGCGAATCTTCCTTCGGGTTCTGCGGTAGAACGTGTTCAACAGAGATATATTTGTGCGCGTAGGTTACTCCGCTGGACTGAGTCAGCGTCTCGTCTAGACGCAGCAGGACATATTTAACCACACGCTTGTTTTGATAGAGGGGACCATCCAAGGCAAGCCTTGTTTCACTTCGTTCAGCTTCGTCTAGTTCGAACGCTGCGGACTCAAGACCGTCCCCGTTGCCCAATTGCTTCAAAAGCTCGACGTACCGCTGAGCTCTAGGGGTCGTGTATACACGCCTAATCAGCATGCTCGCAGCCAAGCGTTCCAGCCTGGCAAAGAACTGTCCAAGCCAAGTCGGATCGTCTCCATGTTCTTTGAGCGCCCAGATTGCCGGTGGTACCCAGTCATTGTTGTCGAGCTGAGCAAGCCTGGTCAGCCAAGCATTGATCTCATCGGCACCGTGAGTCGCTGAGAAATTGGCGTCACGCACCTGCGAATAGGCTGAGGCATAGGGCAACAGAACATGGTCCACAAAATGGTCCGCAGAATGATCTTTAAGGTGCGGCGACAGAACCTGTTCCTTGAATTCGAGAAGCAATTCTCGGTGGCCTCGAATCTTGGCAATGACCATGCGAACGTAGAGGAAAACGTCGGCGAACCCCTGCCGGCCGAGTTGTTCCTCGGCATCTTCCCACTTCTTGGCGTACTTCTCCTTGCTGCTGTCATCAATCTTGCCGATGATTTCAGCCTTGAACATGTCTGCCGGAGTGAGATCCATCCCCCGAGCATTCATCACGCTAAAGATTCTGTGGGCGCTAGAAAGATCGGCGGTCGCAACAACTACGAGAAATGTCTTCCTGAGGAGGTGCCGAATCAAGTCGAGCCGTTCGTCCTCAGTCATCTTGGTCAGTTCGGTCAAAAAATACCTTGCGTTCCCAATAACCGCCTTCTGCGAATCGGTAGCTAGTCCTTCCAGATCAAGCGACTGTATCTCGGGCGCAGAACCCTGGGACTGAATGTACTTGTTAAAGACTTCGCTGTCCCTGCTTCGGATAGTGAGTCTCGGCTTCGGGGCCAACCCGAGAGCCTTGTTTCCAAGTTCGACTATGAGGGATTGCAGATTGCCGCGAAGTTCCGGATCGATGGTGAGCTCACGAATCATGGCAAAAAGGATAGTCAGAGTAGTCAGTCGTTGCTGGCCATCGATGACGTCTGCGTCCGCTGAGCCAGCGGTCTTTACGAGCACGATCGAACCCAGAAAGTAGGGTTCCTCTGGACTCCGTTCAGCTGCATCCTGAATGTCACTGAGGAGCTCGGCGGCTTGCTCTTGACCCCAAGAGTAAGGGCGTTGGTAGTCGGGAATACTGAAATTGAACTTGGCATTGAAAACATCAGAAAGTGCGTGTTCATTCGCCTGGATTTTGCTACTCGGCAGGGCCTCGGTAGTCACCATTATTCACTCCACGATCTCTAATATGGGCAGGACTAGCCCGAGTCTATTGGTATCCGATGACACTACAACCATCAACCGGGCTTGATTACTCATAAATCGAGGTTGCAAACCCTACATACTACTGTCCGCTGAGAGGAAGTTCCAGGCGAGCTTGCAGATCAGCAGAGTTGAATTCACGTGAATCGTTGGCGATACCACTTCGATCCGGGCGTTTCCGACGAGCGGATCCATTCAAATCCCTTACTTTGATGGAAGTAGTCGAGGCGCGCAGTAGTACCAGCGGACCAATCCCGAATCTCCTGAGATAATGGCCAGAGCCCTACACACCAGGGCGGGGGACCCAAAGAATTCCAGGAGTACGGCTTGTCCACACATGCACCCGAACTAGAGCTCAACGTCGCGCCTGGATCGGTGGTGCACATTCGGGATGAAGAATGGCTGGTCACCAGCGCCGAGAAGTCCGAAGACGGCACATTGGTAAGAGTCCAGGGCCTCAGTGAACTCGTCAGAGACACAACTGCGGCCTTCTATTCCGTCCTAGACAAGATCGAGGTAGTCGATCCCCGCAACTCAACAGTCGTCGCCGATGACACCCCCAATTACCGCAAGTCGCGCCTCTGGCTGGAGTCGACGCTCAGGAAAACCCCCACTCCGCTGAACGATCCCAAGCTCGGCGTCTCCACGCGCATGCTGGCTGACACGCTGAACTACCAACGCGTCGCCGTGGCCAAAGCGCTGGACAGCCGCAATGTCCGCCCGCGCATTCTCATCGCAGACGCCGTTGGCCTGGGCAAGACTCTGGAAATCGGCATGATCCTGAGCGAACTGGTCAAGCGCGGCCGTGGCGAGCGCATCCTGATCGTCACACCGCGCCACGTCCTCGAACAGATGCAGCACGAACTCTGGTGCCGCTTTGCCCTGCCGTTCGTCCGTCTCGACTCTGCTGGCATCCAGAAGGTCCGCCAGGTCCTTCCCGGCACGCGTAACCCCTTCACGTATTTCAAGCGCGCCATCATCTCTATCGACACCCTCAAGAGCGCCCGCTACCGCGCCCACCTGGAGAAGCTTCGCTGGGACGCCGTCGTCATCGACGAATCTCACAACCTGACCAACTCAGGCACGCAGAATAATGAACTGGCCCGCGTTCTGGCCCCGAACACAGAAGCCCTCATCCTGGCTTCAGCCACCCCGCACAACGGCAAGAATGACTCCTTCGCCGAACTCATCCGCCTCCTGGATCCCACGGCTGTACGCCCTGACGGCACGTTTGAGCAGAAGGACATTGAGCACTTGATCATCCGCCGGCACAGGCACAGCCCCGAAGTTGCCGCCGAGGTTGGCTCTGACTGGGCCGAACGCTTGGAACCCGACAACCGCCTCGTCGCGGCCTCCCCGGAGGAAAACGCCGTTGCCGAGGAACTCTCAGAAGTCTGGCTCTACCCACGCAACGGCAGCAGCCCGTATTCCGGTCAGAACGGCGGCTTGTTCCCATGGACGTTGGCAAAGGCATTCCTGTCCAGCCCTGCCGCTCTGATTGAGACAGTGCAGGCACGGATTGAGAAGGTCGACGGTGGCGCCCTAGCTGGGGAGGCACGTGAAGCTGAGGCTCTCCGTCGCCTACTGAAATACGCCGAAGAAGCACTGAACGGCGACTCCGCAAAGTACCGGGAGCTGGTTAGTTACCTCAAGGACATTGGCGTAGCCAAGAACTCCGCGATGCGAGCTGTCATCTTCGCGGAGCGCGTTCCCACACTTAACTGGCTGCAAAGTAAACTCCCCAAGGACCTCGGCCTGAAGCCGGAAAACGTCGCCATCCTCCACGGTGGTCTAAGTGATATTGAACAGCTGGACATCATTGACAGCTTCAAGCGGGAATCCTCACCCATCCGTGTCCTAGTCACTGGCGACGTCGCTTCTGAAGGCGTTAATTTGCACGCCCAGTGCCACCACCTGATCCACTTTGACATTCCGTGGAGCCTGATCCGCGTTGAGCAGCGCAACGGCCGTATTGACCGCTATGGCCAAAAGTTCCCTCCGCAGATAGCCACGCTGTTGCTGGAACCGGACAACAGCAAGTTCCGTGGCGATCTTAAGGTCCTCACCCGTCTGCTGGAACGCGAGAATGAAGCCCACACCGTCCTTCAAGACGTCGCTTCGCTCATGGGCGCCCACAGCGTGGCAAAAGAGGAAGAAGCGATTCGGGAAGTTCTCCTAAAAAAGAAGGACATTGACGACGTCCTGCGCTCCCCCGACGAAGTCACCGAACAGGATGACTTTGACGCCTTCTTTGAGAGCCTGGGCAGCACGGAGCCCGTTCCGGAATCGGCACCGGTGGAATCAGAAGTCGGCCTGTATGCCACGGATCTGGATTATCTGGATGAGGCCCTCCGCGAAGCCTTCACCACGCCGGAAGCCCCCACCAAGAACAACGGCATCGGCTGGACCATCCACAAGCAGCACGCCATCGCCGAGCTGGAACCGCCACGCGACCTCCAGCAGCGCCTCGCATATCTGCCGCAGGCCTACATTGCGGACCGTGCCGTCACCAAGAAGCTCAAACTCGCCACATCGCTGGCAGCCGGCAAGCGCGAACTCGAAATAGCTCGCTCCAGCCAGCCGGGCAAGGGCGAAAAAGCCACAACATGGCCTGAGGCCCATTTCCTTGGCCCCCTCCACCCGGTCCTCGACTGGGCCAGCGACCGCGCACTCGCATCCCTCTCCCGCAGCGAGGTCCTGGCCGTCCGTGGCAACGTCAGCAACCCTGTTGTCCTGCTCATGGGAACGCTGATGAACCAGCGCGGCCAGGTAGTCTCCAAGGCGTTCTTCACCGTGGACTTCCCCGACGCCACCAACCCCAATTTCGCCCTCACCACACCACTCGAAAGCATCCGGGACTACCTGCGGGAAGTCGACATCACAGACAAGGCCATCAACCCGGGACCCGTTGCTGGCATCGGGCAGCTCCAAGAACTCATCCCTGCCGCCGTAAACTCCACGGAATCCACACTGCATTCCATCTTTGACGCGAGCCAAGCCTCAGCTCAGCAACGCCTCGATGGCTGGATGAGCCGCGCCGACCAGTGGCAGGAGGACTCCCTCCAAGCAACCCTCCCCGGACTCAAGAAAGCCTTGACCAAGCAGCGTGCACGCATCCAAGATGAGCAACGCATCGCGGCATCCCTCGCCCCGTCACAGCGCCTTGTCCGCCCCCTGCTCGTCATCGTGCCCACCAACACCCCTGTTGAAGGAACCAACTAACCATGCCTTCTTTTGATTCCATCGTTGTCGGCGAAGACTGGATCAGCGAGCATTACTTCACCACGGATTCCACCAAGGAGTCCTTCCAGTCCGAGGTGTTGAAGCTGCGTAAACAGTGGGACGAGATCACCAAATCTGGGCTCGATTCCACGCTCAAGAAATTCCTGCAAGCCCGCGGCAGTCTCCAAGTTGACCTCGCAGGTCTGCTCGAGCAGCCGGACAACTCATCTGCCATCTACCAACATGTCCGTGAAGCCCTCGGCTATCAAGGTACGACGGCGGCACTCGCCACCGAGCGCGCCGGCACCGAGCTCGTGGTCCCCAACGTTTGGGCTTCTGCCAACGGCGGGCTTTTGTTCGTAGAGGCCTCTCCGGTCGATTCGGTGGAAGACCTGTTGGACTCTGCCAAGGCCTCAATGTTTGGTTCGGCTTTGGTTGACGGCAAAGAAACTGACTACGCCGCGCCGAAGCTCGTATCGGAGCTGTACCAGACGGACGCTCCGCCGGAATTCATCGTGGTCATGGGTGGCCGTTTTCTCATTCTGACCGAGCGCGTGCGGTGGGCCGAGGGCCGTTACCTCGCTGCCGACCTTCTCCTTGCGTGCGAGCGCAATGATGCCAAGCGTGGTGGAGAACTCGACCGTATCCTCGCTATTTTCGGGCGTGAATCGTTGCTCCCCGACGCTAGCGAATCCATCTGGTGGAATCAGGTGCTGGAGAGTTCGGTCAAGCACACCGTGGGTGTTTCAAAGGACCTGCGTGAGGGGATCCGTTCGTCCATTGAAATCATCGCGAACGATGTCCTGCATCGGCGTGCGGACAAGGGCCTTCCCTTGGACGAAATCGACGGTCAAGTTCTTGCGCGCCAGTCTCTTCGCTATCTATACCGAATTCTGTTCCTGCTTTATGCCGAGGCCTCACCGGAAATGGGTGTCCTACCCACGGGAGCTGGAGAGTATGCAGAGGGCTATGGCCTGGACCGGCTCCGAGAATTGGCTCTGACTCCACCTGAATCGCTTCGGGCCCAATCCGGAACACATATTTACCAATCCCTCAATACGCTGTTCCGTTTAGTCGACCAAGGCCACCACCCCTCGCCGGTGGTCGAGCCTGTCAAGACCCAGACCGCTTCCACAGCCCCCGGTCTCCACTTCAACAGCCTCACGGCAGATCTCTTTGATCCGCAGCGCATGCTGGACATCGACCATGTAAGCCTGGGCAACGCAGCCCTGCAGAAAGTTCTTGAGCGTCTGCTGTTAAGCAAAGAGTCCAAGGGCAAGGACCGCGGTTTCATTTCTTACGCTGAACTGGGCGTGAACCAGCTGGGTGCCGTATATGAAGGCCTCATGTCTTACACCGGCTTCATCGCCGAGACTGATCTTTACGAGGTTGCAAAAGACGGCGACTCCGCGAAGGGTTCGTGGGTTGTCCCCGTTGAACGGGCGGAAGGCATTGACCGTAAAGACTTCGTCATGATTAAGGATGAGCTTACCGGTGAGGAAGTCCCAGTACTCCACGGAAAGGGTTCATTCGTCTACCGACTGGCCGGCCGCGAACGCCAGCAGTCCGCGTCGTACTACACCCCTGAAGTTCTTACGAAGTTTGTTGTTTCCCAAGCTCTCGAGGAACTCCTCGACCAGAACGGCGAGAAAACGCCGGCTGATGACATCCTCAAGTTGACCGTGTGCGAGCCTGCACTTGGTTCCGGTGCATTCGCCATCGAAGCCGTCAGACAGTTGGCCGCTGAATACCTCAAGCGCAAACAGGATGAACTGGACACTCTTATCCCGGCCGAGGACTACCCCGTTGAGTTGCAAAAAGTAAAGGCCCACATTGCACTCCACCAGGTATACGGCGTGGACTTGAACTCCACCGCTGTGGAGCTGGCGGAAGTCTCGCTGTGGCTGGACACCATGGTCTCCGGCTTGAAGGCTCCTTGGTTTGGTCTCCATCTGCGCCGTGGCAACTCGCTCATTGGTGCACGGCGTGCCACCTACTCTCGCGCTGCAGTCTCGGACAAGAGCTGGCTGACCACGCCGCCCGCCGATGCACCGCTTCAGGGACTGGCAGACGCCATGGCACAGGAGGGCGAAGACCACACCACCGTCGGCCGCATCCATCACTTCCTGTTGCCGGCTGCTGGTTGGGGCGCCGCTGCCGAAGCCAAGGAAGTAAAGGACCTTGCTGGAGAAGCTCAAAAAGAGCTAAAAGCTTGGCGTAACAAGATCAAATCGAAGCCGTCAAAGTCCCAAGTGGACAGGCTGATCAGCCTTGGCCACCGTGTAGAGACACTGTGGCAGTTCGTTCTTCGCCGTCTCGACGTCGCTGAATCCGAGGTTCAAAGAAGCATCAACTACTTCGGCAAAATGTCGTCAGGCGGAAGTGTCGATACCCTCATCGTGACTCGCGCGGAGATCGAGGAAAAACTCGCCGACCCGAATGGTGCTTACCAACGACTACGTCTCGTCATGGATGCTTGGAACGCACTATGGTTCTGGCCTCTGACCGAAAAATCCACCAATGGAGCCACTCCCCCGACCATTGACGAGTGGTTGGCCGGGCTCGAAGGGATCCTTGGCACGCCAACACCCGAATCGAACAGCCGTAAGTATGGCTTCAATGCCCAACAGGGCAATCTGTTCAAGACGTCAACTTGGGGCGAGCTCAATACGGCTGAAGAGAACGAACTCATTCTTGCTGGAGCGATCAAGGTGGACAAGGTAATCGACTCGGCCCCGTGGCTACGAGTGTGTCAGGGTGTAGCCAGTGATCAGGGATTCTTCCACTGGGAGCTCGACTTCGCGTCTGTCTTTGGTCGCGGCGGATTCGACTTGCAAGTCGGAAACCCGCCGTGGGTTCGTCCACGTTCAGACGAAGCCTCGCTGCTAGCCGAAGCTGACCCTTGGTGGCAGCTAGTTGCAAAGCCCCCGCAATCGGAGATCAAGTCCAAGCGCGCCGAGGCTCTTGCACAGGCAGGGATGCACGACTTCTTCATTGACAATGCGATTCCCACAACCGTGCTTAGTCATTATTTGGGAGCAGAGACAGAAAACCCCGTACTTGCTGGCCTGCAGCCCGATCTATATCGGGCATTCATGGTGCGGACGTGGCGGTCTACGAGCCCGTTCGGCGTCATTGGGCTTCTTCATCCCGAGTCGCATTTCACGGAGAAGAAAGCTGCCGTTCTGCGCGCTGAAACCTATCGTCGACTTCGGCGGCACTGGCAGTTCATTAATGAGCTATCTCTTTTCGAGATCCACCACTTGGTCAGTTACGGCGTTCACATTTACGGAGCGCGCAGTGCATCGCCATCATTTGTCATGGCGGCTTCCCTGTACCATCCTGACACTGTAGCTCGTTCGCTTGTGCACAACGGTTCAGGCGATGTGCCGGGCCTCAAGGATCCGGAAGGCAATTGGGATCAACGCCCGCACAAGGAACGGATCATTCACGTTAATCCGACTGTTCTAGCCGTTTGGGCTGACATTCTCGACGAGCCAGGTACACCCTCCATACAGGCCCGCATGGTCTATCCCGTCAACGTGGATAGTTCGAAGGTACTCGAAAAACTGTCGAGAGCACCACGCGTTCGGGAACTTGGCCTGCAGTACTCGAGAGGCTGGGACGAATCTATTGACCGCAAGAAGGGGTACTTCGAAGTTGGCTCCAAGGTCAACGATTCCTGGGATGACGTCATCCTTCAGGGCCCACACTTCACCGTGGCCACGCCGTTCGCCAAGGAACCCAACCCCACGATGAAGAACAACCTCGACTGGTCCGAGCTGGACCTCGAGGCTCTCCCGGCAGACTTCATCCCCCGCACCAGTTACCAGCCTGCAGGGGATCGCTCAGACTACGACTCCAGCTACACCCATTGGTTGTTTGATGACCAGCTCATACCCGCCAAGGCTGTCCACAGGCTCGGGTGGCGCCTGATGGCGGCGACGACTGGGGTAAGGACTTTTTATCCGACCGTCATTCTTCCCGGAACGACACATGTCAATGGAGTAATTTCCGGCTTTGGGCCAAGCATCAGCCAGGGGCGCCTCATCTTGGAACTCGCTGGATTCCTTTCAGCCTTACCTATTGATTTCTTGGCAAAGGCTGGATCGCTCGGTCACTTTTACGGATCAGTCGTAAACACGCTTCCCGCACGTCTCCAGCATGGTCTTAGTGGGGAGATTCAGATTCGAGCTGCAGCACTTATCTGCCTGACAGCCGACTATTCTTCCCTTTGGTGCGATGTACAGGCGACGCAGTGGACAACAGATAGTCCCCTGCGTATTGCGGCAGCACGGCGACTGGCACAAGTTGAGTTGGATGCCATTGTGTCGATAGTCCTCGGAATTGACGCAGACGAACTATGCACCATTTACCGAACACAGTTTCCCGTTCTTCATGGCTATGAACGGGCAAATCTATATGACACCAACGGCCGCAAAGTGCCCGGAGAGATGAACAAGTTGTATCGGCAGCACGGAGAGACTCTGAGCGAAGAGCAGCGAACCTGGACGCACCCTCAAAGCGGGGTCACGTATGTATTTGAGTTCCCCTTCGTTGGCTACGACCGCGAGGCTGATATGCGCACCGCACATGCCCACTTCACGAAGCTGATGGAGGAGATGGACTAATGGCCGAGCTGCTTCCAACCTTCCAAGCCGCTGATCTACACAAGGGCCTCTCGGACTACCTAGGCACAACCTTCGCGCTGACCGACAATGCGGCACGGGAAGCGATCAACAGCTTCCTCGCCGATCCTGAGAACGGTTTATTCAAGGGACCGTATGTGCGGCTCCGTTTACCGTTCAAACAGGCCAAAGAAGGCTGGCGGGAATCCCTGGACTGGTACCAAGGTTTTGAACCGTACGGCCACCAGTCAGAGGCGTTCAAGCGGTTGAGCTCGAAACCACGGCACGGCTTGGTCTCCACAGGCCTGACAGATCAGGAGAGCTCGACCGGCGGAGTGGTTCGGCCTCTGCCGACCATGGTGACGACGGGCACCGGTTCCGGTAAGACGGAGTCGTTCCTGATCCCCATCATCGACCACGTCCTGCGTGCCAAGCGCAACGGTGTGACGGGTATGAAGGCCCTAATTCTCTATCCCATGAACGCGCTGGCAAATGACCAGGCCAAGCGCTTGGCCGAGATGCTCACCTCGCACCCGCAACTGAACGGCATCACAGCCGGCATCTACACGGGCCAAAAGGACGCACCGCGCACCATGGTGACGGCAGCAGGCTTGGTCAACGACCGCGATGTCTTCCGCGCCGACGCTCCAGACATCTTGCTGACCAACTACAAGATGCTGGACATGCTCCTCCTCCGAAATGAGGATGCCCCGATCTGGAAACAGTCGGCCGTTTCGCTGCAGTATGTGGTGCTGGATGAGTTCCACACCTACGACGGCGCACAGGGCACCGATGTTGCCATGCTGCTCCGTAGACTCGGCATGACGCTGAAATCCTATTGGCCCGAAGACTTGGCCGATTCGCCCCACGGGCTGACTGAGGCCGACCGCCGTCGTCCGCTGGGCAGGGCAACGCCCGTCGCGACGTCCGCTACCTTGGGCGGCAAGGGCGACCCCGCCGCCATGCTGCGTTTTGCCGAAACCGTATTTGGGGAACCGTTTGGCTCCGATGCCGTCATCACCGAGGCCAGGCTCAACGCGCAAGATTGGGCGGGTTTGGCGAAAGTCCCGGGCACGGGTCTGTCAATAGCGGACGTTGCCAGCAAAGCCGCCGAAATCAATGATGCCATCAAGGACGCCCAAGATGCTGGCGGCGGTGCGCACAATGATGCCGTGGTATCGGTACTGTCCGAGAAAGTCTTCCAGACGAAACCGCAGGATCTGCTGGATGCCGTGCGCAGTCACCCCCTGACTGCTGCGCTACTGGAACATGCAACGGACGCTGTCGCACTGCGGGATCTGGCGCACAAGGTCTTTGCGGATGCGGCGCCGGTGACCGACCTAGAGAAATGGGAAGCGCTGACCGATTTCCTCAGCCACTTCATCTCACTTCTGAGCCATGTTCGGGCCATCCATGGCCGGGCTGCACTGAGTGTTGAGGTGCACATGTGGATTCGTGAGCTGTCCAGGATCGACCGGCTGGTTCACGGCGACAGTAAGTTCCGCTGGAGCGACGACGGCTTCCAGCAAGACGACGAGCTGTACCAGCCAGCGCTGTATTGCCGCCACTGCGGCCGGTCAGGCTGGGGCGTAATGCTTGGTCCCACGGGCAGCGATCTGGACCTAGACGACTCCAAGATCCGGCTCAACAAAATGACGGGCAACGGGCGCTTCAGGGCCCTGATGTACGCGCCCAACGAAGCGGACAAGGTGGAGCTCCACCACGCCGACACCCCCGATGTGGAGGGCCTGCGCTGGTTTGATGCAAAGAACCGCCAGATCCTCTCGGATGCACCGGACATGCAGGGCATCGACCTGCTGGAAGGGCGGATCTTGCCCATCCTCATGCTGACAGGCCTCGAGGCTGACGACCAGTCCAAGGCCGACACCTGCCCGGCATGCCAAAACGTGGACGGCATCTCATTCCTGGGCAGCGCCGTAGCCACCATGCTGTCCGTAACCACCTCCAACCTCTTTGGTGCACAGGGCCTGGACGCCAATGAAAAGAAAGCACTGGTCTTCACCGACAGTGTGCAAGACGCGGCACACCGTGCCGGTTTTGTGCAGTCGCGGTCCCACATCTTGACGCTGCGCGCTGCCCTGCGAACAGCGCTCGACGGCGAAACCACCTTGGAGGAGCTCGTCAGCACCGCGGTGGCCAACGCCAAGACGCCCGTGGAGCGGTACCAGCTCATCGCACCCGACTACGTGGATCGGGAACAGTTCCGCGCCTTCTGGAAGACGGGCTCCGCTCCCTCTGACATCAGGAAGGCAAGGACCCGGGCCATCGCGCGGCTTCTGTTTGATGCCTCGCTGGAGTTTGGCCTGCAAAGCAGGGTGGGCCGAACGCTAGAAATGACCGGCACTGTTGTGGCCGAGGTCGAGGCAGGTTCGGCTCCGGTATTGGTGGGACTCGCTACCAGCGCCATGGAATCAGTCACACAGCAGACCACCTTTGACGGCGCTCCCCCAAATGACCAGGACCTACTGCGCTGGACCCGCGGCGTGTTGGAACGCATGCGCATCCGCGGCGGCATTGCACACAGCTGGCTGAACTCCTACATCAAAAAGGACGGGAACCGCTGGCAGATCTGGGGTGGCCGGCTCAAGACTGAGGGCATGCCAGCATTCCCCAGTGGCCGGCCTGCGCCGTCTTTCCCCCGCATCGGCCCCACCACCAAAACGTCAGAGAACCTCGATGCCGTCACCTCGACGTCGTCCTGGTATGCCCGCTGGGCCGCCCAGTGCCTGGGAGTATCCAACGCCGACGGCGCCTTCTTGGCCAAGGCCATTCTGCGCGAGTTTGAAAAGGCCGGCGTGCTCTCTTCAGTGGCCACCGAGAGCGGCGCAGAAGTGTTCACCATCCCACCCTCACGGGTGGTGTTGAAGGCCCCCTCTGTGCAATCGCTAGCGGAGGAAAGGAACTTCCTGCAGTGCGACACTTGCAAGGCTCTCACCCCCGGCACCACCACCGTGGTTGACCAGCTGGACGGCGCCCCGTGCATGTTCACCCGCTGTCCGGGCAACTTGCAACGCGCCTCGGTGGATCGCGACTACTACCGAAACCTCTACAGCTCCACGGACATGAAGCGCGTGGTGGCACGTGAGCACACCTCGCTGCTTGATGAAAAAACACGGTTGCGCTACGAAACCGAGTTCAAATCCAGCAGCACGGATCCGCAGGCACCCAACGTCTTGGTGGCGACGCCTACACTCGAAATGGGTATCGATATTGGCGATCTCTCCTGTGTCATGCTTGCCTCCCTGCCAACCTCAGTGGCCTCATACCTGCAGCGGGTGGGCCGCGCCGGACGCCTGACGGGCAACTCCCTGGTGCTGGCCTACGTCCGCGGACGTGGCGAGCACCTGCCCAAGCTGCATGACCCGCTCTCCGTCATCAACGGTGAGGTGCGGCCGCCCGCAACGTACCTGGATGCCGAGGAAATCCTGCAGCGCCAGTACACCGCACACGTGGTGGACCGCTTTGCCCGTGACGACGGACGGCCGCATCCGCGCAAGGCCACAGCCGCGCTGGGTAGTGCAGACCCCGGGTCCTTCCTCGGGGACTTGATCAAGGATTCGGCAACCAACGCTGGCGAGTATCTGGCCGAGTTCCTTGGACAGTACGGCTCGTTGCTGAACGCCACGAGCGTGGCAGCCCTCCAAAGGTGGGCCACACCGCCGTCGTCCGGGCAGGCAAGTGACATGGCAAAGCACCTCATCCGGGCAGCCCAGCTCTGGTCAAAAGACGTTGAAGAACTTGACCTGCGACGCAAAGAGATTGACGCGCAGCTGCCCGAGCTTGAAGCCCGGGCAGAGTCCACTGCTGCCACGGCCGACGACATGCAGGCGCCCAAGACGGCCCACGCCACGTTGAAGATGCTGGCGCACCAGTTGCGTGAGCTCCGGGGTGACTACTGGATCAAGGTCTTGGAAGAATACGGGGTGCTGCCCAACTACACGCTGCTGGATGACTCAGTGATCCTTGACGTCGGCGTGAGCTGGCGCGACATGGACACCAACGCGTTCATCACCGAGAGCGTGGGATACCAGCGAGGGGCGTCAATCGCGCTGACCGAGCTGGCACCGGGTGCCACGTTCTACGCGCAGGGGCTGCAGGTGAAGATCGACGCCGTCGATCTTGGGCCGCAGCAGAGCCACGTCCAGAAGTGGCAGATGTGTCCGCAGTGCGGATGGGCCAACACCACGGTAAATACGCATGGGACAGTGGCGGCGTGCGCCAGGTGCGGGACGTCTTCGATTGCCGATGTCAGCCAGATCTATGACGTGGTGACCCTGAAGAAGGTATCCGCCGAAGTGAACCGCGATGAAGCAGGCATTGGCGACCGGAACGACAACCGGGTCAAGGAGCTGTTCACGGTTGCCGTGGCTGCTGACATTGACCCGGCGCATGTGAGCGACCAATGGTATCTAGATGGCATCGACTTTGGCGCGAAATACCTGCGCCGGACTGAAATTCGCTGGCTCAACCTGGGCCGCGCCGCAGCCAACGCTGGGACGCGGACGGTTGCCGGCGAAGAGTTCAAGACGCCTTTGTTCAGGGTGTGTTCCTATTGCGGCCAGCTGGATCAAAACGCCAAGGAGAACAATCCCCACGAGCACCGATTCTGGTGCAAATACCGCAAGGTCTCCGAGGAAAACGTTCGCGAGGTGGCGCTGGCCCGGACATTGTCTACTCAGGGCGTTGCCCTGCGATTGCCTATGACTGCTGTCATCGGTGACGATTTTGCCATTCCGAGCCTGACTGCGGCCCTGTTGTTGGGGTTGCGCGAGGTGTTGGGCGGCGCCCCGGACCACATCGACATTGTGCAGATCAACGAGCCACAGCCCGGTGGCGAAGCAGCTGTCAGCCTCCTGCTGCATGACACCGTGCCCGGAGGGACCGGCTATTTGGCCGAATTCGCCGAACCCGAAAAGGTGTGGGCCTTGCTGAACGCAGCCTGGCAGGTGGTCCGCAGCTGTTCTTGCCAAAATGAGGAGCGGCTGGCTTGCCATAACTGCCTACTACCATTTGCGCCGTCGTGGATGGCGGACAAGGTGTCCCGCATGTCTGCTCAAAGGCTTCTGGCTGAGATCTTGTTCAGTGGCGAGGTCCCGGCCGAGGGTGCGCTGGAACCGGCGTACTCACTGTGGAAAACAACAACAGTGGAACCGGCTGTAGGCAACGATCCGGAATCCCATCTGGAGCAAAAGTTCCGGCGGGCACTCATGACCCGGCTGGCAAATGTAGGGGCCCAAACGTCCGTGACGCCTGGCATTCGTGGCGACACTCTGGTGTTCAGGCTGCCTGGCGGTAGGGCCCGGTGGTCGCTGACCCCACAGGAAGACATTCTTGGCACACGTCCGGACTTCACTTTGTGGTCACAGGATCCATCCATCCCCAAGCTTGCCATCTACACCGACGGGCACAAATACCATGCCTCTGCAGAGATCAACCGTCTTGCCGATGATGCTGCCAAGCGCGCTGGGTTGCGTGATGCTGGAATCATTCCTTGGGCAGTGACATGGGCTGATGTTGATGCTTTTGCTTCAGCAGATTCAGGCGCCGCTACTCGTGACGTTCCCGCGTGGTACGACAGCTCGCTCGTGCAAAAGATCCAGGCCCGGTTCAGTCTCAAGCCATCCTTGCTCGAATTACTCAACATGGATGCGATGAGCCAGCTGTGGAGCTGGATCAATTCACCTGTTGTGGATGAATGGCAGCGTTTTTCAGAAGTGGTGCCGATGATGCTGATGGACAAACCATTCAAGTCATCGCTTGAGTCTGTGGGCGAGCGGGCCGCAGCCTATCTGCTGTCCGAATCCCAGGATGTCGTAGCAGGCACCGACAACTGTTGGCAGTATGGCCGCGGGCCGCTGGTCATGTCAGCCGGGGCCCGGTCCATGGATGCCAAGGGTTTTGTGGTGTCTTTGTTGCTGGATGATCGCCCGTCAGCGGTGTCACTTGGTGGCCATGAAAAGGCGTGGCGCGAGTGGTTGCGACTGTCCAACCTGATGGCGTTCAAGCGGACGGGACTGACCATCGGTACGGTTGACCTCATGGCTGCTTCTGATTCCCCCGTCGGAGAGTTCACTCTCACGCATCCAGAGGAGACTTTCTCCGCTGAGTGGCAGGAGCTTTTAGACATGGCGACCGAGGACGAATTGCCACTACTGACTGCCTTGGCCGGCATCGGCGGCTTGCCTGTTCCTGAGCTTGGGCTGGAGCTTCCCGACGGCAACATGGTGTCCATCGGATGGGAAGACCGCAAAATTGGTGTCCTCTTGGAGGACGAAGATCCATCAGCACACGTCGCGGCAGGATGGATCATCGCTTTGCCGGATGCTTCGCACATTGCTGAACTTTTCAAAAACTCTGAGCGCGAGGAGATCCGCTAATGGCCGCCGTGACTATGACCAAGAGCAAGGACAAGCTGGACTCATCTATGAAGATGAAGGTATTTGATTTCTTGCAGAAACTGCAGGAAAACGACGCCTCACCCGGCCTGCACATTGAGCCCATGCAGAAGCCGGCTGACAAGCGCGTCCGTACAGGCCGGGTCGATCTGAATTTCCGTGCTGTCCTGTTCCGCCTCGATGTCGGGTCTGAACCCCACTACATATACATAGGCACGTGGCCGCATGACAAGGCCATCTCCATTGCGCGGACCACCGTTCTAAACGTCAACCCCATTAGCGGCGTGGCAGAGCTAATCCAGGCAACAGCACCGGATCTCGACGACGTTCAGAATGCACACGACGTCGCACCCCCAACCCCTTCAGCAGTGCCAGCGGCTTCGGAACCCGACTGGATCAACGGTTTGGTCAGCGCTGGATATACGGCCGACTACTTGGCAAACGACCCCGGCATCGACACCCGAGTAGCCCAGGCAGCACTGGACGCTGGCACCTTGGGCGAGTTTGCCGCCGTCGTGGATCAGGCTCCGGACTGGCAGGGAATTGCGCTCCTTGACCTGGAAGCTGGCAAGTCACTGGTGGAGGTCAAGGAGGAGCTTGGCCTTGGCACTTACCTTGACGATGCCAGCAAGTCCGAAGATGAAAAGGTCTTGGCCGCACTGGAGCACCCCGCTTCCAAGATCCAATTTGCATACATCGGCGAGAATCCCCGGGAGTTGCAAGATGCTATCGAGTCCAACGACTTCGAGGCGTGGCGCACCTTCCTGCACCCGGAGCAGCGAGCATACGCGGAGAAGTCACGCAACGGATCCTTCCGGTTGTCAGGCGGGGCAGGTACGGGCAAGACAGTGGTTGCCGTCCACCGGGCGAAGAACCTTGCGGCGGCCGCGCCTTCAGCGCGCATTCTCCTGACAACGTTTACAACCACGCTGGCGAAATCCTTGGAGTCGAGTGTGACGCGGCTCGACGCTACGCTGCCGATTGCCAAGCACCTCGGCGAGAGTGGGATTCACATCGCCGGCATCGATGCGACCGCGCTATCCGTACTGAACGGGGCTTCCGCGGCAGAGCGCGAGGGGGCATTGCAACGTGTCTTTGGGTTCCTCGAATTGGTCGGTACCAAGAGATCCACCAACGATGATTGGAAATCGGCAGCGGAGTCCGTGGACCACGGCTTGGATGCATCGTTGTCCAACCCGACGTTCCTGTCGGAGGAGTATGTGGCCGTTGTTCTGGCCAATTCTGTGACAACGCGTGATCAGTATTTAAAGGTCTCCCGGTTGGGTCGCGGTACAGCTTTGACGCGCCCCAAGCGGATTGCTGTCTGGAAGATCTTTGAGTCGTATCGCAGGTCCAACCGCATGGACGACAAGCTGAGCTTCGCCGAGATTGCAGCACTGGCCGCCGCTGTGCTGGACATTCGTGCTTTTGGCGGCGGTGCGCGGCCAGCGGACCACGTCATTGTTGATGAGGCCCAGGACTTCCACGCAGCCCATTGGTTGCTGTTGCGTGCGCTGGTTGCCGAGGGTCCCAATGATTTGTTCATTGCCGAGGACTCTCATCAGAGGATCTACGGTCAGAAGGTTCCGCTGTCCAGATTCGGGATCAAGATCGTTGGGCGGTCCAAGAGACTAACTTTGAACTACCGAACGACTGCTGAGAACTTGGCATTTGCAGTTGGTTTGTTGTCAGGTGCATCCTTCACCGATCTGGAAGATACCTCTGAGGAATCCGGGAAGTATCGATCAGCTCGCAGCGGACCGGTTCCTGTACGCCAAGGCGTTTCTTCCTTCGCAACCGAACTCGATGCCGCAGCCGAAGCAATCCAACTGTGGGGCACGGACTCTGCGATTGGCGTCTTGGTGCGTGCGAAGTACCAGGTCAACCAAGTCATTGCAGGGCTGGAAGAACGGGGTGTCCACGCCCGCTCTTCCGTTGCAGTTTCCTCTGGGGCCCCTGCTGTACTGACGATGCACGCTGCCAAGGGTTTGGAATTCTCAAAGGTCATCCTGATGGGTGTCAGCGATGCTTCACTCCCCCAAAAGGCGGCGTTGCAAAACCTTGCTGAGTCCGAGCTTGACGAAGCTCTGCTGCGAGAACGGTCGCTGCTGTACGTTGCAGCGACCCGTGCACGTGACGAGCTCCTAGTGACATGGAGCGGGGAGCCCTCAGTGCTGCTTGGTGTTAGTAATTAAATCGATAAACCCAAAACGATCTGCGTGCCTACACATATAGCACAAAAAGGTCCTGAGAATAGGGCACAAAGCCAACGCCGATTAAACACGGCACCCAGACCGTATCCTCGTAAGCCCCCGGAGTCCCTCAATGATGAAATCAACAGCAAATAAATACACTCTAGAACAGTTAGCATTGGCCTATCGCAAAGCCAAGGTTGACCTTCATTATTCAAATGATTCACGCTCATTTGATCTTCTACATTACGAAACAGAACTCGATAAAAATCTAACTTCTCTCCTAAAAAGACTAAACAGTAATGACACTTCATGGGTTGACGAGCCTAAATATCTAGGAATGTATGGCATTATCCCAAAAACCTTGAGAGAAACTCCTACAAACACTAACTCCAATAATACGATGCACGTCTCGCCGGACGAAGCATGGGAAAGTCAAAAAAACTCTCAAAAGAATAATTTGAAGGCTGAATTTCGATTAATTTCTCGGTGCAGCATAGACATGCATGTAATAAGCGCCCTTTGGATCGGAGGTGTTGGTTCGATACTGGACGCAGAGCTGCCCGAAGAAAACGTAAAAGGACACCGGCTCAGAAGAAAGCATAACAACGAATATAACTGGTACTCCAGTGGCAGCTATCAACCATATCTGATTCCATATCGCAACTGGCAGAATGATGGTTTCAACGCAATGATAAAGTCACTTGAAGCTGATGAGCGAATCATCACCGTAACCGCCGATGCGACCGATTTCTTCCCCTCGATATCTCCAGAATTTTTAGAAAATGACGATTTCTTCGATACGATCGATATAAACAAGGATGAAATAGATCAAAAATTACACGCCATATTTGTCAAATCACTGACGTCTTGGCGAAGGCACATGGGTAGTCTGCTCGGACAAGAGGTCAGCGGGCTTCCCTTAGGCCTGCCGGCTAGCGCCCTTGTCGCCAACCTCGCTATGACTGGCTTCGACCGCGCGATTAGAGAAACAATACGACCATATTATTATGGGCGGTATGTTGACGATATCATCATAGTAATGCCGAGCGTTCAAGATTTCAAAACAGGAAACGATGTTTGGAATTGGATGGCAGGTCTTTTCAACCATGCACCCGGTACGGTCGACAATACAGAAAACGGTAATGCCGACGCATCACCTCGTGTTGAATTAAGTAATGTTGGTGAAAAGTGGGTGTTCTGCGCAAGTTATCTCGGTTCAGATTCAATTTCGTTTGGAAATGAGAAGAATCGTGTTCTCTTTATGCATGGTGAGACTGGCCGGAGCCTTATGCAGTCACTTCAAACTACCATTGCCGAGCGGTCGAGCGAATGGCGATCACTTCCAATATTGCCTGAGGATCCGAAGGATATTGGATCGAATATCGCAAGGGCACTCCGGCGTGATGGAGTCCCAGCAGATTCCCTACGTTCCACTGAACGAGTCACCGCTAGTCGAGCAATGTTTGCGCTGACACTTAGAGATTTCGAGGCATACGCGCGAGACTTGGACCCGAATAGTTGGCAATCTCATCGACGGGCGTTTTATCAGTCTGTTCGCAACCACATACTGACTCCTCAGACAGCACTTGACATGGACGTATATATACATAGAATTCTAAAGCTGGCCATCCACTGCTCAGACTGGGATGAATTTCTTAGTCTCGTCGAGAGGCTTCTCCATGTATATAACGAAATTATCGAAAATTGTTCATTTAGCGTTAAGTCGCTTGCTGAGTCAGCTGTTCTTCCAAGTCTTGTAGAAACTTCTTGGGGAGAAAGGATGTATCTCATTGTTAAAGAATCAGTGCTGACAACAGCACCCGGAGAGATACCCGCGGCATATAAAGACCACGTCGACAAGTCGCTGGACAGCTTCTCTAAAAGGCTGTCGACAATAGATCAAAACTATTCTATTTCATCCTCCAGTTACAGGTTGTTTTTCTGGCACGATTTGGCATATACACCTTTCCGTATGGCATTATTTCCTCACGAGATAAATCCCTTTGGTTCTGGATTCGGAATTGACGTGGATTCCGAGGTTATCACTCGAATTAGCGACGAGCTTCTCCCTGCCGACTTAGTCGATGCATTAAAAACGCTATTGAAAGCAATAGAAGGCTTCTCCCAAATAGCCACAGTTCCCCCTGCTGTACTGCCGCAATGTCCTGCACTACTTTTTCCCACTCGACCGCTTAGCTCGATGGAAGTCTTCTCTCTAACCAAATTTTTGTCACCCGTCGGAAGCCTTAAAGATGACACTAACGAATGTGACACCGCCGGGGACATTTCGAATTGGATGTTCGCTACACGTGGGTACACTCTAAATAACAGAGACTTGCCAGGTATTGTAAAATCTGGTGAGGATGATCAGTTTACATTTGAGATCCCCAACACATTGGCTAATACGCCACATTTACGGTCCAGTCATGATATTCCGAAGCCTCGCATTGCAGTGACCATGCTGAAAATTGAGGAACAGTCTTGGCTTTCGTCGCTACATAATAAACCGAATCTGTCCAGAGATAGGTTGTATCGAGTAGCCCACTTGATAAACGAGATATTGGCTAAGCCGACGCGTCCGGATTACATCGTTTTCCCTGAAGTCGCCTTGCCTGCCTCCTGGTTTATTGGTATAGCGAAGAAATTGACGTCCCTTGGTATTAGTTTTATTTCTGGTGTTGAGTACATTCACGCTGATGGCGGCTTTGTTCATAATCAGATATGGGCTTCATTTGTTACGGACATTTTTGGCTTTCGGTCATCTGTCCTTTATTCACAAGACAAACAACACCCCGCCCCCAACGAGCGCATTGACCTTCAAACCCGACCTGCTCACCCACTATCATTGAGGCCACGAACCAAGTGGGATAAACCTCCGCTTATTAAGCACGGTCCTCACTGGCTTGCTTTTTTGATATGCAGCGAACTAACAAATATTGAATACCGCGCCTCATTAAGAGGTAAAGTGGACTTCTTAATAGTTCCTGAATGGAATAGAGACTTGAATACATTTAATGCCCTTATTGAGTCTGCGGCATTAGATATGCATGCGTTTGTCATACAGGTGAACAACCGCATGTACGGTGATAGCCGTGTCCGAGCCCCAATGGCGAAGGACTATCAGCGTGATATAGCCAGGGTCCGCGGTGGACTGAACGACTATTTCGTGCTGGCCGAGATAGACACGGCTGCGCTTCGAACCTTTCAGGCACAAGTTGGGCCCATTCCTGGTCAATTTAAGCCGCTACCCGACGGATTCAAACTCGATCCCCGCCGCCGAACGACTCCAAAGCTATGAGGGGCCTCAGGGCTCCAGACTCACGGTTTAACCATGACGCTGAGGGGCGCGCCGTAAGTACTGTCTCCGCCAGCTTGGTGCTCAGTCACATTTAGGGTGAACGTGCAAACAGGCAGGGCTACGTTGCGGCGTGTCCCCGCTAGACCAGTACAACCGCATCACTGAAAACAACAACTGGTTCAAGTCCGTTCTCTCGTAGGTAGGCCAGTGCCCGCTCAACTGCCACGATCTTTCGTTTCAGCTCGGTGAGTGCCGGGCCGGTCTCGTCGGAGAACTCGTCCAGCCGTTCATGCTGACGGCGCACTTCGCTCTCGATCTGAACAAGAGTGCTCCAGATCAGGGGATTTGGTTCAAGGTTTTGGAGCTTACGCAGAATTGCCGTGGCAAGCTGACGCTCAACAACGGCTTCGAGAGTTTCTGCGCTGGTCCCCGAGCTGGCGAGGCTAAATGCAATGCCGCCACCACCAGCAGTCGCCAGTGTGCCCGCAGTCAAGAGGCCACCGATCATACCTCCGGGTCCAAAACTCGCGAGAGCACTAGTGATCGCCGCGGCACCAGCCAGACCAGCGGCGGGAGCAAGCACTAGTCCACCGGTCACGACCACCAATGCGGCTGCTCCGGCGCCAAGAACAACCCACCTAACCCAGTTCACAGGACGACCATCGCTGAGTGTCTCGTGCGCAAGTTTCACAGCAGCAAATACATCAGAACCGTACTTGTTTCCCAACCCCATTTCAGCTGCCAAATCCATCATGGCTGCTTCCCGCTTGTCTATTTTCTCTTTCTTATCTTTCGGGATTGAGATTTCAAACGGCTGGATAATGTTCTCCACCGCCAAAGAGGTCAATAGCGCCACGGCATCTTCCTTTCCCATGTGCTTACTAGGGAGCGGCTCGGGCACGGCCGAGGTCGGCTCGGACGCATCAAAGGCGAGGCGTGCAACAAGCGCAGGCATAGGCAGATTTTCACCTCTGTTGCGTGTCCTAATGCGGTCGACTGTGGTCGCCTGCACTGCTCTGAGCGCACCGGTATGACGGTCCTTAATTTCGCCAGATAGCCTCGCATTTATCAGATACGAGTAGCGCAAGGCCGCCAGAGCATACTGCTCCCCCATATCCAAAGGAATATCGAAGCCCTTGTCAAAGAACTCGACTTCCCGCCCGAGCGAACCGAAAAGACCGAATCCGACTGCTTCCCCCACCGTCCGGTTGGAGAGGTATTGCTCCGCGTCGTGAACGTGAGTATCCACCTTGGTTGCAATGCGGAAATCGACCATCCAAGGGAACACGGATGAAACCCCACGGTGGGCCGCTACCGGGTCAAGGGCATTCCAGAAATTCAACCACCAGCCTAGGTTTGCAGGGGGATCTTTCAAATCATTCCGCAGCTTGCCGTCGTCGCAATTTCCATTGGCCAAGGGGCTGCCAATGGTCACCATGCCAGCAACATCAAGACCAACGGGCAGGCGGCGCACCAAGTCAGCAGCGATTACGGAGCCCAAGCTGTGCCCAATGATCACTAACCGCCCTTCCCTGGGGAGCTGCCCGAGTATCCGGTTCAAAACCAGTGCGCGAATCTGCGGAGTACTCATATAGTTTTTCGCTGCCCTGAACGGGGACAGCCCAATAGCCGCATTGACGACCGTGTCAGCGCCGCCCCAGCCTGACCCACTATTCGAACGCCCCAACCGGAACTCCACAGCACCCATACGGCGTTCAAAGTCCCTGCGATTCTGCTTAGCAGCCTCACGGACAGGCAGTTTGATCGTCATATCGGGGAGTGCATCGTTGTCATCGAAACCTCTAAGCGCGTGTGAGTACTTCGGCGCAATTACCTTGACTTTGTCCAGCTCGGTGTATCCAAGACGGTCAAGTGACTCGGATAGGTGGCCCAGCCATTTGTCGTGAGGATCCCCGTCCCCAACACCGTGCAAGAACAGTAAGATCGGTTCGTTTGACAAGAAAGCTCCATTCATCGCGGCCTCTTGGGCATTCGCGAGTGAATCCCCTAAGCTTCCGGGTCAGTATAGCGATCCCTAGCGTATTTCCTGGCGTACTTCACTGGTTTCGGCGAAGAACGCCGAGGGGCTTTGGATACCAGGGCCGTCGTTGACGCCTTCAAGCCGCAACGCAAAGCGCGACCAACGCATGACCAGACCCAAACAGGTGATGAACAAGCATCACAATCGGACCCACCCGTCCCGGAATCAGCCGCCGCAGTCCCATCACCGAAGGCTGACAAGTCTCCATTTTCAGAGCAAACTGAGCCGCCTGAAGACCCTCCAAAACAGCGGAAACTAGCGGCAAATAACGAAAGTGGAGAGTTTATGGAGAGTTAAGGACGAATGGCCCCTTTCGGGGCCATTCTCAACTTCCAAAATCCCTGTAAATCCGGGCTTTCTGGGCCCCCTGTCGGATTCGAACCGACGACCCCCGCTTTACAAGAGCGGTGCTCTGGCCAGCTGAGCTAAGGAGGCAAACGCAATCAAGCGCTAGACAAGGCTACCGTACCGCTTCAGAAAAAAGAAAACCGGCCCTCCCCTGCAGTAATGCCGCAGAGAAGGGCCGGTTTTCACCGGCAAAAGAACTTACTTCTTCGCAGCCAGAATCCGCGTCATGAAGTCATCGAAGGTTTCCGGGGTCTGCCACTGCTGGCCATCCATGAACACCGTGGGTGTGCCATTGATGCCGTGAACGGAGGTCAATCCCGTGGTGTTGGCCATGAACGGGCGGAAGGTTTTCGCATCCACGCAGGAGCTGATGTCAGCGGCTCCTACCTCGGTTGCGTACTTCTTCAGCGTCGCATTATCCAAGCCTTTGCTGTTCTCAGCAGGCTGGTTGACAAAGAGAATGTCCAAGTACTTCTTGTAGCTAGTCGGTGAGGTGTCAGCAACGCATGCTGCAGCTGCTCCTGAACGCGAGGAGTAGTTTGTACCGGAGGAGAGACGGTCCAAGAAACCCAGCGGACGGTACTCAACAGTGATTTTGCCGTCGTTGCGCAACGTGTCCAGCTTTTCGCCGTACGTCTTTTCAAACTGATTGCAGACCGGGCACAGGAAGTCTAGGTAAACCACGGTCTGGACCGGCTTGCCGGTCGCAGATGCCTCAATACCAATCTTGTCCAGATCAAATGCCTTCTCTGCTGGAGCCGTGGGAGCCGCGCCCAAGTTGTTGACGTCTACGGTTTTTTCCGTGGTGGTGGGGGCAACTACGGTGTCACCTTTACCGAGCGTGATGCCGCCATAGGCGTTCATATTCGCCGCCACCGGCCCGCTATCCGCTACCGGCTCATTAGCCTTCTGAGTGTTGATGACCACCAGCGCAATGATCACTATGATCACCACGGCCGCCGCCAAAACACCCCCACGGATCAGCCAGCCCTTGCGCTTTTCCGCCTTAATTTGGGCATCGCGAATAACCTTTGCCTGCTCGCGGGCCTGTGCTGTGCGCTCTGCTTTGCTCAACCGCGGTTCGTTTTTGGAGCTCATATTTCCTCAAGTCTTTGGGCATGAAAAAAGGCCGTGGTACGGCTAGATACGGATCATCCTATGGGACAAACCTTGGAGAAGACCGAAAACTGCCCTCGCTCCCCGAAAGCTTCCCGAAAGCTTCCCGAAACTTTCCCGAAAGCTCCTCACCAGCACCCCAAACCCACCCGAAAAACACTGTTCATGACTGCCCCAAACCCCTACACGATAAGCTGGTAGAAACCGAGGGACCAATTATTGGGAGTTGTTCGTGTCACAAGAATCGTCCGCCAAGCCCGCTAAGACCACCGCTAAGGCCACCGCTGAGCCAGCCCACCCCGTTGCCCAGCCCGGCAGCTCAGACTTCATCGTTGTCTCCAACCGCCTCCCCGTGGACAGGGTTCCGCAAGAAGAGTCGGACGACGGCTGGCGGCGTTCCCCCGGCGGGCTCGTCACCGCTTTAGCTCCCGTCATGGCTACCCGCGAAGGTGCGTGGATCGGCTGGCATGGCGCTGCGGATGAGACCTTGGCACCGTTCCACCACGACAACATGGACCTGTTCCCTGTCCCCCTCTCCGAGGACGAGGTGGAGCTCTATTACGAAGGCTTCTCCAACTCCACCCTTTGGCCGCTCTACCATGACGTAATTGCCACCCCCGAGTTCCACCGAACCTGGTGGGATACCTACCAGGTAGTCAACAGGCGCTTCGCCGAAGCTGCTGCGAGCGCAGCTGCACCCAACGCCACCGTCTGGGTGCAGGATTACCAGCTCCAACTGGTCCCCCAGTACTTGCGCACACTGCGCCCGGACCTGAGGATCGGCTTCTTCAACCACATCCCTTTCCCATCACCGGAGATTTTTGCCCAGATGCCTTGGCGCAAGGCAATCTTGGAGGGCCTGCTCGGCGCAGATCTGCTCGGTTTCCAACGCCCCAATGACACCGCTAACTTCCTGCGCTCGGCCCGCCGCTTCCTCGGCGCCGGCGTCAAGGCCCGGCAGGTCCACGTCAATGACACCTCCGGCCACTTCACCCACATCTCCCGCGCCGAACCGTTCCCTATCTCCATTGATGTGGCCCAGATCCAGCAGCTTGCCAAGAACCCGGACGTCATTGCCCGCGCCAAGCAGATCCGCGAGGATTTGGGCAACCCCACAACAGTGCTTCTGGGCGTGGACCGGCTGGACTACACCAAGGGCATCACTCACCGACTCAAGGCCTACGGCGAGCTCCTCGATGACGGCACTGTCCAAGTAGAAGACGCCGCCCTCATCCAGGTGGCCAGCCCCAGCCGTGAGCGCGTAGAAACCTACAAGCAGTTGCGCGAAGATGTTGAAGGCATGGTGGGCCGCATCAATGGCCAGCATGACACCATCCAAAACACGGCCATCCGCTATTTGCACCACAGCTACCCTGTGGAGGAAATGGTGGCCCTCTACCTCGCCGCAGACGTCATGCTGGTCACCGCCCTGCGCGATGGCATGAACCTAGTGGCCAAGGAGTATGTTGCGGCCCGCAACGATAACAGCGGGGCCCTGGTGCTGAGCGAGTTCACCGGCGCAGCCGATCAGCTCAAGCAGGCCCTCCTGATCAATCCACATGACATTGACGGCCTCAAAGCTGCCATCCTGCGCGCCATTAACCTGCCCAAGGCCGAATCCAGCCGTCGCATGCGTGCCATGCGCCGGCAAATCCTCGCCCACGATGTCCAGCGCTGGAGCGAGGATTTCCTCTCCACACTGGCGCAGAAGGCCGTCCGTGATGACAGCTGATATCCCCTCACTTGGTATCACGGCAGAACTGCGGGCCGCACTGCAGACCCTGGCCCGCACCCCAGAGTTACTGTTAGCTCTGGACTTTGACGGCACCATGTCCCCGCTCGTGGACCGTGCACAAGATGCCCGCCCACTCCCCCGCTCCGCCGCAGCCTTGGCCGCCTTCGCCGCACTGCCCCGCACGACGACGGCCCTGGTCTCCGGGCGCGCATTGGCCAGTTTGCGGCTGGTCGCCACCCCACCGCAGAGGACACTGTTGGTAGGCAGCCACGGCGCTGAGACCTGGCTGGGCCCAGACTCCCCCGCCGTGTCCCTGACAGCGGAACAGGAATCCGCGCTGGAAACGGCCCGCGCCGCCGTCGCCCGGGAAATTAGCCGCATCCCGGGCACGCTCGCGGAGAATAAGCCAGCCGGGGTGGTTCTGCACTACCGGCTGGCCGAAGAAGCCGCGGCACGGGCCGGCGTCGAACGCCTCATGGCGGAACTGGCGCACACTCCGTCCCTGCACTTGAGCCACGGCAAAATGGTCTTGGAAATTTCCGTCATCAACGCCAACAAGGGCCAAAGCCTGGCCCTGCTGCGCCAAGAAACCGGTGCCACCGCCATCTTCTTTGCGGGGGATGACGTCACTGACGAGCACGCCTTTGCCGCCCTGCGCCCCGGCGATTTGGGCATCAAGGTAGGCCCCGGCAACACACAGGCCCAATTTCGCATAGCGACCCCGGCCTCACTCCCGGACGTTTTGGAGCTGCTGCTCGCAGAGCGCACGGCCTACCTGAGTCCTTAACGTGACCCCAGCCATAACTAAAATGTGTCATACTTCATAGATCAGTCCGCTCGCTGCTTCGGTAGTGTGCGGATTGTGCATGAAACAACCATTCACTTGAGGATCGTTCGGCACGTACCTGCCGATGAAGGGATTTATCACTGTGGCTACAGTAACTTTTGATAACGCAACACGCATTTACCCGGGCACCACCAAGCCCGCCGTTGACAAGCTCAACATTGACATCGCCGATGGCGAATTCCTCGTACTCGTTGGCCCCTCGGGCTGTGGCAAGTCCACCTCGCTGCGCATGCTCGCCGGCTTGGAAGACGTCAACGCAGGCCGCATCCTCATTGGCGACCGCGACGTCACTGACGTTCCGCCGAAGGACCGCGACATTGCCATGGTTTTCCAGAACTATGCTCTTTACCCGCACATGTCCGTGGCAGATAACATGGGCTTCGCCCTGAAGATTGCCGGCATTTCCAAGGAAGAGCGCGCCAAGCGTGTTCTGGAAGCCGCCAAGCTCCTTGACCTTGAGGCCTACCTGGACCGCAAGCCGAAGGCCCTCTCCGGTGGTCAGCGTCAGCGTGTTGCCATGGGCCGCGCCATTGTGCGTAACCCGCAGGTATTCCTCATGGATGAGCCCCTCTCCAACTTGGATGCCAAGCTCCGCGTGCAGACCCGTACGCAGATCGCATCCTTGACCCGCCGCCTGGGCGTCACCACCGTCTACGTGACCCACGATCAGGTTGAGGCCATGACCATGGGTGACCGCGTTGCAGTGCTCAAGGACGGCTTGCTCATGCAGGTTGATACCCCGCGCAACCTCTACGATGCCCCGCAGAACGTGTTTGTTGCCGGCTTCATTGGCTCCCCCGCCATGAACCTGCTGGAACTGCCCGTTGTTGACGGCGGTGTGAAGTTCGGTGGATCAATTTACCCCGTACAGAGCGCCGTTTTGGGTGAAGCCGCAGGCAACACGGTCACCGTGGGTGTCCGTCCCGAAGACCTCGAGATTGTTGGCGCCGGTGAAGGCTTGGCTGTTGAGGCCGACGTCGTCGAGGAACTCGGTGCCGATGCTTACGTTTACGGACACGCCATCATCGACGGCAACGAGCGTGACATGGTGGTCCGTGTTGACGGTCGCCGCCCACCGATGAAGGGCGATACCATCCACGTCCGCCCGCAGGTTGGCCACGTGCACCTCTTCGATGCAACCTCAGGCGCCCGCTTGGGCGACAAGGCCATCTCGCGCGACTAGTAGTTCTTGAGGCGCGGTTGCCTGTTGGATTTCCAGCAGGCAACCGCGCCTCACCTTTTAAGAGAGAATTTGATCCATGACTGAACAACCAGGCGCCAAGTGGAACCACGAGCCCACCGACTTTGACCAGCGTGGCAAGCTACCCCGTATGAGCACACCTCCCGTGCCTGTCATGGGCTCCTTGAATATCACGGCTGCCAGCGCCGATCCGGGCCTGCTCGATCTGCCCTGGCACATTCGCTTGGAGGAATGGCCGGCCGCGAACCTTGCCGCACTCCCCCGCGGCATCTCGCGGCACGTGGTCCGCTTCGCCCATTTGGATGGCTCAGTCATTGCCATCAAGGAAACCTCCGAACACGTGGCCCGCCACGAATACCACATGCTGCGCAAGCTGGCCCGCCTGGATGTGCCCTGCGTGGAACCTGTTGCCGTCATCAGCGGACGCACCACACCCAGTGGCGCGCCCCTGGATCCCGTTCTCGTCACCCGGCACCTGAAGTTCTCCCTGCCCTACCGGGCCCTGTTCTCACAGAAGCTGCGCCGCGATACCCTCACCCGGCTCATTGACGCCCAGGCCCTGCTACTGGTCCGCCTGCACCTGGTGGGCTTCTACTGGGGTGATGTCTCCCTCTCCAATACGCTGTTCCGCCGCGACGCCGGAGCCTTTGCCGCGTACCTGGTGGATGCCGAAACCGGTGAACTCTACCCTGACCTGTCCACGGGCCAGCGCGAATACGATCTCGAAATTGCCCGGGTCAACATTGCCGGGGAGCTGATGGACTTGCTGGAAGGTGGGCTCATTGAGGAAAAAGTTGACCCCGTGGCCACCAGCGAGCTCATCATGGAAAGCTACCGCCGGCTCTGGGCCGAGCTCACCGAGAAGGAATCCTTCGAGCTGGAAGACCGCTGGCGCGTGGGCGCCCGCATCCGCCGCCTCAACGAACTCGGCTTTGACGTGGAAGAATACGCCATCAAAACCACTCCTGACGGCTCCACCATCCAGCTCCAACCCAAGGTGGTGGACGCCGGTCACCACCAGCGCCGTCTGCTGCGCCTGACAGGCATTGACGCTCAGGAGAACCAGGCCCGCCGGCTCCTCAACGACATAGACTCCTTCCGGGCAGATTCCGGAACCGCTGTGGATGAGGAACTTAGCGCGCACAACTGGGTCAGCACCATCTTCGAACCCATTGTTCGCTCCATACCGCGCGAGCTCGGCGGCAAATTAGAACCCGCCGAGGTTGTTCACGAAATATTGGAGCACCGCTGGTTTAAATCCAAGGATGAGGAACGCAATGTGCCCCTCGCCGAGGCCGTGCAATCGTACGTGGATAACATCCTGCGCTACCGCCGCGACGAGGACGCCATCATGCTCAGCACCGATACGGACACCATCAAAATGCTAGAAGGCGGAGTCCTCCCCGACGCCGCCTTCGAAGACTAACCCACCACCACCACCACCACCACCAGACGCTCCCGCCACCTATCGCGGACGCTATCCCACCAATGGTCACTTTTTCGTCGACGCTAGTGCAGCAACGGCTACTTAAACAGGAACGCTGTCGCAATCATCAACCGTGAATGCGACAGCGTCCCGTTGTTTTCAGCCATTAGTGGGATAGGGTCCGGGAAAAACACGCCATTAGTGGGATAGGACCTGCCGTGGGTGCGGGGTCACGCCGGGATGGCTTTGCCTGGGTTGAGGATGCCCTGCGGATCGAACAGCGCCTTGATGTTGCGCTGGATTGCCAGTACCTCCGCCGACTGCTCCAACGCCAGCCACCGCAGCTTGTACTGTCCTATCCCGTGTTCGCCCGTGATGGTCCCACCCAGTTCCAACGCCTTGTCAATGGATTCATCCAGGGCAGCGTTTAACGCGGCAATGCCGGCCGGTTCAAACGTTGGCACAGAGAATGTGGGGTGCAGATTACCATCGCCAGCGTGCGCAATCACCTGCAAGTCCACGCCGTGCCGCCGCGCCATTTCCTCCAGCGCCGTAATGTAGTGGACCAGCTGGGAGCGCGGCACCGCTACATCTTCGCCTACCCGGTTCTGCGCATCTACGTCCAAGCCCCGGTTGTTGCGGCGCAGATCAACCAGGCGCTGGGCTTCTGCCGGGTCCTCACGGCTGATGGTCCCGCCCAGTGCCTCGAGAGCGGTAGCTGCCAAGGCCTCTTCCTGTTCAGCCGCCAACCCGTCGAACTGAATCAATAGCAGCGCTGTCCCACGGGTGGAGAGGTTGCTGCCATTGCGGAAGTCAAGCTCGGTCAGTGACGGTCCATCCAATAATTCCAGGATGCACGGCTGTACACGGGCCGTACCCAGTGCCAGCACGCCCGCAGCCGCAGCCTGCACCGATGGGAAGAACACTGCCAGCGTGCGCACAATGGTGGGCAGGTACTTCAACCGCACGGTAGCGCCCACCACAACGCCCAAGGTCCCCTCAGAGCCTACAAAAAGGCTGGTGAGGTCATACCCGGCAACACCCTTGAACGTGCGGTGTCCGGTCCGGATCAAAGTACCGTCGGCCAAAACAACATCCAGCGCCAGTACGGCGTCGCGGGTCACGCCGTACTTAGCGCAGCGCAGCCCGCCCGCGTTCGTGGCAATGTTGCCACCAATAGTGGAGATCTTGTAACTGGCAGGATCCGGGGCAAACATCAGCCCGTGCTCAGCAGCTACAGCGTTCAGGTCCCCGTTGATGACGCCAGGCTCCACCCGGGCAATCTCATCGGCTGCGTTAATCTCTAAAATCTTGTTCATGCGGGTCAGGTTCAGCACCACAGATCCCACAGTGGCATGGGCCCCGCCCGAGACCCCAGTTCCTGCGCCTCGAGTCACCAGCGGTACCGTGTACTCAGCTGCCAGCCGCACTACTGACTGCACCTCTGCAATGGTTTCAGCCCACACCACGGCAAGGGGTTCTTGGTAATCGGTGACAGGGCCCTGATCTATAGCGAACGTCTGCAAGTCCTCTTCCGCGACACTGATTTGATCCGGCCGCAGCACCTCCTCCAACGCGGTGGCAAACGGTGAGCTGAGGGTCATCTTCTGTACTGCCATGTCCTTGCAGACCTTCCTAAAAACAACTGTGTGTCCCTCCAGTCTAAGAGGAATACACACAGGACACACGTTGGAGCGCTCCGCTTAGACAGCTGGCACCGTGACGCCACTTAGACGCCACACATAAGCGCCAGGACCCGCTAGATGCAACCGTTGCTCCGTGGCTGCAACTTCGCCCGTCCGGATCACTGGCGGGCCCTGCAGCGCCTGCACATCCTCCGAACTCAAACCCAGGTCCGCCACAGGCACCTCTGCCGCCGCCCGAACAGCCACCACGAGCAACGACTCTGTCGGCGACTCCCGCACAAAAGCCAGCACATCGCCGTCGGCCATTAACCACCGCATGCCACCGTCCGCCACGGCCGCACTGGAGTGCCGCACCGCCGCCAGCGCGGCATAGGCGGAACGCAAATCCGTCACCACACGCGCCGGCTCATCCCACGGGATCGGGGTGCGCGAATCCTCACCATTCCACCCCTCCAGCCCGTACTCATCCCCAGCAAAAACCACGGCAATCCCCGGCAGCAGCATGGATAACGTGGCCGCCACCAACGGCCCACCAGCAATCATGACACTGGCTGCTCGTGCGGTGTCATGGGTATTCAGAGCGTTCATTGTTGCCTTGCGCACCGGCCAGCTGAAGGCGCTGGAGAGGTCCTTATGGGTGGCAAGCACGACGTCGGCACTTACCTTGGGCGGGCCCGGCAGCGGGGTGCCAAAAAAGTCAACGCGCGCGCTCGGGTTGCCCAGCCATTGCCAGATGGGCCGGGTGAAATTGGAGTAAGTCATGGCACCCTGCCAGCCGAAACCGTCAACGCCAGCGCCGGCGTCGGAGGTTTCCTCACCCAGGAGCAGGGCATCCGGGTTGATCCCAAGAATCCTGTCCTGAATCAACGCGGCCACCTCCTTGTTAATGTTCACAGCGCCCAGCCTTCCGGTCATGTTGCCGACGTCAATGCGCCAGCCGTCAAGGTTGAAAGGAGGTTTGAGCCAATGCGCCACCACGGAGTCCTCGCCGGTGACGAACGCTTCCCGCAGCGCCTCTGATCCCCAGTTGAGTTTCGGGAGCGATTGCACACCCCACCAAGATTCATACGCGGTGTGGTCTTCGTTGAAATAGTAATAGCCGGCTTCAACATTGCTGGGGTCCGCCTGCGCCCTCTTGAACCACTCGTGAGCATCGCCGGTGTGATTGGAGGTCAGATCGCCCATGACCTTCATGCCACGGGCGTGAGCCGCCTCCACCAGGTTAATCAAAGCCTGATCCCCACCGAGCAAAGGATCCACGGCATGAAAGGTGGAGGCGTCATAGCGATGGTTGGAGCGCCCCGGGAAGAATGGTGTCAGGTAGACAATATCCACACCCAGCGCTTCGAGCTCGTCGAGCTTGCCGGTGACCCCGTCCAGATCGCCGCCGTAGAACTGCCTGCCAACGTCCGGGCCACTGCCTTGCACCGGGGTATCCCAGTCACAAGCCACGGCCCAGTCAGGGGTGGGCCGCGCGTCAGCTTTCGATGATCGGGCGAACCTGTCAGGGAAGACCTGATACATCACGGCATCGTGCGACCATGCCGGAGCGGCCTTGGCCGTGGTGACCCGGAAGTCGTTGTAATCGGAGGTGTCGCGATTGTGCAGGCCAGCATTATTCAGGTGCCAATAGCTGGGCCCGTCCTGCTCGCTGTTGCCCACCTCGTTGCCAGCAACCTGAATAACAAAGCGGTAGAGAGCCACAGGGTTCACGTGCAACATGCTGGCTTCCCACCAGACCCACCCGTCGCCCTCACCAATCACTGTGGCTTCGTCGTAACGGGGCTCGGCGTCCTGCACGCTGCGAACCCAAATGCGCTCTGCTTTACCCCAGCTCTGGGGCACCCGCAATCTTAAAGTGCAGCGTTCTCCAAGAGTGCCACCGCCTGTTACATACAGTGCGGACCCGTCGTGGTGCGGAGTCAATGAAATCATGTGTCAGTCTTCCCAATAGCTATCGATGCGCCCACCATATATCGAGGGGGCACGGACACCTGCACCCACATCGCGCATTACGCACCTGTGCGTATTTCCGCGGTTTTTGGGACGTCTTTGTGGTGTTAAACAAGTGGAGCCGCCTGTGGGGCGGCTGGTGGTGTTGGTGGTGTTAAAGGTGGGGAGGCCCCGCACCTGGTGGTGTGGGGCCTCTACCCTTTTTGGTGTTGTCCGGCGGTGTCCTACTCTCCCACATCCTC
>NZ_JBEPPB010000012.1:0-129675 GCF_040547105.1 Arthrobacter sp. UYCu511
CCACAGTGGTGTTAGTGGCCTCGGAGCCCGAGGAAACCGCATTACCCACAACACCCACCGCGTTCCCGGAAACATTCACCGGAACCGTCACAGGAACGGAAACCTGGACGCTGCCCACAACATCACCGAGCAGGTCACCGAGAATGCCTCTTCTTGGCGAGGCATCGTGGCTGCTGTGGTTGCTGGAGAGCTGGGATACGGCACTCTGGACCGCGGGGACAAGATCCGAGGTTCCTGAACTTGACTGATCGGCAGCACTCGCTGCACCCGTGCCGAGAGCAAGAAGACCGCCGGCAAAGACCGCTGCACAAAGCGATCGACGAAAAATTGCATGCATGATGAACAACTCCTGAATAAGATTTTTTGACCCTGGTTGCGACCGCAAGCAAGGAAACACCGTGGCTTTTCCCAAATGTCGGGAAGAGGCTCAACGGTTATCTATCCGGGTGTTGATCCGGGGTTTGAGGGCATGGAGGCAGGCAGGGACCAGCTGACATCTCGCAGGGTTGAACCCTGGACCGCGATGCTGAAGTGCCCTGCAAAGTTTTCCTGTGCTGCCCCAGATCCTGATGGTCCACCGGCGCCACTGGCGCCACTTCCGGAACCGGTCGCTGAGGCAGGGCTGGAACTTACAGCCGGCGCACAAGGCCCCACGGCTAGGCCGCTGGTATCCGAGTCACACGAGAAGTAAGCGCTACTTCCAACAGGGAGGCTGGGCACAGCCATGGCCGCGGGATTTACTGCCCCGGATGATCCAGGCACCGCCCCTGAAGCCAAGTATTGCGCCAGAGAGCCAAGACCCCCTGACACGGACAATTTTAGTCCTGAACGCTCTGTTCCAAGCAGCTGAGCTCCGAGAGGCGCCTTCGCGCCTAAGGACTTCTCTGTGCCGTCAGCAGCAGACGTTGCATTGCCAGGAGTGGCGGAGGTCCCGCTCTGTTCAAGGTCCGCGCCCGGGGTTGCAGGCGTGATGGGCGTGCCCGGCACTACCGATCCGGGGGCGCCGGGAGTCCCCGGAGTGCCGGGCTTTACCGGGGGCAGAACTTGATCAATGACATCCTTCACACCGTCGCCCACAGGTACAACAGTCCCTGTGACGCCGTCAACAACCGGCTTCAAGGTCCCGGTCACCGGGGCAACAACGGGAGCCAAAACCTGCACTACCGGAGCAGTGACGTGGTCAACGGTGCCAAGTACAGGCGCAGTAATTGAGTCCACAACGTTGACCACTGGCGGAACCACGGAGGTGGTGACGTTCCGAACCGGAGCAATAACTTTTTCCACCACGGGAATCGATGAGGCCGTCTGTTCAGCCCTGTCGGTGATTCCCGAAACAGGTGCAACAACCTTGGAAACGGTGTTGTTCCCGACAATGTCCTTGACAACGGGAACCTGCGAAACGCTCTTATCCACCACGTTAACCACGGGGGAGAGAATTCCTGAGATCAACCCCTTGCCCTTGGCCGGAGACTGGTCGGAGGATGCCGGAGCATCGGGAGCAGCAAACGCTCCTGATGACCCTAGAAAGAAGAAAAGAGCGGCGAACAACGCCACTCCAAAAGCTATACGCACCAGGCGCACTGGGGTGCCGTCAAGCATCAGCGACTTGGCGTCAGTATGCACAGCATTCACCCCCAGTGAAGAAAGTACTACGAGACCGTTTTGCTCCAGATGACCCTTCAAGGTGTCACCAGTCACAATAACTACTACAAACAGTACGTTGCCCGGCCTGCAAACTCCAGCAAAAACGAAATAATCATCTTTGCTACGTTTGCGGACCGGGCACCGAAGTGTTCAACTATCCAGGATGTGAGCCTCAGCCGAGGACGGATGCTCCGCGCGAGAGCTCAACCATGTCCTCGCGCGGAACAACCTTCACGCGTTCGCGCTGCACCGGTCCGGCCTCGGATGCCGCTGCACCGAGCGCCTTTTCATGGGCGTCGAGCTCCAACCAGCCCTCCCAGGAAGTGAATTTCACTCCGCGTGAATCAAGCAGCTCCACAATTGATTCCGGGGCAGCAGACGTAGCCAGGGGCAGAGAGTCGCGGTCGGAAAGTAGGTGCGTGATGGTTTCCAGGGCGTCGCCCTTGGTACTGCCAATCAGACCCACCGGTCCGCGCTTGATCCAGCCGGTCGCGTAGACACCCGGCACGTGGGTTCCGTCGGCGTCCAGAACCCGGCCAGCCTCGTTCGTGACAACGCCGCGCTGGTGGTCAAAGCCAACGTCAGGCAAGGCGGAACCGAAGTAGCCCACCGAGCGGTACACGGCCTGGACCGGGTAGTCAATGAACTCGCCCGTGCCGCGGGCATTGCCTGTGCCATCGAGCTCGGTGCGCTCGAACTTGATACCCGTGACCACGCCGTCTTGACCGGTAACCTCTACGGGGTTGTGCAGGAAGTGCAAGTGGAGACGGCGGGAGGCACCCGTGGTGGGGTCAGCGGCGTCGTCCTCCTGCTCAACCAGCCAGTTGGTGAGCGTATTGACCATGGTCTTGACCTGGTTGTTGGTCTTGACGGCGTTATCCGAGGCCTCGTCGAAGTCGAAGTCCTCCTCATACAGGACAATGTCCACATCACGGGAATGCGAAAGCTCACGCAATTCCATGGGCGTGAACTTCACCTGTGCCGGGCCGCGGCGCCCGAAGATGTGCACATCCGTGACGGGTGAGGATTTCAGACCCTGGTAAACGTTGTCCGGGATTTCCGTGACGAGCATGTCATCGGCATGCTTGGACAACACGCGCGCCACATCGAGGGCCACATTGCCGTTACCAATCACGGCAATTTCCTTGGCGGTCAGCGGCCATTCGCGGGAGACGTCGGGGTGACCGTCATACCAGGAGACGAAATCGGCGCCGCCGTAGGAGCCCTCCAGCTCAATGCCGGGGATGTTCAGGTCCGCATCGTTGATGGCGCCGGTGGCGAAGATGACGGCGTCGTAGTGCTTTTGCAGGTCCTCCAGCGCAAGGTCAGTGCCGTAGTCAACATTGCCGAAGAAGCGGATATCCCCGCGGTCCAGCACCTTGTAGAGTGCGTTCACAATGCCTTTGATGCGCGGATGATCCGGCGCTACGCCATAGCGAATCAGTCCGTACGGGGCGGGGTAGCGGTCAAAAAGGTCAATGCTGACAACCAACCCTTCCTTCACTTCAGTGCTCTTAGTCAGCATGTCCGCTGCGTAGACACCGGCCGGACCGGACCCGATGACGGCAATACGCAGCGGTCGCTCGGCAGTTCCTGGCGCAGCTGAAGTGTGTGATGACACGGAGGTGCTCATTTCTATATTTTCAAAAAGGGCTTATGGATAAGTCTAAGAGAGAGAACTGATAGTTTCCCGCGTGCCGTAATTGGCGGTGGCCAATTCAATGGGCGCCAGTGGGCTGACCCGCACCACATCACCAACGACGACGACCGCTGGGTTGCGTACCCGGCCCGCCTGGGCGAGAGCCACGATGGTGCCCAGGGTGCCGATGGTGACCCGCTGATTTTTGGCGTATCCATTCTCAATGATGGCGACGGGGCAGTCCGGCCCGCGTCCAGCAGCTTCGAGAAGGGGGATGGACCGGTTCAAGGTGCCAACACCCATCAGAAGGACTACCGTATGATCACTGCCCTGCGGAACGTTTTCCAGTTCCTCATGACCGCTGATCATGGTGAATGCTTTGGCCAGGCCACGGTGTGTGACGGGGATACCAGCGGCTGCGGGAACGCTGACGGCGCTTGTGACACCGGGGACAACTTGAACATCAACACCGTTTTCACGGCAGGCGATGGCTTCCTCACCACCGCGGCCCAGCACGTAGGGATCCCCGCCCTTGAGCCGGACCACCCTGTTGCCCGCCTGCGCCTCCCGGACCAGGATCGCATTGATTTCGCTTTGCGTTACGGGGTGGTGGCCGGGTGTTTTACCAACCTCTATGATTTTGACGTCATCACTGAGGGTGCTCAGCAGGCCGCGCGGGCCGAGCCTGTCAGCAACCACCACGTCCGCCTCGGCCAGGAGCCGCCGGCCACGGACAGTGATGAGATCTTCTGCTCCGGGGCCGCCACCAACAAGGGCAACCGAGCCGCGCTGGCCGGCAGTCCGGTAACGCCGCAGGGGCAGTTCACCAATTTCCAACGCCGCTGAAATGGCGTTGCGGATGGCCACTGCCCGCAGCGGGTCTCCCCCAGCGTTGACGGCAACCTTGATGTCCTCAACAGTAGCCACGGCAGGTGTCCATGCCGCGGATTCTTGCGCATTTGAGTGGTTCACGCACCAGGTGCGGTTCGCTTCGGCGTCGAGAGCCACACGGGAGTCCACGGCGCTGTTGTTAGTGGCGGCCACAACATACCAAGCCTGTGTCATGTCAGTGCTTTCATAACCGCGGGCATGCCAGCGCAGCAGCCCGGCATCCGCCAGCTCCTGCGCCGGGACGCTGAGAACCGGGGCAACCAGCGTCACTTGGGCTCCGGCGTCTAGCAGGGCCTTGGCGCGGCGGGCCGCAACGGTGCCGCCGCCCACCACCAGGACGGGACGGCCCAGCAGCCTCAATGAGGTGGGGAAGAGATCAACAATAGCCATGACACAAAACCTTAGAGAGGAGCGATATTTGCACACAAGGAACGCGTTACACCTGTTCACGTGGAGTCACGGGAGGACACATTTTACGTAGTGTCAGGGGCTCAACAAAACAGCTCCGCTCCGGGGTCAGGCTAGCGGGTGCTCCCTGCGAGGAGGCCGCGTCCGCGCAGCAACCGCTTTTCCACGGGGGCAAAGATCAACAGTTCAACGGCGATGCCCACGAACAAAATGATCAAGATTGCGGACATCACGATCCCCATGTCAGAAAGCTGCCTGCCCTGCTCAAGGAGCGAGCCGAGGCCGAATCCCAAAGAGCCGCCCATGGCGATGATCTCCGCTGCCATGAGCGAGCGCCAGGAGAATGCCCAGCCCTGTTTCAATCCGCCCACATAGCCGGGCAGTGCTGCCGGGAGTACCACGTTCACAGCCATTTCCCACCGTGAGGCACCCAGAATCTGGCCCACGCGGCGGTATTGCGGCGGGATTTGGTCCACGCCGGCGATGAGCCCGTTGATGATGGAGGGGATGGCGCCCATGAACATGACGAAGTAGACGGTGGCATCAGTCAGCCCGAACCAGATGATGGCGGCCGGCACCCACGCCACGGAGGGCAGCACCTGCAGCCCTGAAATCAGCGGGCCAAAAGCGCGACGCAACAGCTTCACTTGGGAGAGCAGCAGGCCAATCGGTGTGGCCACCACAATGCTGATGGTGAAGCCCATGATGCCGCGCTGCAATGAGGTCCACACCGCTTCCTGCGCGGTTCCGTTCTGCCACAACGCACCGAGTGAGCCCAGCACATCCAGCGGTCCAGGTACCAAATCCCGGCGTCGCAGGCCCAGCGAAACATAAAACTGCCACGCCAGCAACACCACAATAAAGGCGGCCAACGGCAATAGCACGCGGGAGAAATCGAACCCTCTCCGCTCAACTGACTCTGATTGCAGCGAATCCAGCCCCGCTTCGAGGGAGCGCATCTCCTCTTCAGTACCACTTTTTATCAACGGTGACGTTACTGTTTCAGGCATGTTTACGGATCTCCTGGCGTAATCGGGCGGTGATGTCCGCGGTCAGCTCTCCGGCCGCGCCTGCATCCGTTCGGTGTTCATCGGAGACGTTCCACTGCGCCACCACCTTGCCGGGCCGGGAGGAGAGCAGTAGCACGCGCTGCCCCAACCGCACGGCTTCGCGGACGTTGTGGGTGACAAAAATGATGGTGCGCCCGGTTTCCTTCCAGACCCGTTCCAGCTCATTGTGCAGCAGGTCCCGGGTGATGGCGTCCAGTGCGGCAAAAGGCTCATCCATCAGCAGCAGTGGCTTGTCCTGCGCCAGCGCCCTGGCCAGCGCCACACGTTGACGCATACCCCCAGAGAGCTCATGCGGACGCTTTGCCACCGAATGGCTCAGATTCACCAGCTCCAGCAGCTCCGCCGCGCGGATCCTGCGTTCAGCCCGGCCCACACCGCGCAGCTTCAGCGCCAGTTCAACGTTTCCGCGTGCACTGAGCCACGGGAACAGGGCCGAGTCCTGAAACATGAACGCTGCCCCGTCCTCGGGCACTTCCAAGGCGCCGGCGCTAGGTACGTCCAGACCTGAAATGATGTTCAGCAGGGTCGATTTCCCACAGCCCGACGCGCCCAGCAGGGCCACAAACTCGCCTTGGCCCACTGTCGCGTTCACGTTATCGAGCACCGGCGCGCCGTCCCCAAAGCGCTTGCCCAGGTTTTCCAGGACAACGGCGGGTGCCCGGTTTGCGCCGCCGGCCTCCCGTGTACTGGGCGTGTCAGTCGTGGCGTCAGCAATCAGTAGCTCTGTCATTGTGTTCCTAATCCTGCCGCCGTGACGGGTTGTCCGCCGGCTGCTTTGAGTACTTTGTTCAACAACGTCAGCTCGAAGAGCCCTTTGAGGTCAGCCGGCTTGGAAACACCAACACTGACCCCGTGGTCCAGCAGCGTGGGGAATGTGGCCGCCAAAGGATCCGCAGTGAATGTCAGTTCCGAGAGGGACCGGGCAATCACCTTGTTTTCCAAAGGCTTTCCAATGGCCACCTTCAGCGCCTCGTTGATGACGGTGCCAGACTCGGTTGGGTGCTCATCGAGCCATTTGAGAGATTCCACATGTCCCCTCAGCAACCCCTCCACCGTTTGCGGGTGTGCTTCTAGGAATGTTTTATTGACGGCGAGCACGGTGGTGCTGAACTCGCCGTTGTCCCAGAGGTCAGCCTCATTGACTAGGACTTTGGCCCCTGCCTGGAGCACCATGCGGGAGGTCCAGGGCTCGGCGACCCATGCGCCGTCGACCTTGCCCTCCTGGAAAAGCTGCAATGTTTGGGCATTGGTGGTGGGGTTGATGGTGACGTCACCGCCGCCTGTGGTGTTGGTACTCAGCCCCCGCTCTCCCAGCCATTTGCGTAGCGCCACATCCTGAGTGCCGCCTAGTTGCGGGGTGGCGATGGTTTTCCCGCGCAGCTGTGCAACATCGGTAATGTCCGCCCGGACCACAAATTGGGCTCCACCCGAGGCGGCACCGGCAATGATGCGGATTGATTCGCCACCGCTTTGCACAAAGGAGTTCAGTGCGGGATTAGGGCCAAGGTAGGCGGCGTCGATGGCGCCTGCGTTGAGCGCCTCAACCGTGGCAGGGCCAGTGGTGAAGACCTGCGTTTTCAGTTGTGTTGCACTCAAATCTTTGGCGAAGATACCTTTTTGCACACCCACCAGTGCCGGTCCGTGGGTGATGTTGCCAAAGTAGCCAAGCTTGACGACGGCGGCCGGCGCGGTTTCCGGGACGAGCGCAGCAGAATCGGTGCCCTTGGCGTGCACGCTGGCCACGGCCGCCCCTGCCCCGATCAAGGCAATGAGTGCAGCGAGAACAAAAACTTCCACTCCGCGAAGCTTGTGCTGGGGCTTCTTACCGGCAACGATGCGCCGCAGCCGCAGCACGGGAACGTTGTGCACGGAATCGGGGCTCTGCGGTTTTTCAGGGCGGTTGCTTGCCGTCATGGGACAGATCCTTCGCATGGGTGGGGTGGCAGCCGGGAAGACTCTCCTGCCGGTCGTCATGGTTAAACGTTAGGGACTGCCGGTGAGCCGGTTCAATGACGGGACTCCTTGGGTCATACAAAGTCATTGAGCGTCATAAAATGTTGGTAGCCGGCGGGCCTGGCTGCCCGTGTTCAGCCCATGCCTGCGGCAGATACCGCGGGCTGGCCATTCTTCTGCAGTATCCGGTTCAGCGGATGCAGCTCGAAGATGCCTGACAGGTTCGCTGGCTTGCCAACCCCCGCATTTACCCCGTCAGCCAACAGTTTGGGGAACGTGCCGGCCTGCGGATCGGCGGAGAACGAAAGTCCCGCCAGGGAACGGTCCAGGACGTCACTGGGCAGTTCTTTCCCAGCTGCCGATTTCAGCGCCGCATTGACTGCCGTGGCGGCATCTTTTGGATGAGTGTTGAGCCAGTCGATGGCCTCGGTGTTGCCGGCCAGCAGGGCCTCAACAGTTTGTGGATGCTCTACCAGGAACTGCTTGCTAACGATCAAAATGGTGGTGGCGAACTTACCCTGGTCCCACAAGTTCGCTTCGTTGACGAGCACTCTTGCCCCGGCCTGGAGCACCAGGCGCGAGGCCCACGGCTCAGGCAACCAGGCACCGTCGAGTTTCCCCTCTTGGAAAAGTTTCAAGGTGCTGGCATTGTCGGTGGGGTTAATGGTGACATCACCCCCACCGCTGGGCGTGGTGGCCATGCCTTGGCCGGCCAGCCACGAGCGCAGCGCAACGTCCTGAGTGCCGCCTAGTTGCGGGGTGGCTAGGACCTTCCCGCGCAACTGCGCCGCCGAGGTGATGGCGGGTTTGACCACAAGTTGGGCACCACCGCTCGTGGCGCCAGCGATGATGCGGATGGACTCGCCGCCGCTTGTGACGAAGGAGTTGATGGCCGGGTTGGGGCCCAGGTAGGCGGCGTCGATGGCCCCGGCGTTCAGGGCTTCGATCGCTGAAGGGCCAGCATTGAAGACCTGGGTTTCCAACGTTGTTGCCCCGAGGTGTCTGGCGAGAATGCCGTTGTTGACCCCGATCAGGGCTGGAGCGTGGGTGACGTTTGCGAAGTACCCGAGCCGGAGGCTGGCGGCGGGACCGGCTACGGCGTGCCCATCGTTGGCGTAGTTGGTGGCGGTGTTGGTGCCCGCGCTCCCTGCCGCGATGGCCGCACCAGCGCTGATCAAGGCAATCAGTGCGGCAAGGACCACGATTTCCACCTTGCGCAACTTGTGGCGAGTTTTTTGACCGGCCACGATGCGGATTGTTTTCAACTCTGGAGCGACTGTGGACTCCGGTGGAGTGGCGGGGATTCTCGTCATGGATCAAGGCTAGGGAAGGCGCCAGTCACCCACAATGATGCTGACGTGCTGCGTCACGCACAGTCATTCCACGTCACAAATTGGTGCACCCTCGGCTACGCGATTCCCCAGCATGACGAAACGTTCAGTCACTCCCGGGGCGAAGCTTACGCAGCCGCGAGCGCAGTTTCCTTTCCCTGTTGATATCACTACCAACCTCTTTAGTGGCATCAACGTAGGATTCTCCCAACGTTTCCAGAAGGAGGTCATCAGCCACACGGACTTGTCCCGGTGAGAACCTGTATTCCATGATTCTGGCAACCCGGTCCGGATCCATTGAGCTGAACCATTCCTCCGCAGCGTTGACGGTGTCGATCCCGTTGACGCCAAGAACACGGACCATCCAGTCGTACTGATTTTCTTTGCTGGTGCGGTATTGGGGGAATGCGCGGGCCAACACGCTTTGGAGGGATCCGGCGTCGAGCAGCTTGGTTTCTTGGGCAGCATCAGTGGCACTTTCGACCTGCAACCGTTTCAGGATGTCGCTAATGTTCACAAATTGTTGGTCCGCCAGCTCAATGAGTGTGGAGGCCATGGTGAAGGCTCGGCTGATTTCGGCGTTGTCACCGCTTGATCCCTTGAAACGGATATCGTGTTCAAACTCCGCCCAGGCATGTTGGAGTACCGTGCGGATCTGCACCTCAAAACGCTGACCGGTGTACTCTTGGCAACCGTTGGGTGGGTTGTGGGCCGGCACTTCAAGTGTCAGGTGGCGTCCTGCGTAGCCAATGCCGCCGTTCTTGCGCATCATGGCGGTTTTGTCTTCATCGTCATGGCAGATGAACTGGCTAGAGAGTGCGATCGCCACAGCGTCAATGTCCGATTCCACGAAGAGGATGACACGGACACCGATCAAGTCATCGAGCTTTGCCAGGCCGCCAGGGTATTTCAACAAGCCGTCATGGTCGCGACGGGTCATCTTCTCGGCTGCAGACTCGGCTGACTTCACTCTGAACTGCACGTCGTGGTGGTTGAGCCCATCGTCATGGAGCCTGCCCACAATCGTGTTGCGAATGGCCTGCGCGGCGTCTTCCAACGCGGTTTTTTGTGCAGATCTTTCTACAAATACCTGGTCCAAGTGAACGATTGCCTGCCCCATAATTGCAACTCATTTCTTCCAGCGCCCTGTAGCTACAACTCTACGCACGGCCCGGGCCAATGTCTCCCCTGCGACCATCACAATACGGCTGGCGGTGCGGTTTATGTCACGGCTCGCCTTGGTGGCGCATCGGTTCAGTGTCCGTGAGGTGGCGCATCGAGTCTAGAGCCGGTTCACGGGATCCAGAACCCGACTGTGCACAGTAGCCGGGTCTCATCATCGGCACCGTCCGGTGGATCAATCGCTGGCGGAAATACCCCGAAGCTACGCCATTGTTCCGCGTTGGGCACAACGTGTTCATTCATCCCCGCAATCAGCTCGGGGGACAAATGGAACGGGATTGAAAGGTGTTTGGCAATAAGCCACGCTTGAAAACCCCGATACATTGCCAGGTGTGCGAAGCCCTCCTTTGCAGGGTAGTCGCCGTACTGAAAACGGAAGATTGCCTCCCCATCGACGCCCGCTTGAACAGCGGCCGTTGCGGCGTCGTTCAGCGTGTCATAAGCAGCGATCGGGTCATCCCCAAGGAGATCGCGATCGCGCAGCTCATCCCCGTCCGCAACCGAAGCACCGGCAATCACTGCGGGAACCCAGGCCTCGTCGTAGGCGTGAGCCCTGAGGATGTCCAGGATGGTGGGATTGGCACTTTGCGTCCATCCGGCGGGAACCGGCTTATCAAAATCCTCTGGGGCGATGCGGTCAATGACGCTTCGAAGTGCGGCGTCAGTGGCGAGGAATAGCTGATCGGTTTCCATGTGGGGAGCCTACTCTGCGGCAGCAACATTTGCCACGAAAATGCCACTGCTCCTCCGGCTGAGCGCAACCCGACGAGGACGCCATCCGCCTCGAGACCGGCACCTTTAGCTCGGGAGTTCTCTACCTCACCAGCAGTTGCCCCAGCTCTTGGGTGCAACGAGTCAGCGCCACATAGAGTCCGTTCCACCCGCGCGGCGCAGCGGCAATGCTTGGCGCGTCAATGAGCAACGTGGCATCCCATTCCAGCCCCTTGGCATCAGTCGCGGAGAGCACTGGGGTGCCGGGCAGGGCCTCCCGCAAAGCTGGCAAGCGTTCCAGGGGCGCAATCACACCGACCATCCCGCCCTCCCAGCGTGCTGAAAGTTGCTCGACGGCGCGTACTGCTTCAGCGGCCAGCTCATCTTCGCTGACGGAGCGTTCCCACGGCTCAATGCCAGCAGCGCGAACGGCGCGAGGAGGCTCATTTTGGCTGCCGGCGTTGCGAAGTACTGCGCCGGTGAGAGCCATGACCTCCAGAGGCGTGCGGTAACAGATGGTCAACTGCGCCTCGGTCCACCTTTCACCGAAGGCAGCACTGACCGCTTCTTGCCAGGTGGCGTGTCGGTGGGGCGCCTCGGCTTGGTCGATGTCGCCAACAGCGGTGATCGATCGGGAAGGGCAGCGGCGCATAACCATTTGCCACTGCATCTCCGAAAGCTCTTGGGCCTCGTCAATGACAATGTGGCCGTATACCCAGTCCCTTTGTGCGCCAGCACGATCGCTCATAAATTCGCCCTGCCCATTGTTGGGGATGACATCGCCCAACAAATCAGCCAACGCGTCATACAAGGGCAGATCACTGCTGGCCCACGTCTGTGGCTCGCCGACGATCAATCCCCGTTCGGCATCGGTAAGCTCCGGCACCCACTGCTCCAGCAGTGCCTCATCGCCTAAGAGCCGGCGCAGTTCGGCCGTCGTATCGAGTGTTGGCCACCACCGCTGAAGCGTTGCGTTCACGCCGTCGTCATCCGCGATCCTCTCACGGAGGAGGTCAATGTCTTCCTCGGTGAGCATCCCGTCGACGTCAGTGCCTGTTGCCCCGGAGCGCACAGCGCGATTATCGGCGTGGGTGAAGACGGCATCGAAGTCGCTGAGCAGGTCCTCAAGTCCGTCTTCAACCTGTGCCATCGTCGCTTCGCTGCGTGCCACGACGGCATCGGTGAGTTGGTCCTGGACCTGCTGGATGAACACTGCGCGCGCACCATGGTAGGAGCGTCCCGAGGTTGCCGAGGCAACGGTCCGGGCGATCTGTGCTTCATCGATCGTGTACCCTTCCCCTTCCCACAGCAGTTCGACGCCGGCTGGTTGCGGCAGGCGCGATGCGCAATACCGGGCGAGCCCTTGTTGCCATAGCGCCCTGCCCTTGATCTCTGCGACCTCACGCTGTTCCGAACGCTCCACACTGATGCCAGGAACCAGGGTGTCGCAGGTCGCCGAGACTATTGCGGTCTCCCCCAGCGCCGGCAGTACCTGGGCAATGTAGTCCAGAAAACGCGGTGACGGTCCCATCACCAAGACTCCCTGTGCGGCGAGCTTGGGATACGTGAAAAGTAGGTACGCCACCCGGTGCAAGGCCACCACTGTTTTTCCGGTGCCCGGTCCGCCCTGGACAACCAGCGGGCCGCGGGAATCCGCGCGAACCACATCGTCTTGCTCACGCTGCAACGTTGCCGCTGCCGTACTCATCTGGCCCGTGCGCCGCTCGCCGAGGGCGGCGAGCAGGGCCCCCTCACCCACCAGTTCACTGGCCCTGGAACCATCCAGCGGCTCGTCATCAAAGCTGATGACCTTGCGCCCTTGGGTGCGTATATGACGACGACGGGCCTGCCCTTGGGGGTCCACCGGCGTTGCCGTGTAGAAGGCCCGTGCGGCCGGTGCACGCCAGTCGATGACGAGAGGATCGCCGTCGTCGCTGGGGCTGGGAATACCCACGCGCCCCAGATGGCGCACTGTCTCATCGAGTGCATCGATCCGGCCGAAGATCAAACCTTGCTCCGCGTGCTGGAGTTCCGCACGGCGGCGGATCAGCATGCGCATCCGGGCCTGCTCAACTGCGTCCTGCGCCGGGGTGGCGAGCTCCGCCTCAAGGCGCTCAAGTATCCCGTCGCGGCGGGCGAAGGCCTCGTCGAGGATGAGCTGTTCCTCCGCTGCGGTTCCTATGTGCGCTGCGGCGTCATCTGTAACAAGTGTGGTCACGTTATTAAAGGGCACTTACACTCTTTCACTACGAAGAACTGTTCTCGCTTACGAGGCAACACCAATACCTACGAAAATATTCCAACTAGCTCAACTCGCCGGCGTGTACCTTCGGCGGTGCGTCATCTGAGCTGCCCGGACGCGACCTTTTGAGTCCGGGCACAAAGTGGACCACTGTTAGCAGCAGCCACGTGACCACCACAAAAGGCCAGGTATAAAGGGCGGGCACACCCTGAGTGAGCATCGAAAGCCCAGCAGCCAGTAGCGCCCCCACCGCGGCCAATGCCCATGGCTGCCAGGAACCTGCCACGAACAACGCAGCCATGGCAATGGCCACCAGAACACTGGAGTAGCCCAACATGCCGTGCCCCAACAGCAGGGGGTCCGCTCCGGTGGCCACAGCTATCACGCTTGAGAGGACACTGCCCACCAAAGCTGCCAACCCCACTTTCCACTGTGCAAGAAATAGGGCGGCAAGGATCAGCCCGCCGGCAATCACGGAGTCAATCAGCACCACCTGGGACACATTGGCCAAAATGGAGCGCAGGAAAAGGGCAACAGGCGATCCGTCCATCGTGATGTAGGCCGGTGCCACGCGACGGTCTGCCGTGGCGAAGAACAAAATACCGGCAACAAGGCAGAACGGTGCCGTGATGGAGGGTAACTTGAGGGGCCCGAGCAGTGCGGTTCGGAAGAATCTTTGAAAACCCCACGTCACGGGTGCGCACGCCGCACCGCCCAGAAGCGCAGCGATGGCTCCCGGCAGACCGCCACCAATAGCCGCGAACGCCGCGGCTCCCACGAGTGCTCCGCAAAATCCGTGGTCGCCGGCGCGCACCATCGCCGCCGGTGCCCGCATCAGCAATCCGGTCACCGTGGAGGCTGCGCAGCCCAGTAGTGCCAGAAGCGCCATCTGCCAACTGGCCACCGCAAAAGCGGCCAAGATCAGCAGCCCGGGGAGCATTTGAGCCTGAAAGAATATCTGCGAGAAGCCAAGCAGCAGCGTACGGCCAGCTCTGCGCAGCAGCGGTTCCCTCGATGGCCGGGCGGCCGGTTGAATATGGTTCACATCGAGACTTTACTCTCGGTTCGGGGCCGCTAATGACACGGCGCGCAGGTGGGTGGATCCGCTGCCGAATTTGTGCTGGTCGCGGCTCCTTGCAGGCGGGTGGCCGGATCAACGATGGGTTTGTCCGTGAACGTGGGAAAAGCCGTGGGCCTGAGCATCATGAGGTAGATGTTCTCCTCCACCACACAACCCGGGCGGCCAGCAAGCTTAGATGTTATAGCGCTCATCCTCGTGATCGCCGGGATGATCACGCACCAGACCGGCAGCCAGTGTGTTGCCGTCCTGCGGATCGATGACAAGGAACGCGCCCGTACGGCGATGTAGCGCATAAGTCTCAACGGGCAGCGGCGAGGCGAGGCGGATCTGCGCCGTGCCGATGTCATTCAATTCCAGTCCCGACGCGGCCGCATAGCCGAACGATTCCAAATCCAGCTTCCCCGTCACGGCACGGATCAGGCCCTGGACGGTCTTGCTGCCATGTTTGATCAATACCTTTGAACCCTCGCGCAGCGGCTTCGTTGAAAGCCAGCACAGTTCTGCGTAAACATCCTGGCTCACCTCCCCAAAAGTACCTGTGGCGGCAATGACATCACCGCGGGCAATGTCGATCTCCTCGCTCAGCCGCAATGACACCGACTGCGGCGCCACCGCAGTTTCCAGAGAGCGGCCAGCAAAGTCGATGCCCACCACGGAGGCCTTCCGCCCCGAGGGCAGAACCGTGATCTCATCTCCCACCGTCACGCCGCCCGAGGCGACCTGACCGGCATAGGCGCGGTAATCACGGAAGGAGGCTCCGGCGTCGTCCGCGTTTGCAAGGTCAGGGGCAAGCGCACCCTGCGGCCGGATGACAAGCTGGACGGGGAAGCGGAACGGCTCCAGCCCGCGCTCCATCTCGTCCGTGGTGGGCAGCGTTTCCAGGATGTCCAGCAACGTGGCGCCCATGTACCAAGGGGTGTGGGCGGAGCGGTCCACCACGTTATCGCCCTCCAGCGCGGACACGGGAACCACCAGCACACCGGACAGGCCAATACCCGCAGCAACCGCCTGAACGTCGGCCTCAATGAGGCGGAAAATCTCCTCGCTGAAGTCCACCAGGTCAATCTTGTTCACCGCCACCAGCACGTTGGGCACGCGCAGCAGGCGCAGCACGGACAGGTGCCGGCGCGTCTGCTCCAGCACTCCCTTGCGTGCGTCAATAAGGACGACGACGGCATCCGCAGTGGACGCGCCCGTCACCGTGTTCTTGGTGTACTGGATGTGCCCGGGGCAGTCGGCCAGGATGAAACTGCGGCGGTCGGTGGCGAAGTAGCGGTAGGCCACATCGATGGTGATGCCCTGCTCGCGCTCGGCGCGCAGTCCGTCGGTGAGCAGAGCTAGGTCGATCTTCTGCGTGCTGCCATTCTCCCCGCCAAAGCCGCGGTCCGCGGAGGTGCGGGTGACGGCGGCCAGTGTGTCAGCCAGAATCGCCTTGGAATCGTGGAGCAGCCGGCCCACCAGGGTGGACTTGCCGTCATCAACGGAGCCGGCCGTGGCGAAACGAAACAGGGTTCCGACCTGGACCTCTGCTGGCTCGATCAGTGAAGTTGTTGTGCTCATTAGAAGTAGCCGTCCTTTTTGCGGTCTTCCATGGCGGCCTCGGAGATGCGGTCATCGGCCCGAGTAGCGCCACGTTCGGTCAGGGTTGAGGCGGCCACTTCGCGCACCACATCGTGGACGGTGGTGGCATCTGAAGCTACGGCGCCGGTGCAGGACATGTCCCCCACCGTGCGGTAGCGGACCTGCTTGATGATCACGTCCTCATCGGGGCGCGGCGCCGAGACCTCGCCCACCGCACGCCACATGCCGTCGCGTTCAAAGACTTCGCGTTCATGGGCGTAGTACAGGTGCGGCAGTTCAATGTTTTCGCGGGCAATGTAGCGCCACACATCCAGCTCGGTCCAGTTGCTGATGGGGAAGGCACGCACATGCTGGCCCACGGTGTGGCGGCCGTTGTACAGATTCCACAGTTCGGGGCGCTGGTTGCGCGGATCCCACTGGCCAAACTCGTCACGCAGGGACAGTATCCGCTCCTTGGCGCGGGCCTTGTCCTCGTCACGGCGGCCTCCGCCAAAAACGGCGTCGAACTTGTTCTTGGCTATGGCGTCCAGCAACGGCACTGTCTGCAGCGGGTTGCGGGTGCCGTCAGCCCGCTCAGCCAGCTCGCCACTGTCTATGAACTCCTGCACGGAACCCACCTCCAAGCGCAGACCCAGACGCTCCACGGTGCGGTCGCGGAACTCGATGACCTCCGGGAAGTTGTGCCCGGTGTCCACGTGCAGCACGGGGAAAGGAACCTTCCCCGGCCAGAACGCCTTCGTGGCCAAATGCAGCATCAGCACCGAGTCCTTGCCGCCGGAGAACAGCAGCGCAGGGCGCTCAAACTCGGCCACCACTTCACGAATGATGTGGATAGCCTCGGATTCCAGCAGGTCCAGGGAATCCAGTTCGGCGGGCTCAAAGGCCTCGAGAGTCTCAACCGCCGAAGGGGTTTCAGTAATTTGGGTGCTCATGTGTGTAGTCCGCATTCTGTCTTGGAGGTTCCGGCCCAGCGCCCGCTCCTTGGGTCGGCGCCGGGGGCCACTTTCTTGGTGCAGGGGGCGCAGCCGATGGACGGGTAGCCCTGGCTGAGCAGTGGGTTCACGGGTAGCAGGTTCTCATCGGAGTAATTGATCAACTCTTCATAGCTCCACGTGGCGACGGGGTTGACCTTGACCAACCCATTCTTTTCGTCCCACACCACCAGGGGGGTGTTGGTGCGGGTGGGCCCCTCATCGCGACGCACCCCGGTGAACCACAGCTCGTAGCCTTGCAGGGAACGGTGCAGTGGTTCCACCTTCCGCAGCGCACAGCATCCGGCAGGATCCCGGGCAAACAGGTCCATGCCGTGGCGCGCATCCTGCTCGGCCACGGTTTTGACCGGGAGCACGTCAACCACGTTGACCCGCAGATTTTCTGCCACCTCATTACGTGTGGCGTAGGTTTCGGGGAAGTGGTAGCCGGTGTCCAGGAACAACACGTCCACCCCGGGCAGCTGCTCGGCTACCAGTGCCGGCAACACGGCGTCTGCCATGGAACAGGCGACGGCGGATGCTTGCGTTGCGAAGTTCCGCGCCACCCAGGCGATGACTTCCTGTGCGGACGCGTCCCAGGCCAATTCCTTGGCGCCGGACTCGGCAATCGTTTGGAGCTCGGCATGCGAGCGGAGCGTTGTCACAGTCATTTCAGCAGCTCCTCATCAACCCGGTGGGCGAACTCGGCAAAAGTTTCATTACTGAGGCGAACGTCCGCATATTTACGCACCACACGCTCCACATAATCGGGCAACTGCGCTGCCGTGACTTTCAGGCCGCGAATGGTGCGGCCCAAGCCTGCCTCAACCCGGTTGTCGGTAGCCAGCCCACCACCTAGGTGAACCTGAAAACCGGGGGCGGTGCCGCCGTCGTCCGTGGGAAGCATCATGCCCTTGAGCCCAATGTCTGCCGTCTGAATCCGGGCACAAGAGTTGGGGCAGCCGTTGATGTTCAGGGCAATGGGCTGGGTCAGGACTCCGGTGTCCACCAAATCCGCGAGTCTAGTTTCGAGCTCGCTAATGGCGGTGGCGGCGGTGTCTTTGGTGTTGACAATGGCCAGCTTGCAGTACTCGATCCCTGTGCAGGCGATTGTGGAGCGGCGGAACAGCGAGGGCCGTGCGGACAAACCCAGACCATCAAGGACGGTGATGAGTGGCTCCACCTGCTCCTTGGACACATCTAGAATGACGAGCTTTTGGTGCGGCGTGGTGCGCAACCGGAAGGAGCCATGTGCCTCAAGGGCGTCAGCGAGAGCGGTTAGTTTGGTACCGGAGACGCGGCCCACGGTGGGGGTGACCCCAATGAAGAACTTGCCATCTTTTTGCTCGTGCACGCCAATGTGATCGCCGGGGGATGTGGGCTTCGGGGCCGGTTCCCCGTCAGGCAACTTGTGGCCCAGGTAGTCATCCTGAAGAATTTGGCGGAACTTGGCGGTGCCCCAATCGGCCAGCAGGAACTTCAGCCGAGCCTTGGTGCGCATGCGCCGGTAGCCGTAATCGCGGAAGATACTGGTGACGCCAAGCCAGACCTCTGCGGCAACCTCGGGCGAAACAAACACGCCGAGACGTTCAGCCAGACGCGGCGCCGTGGACAGGCCTCCACCCACCCAGAGATCGTAACCCGGGCCAAGCTCTGGATGAATCACACCAACCAAGGCGAAATCGTTGATCTCATGAACCACATCCTGTGATGGGTGGCCTGTGATGGCTGTTTTGAACTTGCGGGGCAAGTTGGCAAGTTCAGGGTCCCCAATGAAACGTGCGCTGACTTCCTTGATCAGTGAAGTGGGGTCAATGATCTCGTCCTTGGCGATGCCGGCTACGGGGGAACCCAGAATGACGCGCGGCACGTCACCGCAGGCCTCAGTGGTGGACAATCCCGCCGCCTCAAGACGGTTCCAGATCTCCGGAACGTCCTCTACACGAACCCAATGCAGCTGAACGTTCTGCCGGTCGGTTAAATCTGCGGTGTCGCGGCCAAACTCGGTGGAAATCTGGCCGATCACGCGCAACTGATCCGTGGTGAGGGATCCGCCATCAATGCGGACTCGGAGCATGAAGTACTTATCTTCTAGTTCGTGCGGCTCCAGACTTGCTGTTTTACCGCCATCGATCCCCTGTTTGCGCTGTGTATACAGGCCCCACCAGCGGAAACGCCCGTGCAGGTCTGTTTTATCAATGCTGTCAAAGCCACCCTTGGCGTAGATGGTTTCGATGCGATCGCGGACGCTGAGCCCGCCATCTTCCTGCTTCCAGACCTCATTCGCGTTCAGCGGTTCCTTGCCGTCCACCTTCCACTGCCCATGCGGCTTGGCCGCGGGGCGGGGGCGGGAGGTACGAACCGGCTTCGCGGGAGCCTCGGCGGTCAGTGCGGCCGGAGCATTGTCACTGCCAGAGGTCTCTGCTCCGGCTAGAGCTGTCTGTGTCATAAAACGAGCGTAAGGTGCCCCCGGGCCGGCACCAATCACGATTGCAACGCACGTTCACCTTGGGCAATATTTCGTCACACCCGCCATTCGCCGCCAGGGTGTGCTTCTAGTCAGTGCGGGACTAGCGCCCGGGCTGTTACTTTTTGACTGCCAGTGCCTTGGCCGTGAAATCTGACAGGGGGCCTTGGCTCCACTGCTGCCCCTCCACAAAGACGGTAGGCGTTCCAGAGACACCATAATTCTGGGCGAGAATCGAAGAATCTCCCACAAAACCTGCGAAATCCCTGTTGGCCAGGCAGCTGGAAATGTCACCGGCACCAGCTTCTTGTGCCAGCCCAACCAGCACCGCGTTGTCTAGGCCCGCCGACATCTCCGCCGGTTGGTTCTTGAACAGGGAGTCAAAGAAACGCTCGTAACTGGTGGGGGCATTGTTGGCCACGCACGCTGCAGCCTCCGCGGACCTGGTGGAGTACTTAGTGCCATTTGATAGCTGGTCCAGGAATCCAAGAGGGCGGTATTCGAGCGTGATCTTCCCCTGATCGCGGAGCGTTTTCAGTGCGGGACCATTTGTCGTTTCAAACTCGGCACAGAAGGGGCACAGGAAATCCAGGTAAACCACCACCTGCACTGCCTCACCGCTGGCGGAGGGTGCAATGCCAATTTCATCTAACGCAGCAGGGTCCATGGACAGCTGTGACAGGTCCACCTCTCCGGGGAGCTCCGCTGCCGGAAGCACGCCGCCTCCGGGACCAAAAGTGATGCCACCAAAAGCATTCAACGTTCCGCTCATCTCCTGCGCGCCGTAACTCGGCTGGGGAGCCAGAGGTTCATGGCTGGAGGTGCTTGGCGTGCTGGCGAGGATGCCAATGATCAGCAAGGTGCCCAGGATGATCGTGGAAGCCAAAGAAACATAGCCCACAACGAGGCCCCCGATCGCCAGGCCACGCCCCTTTTCCCCAGTCCGCTTGATTTGGGCCAAGGCAATGTGACCCGTGATGACCCCCACCACGTTCACCACGAAGGCGGACACGAGTGAGACAACTGCCAAAACGTTAGTTGTTTCCACCTTTGAACCCAGAGGCATCATTCCGGGATACAAAGGCGGTTGACCGTACGGTGGCTGCTGGCCGTAAGGTTGTTGGCCGTACGGTGGCTGATCTGTTGGATCATTGCGTGGACTGTCTGGGCCTTGGACCGGGTTCTCCCCCACAGCATGCATTTCTTCGTGGAACATGTTTCCCACCATCATCCCAGCAATTGGTGTCCCCATGGCCTTGGCGCGGGCCTGTTCAACTATTTCTGTGACTGCAAAACCTGGGGCAACCCTCGGCGCTGCCCTCCATCACAGCGAGATATGGAGGTGTTCAGCTCTCACCGCCCGGACAGTGCCGAATCGAAGTGTTCCAACGCCAATTCCGCCAGTAAAGAAGATGGCAGCAGGGGCGCTGTCACTAGATCGGCACCTGCCAGCGAAAGCTGGTCATGAAAATATCCCGGCGCCAGCAAGTAGGAGGCAATAGCAACCCCGCGTGCGCCCGAAGCCCGCAATGCCGCAACTCCATCTGGTACGGACGGGAGCGCACTGGCACCATAGGCGGCCATCACCTGCTCGGGCCGCCGCACGGCAAGATCCGCAGCAAGCACTTCAATATGCTCAGCCGATTCCGGCCTGGAAGATCCTGCCGCGGCCAGAACAATGCCCCACCCATGAGGCAGCTCCCCCAGACGCTCATCCAGCAGCTTCGCCAGCCTCGGATCGGGCCCCAACGGCAGAGCCCCCAGGGTGTTCGGCCGGGACGCTACAGCCTCTGCAATATCCACCTGGACGTGGAATCCCACCGTCAGCAACAACGGAACCACCACGGCACGCACTCCCGGCGCCAGCCCGGCCACCACATCCGGCAGCGCAGGTTCCTGCACGTCAACATAAGCCTCCCGCACGGAAAGCCCAGGCCGCAGTGCCACAATCTCGGCCCGGAGCGCGTTGATGCGTTTTTGGCCTTCTGCATTGTTGGTGCCGTGCGCGCACGCAATCATCACCGTCTCCAAGCCCGGCTCGGTCACTTCAGTTCTTCTCATACTCATGGGCAGACTCCTTCTCGCCGGCGTGCAAAGGCACTGGCTGATCTTGGTGCCAATGTACGTTATTTGGGAACCTGCCTGCAGCCAGTTGAGAACACACTGCACTGACCGCTATGGTGCTGCCGTTGTCCTTGCTGTAGTGGTTTCACCGGACTCGTGTCTGGCGTCCGGTGCATGTTTAGAGCACAATCCGCATCGGATCCTCCAGGATCTGCTTCAGATCCTGCAGGAACGCGGCTGCCGTGGCGCCATCGAGCACCCGGTGGTCCACCGTCAGCGTGAGTTTGAGGACCTTCCGTGTGGTGAGTTCACCGTTGCGCACCACCGGCTCCTCCGACGTTGCACCCACGGCGAGGATCGCGGCCTCGGGCGGGTTGATGATGGCCGTGAAGTTGTCGATCCCGAACATGCCCAAGTTGCTGAGAGTAAATGTGCCACCGCTAAACTGCTGCAGCGTCAAGGTCCCTTCCCTGGCCTTGCTCGCCAAATCCCGCGTTTCCGTGGCGATCTCCGCCAGGCCCTTCCTGTCCGCATCCCGCACCACAGGCACAATTAGGCCGTCCGGCACCGCAACGGCTAGGCCCACGTTGATGTGCCGATGCTGATAGATCTTCTCACCCGCCCACGACGAGTTGACCTCAGGGTGGACCCGCAGCGCCACCGCACAGGCACGCACCAGCAGGTCGGTGACGCTCGCCTTGAGACCCACATCCGCAAACCTCACATTGATTCCGCTGCGGAACTCCAGCAGCGCATCCATCTGGACCACGGCGGTCAGGAAGAAGTGCGGCACCGCAGCGCTCTCTGTCAGCCGTTTGACCACGACCTTGCGCATCTGCGTCAAGGGGATCTCTACCGAGTCCTCCTGTACAGCAGGTGCAGTTGCAGTTGCAGGAGTGGATACAGATGTGGACGAGGGAGCCTTCCCATCCCGGCTGGCAGCAGCGCCGTGGTCAGCAGAGCCGTGGTCACCGGCGGCACGGCCGGAAGAGGCATGGTCACCGGCGGCCAGAACATCCGCCCTCACCACTCGGCCTCCGGGACCGGTGCCCTTGATGTCCGCAGGATCAAGGCCCCGTTCCACCGCCATCTTGCGCGCCAATGGAGATGCGAACACCCTGCCATCGGCATGTCCGTGGGTGTCAGTACCCGAGTGGGTATCCCTCTTCGGGGCTTCGTTTGCGCTTCCGGGCGTGGCAGCCTCTGCCGAACCGCCGCCGGAGCTAGAGCCAGCACCGGATCCTATGCCGCTGCCGTCGCCAATGAACGCCACAGGCTCTCCGATAGCCACGGTGGCACCCTCGGCCACCAGTAGTCGTTCCAGCACACCGTCGTCGAAGGCCTCCAAGTCCATCGTGGCCTTGTCGGTTTCAATCTCACCGATGACGTCCCCGGCCTTGACCTGATCGCCAACGTGTTTGAGCCAACGGCCCAGGATCCCTTCCTGCATGGTGTCGGACAGGCGGGGCATGATTACCTCGGGCATGGGGTCCTCCTAGCTTCTGAAACTTGTGTCATCGAGTATTTCAAGGATCACGCGGCGCAGGTCCACGGCATCGGGTAGTGCGCGGCGCTCCAGTGGTTTCGCATACGGCAGCGGAACCTCGGCTGCCGCCACCCTGCGCACCGGTGCATCCAAGTAGTCAAAGGCGCCCTCCATCAATGTGGCCGAGATTTCTGCACCAATACCGTAGCTGAGCCAATCGTCCTCGAGGACCACGGCCCGTCCGGTCTTGCGCACAGAGGCGCAGATGGTGGGCCGGTCAAGGGGTCGCAGGCTGCGCAGGTCCACCACCTCCACGGAGATGCCCTCCTGCGCCATTTGGCGGGCCACCTCCACGGCGACGGTTGTGGCACGCGAGTATGTGATCACGCTCAGGTCTGTGCCTTCCTTGACGACGGCGGCCCTACCGATTTCGCCCGGCGTATCCTCTGGCGGGACTTCGCCCTTTGTGTTGTACAGGGCCAGGTTCTCCAGAAAGATGACGGGATCATCGTCCCGGATGGCTGCCAATAGCAGCGCCTTGGCGTCAGCCGGTGTGGAGGGTGCCACCACCTTGAGACCGGGTACGTGCGCATACCAGACTTCCAGGTTCTGTGAGTGTGTGGCTGCCAACTGCTGCCCTCCGCCGCCGGGCATCCTGATCACTAGGGGTACGCTTTGCTGGCCGCCAAACATGCCGTAGATCTTGGCCGCGTGATTCACAATCTGGTCGATGGCGATCAGGCTGAAGTTCAGTGTCATGATCTCCACCACCGGGCGCATACCCAGCATGGCGGCTCCGATGGCCGCCCCCACAAAGCCTTCCTCGGCGATGGGCGTGTCCCTGACCCGTTCCGGGCCGAACTCACTCAGCAGCCCTGCCGTGATCTTGTAGGAACCCTCAAAAATGCCAATTTCCTCACCCAGCAGGATCACCTTTTCGTCCCGGCTCATTTCGCTGCGGAGGGTGTCATTCAACGCCTGCCGGTAGGTCACCAGTTTTGTCTTGTCGGCTTCTGCGCTCATGGCAGCACCACCATCCTTTCCCCGGGAAGTGCCGTGGGCGCATTGGGCACCGGCGTTGCATACGCATAGTCAAAGAGCTGATCGGGGGTGGGGTCCGGCCCCGCATCCGCAAACGCGACCGCAGCCGCCACCTGCTCCTCCATCTCTGTTTCAATGGCGTCCGCCTGTTTTTCGGTGAGAGTGCCATCGGCAATTAGTTGGGCACGCAGTGCCGGCACGGGGTCAGCCTCTTGGGCGGTTTCAACGTCCGCTGCGGAACGGTAACGGGCCGGGTCAACCACCGAGTGGCCGCGCAGCCGGTAACTCATCAGCTCCAGCAGGGCTGGCCGACGTTGCGTCCGCGCCTGATCCAACGCGTCGGTGGCTGCCTGGCGCACTGCCAGAACGTCGTCGCCGTCGGCCCTGACCCCGGGTATCCGGTAGGACGCGCCGCGCTTGTACAGCTCAGGCTCCCCCGCTGCTTTCTCCACAGTGGTGCCCATGCCCAGCCTGTTGTTGATGACAACGTAGACAATGGGCAGCGACCACACCGCGGCTAAGTTCAACGACTCGTGAAACGCACCGATGTTGGTGGTTCCATCCCCCATCTGGCACATGACCGCTTCGGCGTCCGGGCCGGGTGCGCCGCGGTACGTCAGCGCCAGAGCCGCACCCGTCGCCGGCGGGATCTGCCCGCCCACAATTCCGTAGCCGCCCAGCATCCGCGTGCCCGTGTCAAACATGTGCATGGAGCCACCCCGCCCCTTGGAGACGCCGGTGGTCTTGCCAAACAGTTCTGCCATGACCTTGCCGGTATCCATGCCACGCATCAGGGCGTAGCCGTGGTCCCGGTAGTTGGTGAACAGGTAATCGGTGGGCCGCAAGGCATCCATCAGCCCCACCACCGATGCCTCTTCGCCCAAGTTCAAGTGGCAGTACCCGCCAATCTTGGCCCGCTTGTACATTTGGTCCGCGGTTAATTCGAACTTGCGGATGAGCACCATCCGCCGGTAAAACTCCACCAGGGCCCCGGCGTCCGCTGTCCTCGACTCGTTCATTGTCCATCTCCTTCAAGTCTGTGTGTGGAAGTGGCCGGTGCCGCCTAGCTGGCCGGCTCTCTGAGGTGGCGGCTCAGGTTCCGGGCGGTTGTTCATGGAGCTCAAACCGGCTGCCATCACCTTGGCATCGGGGGCATTTGTCCGGCGGCGTGGGTCCGCGGACAGGTTCCCCGCACACCCCGCACACCCATTCGGTGGCAAGCAAGGAGACAATGTCACCCCGGCTGACTATCCCTACCACTCGGCCCTCCTGAAGTACCGGGAGCCGGCGGACTCGTTTTTCAATCAGCAGATGCCTCAGGTCTGCAATGCGAGTGTCTTCGCTGACGGAGATCACCGCAGTGGTCATCAGGGATGCGGCTGTTTTGCCTTCCTTGGCGAGCAGGTCAAATTCGCTAACCAGCCCCAAGACGTGGCCGGAATGGTCTACCACTGGCACACCGCTGATCCGGTGGGAACGCAACAGTTCCGCGATCTGAGCCACCGCCGTATCCGCAGGGATGGTTATTACGGGGCTGCTCATGATGTCTGCCGCCGTGGCCGGGATTTTTGCGTCCATGGTTTCTCCTAAGATGCGTGTAACAGTTTGTGCCAGCCGGACCTGGACCTGCTCGATCCACGTTTGGCGGCGTATCATCCGGTGCGGGCCTGCCCGAAGCCACTCTGACCGGAGCCGGCCGCAACAGCTCCGGGGGCCGCCTTGTCCTGGCAGCAAGCAGCTGCCTCGTCCGGCACAAACCCGCCGGTGTCCTTGTTGCTGATGCCTACGGCGGAGATGACCCCTCCCACCAGCAGCAAGATTGCAACCACCACCATGATCCGCCGGAACGAGTCAACATCTAGAGCTGTTCCTAGGATGATCCCGGCCAAAGCGATGGCAACGAGGCCAGCCACTCGGGAGACCGCGTTGTTTACAGCAGATCCGATGCCGCTTTGTAACGGAGGGACGGCACCAAGAATGGCAGACGTCAGTGGCGCCACGGTCACGGATAGGCCAATTCCGTACAAGATAAGGCCCGGAAGCATCTGGAACCAGAAGTTAAATGGTTCGGTTGCCGTCATCATCCATAAAAAGCCGCACCCGGCCACCGCTGGACCCACTGCCATAAACAAGCGCGGGCCATAGCGCCCGGCCAGGCCTCCGAAGACACCGGCCAAGAAGATGGTAAGCACCGCTACCGGCAGCGTTGCCAGGCCTGCCTGCGCAGCCGTGAACCCTGCCACTTCCTGTAAGAAAATCACCACCATCAGCGGCCCCAACGAAACCCCTGCGTAGACGAAGGCCGTGGCTAGATTGCCCACGGCAAAATTGCGGGCTTTGAACAACCCCAGAGGCATCATGGGGTGCCGGCTCCGGGCCTCCCAGAGAAGGAAAGCAGCCAGCAGCACCATCCCGGCCACGAACGGGACCGAGACCGCAGGGTTCTTCCAGCCCAAGCGCTGCTGCTCAATCAATGCAAACACCGTGCCAGCCAAGCCCACCGCCGCCAAGACTGCACCGGCGACGTCAACGCTAGGGCGAACTCTTGATGCGCCCGGATCGGTGGCAGAGCTCGCCCCGGCCAGCTGGGGTGTTGCGCTGCTGTTCCGGCCCAACCCGGCCAGGAGCACCAGCGTTCCCGCGATGGGAAGAACGTTGATAGCGAAGATGAGCCTCCAGCTGACGTATTCCACCAGCACCCCTCCCAGCAGCGGACCTGCGACGAAGGCTGTCCCGGTCCAGGCAGTCCATGAGCCAATGGCTTTTGCCCGCCCGGGGCCTGTGAAGGCCGAGGTGATCAGTGCCAGCGAGCTGGGCACCAGCAGTGCAGCCCCGGCACCTTGGACGGCACGGGCGGCGATCAGCAAGGCACCTGTGGGTGCCACCGCACAGGCCATAGAAGCGATGTCGAAGATACCAAGCCCCACGCCAAGAATGCGAATCCGGCCAAAGGTATCCGAAAGTGAACCGGCCAGCAGGATCAAAGCACCCAGCGTCAGCAGATAGGCATCAACTACCCATTGCTGAGTGGCTAAGCCGCCTCCCAGATCGTCTTTGATGGCTGGGAGCGCCACATTGACGATGGCTCCGTCAAGAAACGCCACGAAGGAGGCAAGAATAGCCACCCACAGGACCCTTCGCTGCAAGGACGTCATGGGCACCTGGGCCGTGGAGCCAGAAACCGGCAAGCCGGAACCCGCGCGGGGCAATCTGCCCTTGCGCCGCCAAGGCAACTCTCTGACACCCTTATTCCGTGTCCCCATGTGGCCATTAGAGGCCCTCAAAGGCCAACCCGTCAAGGCTTGCCTGCACCACGGCCAAGTCACCTCGAGTTATTGACGTCCGGGCCCAATGGGACGATCGTGGAAGGGACGGCAACAGAATTGTTCCTTTAAAGATTCCACCCTCTAGGAGGGGCCATGACCCCCACACAAGTCCCTCATATCCTTATTCTTGGCGGTGGGTACGTAGGCCTCTACACCGCATGGGGGTTGCGCCGGGCGCTACCGCGAGGCAGGGCACACATCACGGTGGTTGAGCCTAATCCGTACATGACCTACCAGCCACTGCTACCGGAGGTGGCCGGGGGCGAGCTCGATGCCCGGAGCGTTGCTGTTGACCTTTCCCGTGCATTGAAGGGCTTGGATTTGTTTCGCGGCCGGCTCCTCTCCTTGGACCTGGCCGGACGCACCGCGGCTCTTGAATCGCTCACCGGTACACCCTCCACCATGTCCTTTGATCACGTAGTCCTTGCCATGGGCGCCGTCAGCCGGACCTTTCCCACGCCAGGGCTGGCCGAGCACGGGATCGGCTTCAAGACCTTGGCAGAGGCCGTCCATGTGCGGAACCAAGTACTGGGAAACATTGCCATCGCGGCGGCAGCCACTGATCCACAGGAGCGCGCCAAAGCCTTGACCTTCGTCTTCGTCGGGGGCGGCTATACAGGGGTGGAGGCGCTGTGCGAGCTGAGCGACCTGTCCAAACTTGCCGTGGATGAATACCCTTCACTGAGCCGCAGCGACCTCCGGTGGGTCCTTGTGGAAGCGTTGGACCGGGTGGCTCCGGAAGTGGGCCCCAAACTCTCCAAATTCACCTTGATGCAGTTGCGTGAGCGCGGCATCGACGTTCGTCTGGAGACCACCATGACATCGTGTGTTGATTCTCAGGTGGTGCTCAGCGACGGCACCACCTTCGCCGCCAATACTCTTGTCTGGACAGCAGGGGTCAAACCCAATCCCGTGTTGGATGACACCGATGTTCCCCGCGGGCCCAAGGGACACGTCAATGCCAATGCCAAGTTGCAGGTCATCACTGACGACGGCGTACCGGTCCCCGGCGCGTGGGCTGCTGGCGACAACGCCCAGGTCCCCGATGCTAACGCAGAAAAGCAGCCTGCTTTCTACGCCCCGAACGCCCAAAATGCCATGCGTCAAGCGAAGGTACTGGCCCGGAACATCGCCGCCGATCTGGACGGCAAGCCCCTTGTGGAATTCAGGCACAAGTCCCTGGGCACCCTGGCGAGCTACGGGGTGGGCCGGGGCGCCGCCGTCGTACTGGGTATTGAACTAAAGAACCGGCCCGCCTGGTTTGCGGACCGGCTCTACCACGGCCTGGCAGTGCCCACCTTTAACCGCAAGTGGCATGTGTTTACGGCGTGGACTGCCGGCTCCTTCGCCAAGCGCGACCTCACCGCGCTGCCAGGGATCGAACACCCACGCCAGGCCTTCCTAGAGACGTTCAAGAAGAAGTAGTTGCGGCATTCACCAGGGCCGGGCCTCAGCCTTTCCGCGCAAACGCTGTACGCAGGGAAAGCTTGCGGGAATATTCAATGGAGCCGTAGCGGAACAAGTGCACGGCAATGCGCAGGGCCAGGGCACCGAAGATGAACAATTCGGCAATGACGATGCCCGCCTGCCAGCCCGGGAGGGAGCCGAAGGCGTTGCGCAGCATGGCCGTGATGGGCGCTGTGAATGGGAAGAACGTGAATATTTCCACGATCAGTGAGCCCGGGTCACTAACCACCAAAGTGACAATGTAGAACGGGATGAACATCATGATCATGACCGGGGCGAACACGGTGCTGGCATCCTTCGCTGTGGGCATGACAGCCCCGATCCCCACCAGCACGCCGGTGAACAAGATGAACCCGCCAATGAACATCAGCGCCCCAGTCAGCATGGGCAGGAATTGGAACTGCAGCGTGGATAAATCAAAGTTGGGCATGTTCAGTTGCTCGCGGAAGAATAGGTAGCCCAGCACCATGGGCGTGGCAAACACCAACGCCTGCACGGCCCCCACCAGAAATAGCGAAATCACCTTGCCCACTACCAGCGTGGTGGGGTTCAGCGTGGTCAGGATCATCTCCGTCACACGGTTTTCCTTCTCCTCCAACGTGGACGCCAGCATCTGGTTCGCCAGCAGGATGATCACCACATAAAACAGCACCAGAAACAGCAGCGGCGGCACCACTGTTGCGAGCCCGCCCGAAGGTTCGCCGTCCTTGAACGTCTGAGATTCTGTCCTGAAATTCCCTTGCACCGCCGCCGTCAGCTCCGCCGAGCCCACCTTTTCCTGCGCCGAGCGAACCACCAGTTCCTTGGCTACAGCCTCATACGTGCCGTTTTTGAAGATTCCCTGATCCGCCCCATAGACCAGCACCGGCTCCTTGGTGATGTCCGCAGGGAAGCTGAACCAGGCATTTAGTTCACCCCCTTTAACACGTTGCGCTGCGGTGCCCGGGTTCTGCTCCGGGACCCCGCCCATGGCGGTGGCCACCTTGGGGTCGATGATCCCGGAGGTGTCCGTATAGGTGAACGCAAGTGTCTGGTTCTTTTGCTCGTCGGAGCGAGTTGCCGTGGCGGAATTGCTGATAAAAACCAGAGCAAAAACTATTCCCAGCAGCACGGGGATGGCCAAGGTGGCAATCCAAAAACGCCGCTTCTTGATGGTGCGGGTGAACTCAAACTTCACCACCGTGCCCAAGTTACGCCGCGCCATCGTAGCGCCCCTTCCTTCGAAGTCCCCGGGCTGCTGGTGTGGCTGTGCCGTCCTGCGCACCGCCCGCCTCCCCGTACACCTGTATGAAAATGTCTTCCAGGCTGCGCTTGGCTGCCACAAACCCGCGCACCACCACCCCGGCCAGCACCAGTTCCTTCAACACCTCGGCTTCATCTGCGGAATCCTCCAGCGAAAGCTCTGCGTAGTTGGTTTCTTGCAAGACCACTGCGTAGTGCGGTGAGCGGGGCAACACACCCGAATATTTCAGCCGAATGGTCCGCCCGCCAAACTGGTTTTGGACTTCCGCAATGGTGCCGTACGCCTCCGCCCGCCCATTCTTGAGCAGAATGATCCGGTCGCAGAGCCGCTCCACTTCCTCCATTTGGTGGGTGACCATCATGACCGTGGCCCCAGCTTCTTTGCGTTCCTCGATGATGTCCATGAGCAGACGCCGGTTCACGGGGTCGAACCCCTTGGTGGGCTCATCCAAGATCAACAGCTCCGGCTCATTCATAATGGTCACACCCAGCTGCACTTTTTGTTGTTCACCACCAGAGAGCTTGTCCACGCGTACATCTGCCTTGTCGGAAAGATCCACGCGCTCCAAGAACTGCCGGGAGTACTCCACCGCGTCCTGTTTGGATAACCCCTTGAGCCGGCCAAAGTAACTCATCACATCCAGTACCGACTCTTTTTTATACAGCCCGCGCTCCTCGGGCAGGTAGCCGAGCCGGGCACCGTAATCATCACTGAACACCTTGCCATTGATCTCAAGAGTTCCCGCCGTGGGCCGGTAGATGCCCAGTAAAGCCCTGATGGTGGTTGTTTTACCGCTGCCGTTGCTGCCCAGAAATCCAAACGTCTCCCCGCGCGCCACGTCAAAGGAAAGTCCCTCAATGACTTTTTTGGCCCCGAATTGCATGTGGAAGTCATGAACGTAAATCAGCGGCTGAGCGGCATCCATTTTTCCAGCGTAGTCACAAATGGCTCCCGTGTGATAGGAAATTGGGCATTGTCTGCCAGCACCCATTAAGCTTAGCGCTGCCTGCCCCTTGCAGCTGTTACCGGCTGCCGATCCACGAATGCGTCCATGAACTTTGATCTGCTCCTCATCCTTGACCTACTCGGCGTCTTTTTCTTCGCAGTTTCGGGCTGCCTGCTCGCGACCCGCAAGGGTTTTGATCTTGTCGGTTCGCTCCTGCTGGGCTCCATGGTGGGCCTGGGCGGCGGTGTCATCCGCGACATCGTCTTGAATGCCGGACCTCCTGCCGCCTTCACAAATCAGATCTATTTGTTGCCCCCTGCAGCAGCTGCCGCCTTGGTCTATTTCACGGTGAAAAACGTCCAGCGCAGTGGCCGCCTGCTGTTCATGTTCGACGCCGGCGGGTTGGCATTGTTTTGCGTCACAGGTACGCTCAAGGCCCTCGAAGCGGGAATGAACCCCGTGGCCTCCATCCTCCTGGGAGTCACCACCGCCGTGGGCGGAGGGATCCTGCGCGATGTCACCGCCAATGACGTCCCCAAGGTTTTTGACCCCAAGGACCTTTACGCGATTCCGGCCTTTATTGGTGCCGGTTTAGCCACTGGATTATGGCATCTGGGCTGGCTGAGCTTTACCACGGGGGCTATGGCCACTGTAGTGGTTTTCGCCTTGCGCATGCTGAGTCTGCGCTACGGCTGGCATGCTCCCCTGGCTGCCCGTAGCTGGACACCGCGGCGGGGCCAGCGCGGCTAAGATTGCTCTAGAGCGCATTGCTACCTGTTGCTAGTTTCTGGAGATTTTAATGTCTGACATGTTCGTAGAGAAGTTCCGCGGTCTGGTCCCCTTGTACTTGGAGGAGCCCTGGCAGGAGGCCGACGGCATCACCGTGGCGGACCTGGACGCAGTCTTCTCCGAATTGCAGATCACAGTACCCCTGGCTTTGCGCGAATTCCTGCACGCCTTGGGCAACTGCGAGGAACTCATGGAGGCCTACTACTACTTCTGGGATCCCGAAGAATTGGAACTCGAAGACGGTTACCTACTCTTCCTCGAGGACAAAGACGAGAACTACACGTGGGGAATGCTGGCAGATCAGGCGGACGTTCCCGATCCCATTGTCTGGCGCCGCAACAACGCCACGGGTGAATGGATCAACGAAGAAGGCACCTTTAGCGAGTTTGTGTTCGACATGCTTGATTGGGTCTTCAAGGAAGTACTCACCGACCAGGACTAACCCACAGCAAGTACGCAGCGAATGGCTATGGGAATATTCATCCGGGAGCGGTAGCGTGGCGTTATGAACGCACAGGAAGCTTCGAACACATTGGATCCGGAACCGGCTGCAATTGTTGGCCTGGTTGAAAAGTTGGTTGAGGGGATGTGGCCCCGCTCAGACTTCGACCGCAAGGCGTGGTTTGAACGCCATGGATTGGTCTCTGGGGCCGCTTGGGATGAGGCCAGCGCCGCCCCCGCTGTAGCGCATTACTCGCTGCGTACTCCCATGGCTGGCGGGGAGATCGCCTCCTCATGGACTTCCTACAACGGGAGATTTCTGGGCATCAGCATGCAGGTTTATTCCTCCATGCAAACAGATAATCCGTCCACACGGCAAGGCTACGATGACATCCATAACCGGCTCATAACCCTCTATGGTGAGGGCACAAATCCTTGGCACGATCCCATTGTTCAGGCGTGCGTTTGGAACGTCAACGGCCGCCGCATTGTGATTCGATTCTTCAATCTCCAACACAGCGGAGTCATGGTCAGCGTCGACGATGCTGGCTTGGCTTCGGCTTCAGAAGCAGAAGCTCGGCGTCGGAATGCGCCGGCGCACTGGAATAACAGCGCTGAGGCCCTAAGCCCCTACGTCATGCCGAAGCTGGGTGCACAAAAGTAAATCCCGAGCACCCAGCCCCCATTGCGCCCAAGCTAAACGTCGCGTGAGACCACGGCTTCGGCGAAGCTGGCCAGCGCTGTTTTGACCATACCTTCCGGTAGCGGAGCCAGTGCAGCAATGGCGGCGTCCGACCATTGCCGCGCCACGGCCCAAGACTCAAGCGTGACAGGATGTTCACGCAGCGCCTTCACGGCCGCGGCCAGTGACTCATCGCTGCTCAGATCGCCATCTACCAGAGCAAGCGCTGCGGCGGCATCGGCGTCTCCGGCGGCAGCAGCATTGCGCAGCAGCAACACGGGCAGGGTAGGGACGCCTTCGCGCAGATCCGTTCCCGGGGACTTTCCAGAAACCTGCTTCAAACCGGTGACATCAATGACGTCATCGGCCAGTTGGAAAGCAACGCCCACTTTTTCACCGTATTCGAGCATGACATCTTGAAGGCTCTCATCAACACCGGCAAAGATTGCCCCGAGCTGGCCAGAGGCGGCAACTAGCGAACCGGTCTTATCGGCAATAACCGAGAGGTAATGCTCAATGGGGTCTTCGTCTTCACGCGGGCCAACTGTCTCATGCAGTTGGCCCAGGCACAGCCGCTCAAAGGTGCGTGCCTGAATTCCCAGGGCCCGCCCGCCCAGTTCCGAGACCAGAATTGAAGCGCGCGCAAAGATGAGGTCACCCGTAAGAATGGCAACAGTGTTGCCCCATACTTCGTGGGCCGTGGGGGCGCCGCGGCGGAAGGGCGCCGAGTCCATGACGTCGTCGTGGTAGAGCGTGGCCAGGTGCGTCAGTTCAACCACCACGGCGGCCTGCACCACTTCCTTCCGGTTCGGGTCCCCAAGGTGGGCGGCCAGAAGGACCAGCAGCGGACGGATGCGCTTGCCGCCGGCTTCTACCAGGTGCCGGCTCGTGGCGTCGGCCAGAGGATCAGAGTGGGCAATTGCTTCACGCAGCACCTTCTCCACCTTGGCCATGCTCATGGCAATCGAGGGGCCCAGATCCGGGTCTTCTGCCACTGCCGAAAAACCGGACGGCAGTGCCAGCCCCGTGGCAATGGCCATGGTGCTGGGGTTGGAGTCGTGAGATTCAGGGCGTCCTTGCCCGGCATGGGTCCAGCTGTGGTTCGCGGAAGTAGTCACTGCTTAACACTAACTTTTGGTAGGGATTGTTGCTCGGATGTGCGGGTAGTGTCCTGGTTGCTGGTAGCAGGGACGAGCTTCTCCAGTAGATGAATCACTCTATCCTCAAAACCACGTTTGTCTGTGTCCGTCAGATTCGTCATCAACCGAACCACAAACCGCATCAGCACCGGAACACTCATGCCCGTGCGCAGCGCCAACTTCATGATGGTGGGATTTCCAATCATGGAAGCAAAAACCCGCCCCATGGTGAAGTGGCTGCCCCACGCATCACGCACCAGGGTGCTGTAGTTGGACAGTGCGTGATCTGCTGCGAGACGCGAGTTGGTGCCTGCTGCCTGGATGATCTGTTCTGCCGCGAACCGGGCAGATTCCATGGCGTAGGAAATTCCCTCACCGTTAAAGGGGCTCACCATGCCGCCGGAATCACCGAGCAGGAGCAGGCCGCCCGAATAGTGCGGAGTCCGGTTGAAGGCCATGGGCAGGGCGGCACCCCTGATGGGTCCCACCTGGTTTTCAGGGGTGAAACCCCATTCCCCGGGCATGGCCGCAGTCCAGTCACGCAGCACGCCGCGGTAATCGAGCTTGCCGAATTCCTTAGAGGTGTTCAGTATGCCCAAACCAACGTTGGAGGTTCCGTCACCTACCCCAAACACCCATCCGTACCCTGGCAGAACCCGTCCGTTGGGAGAAGGAAGCTCCAGCCAGCCCTCCATCCAATCGTCCTCGTGCCGAGGTGAGGTGAAATACGTACGGTAAGCAACGCCCATGGGCCGGTCGTCACGTTTGGCGTGCCCCAACGAGACGGCAGTGCGGGTGGAGTTCCCGTCCGCGGCAAGCACCACGTCGGCCTGGAAGTCCACAGTTTCGCCCGTCTTGCGCCCAGCCCCGTCCACCAGTGATGCCCGTGCACCCACCACAGTGCCGGCGTCGTCCGTCAATGCCTGTGTCACCGAATGGCCCTCGAGGATGGTGGCACCGGCGGCGCGGGCATGATTGGCCAGTGCTTCATCGAAGCCCAGCCGGGTACGGATGAGCCCGTAATTGGGGAAGTCGCTGAGTTCGGGCCACGGCACCTCAATTTGGCGCCCGGCGGCAATCAGCCGTAGGCCCTTGTTGCGGCGCCATCCTTCGGAGGGCTCGTGCGGCAGGCCCATGAGCGCCATTTCGCGCACGGCCCGTGGGGTGAGCCCGTCGCCGCAAACCTTTTCACGTGGAAAGCGGGTCTTTTCCAGCACGGTGACGTCAATCCCGGCGGATGCCAGATGCCAGGCCGCAGTGGATCCGGCGGGACCGGCACCTACTATGAGTACCTTCACTGTGGGTGGAGTTCCTTTGTTTAGCGATCGGTTGCGGCTGATTCGCCATCAACCGTCAGGGGTTTCACGGCTCGGTGCACGGCCACAATGCCACCGCTCAAATTCCTGTAGGCCACGGCATCCCAACCTGCTTCGGTGAGCCAGGCGGAGAGCTTGTCCTGATTGGGCCACACCCTGATGGACTCCGCCAAGTACACGTACGCCGCAGGGTTGGAGGCAACTTTTTTGGCGATGGGAGGCAAGGCTCGCATCAAATATTCGGTGTAAACAGTGCGGAAAGGGGCAAAGGTGGGGTGTGAGAAATCGGCCACCACCAGCGTGCCGCCGGGCTTGGTGACGCGCAGCATCTCCCGCAACGCCTTTTTCGGATCCATCACATTACGCAAGCCAAAGGAGATGGTGGAAGCGTCAAAGGAGTTATCGGCAAACGGCAGGTTGGTTGCATCCCCGGCAATAAAGTCAATGTCCGGGCGGCGGCGTTTACCAACTTTGAGCATGCCCACGGAGAAATCGCAGGCCACCACGTTCACGCCAGCGTCGGCAAACGGTTCGCTCGAGGTGCCGGTGCCGGCGGCGAGATCCAACACCCGCTGGCCGGGCTTTGCATCCACGGCTTCGAGGACAATGCGCCGCCAACGGCGCGTCTGTCCCATCGACAAAATATCGTTGACGACGTCGTATTTGGGGGCCACGTCGTCAAACATGGCGGCCATTTCTTCCGGACGCTTCTCCAAGGATGCACGGTTCACTCCCTTAGTCTCTCAAACTTTGTGCAGCTTCGCGCATTGTTCGCCGATGTTTGGGCAAGGTTGTGGGCCATCACACCGTGCAAGCACCTGTTTTTGGCGCCCCAGAGAGTAATCTGGACTCATCATGACTGTTTCCTTTTCGCTGCGTACCCTCACCTTGGCCCTCACCCCGGCCACGCTGACGGAGCTTGGCATCACCGGCCCTGCGGACTTGCTGGGGGCTGATCCAGGCGTTGGACCGCTGTGCTGGTTGCGCCTAGGCGAGGGCTTGCTAGGTTTTGGCGAAATCGCCTCCTTTGCCGCCACAGGCCCCACGCGCTTTGCCGACGCCGAACAGTGGTGGAAATCACTGGTGGCCACGGCTGCCGTGAACGATCCCGTGCGCATGCCCGGCACCGGCGCCATGGCCTTTGGCTCTTTTGCCTTCTCAAAAAGCAGCGCCTTCGAATCCGTACTCATAGTCCCTGCCTTGGTGGTGGGCTTCTCCTCCGGCACGGCCTGGCTCACCCAGCTGTCCCTGGACGGCGCAGTCCCTACCGCTAAATCCGCCCTGAACCTGCTGCGGGCCCTGGCCACCGCTAGAAGTTCGACGCCGGCCACCCCCTCTGTTGGAACGCTAAGACCAGGGGCACTCTCCGAAGAGCAATGGAAGGATTCCGTCCGCGCGGGGGTCAATGCCATTACCGCAGGTGGCTTAGAAAAGGTGGTTTTGGCACGGGATGTGGTGGCTACCTTCCCGGAACCAGTGCGGCGGGTTTCAATTCTGCAACGATTAGTGGAGCTTTACGGTCAATGTTGGACCTACGGCGTCCGTGGTCTGGTGGGCGCCACACCGGAGATACTCATCAAGGTTGATGGCTCCACAGCTCAAGCACGTGTCCTGGCAGGAACGCTTGACCGCGAGGATGAACCGGCCGGCTCAACAGGCTTTGCGGATACGGTTCTTGGAGGTTCACTCAAACAACGCCAAGAACACGATTTTGCCGTCCGCTCACTTACCCGGCAGCTGGCACCCTTCTCCACGGACCTCTCTTTCCCGGCAGAGCCATTCATTTTGGAGCTACCCAACGTGTGGCATCTGGCCTCCGATGTGACTGCCCAATTAGCTAGCTCAAATGGCCATCTACCCACGTCTTTGGCGCTGGTTGAGGCCCTGCACCCCACTGCGGCCGTGTGTGGAACCCCTCGGGAAGAAGCCGGGAAGCTGATCTTGGATCTGGAGAAAATGGACCGCGGTCCTTATGCGGGACCGGTGGGTTGGCTGGATGGGGCGGGCAACGGCGAATGGGGCATTGCTTTGCGCGGAGCCGTCCTGGAGGACGAACACACCGTTCGTTTGTACGCCGGCGCGGGCATTGTTGAGGCCTCCGATCCGGCTGCCGAACTGGCCGAGACATGGGCCAAATTTCGGCCCATGCTGCAGGCTCTGAACCTCCCCAACCACCCGTAGGGCACCGATCTGCCCTGGTTTTCAGACACCCTCAGTGTGCGAGCTCTTGCGCGAGCCAACATTTAGTTGTTCACTAGTAAAAACTTGTTTACCGTGACGCAAGTCACTGGCAGGCTACACTAGATTTCAAATACTGGCTCCTCAGGGACTTCACAAAGGGTAAATCATGCACATCTCATCCAAACTGGGCCTGCGATTTGCGGCTGTTCTGGCCGTTTCAGCGTTGGCATTGACCGGTTGCAACAACGCTGAGGAAGGCACCACAACGGGCAGCGGCGGCGCCACCTTCGATCCCTCCACGGTCAAGGCGGACGATGCACTGATCGCACTCCTACCTGCTGCGCTTAAGGATAAGTCGACCCTCAACGTGGGATCTGACACCTCCTACGAACCAGCAGAATTCCTCGCCACCGACGGCCAGACTCCCATCGGTTACGACGTTGACATTGCCAAGGCCATTGGAGCCGTACTGGGCAAGGACGTCAAGGTACAAACCTCCGAGTTCTCCACCATCTTGCCCTCGCTCGGATCCAAATATGATCTAGGAATCTCCTCGTTCACCATCACCCCGGAACGTTCAAAAGCCGTGAACTTTGTCAGCTACTTCAACGCTGGCGTTTGGTGGGCTGTCCAGAAGGGCAACCCTAAGAACATCAACCTTGATGACATTTGCGGGAAGAAGATTGGCGTGCAGACCGGCACTGTCGAGGAAGATCCCGATGTGAAGGACCGTTCCGCAAAGTGCGTTGCTGACGGCAAACCGGCCATTGAGATCATCTCGCTGAAGAACCAGACGGATGTCACCACGCGTCTGGTCAGCGGTAGCATCGACGCCATGAGCGCAGACTCCCCCATCATTAAGAACGCCTTGCAGAAGACCGGAGATTCTTTGGAAACGCTCGGCGACGTTTACGACTCCGCTGAGCAGGGAATCGCCATCGCCAAGGATGACACAGCATTCGCGGAGGTCATCGAGAAGGTCATGAACAAGCTCATGGAAGACGGCACCTACAACCAAATCCTGAAGGACTGGAACAATAATGAAGGTGCTATCTCCAAGGCTGTCCTGAACCCGGTGACAAGCAATTGAGCACACCCGCCCGTGGGGTGCAGTCATCGGGCGGGGCCGGCGGAGTTGAACTGATCAAGGCAGTTCCTGTTCGTCACCCCGGCCGGTGGGTTGGCGCCGCCTTTATTCTTCTGTTTGTTGCACTGGCGATCCAAAGCCTGGTCACGAACAAGAACTTCCGCTGGGACACCGTTGGCAAATATCTATTCGATGTTCTTGTACTTCAAAGTATTGGCTGGACACTGTTACTGACTGTCTCCTCCATGGTGCTGGCCATTGCATTGGCAATTTGCTTGGCTTTCATGCGCCAGTCAGACAACCCACTTTTCAGGTACGTAGCCTGGTTCTGGGTCTGGTTCTTCCGTGGCACCCCGGTCTACACCCAGCTGGTTTTCTGGGGCCTGGTAGCCGTGCTGTTTCCCAAGATCATCATTGGCGTGCCATTTGGCCCTGAATGGTTCTCCGTCAATACCGAAACCGTAATCACTGCCTTGGTGGGCGCGATTGTTGGTCTCGGTTTGAACGAGTCCGCCTACTTGGCTGAGATTTTCCGTGCCGGACTGAAATCGGTAGACAACGGCCAGATGGAAGCCGCCGAAGCGTTGGGCATGCGTCGTTCAAAGATCATGTGGAGGATCATCCTCCCGCAGGCCATGCGTGTCATAGTCCCACCCACGGGAAATGAGACTATTGGCATGCTGAAAACCACTTCATTGGTGTTGGCTATCCCATTCACCCTGGACCTAACATTTGTCACCAACACCATTGCCAACCGGACTTACCTACCCATCCCGCTGCTCATTGTGGCAGCGATTTGGTACTTGGTCATCACATCAGTGTTGATGGTGGGTCAGTATTACATTGAACGGCACTTCGGTAAGGGCGTTGACAACGTTATGAAGGCACCCGTCAAAGAGAAACCACCGGCCACCACTGACCCCATCTTGAAGCCCAGGGGGAACAACCTTGCCTGACTCAACCTACAAAGCCGCCACACCTAAGCCCTTGGTGGAGATTCAGGGCGTGCACAAGTTCTTTGGTGACCACCACGTCCTCAAAGGCATTGACATGACTGTCAACCCGGGCGAGGTCTCCGTCATCATTGGCCCGTCGGGTTCGGGAAAATCGACCCTGTTGCGCTGCATCAACCTTTTGGAAACCCTCAGTGCAGGCCGCATCTACGTGCACAATGACTTGATCGGTTACCGGGAAGTCAACGGCAAGCTGCACGATCTGAACACCAAGGCGATCGCGGCCCAGCGCCGCGAAATTGGCATGGTGTTCCAGCGCTTCAACTTGTTCCCCCACAAGACTGCCCTGCAAAACGTGATTGAAGCACCTACCCAGGTCAAGCGTCAGTCCAAGGCAGCCGCGAAGCTCAAAGCACGTGAATTATTGGAGATGGTGGGTCTAAGTGACCGCGCCAATTTCTACCCTGCCCAGCTCTCCGGCGGTCAACAACAACGTGTTGCCATAGCCCGGGCCTTGGCCATGGAACCGGAGTTGATGCTCTTTGATGAGCCCACCTCCGCCCTTGACCCGGAACTGGTGGGGGACGTCCTGGAAGTCATGAAAAACCTGGCCAAATCCGGCATGACCATGATCGTGGTAACCCACGAGATTGGCTTCGCCCGCGAAGTGGGAGACACCCTGACGTTCATGGATGCCGGTGTGGTAGTGGAATTCGGGAACCCCCGCGAGATCATCGCCAACCCGCAGCACGCTCGCACCAAGGAGTTCCTTAGCCGCGTCCTGTAAGAACTGCACGCTCAATGTGGGCGTGCAGTTCCCGCAGGCCTGACCGCTCCGCCGCGGCCACCTCAATAATTTCCGGTGCCAGCAACGGCGAGGTGAGCGCGGCGTTGAGTTCCTCCCTGGTGCGCACCAGCGTGTGGGACCAGCCATAAGCGGTGGCCAGTGCCGCGAGGTTCACGGTGTGGGGTGTACCAAAGAAGCGTTCCACGGCGCCCGCATAGCCTGGTGACTGGCCCAGCGAACCGTGCTCCAACAGCGTGAAGATCCCCCCGCCGCCATCGTTGAGGACAATGATTTGCAGTTGAGGTAACGCTTCTGTGGGGCCGATCATAAGGGCCCCGGAATCGTGCAGGAGTGTGAGGTCACCGAGGAGTAGTCGCGTGGGCCGCCCCGTGGCCAGTGCCAGCCCGGTGGCTGTGGCAACAGTGCCATCAATTCCGGCCAAGCCTCGGTTGGCAAAGACCATGGCACTGTTCGCCGGTGTTGGCCGGCCCGCAAGGTCTGCATCACGGACAGGGTTTGAGGAGCCGAGCATGAGATTACTGCCAGCGTCACGGTGGGCGGCTGCCCAGACGGCGCGAGCCGTTGCGGGCCCAGTCAGCTGTGCGGGCCCAGTCAGCTGCACCGGCTGAGCAGGTTGCGTATCCGGGTCAGCATCCAGGGCGGCATCTAGCGCTTCTTCAGCCCTCGCAGCGGCTTCCTGCCAGGCTTCCAGCCATCCGTGCGGGCCCGCTCCGGCGAATCCAACAAGCTGGTCCCACTGGGTCAGAACTAATTCAGTGCGGCGTCCCGCGTCAAACCACGGCACGGGTTGGGGCACAAACAAGGCCCGTTCCAGATCGGTGCGTGCCAATAAGGTGCTGATGTGGCGGGACAGGGTGGGGCGCCCAAAGACCACCACGCGCTGGATGGGCTGGGCGCTGCCTGGCCCAAAAAGCTCCAGCAGCAGCCGGTACGGACCAATCGCGTTCGGACCAAAGCGGGCGTTCGATGACGGTTCAGCCAGCAGTGGCAGATCCAACATTCGGGCAAAGTACTCCGCTTCCGGACCGGCCCCGTGCCCGGCAACCACTACTGTTCGGTGGCTGGACGTGGGATTTGAGGAGGGCTGGACTATCTCCGGCGGGACATCTTCCGCGGTGGCCCGGTCCTCTTCCGCGGGAGCTACCTCGGTGCCGCTGATCGCGGAGGAGTTGACGGCGTCGTCCATCAGGAGCTCAGCGGAAGCGTCAGGGGTCTCGATGACAGGTAAAAGCCGCTCCCATTCGGAACCGTCCAGGGCGGGTGTGAGCGGGTCGCGGAAGGCCAGATTTACCTGCACGGGGCCGGCGGGAATGCCCTCGAGACGGCCGCGTGCCGCGCTGATAGCGGTGGATATGGCCCCCGTGGGGTCAGTTCCGGCCGGGACGTCGGTGGCGAATCGCACATGCTCGCCGAACAAATCCAGCTGCACCGTCGTCTGATTGGCTCCCGTTCCGCGCAACTCCTCGGGCCGGTCTGCGGAGAGCACCATGAGGGAAACCCCTGCATGGTTGGCTTCCATGACGGCCGGAAGAAGATTGCCTACAGCCGTGCCAGAGGTGGTCACCACGGCAACGGCCTCGCCGCTGCCAAGCGCCAAGCCCAAGGCTGTGAACCCGGCAACGCGCTCGTCGATGCGCACAGACACCTTGATCCGGCGGTCGGCTTCGGCCTCAGCCAAGGCATAGGCAAGTGGGGCGCTGCGGGAACCGGGAGCCACCACCACGTGGTGCACGCCGGCACGCTCCAGCGCATCTATAACGTAGCGGGCACAATCCATTGAGCTAAGTGAAGTCACGCCACCAACTCTAGCCAACCTCAGCCTGGCGCGGATCAGCACTGCGATGGCGCACCGCATCGATCCGTGAGAAATGGTCGCTAATCAGCCACTTTCCGGGATGGAAGCGACCATTTCTCACGGATCGAAGTTGGGGTTAGGCCTCAGCGCCTGCCAGCACGGCGTAAACGCGCCGAAGCCGGCCCAGCCACCAGTCACGGCGGTCTGCGGGGGCGGCAAACTGCGCCAAAAGTCCCGGATCTGCCACCACCTCACGCACGTTCATGCCACCAGCTTCTGCCACCAAGCTCGGGGAGGCAATGTCTGCGGCCATCAGCGATACCGTGCCCAAGCCACACGCGTAGGGCAATTCGGGCAGCGCGGCCGCCAACGCCAATCCGGCGCTGATCCCCACCGAGGAGTCCAGGGCGGAACTCACCACGGCAGGCAGCCCGGCCTCAGCCACAATTTCCAAGGCCCTGCGCACACCACCCAACGGAGCGGCCTTGACCACCAACAAATCGGCAGCACCGGCACGAGCCACCGCCAGTGGGTCTGTGGCCTTACGGACGCTTTCATCGGCTGCAATCAGAACCGAACCATCCAGTGCGCTGCGGACAGCGGCCATCTCGGCAATGGTGGCTACTGGCTGTTCGGCATATTCCAGTCCAAACACGGACAGCATGCGTAACGCTTTAACTGCCTGCCCCACATCCCATCCGCCGTTCGCATCAATACGAATTTTGGCTTCGGGCAGCAGATGCCTGACCGCTCCCACCCTGGCGGCATCCTCGCCCAGTGACTGGCCAGCCTCAGCTACTTTGATCTTCACGCTCTGGGCTGCACCAGCTGAGCCCATGTTGAAAGCTGCCAACACGCCGGGGACCTCTGCGGGTGAAACCGCAGGAAGTGTTGCATTCACGGGGACCCAGTCCCGCACCGATTCCGGATACCCAACCCAGCCCGCCTCCAGAGCCGAGGCCAGCCACCTGGCCGATTCGACGTCGCTGTACTCCAGGAACGGGGAAAATTCCGCCCACCCGGCAGGCCCGGAAAAAACCATGAGCTCACGCAGCTCCACCCCCCGGAACTTTACTTTCATGGGCAGGGCCACAACATGGGCGGTGGCAAGGATTTCATCAAGTGGCGGGAGGGTGAGCATGGTGCCACTGTACCGCGGTGGTCAGCAAGCTCCCATGAAAATGTGGGAACCTAGGAACAATGAATACCCATGCTGCCCTGTCCCGCACAGGCCCCAGAGGTTCCGCACCAGCGCGGACTGCTGCGTGGCCATTTGTCATAGCAGCCTTGATCAGTCTGGCCGGGCTCATCCTGAGTTACCGTATCTTCGTCAACACCACCACGGGCCAGTACATTGACGAGTCAGCGCTGGTTGAGGCTGCCGTGGCGCAGGCACGCATCGGTGCGCAGAGCGCCCAAATTCTGGATCTCTTGCCCGCCACGTCCGTGGTGTTGGCAACCGTGGTGGTGGTTTTTGTCACGCTGGCCCGGCGGCGATGGAAGGCGGCCGGCATCGCCTTGGCTGCCATGGCCGCTGCCAACCTCTCCACACAACTGATCAAAGCGGGCCTGCCAGACCGCCCCGATATGGGCGTGGCCACGTTGGCGTTGAACTCTCTCCCGTCCGGACACAGCACGCTGGCTGCCAGCGCTGCGGCGGCGGTCTTTCTAGTGGTCTCCCCCCGATGGCGGCCCGCGGCGGCCTTTGTGGGCGGAACTTACGCCATCCTCGCTGGGATCGCCACCCTCATCAACCAGTGGCACCGCCCCTCAGACGTCTTGGCTGCGTTCTTCGTGGTGGCGTTCTGGACGGCTCTGGCCGCCCTGTGGGTCATGCGTACCGGCTCCACCTGGAATGTTTGGTTGGGGTCCAAAGCCCACTGGGCTTCGGCGCGCGGGTGGACGCTCATTCCTGGCGTGATTGCCGTGCTGTCCGCACTGGCCGTGACCTTGGTCCTGCGCCGGATCTGGGGCTTCGATGCCGACAGCAGCACCAGTTATCTCCTGATCGGCGTGGGTCAAATTGTGGTTGCCGGCTATGGGCTCACCCTTGCCGGAACGCTGCTGCTGACCTTGCCCGTACGACGCCGGCGCGTACGTTAACCCCTCTCCCTCACCTCTGCCTCACCGTGGAAAAGTGGCTGGGCTGCGGCTACAGTGACTGGATGACTACCAAGGGGGCGCGCTCACGGCATTTAGACTCACTGCGGGGAATTCTGGCAGCCAGAATTTTACGCGCCGGATTTCTCGTCTCCGGTTTTTTGGTCACCGGTCTGTTGGCACCCGCTCTGAGCGGGTGCTCCCCTGCGGGTACCTCACCGGATCCGCAAGGCACACGGGGCGTTTCTGAGGCTGCTATCCACGCTGCTGACAAGTCTTGGGCTGCGGAACTATCCGTAGCAAAGAAACTGCTCTACGTGACCACCTACGGCAGCTCCTCCTGTCCTGCATGGGTCAATTCCCTGACGCTCACCGATGGAAACCACCTTGAAATCACCACGCAAATGAAAAACGGTGGCGGGGTCTGCACCGCCGATATGGCGCCCTGGACATCCAGCATTGCCGTGCCGGAAAGTGTCTTCTCAAACTCAATTATCAGGGTCAGCCTGGCGGGTCATACTGAAGATATTTCACTCACTCTGGCGAAATAGCGTCCTTGTTGCGCGGTATCCAATACCAAAGAACAGCAGCCGCTGCCAGGCCCAGAAGCCCCGAGGCTGCAATGCCGAAGGAAAGGGAGACGGCGGCTGTCAGTCCAGCCAGAATGGCGGGCCCGGAGGAGCCGCCACTGTCCGCCAGGAAGCGCCAGATTCCCAAGAACCGTGCCCTGCCACGGCGTGGGGAATAGTCTGCCCCCAGCGTCATGACTAGCCCTGATCCAATGCCATTACCAAAACCGATCAGCAACCCTGCCAGCATGAGCGTGGCCGCACCAGTTGTCAGGGGCATCAGCAACAGGGCCAGGCCCATGAGGGCCATGGATGGCACTGCCACGGCTGCACGGCCCTTTTTATCCATAATCTTGCCAGCAGGGTAGAAAACGAGCATGTCGATAGCGCCGGAGAGCCCATAAATGAGCGAGGTTGTGGCCGGGTTTAGTCCCAGGCTATCCGCCCATAGGGGCAATACCACTTGGCGTGAAGAGCGGACGGCACTGACCAACAGCACCCCTATTCCTACGGTCAGGAATACCCGCCTGTGAGCCACCAACAGCGATGCCACAGTGGGTTGCGGGCCCCTGCGAGCCGGGCCGCCGGGCGCAGGTTCCCCGGGCGCAGGTCCCCCGGGCCCCGGGATAGCGGGCGCTGTACCGCCGGGAGCAGTACTGGCGGGGCTGACCAGATCGGGCAGTCCCCACGCCACACCACCTGCCGCCGCAACAGCCACGGCCGCCACCCAATACGCCCCCGAAAGACCGACCAGATGAATCACCAAAGCACCAATAAAGGGGCCCGCAAACAGCCCAATCCTGCCTATCCCACCCAGTGTGGACATAGCCCGGGCGCGCAGCATTGGCGGCACCGCCTCGGTGAGGTAGCTTTGGCGGGCTAGGTTGAACACGGCCGCGGCGGCACCGATTAAGAACACCCCGGCGGCAAAAAGCCAAAGTTCCCGGGCAAAGACGCAAATCAACATGGCGGACAGGCTCAACAGCGCAGCCCCGAGCATGCCCACACGCTCGCCAAACCTCGCCGTCAGGATCGAGGCTGGAATGTTGCTGATCAGTGAGCCAATACCAATCAGTGACACCACCAGTGCGGCACCAGCCAGGGAGGATCCCATCCCAATGGAGCTCAGCGGGATGACCGGCAGTATGGCACCCTCACCAATGCCGAACAACAAGGATGGCCCAAACGCCGGAATGGCAATGGACCGCAGGCTAAAGCCTTCGGGATTGGTTCGCTTACTCACTGTCTCAACTCTAAACCCGGCTACGCCGGCACTAGCTATTGCGCTGCCAGCGGGCCCAGAAGTGGACTGCCATCGTGGCTGCGAATTCTGCGCCAACGGGGTTACCGTGTCCGGGCACCATGATGGGGTACTTTCCGCCCATCTTCGCCAGCCTGTCCAGCACAGTAGCCCAGCCCGGCACGGAGGATTCCGGATCCACAGCTGCCGGCGCCCCCTCCTCCAGAACATCCCCAGCAAAGAGCACCCCTGGGGCGCCAAGTTCACCGGGGATACTTACCATCAGGTCACCGGCACCAGCAGCCTAGTCCGGTTCGAGGCTGGCAACTTCGACCCGCTGCGATTCACCCGTCTCAGCCATAACCCGCGCAGTGGCGGCGTGCGCCCAAAAGTCGGTGACGCCGTCGTTCTTAAAAATGGCGTTGCCAAAGAAATGGTCCCAGTGGGCGTGCGTGTTGACCAGCGCCCGGACCGTTGAGCTACGCAGCATGAAGGAGTGCGTGCCCAGCGCCTGCCAGGTCACGCCGTTGTGCACCATAAATTCTCCCATCCAGTGCTTCCAGCCTAGAAGGATGAGGAGTGAGCCTTAGAGCTCGGCCAGCATCTTCGCAGGATTCTCCATGGCGTCGGCTATGAAGCGTAGGAACCCGGCGGCAACTTCTCCATCGCAGACGCGGTGATCGAACGCCAAGGTCAGCTGGGTCACTTTCCGCACGCACAGCTGCCCGTCCACCACCCAGGGTCTATCCATGATGCGTCCCAACCCCAGCATGGCCGCCTCCGGATAATTGATGATGGCGGCTGAGCCGTCCACACCCAGCACACCGTAATTGTTGATCGTAAATGTTCCCACCCCCAGTTCCTCCGGCCCAGCTTGGCCACCGAGCGCCCTCTCGGTGAGCGCACGAATGGCGAGCTCCAGCTCTCGGGCGCTGCGCCCCTGGGCATTGCGGAGCACCGGCACCATGAGCCCCCGCTCGGTCTGGGTGGCAAAACCCACATTAATGCCACCGAATTCAACCAGCTCATCCTGACCAGCACTGGAGTCCAGTTGCATGTTCAATGCAGGGAACTTAAACAATCCGGCCACCGCAAAGCGAGTCAAAAACGCCAACACCCCCGGCGCCTCCCCCTGTTCCTTGAGCCCGCTGCGCAATTCCATCAGCGCTGTTGCATCCACTTCCACCCACACAGTGGCGTCGGGAATCTCACGGCGGCTGCGTACCAGTGCCGCAGCCGCCGCCTTCTTGAAGCCTGTCAGCGGCGTGCGTGCAAGAACTGGCAGTCCAGTGCGCTGATCAACCGCTCCGAAGGCCCCCTGCTCGTTGCCCTGACCTTCTCGCTGTGGGAGCAAAGGTGCCGTTTCGGTGAGTACATGTGTTGCGGGTGTCGAGTCTCCGACCGGCTCGTTTCCGGCCGTCAGCATGGCTGCCTCAACATCTGATTTCAAGATCAGCCCGTCAGTACCTGAACCGTGGAGGCCGGCGAGCGCGATCCCGTGATCTTGCGCCATTTTCCGCACTATTGGCGAAATTACCAGGGGGTTCTGGCGCACAGGGGGCCTGCTGCGGCCTGCGCCATCCAATCCCGTGGTTCCGTAGCCGATGAGAACATTCCCCGAGCCAGCCGCTGCTGGACTTTGCTGTGCTGGACTTTGCTGTGCTGGCTCAGTTTCAAGCGCAGAATTGCCCGGCATGGAAAAATCAGCCCCGGCAAGGATCGTGATCAGCGGTGTGCCAACCGCTACTGTATCGCCCTCGGCTCCGTGCAGCTTTGCCACAGTCCCCTCATATGGCGAGGGGACCTCCACCACAGATTTGGCGGTTTCCACCTCAGCGATGGGCTGGTCAACATGGACCAGGTCACCCACGGCCACCAGCCAGGACACCAGCTCCGCTTCAACAAGCCCCTCACCCAGATCCGGCAGCAGGAACACCTGTTCAGTCATGATTGCCCCCATTGCAGCCGGTCCACGGCATCCAAGATCCTATCGACCCCCGGAAGGTAGTATTTTTCCAATTTTGGTGCCGGGTATGGCACATCGAAACCTGTCACACGCAGTACGGGCGCCGCGAGCGAATGGAAACAGCGTTCCTGAACGCGGGCGGCAATTTCAGAAGCCATCGAGGCAAAACCGGAAGCCTCTGCAATGACCACCACGCGCCCGGTGGATCTGACGGCGGCACTGATGGTTTCGTCGTCGAACGGGACAAGGGAGCGCACATCCACCACCTGCAGCGATCTGCCTTCTTCAGCCGCAGTGGCGGCGGCGGCGAGCGCCGGAGCCACGGACGGACCGTAGGCAATAAGCGTTGCATCGGAACCCTCCCGGACAATCGCCGCCTGCCCGATGCTGGACGGCACGGTACCGGCCCCTCCACGCTCTCCCGAGGAGGCATACCGGGCGCGCAGGGCGTCCAGGTCAACCGTGGCCTTGGAAAAGTACAGCTTCTTCGGTTCCATGAACACCACGGGGTCCGGGCTGGCGATGGCATCGCTCAACAGGACGTAGGCGTCTTGCACGTTCGACGGCGTCAGCACTGTCAGCCCCGGAGTGTGAGCGTAGTAGCCTTCGGAGGAATCGCAGTGGTGCTCCACCCCGCCAATGCCACCACCGTAGGGGATACGGATGACCAACGGCAGGCGGACGTGTCCGCGCGTGCGGTTTCCCATCTTGGCGACGTGGCTGACGATTTGCTCGAACGCGGGGTAGGCGAAGGCATCGAACTGCATCTCTACAATGGGGCGCATGCCGTTGATCGCCATCCCCGTGGCCATACCGACAATCCCTGATTCGGCCAATGGAGTGTCAAAGCAGCGCTCCGAACCAAATGTGGCGGTTAGCCCGTCTGTCACACGGAACACTCCGCCAAGCGTGCCCACATCTTCGCCGAAAACGACGACGGCGGGATCCGCCGCCATGGCATCGTGCAGGGCCAGGGTGAGCGCCTTGGCAAACGTGAGTTCCCGGATCCCCGTCAGTTCCAGCGGATTCAGAACTGGTGCGGCAGTCATGGCAAGTCTCCATCTGCTGAGGTCGGAGCCACACCGGCGGCGGCCAGTTCCGCTGCGAGCATCCTGCTTTGCTCGCGAAGCTGCGGGGTCGGCTCGCTGTAGACGAAGCGGAACATGTCCTGCGGGTCCGCCTCGGTGCGTTCATTGAGTCCGTCACGGAGCGTCTTCGCGAGAGCTTCAGCGGCCGCGCCAAAATGATCCGTATCAGCCTGACTCAGCACCCCGGCATGGACCAGGTACTTTTTCAGCCGCACCAGCGGATCCTTGGGCACCCACTGAGCCACCTCCTCGGCACTGCGGTAACGGGTGGCGTCATCGGCATTTGTGTGCGATTCCATCCGGTAGGTGTGCGCCTCCACGAGCGCCGGCCCGCCGCCATTGCGGGCCCGTTCAACGGCGCTGCCCAAGACAGCGAGCAGGGCGGCCAGATCATTGCCATCCACACGCTCCCCCGGCATGCCGTAGCCAATCGCCTTGTGGGCCAGCGAGGGCGCCACCGATTGGTGAATGAGCGGAACGGAAATGGCGTACTGGTTGTTTTGCACGAGAAACACGACGGGTATGTGGAAGACAGCCGCGAAGTTCAGGGCCTCATGAAAATCGCCCTCACTCGTGGCACCGTCCCCGCACAGGGCCAGCACCACGGTGTCCTCACCACGCAGTTTGGCCGCGTGCGCAACCCCGACGGCATGCAATAACTGCGTTGCCAGCGGGGTGGTGGGCAGCCCCGTGTTGTATTCGTGCGGGTCAAAGCCGCTATGCCAATCCCCGCGCAGCGATTCAAAGGCTTCCATGGGCGCCACGCCGCGGCCCATCACGGCCACCGTGTCCCGGTACGTTGCAAACAGCCAGTCACTGCGTTGCAAGGCCATGAAGGCCGCCACCTGGCACGCTTCTTGCCCGTACGACGACGGATACACCGCCATCCGCCCCTGCCGAACCAACGCGCTGGCTTGCTCATTGATCCGCCGGCCCAGCACCAATTCCCCGTACCCTTCCAGCAGGATTTCAGGAGCCGGAAATACGTAGCATTCCTTGTATTTATCAGTGGTGATTGCGGTGCCTTCAGCGGAGATGAACTGCACTGCGGTGGCGGATGGCAGCAGGTATTCCCCCTGGTGTCCGGCGAGCAGTGCCGCGTTTCCAGGGTGCTCTAGAAATTCCGGATGGTTCGTCATTGAACGCCCACTTTCTTCCAAGCAATGGCGGGCGTGCCACGTTGGGCACTGCCTCATAGCCTCATCCAGCGGTATGTAGCTCTAAAGATGTTCCGTTCTGCTAAGTATGGATTTTTCACCGCTTTGTATCCAGGAATCGGGAAAACTCTGGAATTTTTCTCACCATCTCCATAATCTGGAAGACACAACTAGTGGTGAAGGCGCGGTGCCCATCCAAGTTGTCTCGTCGCAGAACGTCACCGGCACCCTTGGGAGAGTCATGGCAGAGCACACCCCCGTCCCGCTGGATGAGGTGGACCGGCGGATCATGGCCGAGCTAACCCTTGATGGAAGGATGTCTGTGAGCGCAGTGGCTCAGAACGTGCACATCTCCCGCGCCCATGCCTACGCCCGAATTTCCCGACTAACTTCTACAGGGGTGCTCAGAAAATTCACGGCCGTGGTGGACCCGGTGAAGGCGGGGTTGAAATCCTCTGCGTATGTGACATTGAAGGTCAGCCAGCACTCCTGGCGTGAATTGCGTGAGGAACTGCGAGCCATTCCAGAGGTGGAACACATTGCGCTGGTGGGTGGCGATTTTGACGTGATCCTGTTGGTCCGGGCCGAGGACAATCAGGGACTACGGCGGGTAATTTTTAACCGGTTGCAATCGATGGCAAGCGTGCTGGACACTCAGACCTTCCTGATTTTTGAGGACTTGGACACACGGTGAGCTAAATTTCCGCTCCGCTGGAGGGTCAGGCCTGTTGGAACCGGCGCGCCGAAGCTACGCTGATGACATGGAAACCACCGAGCTTCTCCGTCTCCGCCATGTCTCGAGCATCCTGCAATTGGCCAATGTGTGGGATGCGGTCAACGCCACGGTCATTGCCGAACTTGCCAGCACCATGGTGCTGGCAACGCCAGCCACTCGATTGCAGCAGTCTACGGTTACGAGGACGGCGAGCACATCCGCAATGCTATCTGCGTCGGGGCACCATCGGGGACCACATGCTGCCGCTAAACCAGTCGGTTGCGCGCATGAAAGCAGCGGATGACGCCGGCGACACGGAGGGCATCGACTTTGTCTTCAACGCCAGCGCCGACGCTTACCTTCGCGGCGCGGACCGGGAACCGCGCGAATTGCTGGAGGCCGCCGTCGAACGTGGCCGCGCCTGGCTTGAGGTGGGGGCCAAGCGCATCTTGGTCTGGACAAAACCATGGCGAAGGCACTCGCGGCCGGGATTGGGCGGGGACTGGGTGTGGCCCGTATTTCTTACGACCCGTGGATGCAACGGGTCACCCCGACCGCCATGGCTGATGCCGCCACTGTACTCATGAACAGCGGCACGGTGCGGCAAGGAACCCGCGTGCTGAACTGATAGTCCGCCGGCAACGTCAGCCAGGTGCCGGCGGATCGGAGCACAACGCGGTCTTGTTCGCGCACGGTGCGCGGGTATTCCCACCCAGCCGTGGGGGTGGGTTTTCGCAGTCAAGACGCCGTCCGAACCTTCAGGACCCCCTCGGAGCACTGTCCCTATGGGGAACGTCTAAGGCACACAGGAGGTTACCAAAAGCGGATTCGTTGGCGGGCCGTCAGCGTTCGTAGACGTTGCAGCGATGCCCGAGTGTGATGACTGCGACAACGAGGACGTTGTCGTTAACCAAGTAGACGATCCGGTAGTCCCCAATGCGAACTTCCAGGCCGGGACGTCCTTGGAGGGCTTTGGCGCTTGGTGGCCGTGGATCCTCACCGAGGAGCGCGATCGCTCCGCGAATGCGGTCGCGATCCTGATGATCAATTTGCTTCAACGCGCGGACTGCGGCCGGACGCCACTCGACTTGGTAGGTCATACCCAGCCCAGATCGGCTTTCACCTGAGCCCAAGGGATATTAGGGCCCTCCTCGGCCATCGCCTCGTCGAACGCGGCGATATCTTCGGCTTCTTCCAGAGCTTCAAGCATCTGCTCGTAGCGCTCAGGACTGACAACCACGGCGGCGCGGTGACCGCGACGCTCGATGAACACCGCTTCGGTCTTCGATCGCTCGATGACGTCTGAAAAGTGGTTGCGTGCGTCTGCGACGCTGACTGTAGACATAGTCAAACTGTACATCCCATATCTTGAAATGTACATGAAATGAGTTCCTGGAAAGAAAAATCACGCTGATCGAGATACCCACTGAAGGAACGGCGGATTCTGGCGGTTATTGCAACAGGAGGGGTTCGATCATTTCGCTGCACTCTTGCAGGCTCCAAACAAGGAATACTGGGGCATGGACTCAGATGTGACCGCACGGGGCTCCTAGGCGGCATTCGAACGGTTCTGAGAAGGAATGCAAATGTCAAAAGGTACCAAGAAGGCTCTAGGAATTCTCAGTGGTCTGACGCTGCTGGGCCTTAATATCGCGGTCTCGCTGTTTTTCGCTCTCTGGCAGATCGCGGATGGTGCGGCTATTAATCGGATGGAGACGACTAATGGTTTCGATCCATCCCAGATGCTTCCTAATGCGGATCTTATGTGGATGGCGGCGCATGCTTCCTTGCTCATGGTGCTGGTCGCTGATGTCTTGGCCGCAGTGTTCGTGGTCATCTTGGTGAAGTCTCGTCAGCGTTCTCGTCCGGCACTGGTTGAGCCCTTATGCGAGCCATCATTAAGGCACTGAGCTATACATACAGGGTGCAGGAATCTTGTGGAATGTGCACCGTCTGAATTCTTCGCTGGACTAGGTGCTGAGGAGAATCGATGTGGGATCCGAGCACTGTCTGGGCAGTCTGGAATAGACGATGCTCACCCGCAAGGGAACCTTGTACGGATGACAGATATCCATCTGGGTTCAAGCGCCACCGAAGCCGGCATGGCGATACTGAGACTATGCGCTTCGGCTTGCAGACCCCGTGGTGCCCCTAATCTCCGCAATCCGGAGTCGCAGAAAAGTAACGGCCAGGATCAAGACCCAGATAACAAGTACTGCGATAACGACGAGAACCAATGAGTAGAGGCCGATAAAAAGGCCGCCCATGACACCAAAACCATACATTTGAACCCCCAGCTTTCCAGTACCACCTGCTCGGTGGCGTTAATGAACGAATCGCTCTTCGAGCATATAACACCACCAGTTGAGGAATCCGGAACATGGCTTCCTTACCGTCACAACAGCTTGGGTCCCCGCAAAGACTGTCTGTCAAAGGATGTCGGCCAACCGTCCCACAAGCCGGTCGGATACCGGCCTACGGATTCAGGCGCACGCGGGAGCCGAAAAGTCCTGCCATGGCAGTTCCAGAGGGGAACCCTCCGCGGGGCAACCTCGTGGTGTTCCAGGCATCCAGCTGCTGGGTGGGTATCTCATGCCGCGGGGAGCCGCTTCTATGGCGGTTTGCCAGTGGTTGCCCGGCGATACGGGCAAAGACGGAACTACCTGACATACGCTGATCATGGCCGTTTCGTTCGAATGCACGACACCATCCAGCATGCCAAAAGCGCAGCTTTTTGATTTGGCGCGCAGCATTGACGCGCATAAGGACTCGATGGCGCACTCCCGTGAAAAAGCTGTCGCTGGTGTCACCTCGGGACTCATTTCGTTTGAAGAAGAGGTGACGTGGCGTGCGTGGCATTTCGGTCTTCCGCTGCGGATGACAAGCCGGATCACACAAATGGAGGCGCCAGACTCCTTCGTTGATGAACAGGTTAAGGGCCCGTTTAAGTCGTTCCGTCATATCCATGAGTTCAGCCAGGATGCGAAGGGCACCATCATGATTGACCGCATAGAGTTCGCGGCACCCTTCGGCCCCGTCGGGCTACTCGTTGAGAAGCTGGCCCTGGCCCGCTATATGCGAAAACTGATTGAAACACGGAATCGCCACCTCACCGAGGAACTGACGCACAGATAAGTCATCCAGTAACCCAACCTTGGACGGAACACGTTGGTGGCCTGGACTGAAGGCCTGATCCAAGGGGAGCCGAACGAGGCATGTAAGTCCGAAACCGCATGCTGGCGCTAGCGCATAAATCTCTCGTCGTTGATTGTCACGACCCTATTTCCATTGCGCCCGCGGCACGTCCGTCGAGCAGATGCTGCACAGTCGCACTAGCATTCTCGGCCAATCCTGGCGCCGCCTGAGTAACGGGTTCCTCCCTAGCGGCAATGACTTGCACCTGTTCAAGCGTGTCGTTGACGATGTCTTTAGTGCCGCGCAGACCCCACGAACTGAACTCGAGGACGAGATCGTCCTTGGTGACGGTCGCGTGCAAGTACTTCTTGTTCACAGCGAGGGCCAGCTGCCCAACCAACCCTTCGCGAAGACCATGAGGTACAAAGTCATACGCTGGCGCCAATGCAATGTGCCCATCGGCATAGTGAAGAAGACCCAGGTTCTTCGCGTGCATGTCGAGGTTTGAGATGGCGACGCCGAGGGTTGTGATGACGGCAAGCTTCCGCATATCGTGTGCCTGACCGTGAGTTCTCAGTACTTCAGCGATGCGCTTCAGATTCACGATGCCGCCGTACGCCTGGTATTTCTGGTTCCTGGCGGCTCCGAGGACCTGGTTGAAGTCTTCTTGGTGAACCCTCCCGCCGGGAACTGCAAGATCACGGTCGAACCGTTGGATAACGAGCGCATCGGTTCCGCCAAAGTTTGCAAGATGCGTGTCAAAGTTGGCAATGCCAAGCGCACGGGTGAAGCGCGCTCCGTACTCTTCATCGAATATTTCCGTGGGCCGACTTGAAACTATCGGCTTCACGATGTGCGTCGACGGGAACCCGCCGAAGACTTGGTGCCACCCGCCGTTCAGGTGGGCAAGAACAATCTTCGGCTGCACGCCAGCGAGTGACGTCTTGCCCAGAACGCCGGAGTTAGCGAGCGGGTTCGCGGCGCGCTCAGTCAGCAGGACGTGCACGTCCTCCTCCGACACCGGCCGGGCTTCGGGTGTCTGTGGCTCCGTAGGATTGTCAGCGTCCCATATCTGAAGCGCGCCCGCGATGTCGCGCCCGAACCGGGCCAAGAACGCAAAAGTATCGCGCCTGCGCAGCCCGGCCATCGCCAGCATGAACTCAAGCTGATCTCCTTCCGGGAGGAGTTCCTCGAAGAAGTTCCGCCTCCGCGATGAGTGCGCCCTGTTTGGCCGCGCGACGAATGGCACAGCGACGGATAAGGCCCGGCTACCCACCCCGAAATGATCGATAGCCGTGCGTGCCGGTGTGAAGTCGAATGTGCGCTCGTCACCGCTCAGCTCCCCAATGAACTGCCCGCTCAACTCAACATGGAGTCTCATTGAGGTTCTCCACTTTCAGTACTGTCGTCCCACTCCGCGGTGACGGTCACACCGCATTCGCGAAAGAGCTTAAAAAGCCTTTCCGCGTAGAGGGTATAGGTCTCGGACTCCAGATTGCTGATAGCGCTCTGCGTGACGCCCGTCCGCGCGGAAAGCTCCCTCTGGGACATCCCTGCGGCCAGCCTCGCCTGCTGCAAAGCCATCCCTAGATCAGACGGTGAATGGATCTTCGCTATTTGTTTCGACACTTTGAGCCTTCCCCATTGACACAGACGATGCTGTGATACGAATATTCACATCGTAACCAATGATATGAATATTCGCATCAATTCCGGTGTCTGGCGAATGCCGTTGACCTCAGCACCTTTGCAATTCAGGATCGCAGCTGGTCATATTGACCGTTGGCTATGCAGCTGTCGCTTTCAGAAAGCGACGGCACGACTATCAGAAGTCGTTAGCTTGGTAGCTCTGAGCCCGTAGGGGAACCCGCTGCGGGACGTTGCCAGGACCTATATATCCCGTCGTCAGCTTGTTACCTTTAGCTATGAATGGAGACAAGTTGCGGCAGTCATCAGTCGTACAGGTGCGGGCGTTCAGGAATAATCGTTTCGTTTTAGCGGCAAGCTTCTTTATCTCCTCCTTTGTGCTCTTTGAACGGGACTCTTCTATCAAAACGTGGGTAGCTGTCGCTGCGCTGGCCCTTGGTAGCTTCTGCGTTTATCAAGCAATTCGGGCTTGGATGGAACTCAAAAGTCGGGAAGGAGACAGTCCAGCAGGCCAAGAGCACACCACCAATGAGCCGTGAGGAGCAACCAGCGAAGTTTCTCTCCTATGCCGGAGATGGAACGTTCCGCGGGACACGTTTCGTTGTTTTCCTTGGCAGTTAGTTTCTTAGCTGCGACAGAGCTCGGGCGGATGGGTTAATCCACTGTGTTGTTGCCCGGATTTTGACACCGCTGACCATGGCAAGAACCGGTGATGACCGACAGCAGGGTGTTTCCAATAATGGGGTCCGCCAGGAATGACCGTAGGAATTGGGCTGGGTAAGGTGCTACGACGGGACATCGGCGTAGCGATGGACACTGACGTTTCCAGTTGGAATGTCGGCGCGGCTCCGCGATGGAGCGAAACTTGCGGCTAAGAGATAACGATTATGGATCCCAACCATGAGGCGAAGGACAGGACGGCGCGTTCATGCGCCCATCGGGTGGCCTCGAATTTACCACCGTCGCAGTCGATTTCTGCTCGCCGGTTCCAACCCCAATCCCTACCTGGCAGAACCAGATGACTGTACTTTTGTCTGGCAGATTTGAGCTCATTTCCATGGTCGGAACTCGCATGTTGCGGGTTAATACTGTCGCCGGGGGTGATAGCTTTACCGAAAGCGACGGTAAGACTGGTAGGGAACGGCGGATTGAGTCACCCCATTCCTGGGCTTGGTTGTTGCGTCGGTGGTGCAGTTTGGAGGCTCGGCTTGGATGGAGCCACGATCGCATCGAACAGATCGGAGAGTCAATGTGAGTTATGACCTTGCTGTATGGGAGGGTGAAATGCCCAACTCGGACTACGAATTGAATGCCGCCTTGGAAATGAACATGGCAATTCTCAATCTCGAACCTGCTCCAGAACCAACAACGAGAATCCGAACGTACGTCGAAGCGTTATTGGCCAGATGGCCCGACCTGGATTTCGACAACGAGGACGAGGACGAGGACGAAACACCATGGGCCGACGGGCCCATGATGAACAATGCTGCCGGACCGATCATCTATTTCGCCATGGTCTACAGCAAGGCCGAAGAAGCAGCCGAGTTTGCCGCGCAACTTGCCAGTGAACATGGCCTGGTGTGCTTTGATCCGCAGTTGGAGGCCCTTCGAAATTAGCAAAGACCTTACCAGTGCTGGGTCGGCAAGCTAGTCTGGCAACCAACCACTTTGGTTCTATGGTGAGTGTCAATGGCAGAACGGCAGACGGCACGTCAAACTATGGCAGGGCAGCCGATTCGGCGATACGCCGTTTTAGAGCTGAGGCGAAGGCCCGGTAGTCGTCATAGGCCGCGTTTTCTTGACTCCCGATTTCGGTGAGCTGGGCCTCCATGGCGCTTAGGGCTTCCTCATTACGGTTGAGAAGCCACAACGCGACAGGCGCACGGAACACTGTCTGCCATCTGTGGCCTTCCTTCGCCACTAGCGCCTGGGCCATGGCCTCAAGAGTCGCCCTCTCGCGCATGTAAGGCAAACCATACGACTCTAGGCTGGCGAGAATGTTTGCGATGACAGCAGCATTCTTCTCGGGGTTTTCGCGCGTCAGGATCCAGTCCATTCGATGTTCGATTGGAACCAAATACCGGAGCGGTTCTGACACAGTTGCCGGCATGTACTGACTGTACTTTCGGCCAGTAATGTCGGCCACGCTGCGTTCCAGCGACTGAATGCGCACACCACATATTGGGTTCATGTTCAACTCACCAGGTCCTCCGGCACGGCTTGCGTAGTTCAGTCCGAGAATGCCGAGAACATCGTCGTCGAGGACTATAGTGAAAATCCCATCGGCGCGCTTCTTAAATCAGGCGCCCACCAGAGCATCACAAAGTGCCACCTCCCCTGGATGTGTTCGAGAGCTCATCACTTGCTTAACCACACTTCCTAGTTCGGTATCGCCGTTCGGGCCGCCCTTGGATTTGAAAACACCACAACCGCCAAGAAGCTAATCGCCTGATCACACTGTACGACCAGAGTTCGCCGCTCTGCAGCAGAGTCGGGAAATTCTCCTAGATTCCATAGCCGAAAAGAACGAGTCCTCCTTGTATTTAGAATTCTCGCATCCTTCGTAAGGGGTGCACCGTATAGACGCAGTGGAACCGTCCCGCAAGCCGGTCGGACACCGGCCCGTGGAATCATGCGGGCGCTGGAGCTGAAAAGTCTCTCCATGGCAGTTCCAGAGGGGAACCATCTGCGGGACAGTGCGCTCGAATGCAATATTTTGAGGGCACTGAGATTCCGATAGCTGTCGCTGGAGGTCAGATGAAGCGGCGGTCTAGGCGAGTGATCGAATGGGCTAATCAGAGAGAGCGCAGTCTTCCCCGTCTATTACCATTCGCAGCGTGGGCGACTCTGAGGTCAGCTCTGTCTTAGCTTTGCACCCTGACGTTGCCTCGACTGAGATCCAACCAAAGGGAATACCTTCGACGCCGTAAGTAGAGCCCACTGCGACTTCTTGCGCATCGGCTAAGTCTCCATCAGGGCCAATGATTTTCACCTCGTAAGAGCCACCTTGAGCTCCGGGCCGCATAGCGCGAACTTCGACTTCAACGCTTCCGGATTGCGGGCCGGAGGTACAGCCAGTCATGGCAACGACGACCAAGAATGCAGCCGCGACACGAGTCAGATATTTACCGCTCATAGCCTCAGTGTGTCACATGTCACCGCGCTGCCTTGGCTGGCGGAGAAATCGGCAGGCAGAACGAATGGCCAGTGAAGGAACCCTGACCGGAACCTACAGTCCGACCGGAGAAGGGAAGTTCTTCTTCATCATGATGGCCGCGTTCGCCGAACTCGAACGCGACATGATCCGAGAACGCACCATGGCCGGCCTCGCAGCCGCCCGCGCCCAAGGCCGCACCGGCGGCCGACCCACCGTCATGAATACCGATACCCTCGCAGCCGCCCAGGCCAGAGCCGGCAACGGGGAAAGCCCCACCCAAATCGCCAAGGCACTGGGCGTCTCCCGCGCATCCGTCTACCGCCACCTGCCAACCAGCAATCCCTGAACCATGCCGCAAGAACAAAATCCTTAGCGCCAACCACTGTTCCGCTGCAGGCCAGACCCCATAGTGGCGGACACTGGGGAATCCGGGCCCGCGTGACTCGGCGGCCGGATGAGTAGACCGGCGGGCAGCAGCAGCGCTTCCGTGTCGTTCCCTGGAACAGAGCCCGCCTCGCTAGCGCCAAAGCAAAAGGTCGTGGGCGTAAGGGCCCCATCTGCTTGACCAACCGCCTCGCACTGATCGATCATGAGGACAAGTCAGCTGAGATCTGTACAGCCTCCCAGGCACACGCTGCGGCAAGAACAACGAATGCCAACACGACGCCCAGGTTGCGCTCCGTGATGGTTGACCTGTCCTTTACAAGCCTGACTCGTTCCGTGGTCCCGTGAATCGCCCACCATCGTCTGATACGCCATCTGCCAATCGAGGTCGTGGCTGCAACCGCAAGGACGTAGGCCATGATCTCGTAGGCTCCAGAACTACCGAGAATGGCCAGTGAAGGCGGCATCCTCACTGGCATGGGGATAGTGAAGGAGTTGGTCCCGACCGCCACGGCAAAAATAACCCCAACCAGCACTACGCTTACGTAGCCAAAAGGGTAGCCGCGCTTGGTGATGATTAGATTACCGGACACCATGAAGACAGCAGCAAGCGCCAGGTTGAGGCTAAGGATTCGTATCCATTCCAGCCACACGCTGCCTCCTGCCAGGCCAGTCCCCGCGAGGGCGTGTGCGCCGGTGCGACCCATCAACAACCCCTCCGGCAACAGCCAATAGCTCGCGCCCCACACAGCGACGAACGCAACCGCGACGACTGCGAGCAGCGACAAGAAGCGAACAATCAACCTGTCGTACGTGAGATAGCGTCTGAGCATGGCCAACTTTCCCGACTCTGTCGACCGAGAGTTGAGGCGCGTCGGCTGCCCCAACTCTTCTTGCCACTCTAATCGCCAGATCACCGGGCAAGGCACACACAACCCCCAAAATTGCACTCATTCAACCGCACAAGTCGAGTGAACCATATTCCTGGTGAAGGACCATCACCCTCAAACGGGCCGGTACTCACACTCTGTGGCGTGCCACGAGGCCCGCGGTGAATGCATCCGGCCCCAGTTTTTTTGCAGACTAGTTCTGAAAACTACTGGTTACGCATAGACAATGCTGCCCGTCGACGTGTCACGACCGCCGACACCACAGCCGTGCGATCGATCCTGCTACTAAGCCGAGTGCAGCGCCAATGGCGATGCCCAGCGCGAGGCCTTGTGCTCCGGCGATAGCGGCTCCGATCGCGATCCCCACCAATGCGCCCACACTTATACTGATGCCGGGCAGCGATTCAATGAAGCTTCGGTGTTTTCGGTTGCTTCCTTTATCGGCCATGGACCGATCCTACATGCGGTACTGCACAAATTTTGACGAGATACCGACCAGCTTCGTTGGCGTACTCAGAGGATGAATACCACGAGCAGCAGCGGGTACGTGATGAGCAGACTTTTACCGGTAAAGGTATAAACGGTTCCCATGACCAGGGACAGAGCGACGCCATAGATCCCAGTACCCGCATCCTGAGTGAGGAAGTGGACAAGACCCCAGGTCATCGCCAGCATAATGCCGCCCCACGGCACCCACTGTCGTCGGAACCAGCGGTCGCCCGCTCGCTGACCAAATCCAATGATCAAAACTATGACGGCTACTTCGGCACAGTAGTACGCAACTTGCACAAGCCAGGCCGCTGTCCCCGCGTGGCCGAAGCGTTCCGAAAACGCAGTGTGCTCTGCAACTGGCGGAAACACACCTCCCTGAAGCACCCATTGCGCGGCCAGTGTGGCAACTACGAGAACGGTAACAACCAGCCACCGCAGGGTGCTGGTCCGCGGTGCTGCCTTACCGCGCAACGTGAAATCGGTTCGACGAAGGGCCCACGCCGTCAAACCGATCACACCAACAACCCAGATGACGATAGTGAGAGCCCAGTGCACAATCTGCGCAAGGAAACTAGCTGGCGGTAACCCGAGCACTGGTTCAACAGCGAGGAGCACTATCTCGAACCCGACGAGAGCGAAGGCGTACAGCGCAAGATAAAGATACGAGTGCGGCGGCGTCAGCGTGCCTCTCTTTGCGGTGCCGGACAGTCCGTCTCGACCCACGGCGATCAGTTCCCCACTCGCGAAAAGCACCGGCAACGCACACTACTGTGGCCCAAAATTTGGGAAAGTGCAGATGGTTCGCAGCGAACGAGATGACAACTGATCGACGCTGATGTGGTGAGCTCCGGGCGGCGAATGCAGCCGGAGGAACTGCGAACAGCTGTCATGAACTCCTCGATGCCTCTTCCATTGGGATGCCGCCAAGAACGCCCACTAGATGAGTAATTCCAAGGTGGGCGGCGTGGCGTAGGGGTCTTTGGGGCAAGGGTGTTCAGAATCGGAATCAGTCACGTTTGATCGTGGTTTCTTTCCGGTTTGGTCCTCGTTTGGACAGAATCACTCCGAAAACGAAGAACATCACCAGCCATATTAACAGCCCTGCCGCGAGAAAAACTCCGATTACTGCGAGATATGCGAGAGGACTGGCGAGGGTGAACCAGCCGCTCAAAAACATTGCCGGTAGTACGGTGAAGAGCATGATCACGAAATGAATTGCTGATTGGAAGGACAGCTTCCACCGATCAACTTGGTAGATCACCGATGTGCCGCCTGTGGCCGCGGCGATCACGCCGACCGCGAATGTGCTTCGCGCGGTGGCCGAGTCCCCTTCAGCAAGCAGCGCAACTCCCATTACCCCGAGGACGACAAGTGGCACACCAGCCAGAATGAGTCCGAGGTGAAGGGTAGACATAGCGCCAACGTATCACGGAGCGCCAGACCACTCCCGATGTCACCCTCGGCTACCTAGACTCTTCTATGTCCGTCAAGCCGTTTTTGTTGCTTTTGCTGATGCATTGAGTGCGCGGTAAATACGGCGGGCCAGGTAGCGCTTGATACAGCGGCGGATTTCCTTGTCGGTGCGCCCTTCGGTTCGTCGTTTTCCACGTATTCATGAGTCTTGGTGTCATGGGTCATCCTGACGAGCGCGACCATGTGCAGGGCACTGTTCAGTGATCGGTCACTGCCCCAGTTGAGTCGGTGCCCGACCGTGTTCCCGGAGTAGGCCCGGCACTCCTGAAGGTGTCGCCAGGGACAATCGAAGGTTCGGTTGGGGTATATCCCAACGAGGCGTCCGATGTAGTGGCGGAATCCGTCAGATTAGAATCCTTTTCACGTTTCTTGGACACCCAAGCCCGTGAACCCAAGAACCCAACCTCACACAACCCCAGACCCAGATATTCCCCAGAAGTAAGCGGAATTTCTCACTAGATTGCCCCTAGTGACAGCCATAGGAGAACTGGGCCATAGAAGCAAGTTGAGCCAGGGAACCGCGGGACTATCCCTTGCCATTGGAAACTGCCCAGAGCTTGTCCGTTGAGGGAACCCTCTGCGGGATGGTTTGCTAGTCCTTGTGTCACCTACGCGGTAAGGACGTGCGAATCTGTGTGCGCTGGGTGGAATTAGTCACCGTGTAGGCTTTGCTGAACCGTATTTCAGGTGCACCGAATTAGTTGGGGGGCGGCATGGCACTTAGCTCGGCGATTGGTCCAACTCCGTCTATGCGTGAGTATCTGAACAAATGGGCAAGGGAATATTGTCCTCTCTTAAAGCAAAAGCAAACCTTCAACTGGAAGGAGGATGTCTCTTGGTAACAAACCATCGCTCTCAGGGGAAGATGCTATGGATGACATCGATTTTACTCAGTATCATGATTTTGGTGACCTCATGTTCTTTTTTCAAGGAAAATTATCCCATTCCAGAAGATCGACTTTTCGGCACTTGGGTCCATCAAGATTCCAAAGGGAACAAAACTTCAATGGACTTGAACGAAGATATGTCGATTGAAATCACAAATGTTCCACGTGAAGTAATTCCAGATTATGCGTCTTTATTTTCAGTCGATGAACTTGACTGGACTGACACTTTGAACGCTTCGGGATCATGGAGTTCAGGTTTTAATGAGTCAGCAAACTATTCCTACATCTCTGCTGACTTCATCGATCTAATTGCATTGTTTAAATTGTATACCGAAGAAGAAGGTTCGAAAATATCGATTTATATCCCAATTGGCGATCCGGATTCCGGGGTTTTCTTCCGTTTCACCCGAGCTGCTAGCCAGGCTTCGTCGGGTTAGCGCACACGAACTCGGCACTGCCTGACAATGCGGTAAAGTTGTCATTTTCAGAATCATCTGCACAGAATCTAGTACTTGGTTGCACGTCCCTGAGGGGCCTATAGGCGGACCGCCCGCGGGCTATTTTCCCGACGTGGACCTTGTGTGACTTAGAATTATTTAAGTGGTGTCAATGTTCAGTTAATTGATCGTTATTGAATATATTGGAGCGCATGATGGGATCAGACGAGACATTTAGGGAATATCTACTGCAAAACCCCCCAGGGATGCTTATGATTGACGCCGATACTCTATGGGTTGGAGTAGGATGCCTTGCTGAGGCGTTTGACATCGCTAAGAAATTGAGCTTGTGCGTTACAGCTCTTGAAGGGTTTTGGTGTGAGAAAGGTTATATAGTTCCCGATATGGAGGCAATTGTTTGTGGCTTCCAGTTTAGTGGTTCATGGGGTGATATTGTCGAAGAAAATGCTCGTCAGATTCGTCCATTTGCCGAAATACTGAAGGAAAACAAAGCAAGTTTTTTTGAATTGTTTTTGATGGATGAACATGAATACAAGTCAAGCGAAGAATGAATCTACTTGTCTGACCCGATGGATGTTGGCAGCTGCCTTACCCGCGTGGATCTATGAATCAAGGCTGCGGTCATCTGTCGATGGGTGACTGCGCTACGTGAGGATCACGTCTGATTGGATCTATTCTGTCAGTGCTGGATGCCTACGACGCTGGCGCTGCTTGGAATTGTAAGCGTAGCCCGGTTGATGACTGAAATGGCCAATAGGATCTAAGCGGGAATTTTCCTTGCCCAAGTGGGAGCCGCGACCTGTATCAGGACTACGTTGTCATTTTCAGAAGTCGTCTGCACAGCCTGGAGATGCCCCGAAATTCGGGCTCTCTGCGGGCGCTGATGAACTTGTAGAGTTACGGCACCATCCTGGAATCCATGTTGGGTAACTTCCCCTCGTGTTTCGAAAGCTGGGTTTAGGGACAAAATGCGCCCGAGCTAATCGACAATGTGCACTTGAATATTACGGAGATCAACTGATGAGAGCTGCAATTCGTTGGCTTGGTAGCCTCGATGTCGATGACATGGACTCTTGGAGACCCAAGGAAGAAAGTTGGTCAGTAGGCATTCGGCTTCTGGCCGGACCATTGGAAGAACCAGGAGAAGAGTCCTTCGATATTACGGTCTGCAGCACTGCCTGGATTGATGAGCTGATTGCCCGTGATGGTATTTGGAATGGAAGGCATCATCTCATTGTGGATGGCTTCAATTGGCAACGCATTCGTTCGTATATAGTCGGCCATGTGAATGCCTGCCAAGGACCGACGTGGAGCGAGGTCGCAGAACAACTGAGTAGATTGGGCTACTGGGAATTTGAGAACTATCAACCATAGTGCCAGGTTTATACCCCTAAAAAGGAACGGGAGCAGGGCCAAAGCAACCACCTGCGTCCGGTAAGGGGTCTGTCCGGATCGGAGTTCAGAACCGTCCCGCAAGCCGGTCGATCACAGGTCGGCCTGATCGGCTGAGGCAGCAGTAGCTGTGAGATCAAATTAGCCGTCCGCTGGGGAACGGCCTACGGGACGTTTGGCGAACCCTAGGCGAGGAGATATTCGCTGAATCAGGCGGGTCCATGGAAGGAGTTTTGTCGGGTGGTTGGCCTATATTTTCACCGGTGGGGCGAGCTTCCGGTTGGGGAGAGAATCGTCACTGCAGTAGCTATTGGATAGGTTCGGTCTCTGTATCGGGTTGGACTCACCCCGAATCTTCTCTTGAAGGCAGTACTCAAGGCGAAAGGACTTCCATACCCGACCTGGGTAGCGATCTGCGTGGTTGTGAGCCGTGGGTCGGCAAGCAGTTCGCTTGCAAGGAGCATCCGCCAGTTCGTTAGGTAAGTCATGGGTGGTTCGCCGATGGTGGCGCGGAACCTGTTCGCTAGGGTGGCCCGAGATACGTTGAGGTGCTGTGCGATTGATTCAAGGCTCCAGGGCTCGGCGGGGAATCCATGGAAGAGCGTTAGCGTTTGGGCACTGATGGGGTCGGTACCACCGGCGAGCCAGCCTCGTGCCGAATTGGGGTTGAGTGTGGCCCATGCACGGATTGAATGGACGAGCAGCACATCCAGTAGCCGGTCGATGACGCTGCCTTGTCCTGGTGCCTCGGTGGTGATTTCTCCTTCAAGGAAGTCCAACAGGGATGGGTTGATGTGACCGGAAGGAACTACAGCTATGTTGGGTAATGCGTTCGTGACGGCCGCGCCAACCTCCGCCTCGGTTTCGTAGGTGCCGATGAGCATCGTCGTTGCACCTGAAGAAGCGTTTCCCCAGGTGCGTATTCCATGCGTCAGACTTGTATGAACATCTTCTCCGGAAGGGGACGTGCACCACTGCCCGGGATGAATAATCACATCCGGGGCGCGGGAGAAGTCATCTGTCACGGTATACGGGTCTGGGCCTCGGACGAGAACAACGTCGCCTTGCTTCAACAAGATTCGTTCGTTATTTGCTTCCAGGGATGCGGTGCCTGACATCATGGCCATGACAGTCAGGGGTGCTTGATCCTGTACCAGAATGGACCAACCTGGTGACATGAGCATACGGAGCCCAAAGGCACGGCGCGCCCGTGGGCCATCTAAGAGATGCGTCAATGGGTCCATGGAACAAATATAGACGATCACGCATGAATCTACACTTTTGAACTATTCATAGTCTGGGGTAAATGCGATTGGCTGGTGCCATGACTAATCATAATGTCCTTGTACTTGGTGGAACTGGCCGCACTGGTGGCCGCATCGTTCGTTATCTTCACGAGCGCGGCATCCAAACCCGCGTCGCTTCTAGGCAAGGGAATCCACCGTTCATATGGGAGGACCGCTCTACCTGGAAGGATGCGCTGCTTGGAGTCTCTGCTGCCTATATCTGCTACTCCCCGGATCTGGCTTTTCCCGGGGTATCGGAGCTGATCGGGGAGTTCGCTGAGCAGGCGCGCAACTCGGGTGTGAATCGCTTGGTGTTGCTCTCAGGTCGCGGGGAAGAGGGAGCCTTGGCGAGCGAAAGAGCAGTGCAAGAGAGCGCCGCAGAATGGACGATCATCCGCTCTGCATGGTTTGCCCAGAATTTTAGCGAGCATTTCCTCCTCGGTCCTGTTCTACGCGGGCGGCTCATCCTCCCTGCCGGTGACGTCCTGGAACCATTTATCGATATTGACGATCTTGCCGAGATCGCAAGCAAAGCACTCATCGAGCAGGGCCATGCGGGGACCGTGTACGAGGTGACCGGGCCCAGGCTGTTGTCCATGTACGACGTGGCAGCCGAGATCTCCGCAGCCTCCGGACGCCACATTGATTACTCACCCAGCACGGCTGAGGAATTCGTAACCGACCTCGCCCAAGACGGTATCGCGCACGAGGATGCCCAGCCCCTCGCCGAACTCTTCGAATCGATCCTCGACGGACGCAATGCCTCCCTCACCGACGATCTGGAATCTGCCCTTGGCCAGCCCGGGACAGACTTCACCGAATATGCCCGCCGCGTTGCTGCCCACGGCACCTGGAACCTGCGCAGTGAGGCACGTGCATGACCAGCACGTTCATATCCGCCGTCACGATCACCTCAGCTCTGGGAGCAGGGGTCACCGGAGGGGTCTACTTCGCCTTCTCGGCGATTGTCATGCCCGCACTTCGTACCCTGCCCGTAACCGATGCCATCACTGCCATGCAACGTATCAACAACAGCGCGGTCCGTCTGCCCTTCATGACCGTTTTCTTCGCTGGAGCAGCCGCCTCCGCCGCCGTGGTCGTTTCCGAAACAGCAACCGGTGGTGCCGCTCTAGAAAATCCAAGCCGCATGGTCGGCGCTGCCTTGGCCCTCGCCTCGTTCGGCATCACCGTCGCACGCAACGTTCCCCTCAACAATGCCCTTGCCCGGGTTGCCCCTGATTCCCTGGAATCCGCAGCGCAATGGACTGCTTTTGAACGTCGCTGGAGCACAGCGAACCTGCTGCGGGGATCGACCGCAGTCGCCGCGACGATCCTTCTGGCTGATCCGCTATCAAGAGCGTCATGATCACCCCTATGTCGTCCACTAACGGCATACGGGCGCTTGAAACGCTGTGTGAGACTCTATCTATGATCTCTATACGGCAGCGAAAAAAAATTGATATCGACACGATCGTTGGATGGGTACCCGATGCTGCGGCTCTCTACCTTTTCACTGGCTCACGATTGACGTGGCCACTATCGACAAAGAAGCTCTCAGAGATGGAGAGCGATCAGAACTTCAGTGCATGGATTGGCGCGAGCAGCAGCGACGGCAAACCCGTAGGCCATTTCGATCTCACCCAGTACGGTGAGACATTCCGGATAGGTCGGGTCATCATCGATCCGGCACAACGAGGTCAAGGGCTCGCCGGAATTTTAGTCGCACTGGCCGTGGCCAAGGCTCAAGCACTAGGAGCCTCCCGGATCACGCTAAATGTCATCGCTGGAAATTCGCCCGCCATCCACACATATGAGCGAATCGGATTCAGAACTGCTCCAACGTCAACGGAACCCAGCGTCTTGGCTATGGAATTCTTGCTGGGATAGACACCCGAAGATGGGCCATCACTCTGCCGCTTTCCTTGTTTGCACCGAAGCTGACTTATGGATGATTCTCGGCCAGAGCGGGTTTCCGGAAGTGGAACCCCTACCGGACATTTCTGCAATCCTTGGCCTTGGATCATGTCGGGCTGTAGAGCGAATCTGACGGGGACCGCACCCGGTCTATCCAAAGATATGGCCCCGAAAGCCAACACTGCGAGCCCGGATTTCGAGTGGTACGTAGATCGGACTGTCCCTCAGGAGTCTTGGTCCGCGAGCCATTCCGCCTCGGCATCAGTGGCAGTTGACCGGTTCCCGATCAAATGGTTCCTGATCGTACAAATTGTCAATGCTGAGTTCTCCACGATCGATGAGCGGCTGCAACGCCTTGTGCCTTGCGATGCTTTGCGTGCGTGTCCTGAAAACATGAGCGTCGGCGATGGTAAGTTCCCCGCCGGATGCAGTCCACACCAGTGTGTAGTCGCCCGAATTGATTGGCCGGTATACATCATTGGTATGCCATTTTCCTGCCGCCCTGCCGACTCCTATGATGCCGACGGCGTAGGCCTCCCCTTGACTACCACCAAACATCGCCGTCTCCCGTACGACCGCTCGACAGCCATCCGGTCCATGAGGATCCAGGATGAAGTGACTCGTACCCAAATCGAAAAACGCCACCATCGCGCTGCCCGCCCCAACCACGCTAACCAGCATAAAGAAGACAACGGAACGCATCAGTCCCCAGCGCCCATCATCCCTTCTCTGGCCCGGCCTCCTGCTGCCACGGACGATCCAAAGGACCCAGATCACCAGCGAAGCCAGCAAAAGGCCACTGCTTAGTATCCAGGCGCGGACGACATGCGAGCCAACTACCAGGATCCACCCGTTGAAGAACCCAATGACCACTCCGAAGCCGAGCAACAGAGAAGCGATGCTGGCCAAATAAACTCGTGACCTGACTGGCAGGTAGTACTTCTTGTCTGTCCCCATCGAAGGATTCTATCTGGAGTGGAAACTGACGATGATTGGAATGGTTGTGGACGGCCAGAACCAAAAAGAGAAAACATGCACGCCGTTTGCAAAGTGAGACTACATCGGACTGTCACAAATGGAACCTCCTGCGGGACGGTCTAGGCTTCGCTTTTCATCGCTGGCTATATACCAACAGGGTTTCTAGCCGGGTGTTTTGTTTCCGGGCTCAGGATTGCTCATTCCGGGAGGGTATCGAGGGCTGCGGTGAGCTGTTCCTCTGGTGGGAGTATCGCACGATCCTCGTTGGTGAGCTGATCATAGGTGTAAGCGGCCACAGCCATGGGCGAGGTGGAACGTCCAAGGGCGTATCGAACGGTGTGATCGTTCTTGCTGCCGCAGATGAGAATTCCGACTGTCGGCGCGTGAGCTTGGCGTCGTAGTTTGTCATCGACCAACGCGACATAGAAATTCAGCTTCCCAGCGAATTCGGGTTGGAACTTCCCCGTTTTTAGTTCGATGACGAAGTAGCGCAGCTGCTCGACATGGAAGAACAAGAGATCAATGTAAAAGTCGTCTCCGTCCACTTCCATATGAACTTGGCGACCGACAAAGGCGAATCCTGGGCCCAATTCCCGCAGTGTCTCCACGATACGGTCCATGAGCGCCTGTTCCAGGTCTCTTTCTGCCACCTCGCCCGAGAGCCCCAGAAACTCAAAGGCATAAGGGTCCTTGGCCACTTGTTGCGCCAGCTCCGAGTCCATGGCAGCCAAATGCTGCCTGAAGTTAGACGGCGCAGTCCCCGTGCGTTCCATGGAACGATTCATCATCATGTTCAGCAGGACATTGCGGGACCATCCGAATTCCACGGCGGCGGCGGCATACCAATCACGCGCTTGAGGGGTTTCTGCCTTGTCAAGAATGGTGCGGATATGTCCCCACGGCAATTGCGCCACAAGCTGTGGCACATTTGACTCAGGTCCCCAAGCGCTGGCCATGGTCCGCATGTACTGCAGGTTGCGTTGGGAAAAACCCTTCATCAGCGGAAACTCGGTACCTAGGTCCTCAGCCAAACGGCGGATGACGCCGGCACCCCATCCTTGGTTGTCTTGATGCGCAAGTATTTGCTGCCCAATGCCCCAGTACAGGCTAATGAGTTCCGTATTGACTCTGCGCTGGGCAGTAATCCTTGCTTCACGAACCCGATCCTTCAACGAAGCCAGCACCTGGGCATAGTCGTCGGGAAGAGGGGAAAGGTCTCCGGATGTCATCAATCAAGACTACCCAACGCCTCTTGACCAAACATTCACTTATTCCCAACCCACCTCCAGTATGTTCTGGCAGTCAAACTTCTAGGCGTGGAGGCCAGCCGCGGTCATGCCCACTGGGGAACCTTGACCGCCCGGCGCCTAATCCGCAGGACAATATTTGCCCATGGTCACGCCTTCGCAGATCGTATGGAGTTTCTGGCCTATCTGTTTGATTGCCACTTCTTGTAAGAGTTGGGCAGCAAGATTGCCACCATGACGACTATGGCGATGCCTGGCACAAGTGCCCACGGGTCGGGATTGCCCTCGGACCCAAAAATAACGAGAAGCAGACTAACGATTCCGAGCACTAAAAGTACGATGTGAATCCAGAACATGGCTCGCCACAATCGCACGTCGCTTTGTCGGCTGGCTGCTTCCCAATCCACCATGACCCCACCCTAGAACGGCAGCAAGAATTTGGGTAGCAGCGAAGTGCGTCCCGCGCCGGGTGTCCCGTATAGAAATTGGCGAACTGTCTCGTTAGCCGGTCGGACACCGGCCCGTGGAATCATGCGGGCGCTGGAGCTGAAAAGTCGTGCCAAGGCAGTTCCAGAGGGGAACGGGATACGGGACCGCTTACTGAAATTTGGCGCTTATCGGGCCTGAGGTCCTCAGGAACCGAGGTGCTGCACGTTCTGCTACTGGCGATCCCATCCGTTAATGCGCGTTGAGTATGCCCAAAGTTTTGGATATCTAAGTAATTAAAACGCAGCCGGATGGTTATTTGTAGACTTCGCGGCGGTGGGCCACTCGAACCACGGTAACGAGGAGAAGGTTGTCGACAACTTCGTAGAGTATCCGGTAGTCACCAACGCGGATCCGCCAAGCAGTACTTTCGCCGGCCAGCTTTTTACAACCAGCAGGGCGGGGGTCCTGCCCAAGTTCGGCGATGCCGGACAGGATGCGGCGTCGGATTCCGGGGTCAAGCTTTCTGAGTTCTTTCGCGGCCGCGGTGGTGAATTCAATGCGGTAAGAACTCACGCGTCTAGCTCAGCACGCAGTTCACTCAGGCTGACGCGCTCACCGTCATCAGCCAACTTAGCCGCCCGGTATTCAGCGACATCACGGAACATTTCCAGTTGCTCCAGCAGTTCAAAGTCATCGGGGCCAATAAGCACAGCCGCCGGCTTGCCGTTCTTCGTAATCTGCACGCGTTCATGCCCGTAGCTAGCACGGCCCACAGCATCAGCGAGACCATCGCGAAGTGCCCGAATTGTGACGGATGAAGTAATCGTGTTCATGTAACCACAGTAGCACTTGTGTACACATTTGACACGACGATTCTTTCACCCAAAGTCGGCTCCATCTCCCCTTGTCTCCGGCAATTCCAGAGGGGAACGGCATACGGGACGTCTGACGCACTTCGAATGTTTTGGCTACTTGTTGCTCTGTGGAGCACATACTGTAGCCTCGAATGAAAATCGATATTGGGGGGAAACAATGAAGCGCAGATCATTTCCTTTTATTGCCGTTGTCGGTATTGCAGGTCTACTGCTGACTGGTTGTTCCGGTCAGGCGGGGTTAAAGGCGCTGCAGCGGGATGCCACGCTCGAGGATTCTTTACCGTCCTCTATCACCCTGTCGGAAGAAGTGAACAGGGACAGCTCACGTCTTCTAGCCGCCAAAGATGGTGTGCGGTACGTCGCTGTGCAAAGTGACGATGCCCGAACGACCTGTGTGGCAGTTGTTCCGCCTGACGAGAATGATTGGCATGTAGGTTGCGGCGAGACTAGAAACAGCGGTGAGATTATTAATGTGTCGTCGGCGAAAGGACCGTATTTAACGATTCTTCTGGGGGATGACTCCGACACTGGAAAAATCGAATCGGGCTGGATCAAGATCTCAGACAACGTCCTCGTCTCTGATCGCTGAACATCGCGTATATAAGACTTCATTGCCCATCAGAGCAGGACAGCGGCTCGCGTGTCCGCGAAGGAAGGGCATAAGGGATATCGAACTATCGCAGGGCAGCTGATTCGGCGATGCGTCGTTTTAGAGTTGAGGCGAAGTTCCGGTAACCGTCATATGGCTCCCCTGGTTTGTTATCGAATTCAGCGAGCAGGGCGTCCATGTAGCTCATTGCTTCCGCATCGCGGTTGAGAAGCCACAATGCGACAGGTGCACGGAACACTGTCTGCCATCTGCGACCTCCATCCGCCACCAGTGCTTGGGCCATGGTCCCTAGATTCGCCATCTTGCGCATGTAGGGCAGGCCAGCGGTTTCAACACAGTTCACGATGTCTGCAATAACCACAGCGTTTGCTTCAGGAGTGTCACGAAAAAGAACCCAATTTGATGCCACGCCAGGCCTAGCCAGATAATGCAACGGATCAGACACCGTCGGTGGAAAATACTGGTGAAACTTTTGCCCTCGAAGTTCAGCAACCTGGCGTTCAATCTGTTGGACACGCACGCCACACACTGGATTCATATTAAGCTGACCAGGGATACCGGCTCGACTGGCGTAGTTCAGGCCGAGAATGCCAAGAGAATCACTGTCGAAGGCCATGGTGAAGATCCCATCAGCGCGTTTTCTAAATCCGATGTCTACTAAGGCGTCGTAGAGAGCCACCAGGCCGGGATGTTTTCGAGAGCTCACCATTTCGTCCCAATACTTCCTATTCGGATACAGCCGCGCGGGCCGCGGAAGAGAAAATCCTATTGAACAGGGATTCCTGCCCATATGACCAGTTCCTGTGATTTGAAAACGCGGCGACCGCCAATCGCCTGATCACACTGTATGACCAGAGTTAGCCGCTCTGCAGCAAAGTCGAGGAATTCCCCAACATCCCACTGTCGAACCTTTACCGGGCAGTAAAGTCGTTGTCTAGCTTTTATGCGCAGGCCGGTGAGGTGGCGCGGTAGGTTTGGGGCATGACACCGATTCGCAGATCTGTTTACGGACTTTCAGTGGGTGCTTTCGCGGCCCTGTTGACTGGATGTTCAATTGACACACTGATCTGGGGAGGCGATGGTGCCCAGGTGATTCAAACGACCGAGAAGCTTGTGAGCGACTTAGCTTCGGGCGAAACGTCAGACATTGTCTGCACTGACTCCGTGGCGGACCTAGGCACGCCCAGTGATTGGTCAGGGCTCTCTGCAGGTGAACCGGAAAAGTTTAAGCCACAGTATTGGGACAACCAAGTGGCGCTCGATCCTCAGTGGAGCATCAACCTAGAAGGCCTCCCTGAGGACGCAGTGCCTGGCATCCACTATCCGGGAGACGTCTTCTACCGTGATACCGACGAGGGGCTATGCGTGATCGACGTTGCCTGGTCAACGCTCGTTAGTGTGCACTGACTGGCTAGGCGCAGCAGCGTTAGACCGTTCCATATGCGGAACGCTAAGTGAGGCACAGTCTGCGACCAGTGGTAGATACCGTTTTGGGTGTGGCCGGCTCATTCTCAACGAGTCCGGCTCGGATCAGTCAACATCGTTGACCTGAAGCCATTGCTTTCCGATCCGCAGGAAGTCTCCCCAGGCATTTCAAGCGGTGAGTTGAGTTCTGGCGAGGCATGATGGACCCTGTTCAAGCAAAATTTCCCCTTGTAGTCTTACAGAAATCGATAAGGTGGATGGGGTGGGGGCCATGAAGTCAAAAGTGTTGATGGTAATTGGGTGTATCTTGGCACTCGTTGCGATAGCCATCTATTCTTTTGTTGAATCCGATGGGGCAAGAATTGTTGTTGCTGGGGCCTCTGCAGCGCTTTGGATTGCTATAGCCCTCGGAATTGTATTCAGGCTGATCCGGACCATGCGCGGAAAGAAGATTCGGACTGCGTTCTCGCCGGTTGTCGGAGCGGCGGACACATATCAATCGTTGCTGCTTGGTCGACCGACAACTGCTGAGAGCAGCGTAGCGCTAACTGAGCACATCAATACCGACAAGTTCACCTCTGGCCCCTGACCCCAGTCGGAACAATTCATCTTCACGGCTTTGGGGCAGTGGGCAAAGTTCGGTGCATAGGATGGCAAGCAGGCGAGAGCTCAATGCATGGTTACGAGTCGGGAGATTCTCCTGAATCAACACTCGGCTGCGGAAAATATGGGCGTCCCATTTCCGTCGGGTGCAGTCAAAGCCGTCCCGCAAGTGGTGTCGCGCATAGACGAAACAAAACTGTCCCGTAAGCCGGTCCACCACCGGCCAATATACGGCTCTGACCTGCATCATTGCGGGAATTGATCGGACGACCGTCCCGTAACACCCGTCCGACCACCCGACCGGTGAAGGGGTGCTATATGGCACACTAAGTCGTATGTCTAAACTACTGATCGGTTACGCACGCGTGTCCACGGAAGAACAAGACCTCACCGCGCAGCGTGATGCACTTGCTGCCCTTGGTGTTGGCAGTGAACGAATTTACGTTGATCATGGCTTTACCGGCAGCAGGAACAAGAACCGCGCCGGGCTCCGCGAAGCCTTGGCAGCATGTCGCGGCGGGGATACCTTCGTCGTGACCAAGCTAGACCGCCTTGCCCGTTCCGTCCGCGACGCCCACGAAATAGCCGACGACCTCGCCAGCCGTGAAATCAAACTCAACATCGGTGGCTCTGTCCACGACCCTACCGATCCAATGGGCAAACTACTTTTCAACGTGTTGGCCATGATCTCTGAGTTCGAAGCCGACCTGATCAGCATGCGTACTCGCGAAGGAATGAAAATCGCCAAGGCCAAGGGCCGCCTCCGCGGGAAACAACCAAAGCTCTCCATCAAACAAGAATTACACCTCCTCGAACTGCACGCTGCCGGTGAACACACCATGGGCGAAATAGCCGAGCTGTTCTCCATCGGTCGCTCCACTGTCTACCGGGCCATTGAACGCGGTCGCACAAGGGCAGCCATACATGGCCGAGAAATTCACTAGCTTCAGCACCGACGACCGTGTGCTCGCAGAACGCGTTCGCCTGATCGTGTCTGAAAATGCTCCGGGGCTGCTACCGAAGACCTAGTACGGCATGCCAGCCTATGCGAACAGCAACGGCAAGGTCATTTTCTGCGTCAAGAATTCGGGCAGTTTAACACCCGCTACCCGACCGCCGAGTTCGAGGACGCGGCACGCCTCGATGGCGGGGAGATCTAGCCTGTGTCCTAGGCACTGAAAACGTGGAGCCCGGCAGTTGAGAAAAAGTCACAGAAGTGGTGAAGGTCGCCGTCTCCTAGAAGGGACCGCTTTTAGGGCCGTGCTCGGCTGAACTCAGCCTCGGCTTTTACCTGCGACGATTGAACCATGACGTCTTCCCCCGCAGCCGCACCTCTTCCCGACCAGTCCGCCATCGCCGCTCAGGAGGCACCGCTGGTAAACGGGCGGGTCTTCATGGTGGCCGGACTCGGCGCACTGCTTTCGGCTTTGCTGCTCCTGCTCGGTTCCGGTGACCCCGCCACCATCAGCGCGCCCGTGTTCTTCCTGACCCCGATGATCCCGGCCATCTGCGCCGTACTGCTCTGGCTCTCGCTCAAGTTCACGCCCAAGACGGAGGCGCGCCGCCAAACCACGGCGGCTGCCGGGGCCCTTGCCATTGTGGGTGTGGTGTTCTTCTTCGTGGAATTCTCGGTCCGCTTTGAACTGAGCCTGTACTTCGCGCTCATGTTCCTGGCGTGGGGCGTCCGGCTCAAGTTCGCGCCACTCAGCTGGGCGGCACTGCCCTATCTGGCCGCCGCCATCGTACTGCGCGTGCTCGACTTCCCCGGCGAGGCGCTCGTCCTGGCCGTTCTCGGCGCCCTGACCATCGCCTGGCCGTTCATCACCCGCCCCGGCAAGGCTGCCGCGGTTACTGCCCCGTAAAGCCGGGCTTCCGTTTGGCCGTGAATGCCGCGAAACCTTCCGCATAGTCTGTTGTAGCTGACAGGGCCACCTGCGCCTCGTTTTCACGTCCGACGGCGTCCCACAGTCCCAGCCGCTCCTGCCGGATCAGCGCAACAAGGGTTTTGCTGGCGTTGAAGGCTTGGGTGGGGCCGGTTGCGGCCTTCTGTGCTGCCGCCCGGGTGAAGTCCAGCAGCCCCTCCACCGGCATGGCCCGGCTGAACAAACCGGAGGCCACTGCCTCGGCCCCACTCATGAGCTCCGAGGTATAAATGAGGTCGAGAGTGCGGTGCGCACCGAGCGTTTCGGTGAACAGCCAGTGCCCGCCCGAATCCAGCGTGGCGCCTAGGTTGCCGAAGGGCGAACCGAACTTGGCATTCTCTGCCACGTAGACCACGTCCGTGGCTATCAACAGGCCCAGCCCCACACCGAGGCACGCGCCCTGAGCTGCGGCAAATGTGGGTGCCGGAAATGCCGCCATCTTGCGCAGCAACGGCAGTAGCAGTCCCTCAAGGTAACCGCGGGCATCATCGTTGGCGCCGTCCACCCCGGCAATGTCGCGGCCGGCACAAAACGCCCGTCCCTCACCTCTGATGAGCAGCGCCCGGACGGTGCCCGCGGAGGCGGCGGCAGCAGCGTCGTCGTACGCGGCGGACAGCTCCCCCAAGGCCGCCTCATTCAGGGAATTCAGCTTTTCCGGGGCGTTCAGCACAATCTCGGCCACGGAATTGGCGATGGACAGCTCAATCACAGGTCCTCCTGGGGATCAGCCGTCGTAGTCAACTGTGACCTCCGGCGTGGTTGGGTGGGATTGGCAGGTGAGAATGTAGCCGGCTTCCAGCTCGTCGGGTTCTAGGGCGTAGTTTTCATCCATCGTCACGTCGCCGGACACCAGCTTGGCTCGGCAGGTGCCGCACACTCCCCCGGCACAGGCAAACGGCACATCCGGGCGCACGCGCAATGCGGCATTGAGGAGGGATTCGCGGGCATGGACGGGGCTGCGCAGCTCGGCACGCAGGCCGTCCAAGGTGAACGTGAGCTTCCACGTTTCCTCGGAGGAGTCAATCAGGACCGGGCGCCCATGCTGTCCGGCGGGACGGTCCGGGCTTCCGGTGGTGAACAACTCGAAACGGATGGCGTCCCGTGGGACGCCCCGTGCCGCCAGCACGTCACGGCAGAGCTGTACCAAATCGAAGGGGCCGCACAGGAACCACTCATCAACACCGTCCGCGTGGATGGCCGTGTCCAGCAGCGTTTCCAGCTTCACCGCATCGAGACGGCCGCTGAGCAGGGGGGAGATGCGCTGCTCGCGCGAGAGCACATGATGGAGGGCAAAGCGTCCCGGGTACCTGTCCTTCAAATCCGCCAGATCCTCCAAGAACATCACGTCCATGGCGGCCTTGTTCGCGTACACCAGATCCAGCCGGGTCTCATTGTTGCTGGCAAGCAGCGACTTTGCCAGGGCCATGACCGGTGTGATGCCGGAGCCTGCCGCAATGGCCACATAGTTTCCGGCGTGGCGGGCCAGCTCCTCCGGGTGGTTCATACTGTTCAGGATGTTCACGCCACCGTTGACGGCTGCCCCGGCGTGGCGGGAGACGAATGCACCCTGGGGGCTCATGACCTCAATGACTTCCCCGGCGGCGAGTTCGGCGTTGGCCCAGGTGGAGAACTGCCCGCCGATGTCGCGCTTGATGGCGACTTTCAGTTCCGAGCTGCCGTCCGGGAATTGCACGGGGACGGCGCACAGGGAGTAGCTGCGTCGCAATTCCCGGAGCACACCGGCCTCGTCGGGCATTTTCAGGCGCAGGGCCACGTACTGGCCGGGCAGATAATCGTAATGACCGGCGAGCTTGGCGGGGACTGTGAAGGTGACCTCGATGGCGTCCTCGGTCAGCCGCCGCACCTCGGTCACGGTCAGTGTGTGGAACGAGGCCCTGCGCCGGGCGGTGGCGTTCGCTGGGATGCTCATTAGATCACCTTGAAGTAGTCGAACGGTTCCCCGCAGCCGCGGCAGCTGTAGAGCGCCTTGCAGGAGGTGGAGCCGAAGCGGGAAATTTCGCGGGTGTCAAGGGACTGGCAGTGCGGGCATTTCACCTGCAGGGCCAGCCGGATGGGGCCGCTGTGCCCGCCGGCGTGGGAGCTTCCGCTGGGCGGGGCGATGCCGAACTTTTCCAGTTTGTCCCGGCCTTCGGCGCTCATCCAGTCTGTGGTCCAGGCCGGGGCCAGCACGGTCACGATCTCCACATTAGATACGCCCGCCTTCTCGAAAGCGCTGCGCACGTCGGCACGGATGACATCCATGGCAGGGCAGCCGGAATACGTGGGCGTGATGGTGACCCGGACCCCGGTTGCGTTGGAGTGTACGGTGTCCACCCCCACGTCCACGGCGCGCAGGATGCCGAGGTCCGCGATGGTGAGGACTGGAAGTTCGGGGTCGCACACGGTGGCGGCAATGTTCCACGCCGTTGCCTGGTCCACCGCGTTTACTGATTTGTGTTTTGTCTGGGCCACGGCGCTCTTCGTTTCAGCCACGGCGCTCACCAGCTTGCCCCGGGATATTCGCGGGCCAGGACCTGCATTTCCGCCAGCAGGTACCCCAAGTGTTCCGAGTGCCGCCCATGCCGCCCGCCGCCGGTGGCCATGGGGTGCGCGGGAACCTCCAGCCCGGCCTCCGCCAGGACAGCAGCAGTGGCCCGGTCAAATTCTTCCTTCAGACTGGAAGGCACGACGCCGGCGTCCCCCACTTCCGCAATCAGCGGATCGTCTTCGAAGAGCTCGCCAACAAACGGCCACATCAGCTCCAGCCCTGCGATCATGCGGCGGTTCGATTCCTCCGTGCCTCCGGCGAGGCGCAGCACCCATTGGGTGCTGTGGTCCAAGTGGTAGTCGACCTCCTTCACGGCTTTTCCAGCAATGGCCGCCAGCATAGGGTCGCTGGAGCGGGTCAGCTCCCTATATAAGAGGTACTGGTAGCTGGCGGCAATGAATTGGCGGGCAATCGTGACGGCGAAGTCGCCGTTGGGTTGTTCAAAGAGATGGGCTGAGCGGAATTCAGGCTCTCGGCGGTAATAGGCCAGATCGTCTTCGTTCTTGCCCCATGCGGCACCCGCATAGGTGAGGAAGGAGCGGGCATGGCCCAATTGGTCCAGTGCAATGTTGCCCAGCGCTACGTCTTCTTCCAGTTCTGGCCCGCGAGAAATCCAATGCCCTAGGCGCTGGGCCAGGATGAGGGCATCGTCGCCAAGCCGGAGCGCATATTCGGCCACGGCTTCGCGCGGATGCGCCGTTCCTTCGGCTGCTGCCAGCGCAATATCTTCGGGACGCAGCGCATTGCCGGGCGTGATCCTCGTGGCGGAGGCGGAGCTGTCGCCGAGGGAGTAGGGCGTGGGGTTCCGGTGATGGGAGCCGGTGGGGATCATAGGTGTTTCACCCCTTCACTCTTCACGTAGTAGGTGGCGTGACGGTAGTCCTTTCCTTGCGGGGATTCGAAGAATGAGCCCTTTGAATCGGGGTCGGAGGCTGCGATGGCATCGGAGGGGACCACCCAGATGGACACGCCTTCATTGCGCCGGGTATAGAGGTCGCGGGCATTACGCAGCGCCATGGCGGAATCGGGGGCGTGCAACGAACCGGCGTGGACATGGCTCAGTCCACGGTTCGACCGGACAAAGACCTCCCACAGGGGCCAAGCCCTGGCACCCAAGGAGGCGCCCGGCGTCGAACTTTCAGAAGGGGAAGCGGGAGAATTGGGGGTCATGGCTACGCGGCCTCCCTTTCATTCGAAGCGGACTGTTTGGCAGCGTAAGCGGCGGCTGCCTCACGAACCCAGGCTCCGTCGTCGTGCGCGGCACGGCGGCGTTCCATACGCTGGGCATTGCAGGGGCCACGGCCGGCCAGGACCTCCTTGAACTCTGCCCAATCGAGCGGGCCGTAGTCCCAGGACTTGGTGTCCTCGTTGAAGCGGACGTCAGGGTCCGGCAGCTCGAGCTCCAGGACCTTGACCTGCTCGGCGAGCATGCCCACAAAGCGGGAACGGAGCTCGTCATTGCCAAATCTCTTGATGTTCCAGGCCATGGATTTGCTGGTATTGGGCGAATCGGCGTCCGGCGGGCCGAACATCATCAGCGACGGCGCGTACCAGCGGTTCACGGCATCCTGCGCCATGGCCTTCTGCCCGGGTGTGCCGTGGGAAAGCTCCAGCAGGATCTCGAAACCCTGGCGCTGGTGGAAGGATTCCTCCTTACAAATACGCACCATGGCCCGGGCATACGGGCCGTACGACGCCCGGCACAGCGGCACCTGGTTCGTGATGGCGGCACCATCCACCATCCACCCAATGGCGCCCATGTCCGCCCAGCTCACGGTGGGGTAGTTGAAAATGGAGGAGTACCGGGCCTTGCCGGCCAGGAGAGCCTCCGTCATCTCATCCCGGGTGGTGCCCAGGGTTTCCGTGGCGGAGTACAGGTACAGCCCGTGCCCGGCCTCGTCCTGCACCTTCGCCATGAGGATGGCCTTGCGCTTCAGGCTGGGGGCACGCGTGATCCAGTTGGCCTCCGGCTGCATGCCAATGATCTCCGAATGCGCGTGCTGGGACATTTGCCGCACCAGCGCATGGCGGTAGTCGGCGGGCATCCAGTCCTTCGGCTCAATCCGTGAATCCTTGGCGATGACTGCATCAAAGTTGGCTTGCCCGGCGTCATCGACGGGCTGATTCTCTGCCATGGCCTCTCCATTCAGGGCGGCCATTTATAATTACCGACCGTTCGTTCAGGATATAGTGGAGTGCGTGGGCAGTCAATGAATCTACGCAGCCTTTGCAGGGCATCCCACGGTGGCGGAGTGATTCCATTGACAGGCCGCGCACAAGGGTATTACCTAATGAACATTCGGTAGGAAACTTTGGGAGCACACATGGCTGCGGTTGATTCAGGCGTAGGGACCGAAGCGGGGCCCGCCCATGCGATCCTGCTCAATGACCGCGCGTCCAAGTGGCTCGGTATCGAGGTGCTCGAGGTGGCAAATGGGCATGTGGTCATCGCCATGACGCTGCGCGAAGAAATGATGAACGGTTTTGGTTCCACTCACGGCGGGATGATCTTCGCCTTCGCCGATTCCGCGTTTGCCATGGCCTGCAACCCTCCCGGCGGGGACGGGGACAGCGTCACTGTTGCCTCCGGCGTCGACATTAATTTTCTGACACCAACACACACGGGCCAGCGCATCACAGCCGTCGCGACGCTGCGCCAGCAACAGGGGCGCAGTGGGCTGTACGACGTGCAGGTCTTCACCGGTGATGCCGATTCTCCCACCGTGGTTGCGGAATTCCGTGGCCGCAGCCGTACCATCCCCAAGAAACACCCGCATTGAAAGGCCCATCCCATGACCAGCACAAGCAATGAACAAGGGGCCGATCCTGCCCAGCTGGACCCCGCCGAGCTCATGAGCCGCGACGAGTTAGCGGCGTTGCAGCTCACCCGACTCCAACAGAGCGTGGCCTGGGCCTATGAACGAGTGCCCCTCTACAAGCGCAAGTTCGACGACGCCGGCGTCCACCCCTCCGACGTGAAGGAACTGGCGGACCTGGCGAAATTCCCGTACACCACCAAGGAGGACCTGCGGCAGGAATATCCCTTTGGCATGTTTGCCGTGCCGCAAAGCCAGGTGGTGCGCATTCATGCCAGTTCCGGCACCACCGGCCGGCCCACGGTGGTGGGGTACACCAAGAACGACATCAGCATGTGGGCCTCGCTCGTGGCCCGGTCCATGCGCGCCTCGGGGGTCCGTCCTGGCATGAAGGTCCATAACGCCTACGGCTATGGATTGTTTACGGGAGGCCTAGGCGCACACTACGGTGCCGAGGCACTGGGCACCACAGTGATTCCCATGTCCGGCGGGCAGACGGAGAAGCAGGTGCAACTGATTCTGGACTTCGATCCCGACGCCATCATGTGCACGCCCACCTACTTATTGACCATCATGGATGCCATGGCGCACGGAGGGATCGACCCACGGACCACCTCGCTGAAGTTTGCCGTGTGCGGCGCCGAACCATGGACGGAGGAGATGCGGACGGAATTAGAGACGGGCATGGGCTTGGACGCGTGCGATATTTATGGGCTGTCCGAGGTCATGGGGCCGGGGGTGGCCGGTGAATGTGTGGAGACGAAGGACGGCAACCATGTGTGGGAGGACCATTTCATCCCGGAGATCGTGGACGCCTTTGACCACGCCACGGCACTGCCGGACGGCGAAAAGGGCGAGCTGGTGTTTACCTCGCTGACCAAGGAAGCAATGCCCGTCATCCGGTACCGCACCGGGGACCTCTCCTGTCTCATGCCGGGCACAGCCCGCCCGGCCATGCGCAGGATGGAGCGCATCTCCGGACGCAGCGACGACATGATCATCCTGCGCGGGGTGAACATGTTCCCGTCACAAATTGAGGAAATTGCGCTGCGCATCCCGGCGCTGAGCCCGCACTTCCAGCTGGAACTGACCCGCACCGGGCGCCTCGACCAGCTGACCATCCACATTGAACCGAGGGAGAACACCAGCGCGGAGGAGCGCACTGGTGCCGCTGCCACGTTGCAACATCACATCAAGGCCACCATCGGCTCCTCCTGCACCGTGGACGTGGTGGAACCTGGCTCCCTGGCACGCTCCAACGGCAAGCTGCGCCGCATCTACGACAACCGCCCCAAGCCCTGACCCGCTGGCCTACCGACCCCCGTGAGAAACTAGGAAACATGCCCAACTCCGCCCCCACCGGCACACCCGCCACTCCCGTCAAACGCGGCAGGCCTGGGTATGACCAGCAGTCAGTGCTGCGAATTGCCGTGGGCGTTTTCAACAAGCACGGCTACGAGGCCACCTCCATGGGGATCCTCGCCGAGCAACTGGGCATCTCCAAATCCGCGATCTACCACCACTTCCCATCCAAGGAAGAACTGTTGCGCCAGGCTTTGGAGGAGGCGCTGGGTGGCCTCGAAGCTATGTTGATGCTCGACGGCGCCACGTCCGGAGCGCCCGAAGCCCGCCTCGAGTTTGTGCTGCGGGGGATGATCGCGGTGCTCGTGGACCGACTCCCCTTTGTCACCTTGCTGCTGCGGCTGCGCGGAAACACGGAGATGGAACGGGATGCGATGGCCCGCCGGCGCACCTTCGACCGCGCCATGACCGCACTTGTTGCAGACGCCCAGAACTCCGGAACACTGAGGGATGACATCGAAGCCGCCTCCATCAGCAGACTGCTTTCCGGAACCATAAATTCAATCGTTGAATGGTACCGGCCAGGCGGGAAACTCACTGCCGAACAGCTAGCCGACGACGTGCTGGCCATGTCCTTTCAGGGCCTGCGCTGCTAATTCGGCCAGCTGCCGGCACAGCCGCTTCCTGTTCGAAATAGCTGATGAGAGGTAATTTTCCCGAACGATTCCTCCACAGTTCGAATAGTTTCTAGAGTTTTCCACATTTCATATATTTCACCGAACAATGTCAGTGCCTACGCGTAATGTTTGCCCTATGGAGACGACGGCAAAGGAGCCCGGTTACACCGGATCCCCGCAGGACGGCAGGGCAGTTGATGGACATGTCCACCATCTGCTGGCACTTGCCGAAGCGCTCGCCACATCTGCCGCCACACGCACGGAGCCCAAGGCCTTCGTTGCCGCCCCCTTGGGCGTTGAGCTTGCTTCTCTTACGGACAACGATGTCGCGGCGTGGTCGCAAACCCTTGAGCACTTGAACCGCTTCCTGCAGGGGCTGATCGTACACACCTCCGGCGAACTAGCCGAACGCATTTCAGCCGGACGGTACCAGGAATCCGGGGCACGGACACCCGTAGACTTCCTGAGTTCATCCTTGAAGCTGAGCCGCGCAGAAGCCAACAACCGGCTGCGGCTGGCGCAAAGGTTCCTGCCGTCCACCGACCCACTGACCCACGTGGAGACCGAGCCCAGCCAGCAAACTCTCGGATCGGCCCTCTTCTCCGGCAAAGTATCCATAGAGCAGGCGCTGGTGGTGTCCGGTTTCGTCGACAAAGCCAGCCATCTAGCCAAATCGGGAGTTGTTGATGCCCAAGATGTGTCTTCACTTGAGAGCACGCTCAGCGAACACGCCGAAGTGGAGCCGCCGTATTTCCTACGGCACCTGGGTATCAGAGCGCTAGCGCTGCTTGACCCAGACGGGGAAAAGCCATCCGAGTCGCAACGGTTGGCAAAACAAGGACTTTCCTTCCACCGCCCGTATAAGGGGTGGGTCAGGATGGACGGCTACCTGACCATCAACCAATATGAACAAACAATGGCATGCATCGACTGGGCAACGAACCCCAAGCGGGCGGACAACCAGAGCGAGGAATCTTCCCAATCCCCCACCGAGAACGAGGCGACTCCGGGCGGCAGCGGGGCGCCTGGCAGCGGGGCGCCTGGCAGCAGGGCAGACGACAGCAGGGCGAAGGGCACCGGGGCGCAGCCTCCTCAGGAAACTCTGTTGCGGACTCTTCTCGGTGACACCGGTACGGGCCCATCTGCGCCCACAACAGGGCCAGGATGGCGCAGGCGCTTAAATCCGGACGAAATCCCGCCGCGACCGCCGGATGCACCTCCCCATGCGTCACCTCAGGTTCACGAAGGCGATTCATGGTTCTGGATTCCAGGTATCCCGGATCCTGGCCCCCAACCTTCGCCCAAGCAATGGCCCCCACCAGCAAGCCACGCAGCGCAGGAAACCGCAGAAAATTCCGGTTGGTCGGGATCGGATCTCGATGACACGGGTTATCTGGAAGAGGGTGGCTCCGCCGACGGAAGTTCCGCGGAAAGTACGGAACCGTGGCCACATCTGATCAATGGCGTCTCGGTTCCTGCACCAGGATCTGAAGATGCCCTACCCGGGTTGAGCCCCATCGATCCTGATAGCACTGATCCTGCAGTCAAGGACCGGCGCACTCGGGCACAAATGTTGTTGGACGGCATGCTCCATTGCCTCGCTATGGCCGCAGGTACGGGCAAATTGTCCCTGAATGGCGGGTTGAAGACCCAGCTGTACCTGTCACTGACACAAGATGATTTGGACTGCCGCAAGGGAGCGGGGAGTATCGATTCCCCCTACAGCGGACAAGTACCCCTGGCGCTGTTCAACGAAGAAGTGTGCGGCGCTGAAGTCACGGAAGTATTGCATGATAGCAACGGAGCAATCCTGGATGTCGGCCGTACGCAACGGCTTTTCACCTTCGCACAACGGAAAATTCTCGTGGCCAGGGACATGGGCTGCGTGTTCCCCGACTGCATGGCACCGCCGCAATGGACCCAGGCCCACCACATCATCCCTTGGCAGGACGGTGGGCCCACCAGCATCGATAACGGAGTGCTGTGCTGCAGCCTGCATCATCATTACCTGCACGACAGGGGATGGACGGTCAGGCTCGACGGCGGCACCGCATGGTTCACGCCTCCTTGGTCCGAAGACATGACCCGCAGGGAACGCCGCAACACCTACCACCACGACCGTGGCCGTCACTAACCGCCCGCATCAGGGGTAAAGCGTGTTTTCCTTTTCCACGAGGGTCAGGACATCGTAGCTGGCCACGATGTCGCCGTTTTGATTGTGCAGCACAGTGTCCCAACACACCTCACCGTAGTCATCGGTGACGCGCGGACTGATTTGCTTGGCCGTGAGGGTAACCCGAATGGAGTCCCCGGGCGCGACCGGTGTCAAAAAGCGCAGGTTCTCCAGACCATAGTTAGCCAGGACGGGCCCCGGCGCGGGCTCCACAAACAGCCCGGCAGCCCAAGACACCAACAAATAGCCGTGTGCCACGATGCCCGGGAAGAACGGGTTCTTCTCCGCGGCAACCGGGTCCGTATGGGCGTAGAACGTGTCGCCGGTGGACTGGGCAAATGCCGTGATGTCCGCCAAGGTGACCTGCCTCAGCCCCGACGCGAATGCGTCCCCGATCCGCAACTCCGCGAGCGATTTCCGGAACGGGTGCACAGCACCTTCCATCCCGCCATACTCGGGGTCACCAGCAACAACACGATCCGCGCCTGCGTGCCACACCCCGGTCACGGCCGTGAGCATGTTCGGCGAACCCTGGATGGCGGTGCGTTGCATGTGGTGCATGACCGAACGGATGCCACCCAGCTCCTCACCGCCGCCAGCCCGCCCCGGGCCACCGTGCACCAGGTGCGGTACGGGTGAACCATGCCCGGTTGAGCTGCGTGCATCCTCCCGGTTAAGCATCAGCACGCGGCCGTGGTGCCCGGCAATACCCGTCACCACGGACCGGGCAAAGTCGGGATCGTTTGTGCAGACGGTCGCCACGAGGGAGCCGGCCCCCAGCGCCGCGAGCCGGACCGCCTCGGAGGCGCCGCCGTCGTGCATGGAAAAACCCAGCACCCCGCACACCGGGCCGAATGCCTCCAGGGTGTGCACGGCGGGGGAATCGGGGTCGGCCCAGTCCAGCAGGACCGGGGACATGAACGCGCCCCCACCGGCAGAACCAACGTCAGGGGCATCGAGCGTCCCCCAGGCGAGCGTGCCCCCGGAGTGGAGCATGGTGTCGACGGCGGCGCGAACGGAGGAGAGCTGGTCGAGGGAGGCGAGCGCGCCCATCGTGACGCCTTCGGTGCGCGGGTCCCCCACCACCACGCGCCCGGCCAGCCGGGCACCGATCGCCTCAATCACTGCCGGTTTCAACTGCTCCGGGACGATGGCACGGCGCACTGCCGTACACTTTTGCCCGGCCTTGACGGTCATTTCCGTAACCACAGAGCGGATGAACGCATCAAATTCCGGGGTCCCCGGCACGGCGTCGGGCCCAAGGATGGCTGCGTTGAGCGAGTCCGTCTCGGCGTTGAAGCGGACCCCTCCGGCGGCCACGTTTGGGTGTGCGCGCAGCAAGTTGGCGGTACTGGCGGAACCGGTAAAGGAGACCATGTCGCGGTAGTCCAGCGCGTCCAGGATGCTGCGGGCCGGGCCGGACAGCAGTTGGAGCGAACCCGGGGGCAGTATCCCGGATTCCACCATCATGCGCACGCCGGCAACGGCCAGTTCCATGCTGGGGGTGGCTGGTTTCACCACGGTGGGCACGCCGGCAATGAACGCCGGTGCAAACTTTTCCAGCATGCCCCACACGGGGAAATTGAAGGCGTTGATCTGCACAGCCACGCCGGGGATGCGTGTGTAAATGTGCTCTCCGGCAAACGAGCCGTCCTTGCTGAGCACCTCCAGAGGCCCGTCCACAATGACGTTTGAGTTGGGCAGTTCACGCCGGCCCTTGGAGGAATACGTGAACAGCACGCCAATGCCGCCGTCAATATCCACCATGGAATCACCCCGTGTGGCGCCGGTCCTGGCGGAGATCTCATACAGTTCCTCACGCCGACCGTTGAGATATGTGGCCAGTTCGCGCAGCTTCAAGGCCCGCTGGTGGAGGGTCAACTTCCCGAGCTCAGCCTGCCCCGTTGTCCGCCCATAATGTACTGCAGCGCTCAGGTCTAGGCCTTCGGTTGACACCCGTCCCAGCACCTCCCCCGTACTGGCGTCCAACGCCTCGGTGCCGCCGGATCCTTCCGGTACCCACCATTTGTCCTGGACATAGCTGGGCATCATTTCAATTGTGGTGTTCATGGTGCATTCCTTCGCTCGATTTCGGGCTCAGTCCAGTCGAAAAATCCCTTGCCAGTTTTACGTCCCAACTCGCCACGGGCCACCTTGTCGCGCAAAATCTGCGGTGGCGCGAATCTCTCCCCCAACATCGCTGCCAAGTACTCGGCAATCTCCAATCGCACATCCAGGCCCACGATATCCGTGGTGCGCAACGGCCCGGTTTGATGCCGGTAACCGAGCACCATGGCCGCGTCGATGTCCTCTGCCGAGGCCACGCCCTCCTCCAGCATGCGCATGGCCTCCAAGGCCAGCGCTACCCCCAGCCGAGAGGAGGCGAACCCAGGAGAATCACGGACGACGACGGCCGTCTTGCCGAGTGCCTCAACCCACCCTTTCGCCGTGGTCGCTAGTGCGGGTGCAGTTTGTTGGCCCAGCACCACCTCCACCAGCGACGAGGCAGGAACCGGGTTGAAGAAATGCAGACCCACGAAGTTCTCGGGGCGTTGCAGCCCCTCGGCGAGAACGTTGATGGATAGGGAGGAGGTATTGGAGGCCAGGTACGCCTGCGGTGCCAGCTGTTTTTCTACCGTTTGCAGGGCGGAGTTTTTCAGGTCCAGCTCCTCAGGCACGGCCTCCACCACGAGGGCGCAGAGGGCAAAGTCTGTGGAACTGGTGGAGACGGTCAGACGGGCGAGGATTTCGTCAGCACTGCCACGTTCAGCAGTGGGTTCCGGGTTCCGTGCGAGCGAGCCAGCCACCGACTTCGCCACCCTCGCGCGGGCCACAGCTGCCGCCTCGGCGTTGCGCTCCACCACAACTACAGCGCAGCCAGCCATGAGGAAGGCGTGTGCGATCCCTGCCCCCATGCGCCCACCGCCGAGCACTCCCATAAGCTGTGGAAGGACTGGGGAGTGCGATAGCGTTGGCGAAAATGGCCCAAAAGGTGGGATAGCGTCTGATTGGGGCGGGGTCATTTCGCTTTCCTTCGGTCTAGGAAGGCCTGCATGCGCTCAAACTTCGCCGGAGACTCAAATAGCTCCGCCTGCTCCTTGTTGTCCGCCTCCGGGTGCGCGTCGCGGGGCAGGTGGAACACGCGTTTGGTGGCCTGCAGCGCCAACGGGTCCTGAACGCAGATCCGGTCCGCGAGGGCGTGGGCCGCAGCCATGAGTCCGGCTGATTCCACGAGTTCGGTGATGAGTCCGGCACGCAGACAGCCCTTGCCAGTGAGGATGCGTCCGGCCAACAGCATTTCCTTCGCGACGGGCTCCCCCACGAGCTCTTTCAGCCGCCAAGTGGCACCCGCAGCGGCCATGATGCCTAAACCCGCCTCGGGTTGGCCCATGCGCAGGGCTCGGGTGCCAATGCGGAAGTCGGCCGCGTAAGCCAGCTCGGCCCCGCCACCCAATGCGTACCCATCTAGGGCCGCGATGACGGGCAGGGGCAGGCGGGCAATCCGCTCAAACAGCCCGGAATTGATGCCGGCCAAGGCATCCTCCCGGCACCGCTCCTTCAGCTCGGCAATGTCCGCGCCGGAGGCAAAAACGCCCTTCGTGCCAGCGGCTTCATCCGCCGGGGTGCCAGAGAGGATGAGCACTTTGGGTTCCGCTTCCAGCATCCCGGCGACGGTGTTCAGCTCCGCCACCATGGCCGCATCAATCGCGTTGCGCACCTGCGGCCGGTTCAGCCGGACGGCAACACGGTCCGCCGCCTCGGTGACCAGCAGCGTGGCGAAAGTTTTGGGTGGGAGGTGGTGCTCGGCGCGCTCCATCAGAGTCCCTCTACGAGCAGTGCGGCGCCTTGGCCCACGCCGACGCACATGGTGGCCAGGCCCAGCCCGCCACGGGCTTCGCGTTCCAGCCGCCCCAACAGCGTGATGACAATGCGTGAGCCGGAGGAGCCCAGCGGGTGTCCCAGGGCGATGGCGCCGCCGTCAAGGTTGACGGTGCCGGGGTCCAGTCCGAGCTCGCGGATGCAGGCCAGGGACTGTGAGGCGAACGCTTCGTTGAGTTCGACGGCGGCAAGCTGCCCAACGCCGATCCCTTGCCGTTCGAGGAGCTTGCGGGTGGCTGCGACGGGGCCCATGCCCATGATTTCCGGGGCGAGTCCGGCCGTGGCGCCGCCGACGATGCGGGCGCGCGGGATCAGCCCGTACCGTTTTAGGGCGGCTTCGGAGGCGACGAGGATGGCGGAGGCGCCATCGTTCAGGGTGGAGGAGTTGCCGGCCGTGACCACAGTGCCGCCGCGTACCACCGGCCGGAGTCCGGCCAGGACGCTGGCGGTGGTGTCGGGGCGCGGGCCTTCGTCGTCAATGACCATGGTGTTGCCGTTGCGGCCGGGGACTGTGACGGGCACGATTTCGGCCGTGAAGTGGCCGGCGGCAATGGCTGCCAGGGCGCGTTCGTGGGAACGGAACGCGAAGGCGTCGCAGTCCTCGCGGCTGGTGTTGAACCGGCGGGCGACCTCCTCGGCGGTTTCGGTCATGGAGAACGTCATTTTGCCGTCGCGGGACAGCTCGCCGGAGAGGAAGCGCGGGTTGGTGAAGCGCCAACCTATGGAGGTGTCGAAGCTGGCGCCGGGCTTGGCGAAAGCCTTCTCCGGTTTCGCCATGACCCAGGGCGCGCGGGACATGGATTCCACGCCGCCTGCCACAACTAAGTCCGCATCGCCGGCGCTGACCATGTTTCCGGCCAAGGTAATGGCACTCATGCCGGAGGCGCACAGCCGGTTGACTGTAATGCCGGGGACGGTGTCCGGGAAGCCTGCCAGCAACCATGCCATGCGGGCCACGTTGCGGTTTTCCTCCCCTGCCCCGTTGGCGTTGCCGAGGATCACCTCGTCCACGGCGGCCGGGTCGATCCCGGTGCGGGCGACGAGTTCCCCGACCACGAGAGCGGCGAGATCGTCGGGGCGAACGCTGGATAGCGCTCCCCCATAACGGCCCACGGGCGTGCGCACGCCATCCACCAGGAACGCCTGCGGCACCTTTTGTGACATGGCCACACCCTTCACGGATCACGTGGGTGTGCGGAACGGCGGGGGCCTTCCGCACGGCACGGCCAGCATCATTACCGACCGTTCGTTCTATAAATATTCCATGCGCCGGGCAGGCGGTCAACCATCCCGGCCTGAAGGATCTAGCGCAAGGCCGGGGAGTTGGCTGGGACCAGGACCTTGACGGCTTGCGGCAGTACCCCGATCTCCGCGGGCAGGGGTGCAACCAGCTCGCCGTCGGCGTAGACGTTGAGGGGCTTGCTGGCCTTGATGGTCACGGCGGCGCCCCGACTGAACGTGATGTTGCGCTGGCCCAGATGCGCGCCGCGGTAGGAGCGCAGGAAGGTGGCTGCCACGCCCAAAATTCCCGCCCGGCCCAGGGACACCACATCCAGCTGGCCATCGTCCACCTTGGCCTGCGGACAAATCCGCAACCCGCCGCCGTACTGGCCCACATTACCCACAGCTACGAACCAGCCGGGAAACACCGCCTGGCGCCCGTCCACGGACAGCGTGAACGTCACGTTTTTCCAGTCCAGGAACGCCTTGAGTCCGCCATAGAGGTAGACGAACGGGCCCAGGTTCAGACGCGCCGAGTTGCCATATTCGTTGGCCAGGCCGTCAAAGCCAACATTCGCCACACCAAGATACGGCCGCCCGTTCACGGTTCCCATGTCCAGGTCCCGGGTGACCAGCCGGCCGAGGCTGCCAATGGCTTTTACCGGGTCCAAGGCCAGCCCAAGACGGCGCACGGTGTCATTGCCGCGGCCACCTGCCAACGGCAGCAACACGGCCCCCGACTCCTTGGCACCTGCGGCACTGGCACCCAGAAAGCCGTCGCCACCCAGCACCGCGACGATGCTGCCTGCTGCTGCGGCGCCGGCGTGTTCGGTGGCATCGGCCAGGTTCTCCGTGATGTGGACGGTGGGCGTGAATCCTGCGCCTTCCAAGGCTGCAACCGTGCGTGGCAGCAGCTTCATGCTGCGGCCGTGACCCGACGTCGGATTGACCAGAAGTAGGATGGGCCCGCCACTTATATCAGGACTCCCCGGCCTGCCACGTGGGGCACTCATTGCGCGCCTCCCCTACCGAAGGCCCCGGAGGCTGCCAGGGCAAGGATCTGCGCCACACGCTCCCGCGCCTTGTCTGCGTCAGCGGGCACAAAAGCCAGCCGGGTGCGCCGCTCAAGTAGGTCTTCTACGGTGGCGGCGCCCTCGGCGAGCACTGCGAACAGGATTTCCGCACCGGTAATGTCGGTCCCTTCAAACAGGGGCTCGGCAAGGATGGTCTCCAGCAGCGCAAGCCCGTGGACCTCAACAGCTTCGGTGCCATATTTCGCCACCAGCCGGGCTGGCACAGGGAGGTTCCGCAGCACTGTGGCCGGCGCCGCCCCTACCAGCGGCAGGGTTTTGGTGCGGCACTGCGCGCTGGAGCCGAGCCGTCCCACAACTGCATCCACCGCGTCTTGGGCCATGCGCCGGTACGTGGTCATTTTTCCGCCCACAATGGTGATGGGCATGCCCGGCTCGTTGCGGACCAGGTGGCGTCGGGAGATGTCGGAGGTGCCGTCAAACCCGTCACCATGAGCAGCCTCGGCCAGGGGCCGCAACCCGGCGAAGGTTCCCACAACGTCGTCGTGCGTCAGGGGCACCGCCAGGGTGGCATTGACAACGTCCAGGAGGAAGTCGACGTCGTGCGGCGGCACCAGCGGATGGTGTCCGTCCGCGCTGTGGTCTTCCTCATCGGTGAGCCCAATGTAGACCCGGCCGCCGGGTTCCGGGAGCACAAAGACGTAGCGGCCAAAGTGCCCCGGCACGGCCACAGTGTGCGCGGCGTGAGGCTGGCCGAGCCGCTCCGCCCGGACCACCAAGTGGGTGCCGCGGCTGGGCGTGACGGTCAGGCCGGGGTCAAAGTCGGCAGCCCACACACCCGTCGCGTTCACCACGGAACGGGCCCGGATGCGCAGGGGCGCACCGTTGCGCACATCGACGGCGTCGACGGTTTCCGCCGTCATGGCGGTTGCCCGGACGTCGCGCAGGATGTGCGCGCCAAGCCCGGCCGCAGTGCGTGCAACACCCAAAACCAGCCGGGCATCATCCACTACTTGGCCGTCCCAGTACAGGTAGCCGCGCCGCAGTTTGGCGACATCGAGGCCGGGAGCCAGCGCGGCAACAGCCTGGCTGGAAAGCAGCTGCGGGCGTGGCAGAACCTTGCTGCCCAATCCGGAAAGGCGCCGCAGGGCGTCATAAATAACTGTCCCAAAACCGGCCACGAGCCCCTCCCAGACCGGTGCGCTGCGGGCATCCGGGATGACAAAGCCCAGTGGCCGAATCAGGTGCGGGGCAATGGTGGCCATGAGCCAGCGCCGCTCCCTTGCCGACTCCCAAGCCACGGGGAACTCCATTTTTGCCAGGTACCGCAGTCCGCCATGGACCAGTTTGGAGCTGTAGCCGCTGGTCCCAGATGCGAGGTCGCCGCTCTCAATCAGCGCCACGCTCAGGCCCCGACTCACGGCATCCAGTGCCACGCCCGCCCCCGTGATGCCGCCGCCCACCACCGCCACATCCACCATGTTTTCGGCCACGTACGCAAGCGAGCTCTGCCTGGTGGTCTCGTTGATCCAGCTGGAGTTCGGCGTCATGATTGGCTGCCTTCGCCTGTGACGTTCGAGGGCGTGAGGTAGCGTTCCAGCATTTTCGTCAGCTCTGTGAGGGATTCCTCGAAGGCGCCCATCCGGAACAGGACCCGGCAGGACAGTGCGAGTCCCTGGACGGCGAGCAGAAGCATTGTGGCCGTGCCTTCTGCGGATTCAATGCTGCCGTCCCGGACACCGGAATCCAGCAGCTCATGCAGTTGGTCAAGGATGAGCTGCTGGCTGGCCCCAAGCCTGTCGGTGACGTAGGGGATCAGAAATTCCGGGTCACGTTCGGCTATGGAACCCAGCAGGTCGGAGGTGGCGAAGACCCGCACACTTTCCACGGCGAAGTGGACCAGCTGTTGGCGGCCGGTACCAGCCGGGGTTCCGGTCTGCACTGTTGAGGTGTAGGCCCGAAACTCCTGCGTCAGGGCCGCGAGCACTGCGTTCTCCACGGATCCCATGCGGCGGTAAAACGTCATGCGGGAGATGCCTGCGCGCTCGGCAATGTCGTTGGCCGTGGTGCGCCGCACCCCGTGCAGCACCACTGACTCCCTGATCGCGGCGATCAGCTTTTCATCCGGCATCTTTTCATCTACCGGCAAGATGGTACGTTGTGATGCCATGTGTCACACTGTATCCCATGGTGACCCACGTTACAGATGAAGTTCCCCGCTCTGTTTGGTATGGCTGGGGTGACCCCTCCCGGGGGAAACCACTGGGGTCGCACGCCTTGGAATTCCTGCGTCGCACACTCAAATTGGGCAGCGTCGCCCAGAATCACCCACCGGTGGAGCTGTCCGATGTGCGTGTTGGACCTGTCACCTTGGCCGATGACGTAGTGACGCAATTGCGGGCCATCACGGGAGCAGACCACGTTGCCACCGACGCCACCACCCGCATCCTGCACGCTGGCGGAAAGAGCACACCAGACCTGATCCGGCGCCGCAGCGGCGACGCGCTGGACGCTCCCGACGCCGTCGTCTTTCCCGGCACCGCCGAAGAAGTCCGCGCAGTCCTGGCCCTCTGTGTGCAGCGAAAACTGGCTGTTGTCACCTTTGGTGGCGGCACGTCCGTGGTGGGCGGCGTGGAACCGCTGCGGGGACGTTTTGCCGGCGTCATCACCGTAGACATGGCGCGCATGGACAAGCTGCTTCATGTGGATTCGTTGGCCCGGACGGCAACGTTTGAGGCCGGCATCCGCGGTCCGGCCATTGAGGCTGCGCTTGCCCCATATGGCATGACGCTGGGCCATTTTCCGCAGAGTCATCAGGAGGCGACGCTGGGCGGATACGTGGCCACCCGCTCCGCAGGCCAGGCCTCAACCGGTTACGGCCGCTCCAATGATCTGGTCAAGTCCGCGCATCTTGAAACACCTGCCGGTGCGTTCGACGTCGGCTCCCCGGCCCCCGGAACGGCCGCCGGCCCCAAGTTGCTGGATGTGGTGGTTGGCAGTGAAGGGACCTTGGGCGTCATCACGAGTGCCACGGTCAAGGTGGTGCCCGTGCCGGCGCAGAAGGTGTACGGATCATGGGCCTTTCCCTCTTTTGAGGCAGGTGCTGAGGCCCTGCGCAGGCTCAAGCACGACGGCGCACGAGGTGACATGCCGCATGTGTGCCGGTTGAGCGATACGGACGAAACGGCGTCGACCTTTAAGCTGGGCGGTTGGAAAACCGGGGCACTGGCACGTTATCTGGGCATTCGCGGGCAGAAGACACCGGCCATGGCGCTGTTCGTGTGGGAAGGTGACGCGCGGGAAAACAGGGCAGGCAAGCGGCGCAGCGCCAAGATCATGCGGGCCGCTGGCGGCATTTCCATGGGCCCGTTGCCTGGAAAGTCGTGGGAGCACGGGCGGTTCAGCGGCCCGTATCTGCGCGATGAGCTGCTCACGCGCGGCGTGTATGTGGAGACGCTGGAGACGGCGGCCACGTGGGGACTGCTAGCGGGAACGTACGCCAGTGTCAGGGCGGCCATCCTCGATTCCCTGCAGATAAACGGCGCCGCAGCGTACGTGCAGACCCACATTTCGCACGTCTATTCCGACGGCGCATCCCTGTACTTCACATTCCTGTCCGGTCTGGAAGCGGATGGCCTGGCCCAGAACGCGCGGGTGAAGGCGGCGGCGTCGGGAGCCATTGTTGCCGCCGGCGCCACCATCACCCACCACCACGCCGTCGGAATAGACCACGCACCGTACATGGGTGCCGAGATCGGGGAGTTGGGCATCAAGGTGCTGGCTGGCATCAAGAACACCCTGGATCCCGAAGGCATCATGAACCCCGGCAAACTGATTCCCCGTACCACCGCACCTCCCGTCACCACCTCCCCCACCACAAAGGAAACCCCATGAGCAACACCCTCGAAAACCTTTCCGGGCAGACCATCCTGATCACTGGCGCCGCCATGGGAATGGGCAAAATGTACGCCCACCTGGCCGTGGCGGACCACGCCGCGCATGTTGTGTTGTGGGACATCAATGCTCAGATGCTGGAGCAGGCCGCAGCGGAAATGCGCGGGCGCGGGGCTGAAATTCACGCCTACGCGGTGGATGTCAGCAAGCTCGAAGACATTGAGGCGGCCGCACAGAAGGTGCGGGATGAGGTGGGCACCCCGGACGTCCTGATCAACAATGCCGGCATTGTGCGTGGCAAGTACTTTTGGGAGCACGACCAGCGCGCAGACATTGTCGCCACCATGTCCATCAACACCCTGGCCCTGATGCACATCACCCGAGAATTCCTGCCGGAGATGATTGCCGGAGGCAGGGAGTCGCGGATTGTCAACGTCGCCTCAGCCGCGGGGCTGCTGGCCAATCCCCGGATGAGTGTCTATTCCTCCTCCAAGTGGGCCGTGATTGGCTGGAGCGATTCCCTGCGGCTGGAGCTGAAGCAGGCCGGCCACAACCAGATCAAGGTCACCACATTCTGCCCCTCCTACATCAAAACAGGCATGTTCGAAGGTGCCCGCGGGCCACTGTTCACCCCTCTCATGGAACCGGCAGCTGTCACGGAGCGCGTGTGGCGGGCCATGAAGGAAGGCACGCCCATGCTCATGATGCCTTGGACCGTGAAGTTGAGCACGGCCCTGCGTGGAGTGCTGCCGATCGCGGCATGGGACGTGGTGGCCGGACGCGTTTTTGGCGTCTACAAGTCAATGGAGCATTTCACTGGCCGCAAATAACTCCCGGCGCTCTGCTGTTGGCTGACACCCCGCCGCATTTCATGCCTCCCTCTATAGAGTGGATTCCATGACTCTTGCTGATGTGAATACTGCGCCCGATTCGTCTCCCACACCCCCGGTTGCCAAGAAGGTTCCCGTGGAGCGCACCCACCACGGCGATACTTTTGTGGATAACTACGAATGGCTGCGGGAGAAGGAAAACCCGGATGTGGTGGCGCACTTGAACGCCGAGCAGGCGTACACGGACGCCGTCACGGCCGGTCAGGAGCAGCTGCGCACGGACATCTTCAACGAGATCAAGAACCGTACCCAGGAAACCGACCTGTCGGTGCCCAGCCGCAAGGACGGCTGGTGGTACTACTCGCGCATGGTTGAGGGTCAGTCCTATGGCATCCAGTGCCGGGTGAAGGCCGAAAGTAACGGCACTCTTGAGGATTGGACCCCGCCGCTGGTGGAGCCGGGCGTTCCGGTGGATGGCGAGGAAATCTTGCTGGACGGCAACGCAGAAGCGGAGGGCCAGCCCTTCTTCTCTCTTGGCGGCGCCGCCGTGACCCGCGACGGGAACCTGTACGCCTACGCTGTGGACAATGCAGGAGACGAGCTGTTCACCATTCGCATCAAGGATCTGCGCACCGGGGAACTGTTGAGCGAAACCATTGAGAACGCCTTCTACGGATTGGCCTTCTCCCCCGATGGGCGCACCCTCTTTTACGTACTTGCCGATGATTCATGGCGTCCGCACCAGATCAAAACCCACGTCCTGGACACACCGGTAGAGAGCGATCAGATCCTCTACCAGGAGGACGATGTGGCCATGTGGACCGGGTTTGGCCTCTCCGCTGACCGCCGCCACCTCATGATCAGCATCGGCTGCTCCGAATTCAGCGAGACCCGCCTGCTGGACTTCGCCGCCCCGGAAAAGGGCCTGCAGGTGCTTATCCCCCGCAGTGCCGAGATCCTGTACGACGCCGAACCTTTCCTTTTAGACGGCACCGAAAAGGTCCTGCTCACCCATGACCGTGACGCCGTGAACTCCATGATTTCCCTGGTTGACGCCGCGGAGTTCAGTAAGCCTGTGGAGGCACAAACGTGGGCCACGGTGATTGCCCACGATGACGCCGTTCGCATCAACGGGGCCACAGTCACCGCCACCCATATGGTGCTCTCACTGCGCAAGGACACCATTGAGCGTATTCAGGTGACCGCGCTGGAAGGGTTGGGAACGCCCGGCCAGAGTGCCGCCGTCGAACCTGTCTTTGACGAGGAGCTGTACACCGCGGGCATGGGTGGGAGCGAGTATGAATCCCCCGTCATCCGGCTGGTCTACACTTCCGATTTCACCCCGCCGCGCGTCTACGACTACGTGCTGCCCGCCGCGGGTGCCGAGGGTGAGCTGCTGCTGCGCAAGGAAACCCCGGTGCTGGGCGGCTACCGATCCGAGGATTACCTCGCCACGCGTGAATGGGCCACTGCCAGCGACGGCACACTGGTTCCGCTGTCCGTGCTGCGCCGCGCGGACCTGCCCCGGGACGGTTCAGCCGCCGGAGTGGTGTACGGCTACGGTTCGTATGAGGTCAGCATGGATCCCGGCTTCGGTGTGCCGCGGCTGTCGCTGTTGGACCGCGGCGTGGTGTTTGTCATTGCGCACGTGCGCGGCGGCGGCGAGATGGGCCGGCACTGGTACGAGGACGGCAAGAAGCTAAACAAGAAGAACACCTTCAGTGACTTTGTGGCAGCGACCGATTGGCTGGCAGCGTCCGGCTGGGTAGATCCGGCGCGGATTGGCGCCATGGGCGGCTCGGCCGGCGGGCTGCTCATGGGCGCCGTGGCGAACTTGGCCCCGGAAAAGTATGCGGCCATTGTGGCGCAGGTGCCTTTTGTGGATGCCTTGACCACTATTTTGGATCCGGAACTGCCCCTGTCAGCACTGGAGTGGGAGGAATGGGGCAACCCCATCACGGACCCCAACGTGTACAAGTACATGAAGGACTACACGCCGTACGAGAACGTGCGCCCCGTGGCTTACCCCAAGATCGCGGCCGTCACCAGCTTCAATGACACCCGTGTGCTGTACGTGGAACCAGCCAAGTGGGTGCAGGAACTGCGTGCCGTTTCCACCGGCTCGGCGCCGATTGTCATGAAGATTGAGATGGATGGCGGCCACGGCGGGGCATCGGGCCGCTACGAGGGCTGGAAGACCCGGGCGTGGGACTACGCGTTCCTGGCCAGCGCGATCGGCGCCACGGAACTGCGCTAAACCGGGGAACTTACGCTAAACCGGGCCGGGCACACAAAGGACGGTGTTCGCGGGTAAAGACGGCGGCCTACCACCGTCTTTACCCGCGAACACCGTCCTTATCCGTTAACGCCGCCCGAACCGGCGGCACCGAATCGGCCTTGGTTAGAAGACTGCGGTGAGCGGGTTCCACCCGTTTCCCACTTGAGCCTTGGGCAGCCAGCCACCAGCACCATTTCCCGGATACAACCACAAACCACCCACAGCATCCCGCGCCAACACATCCGCACGGCCATCACCATTGAAATCCCCCGGACTCAACAACGCCGTAAACACACCCCACCCGTTCCCCACTTGCACCCTGGTTGCGAAGCCACCGCGCCCGTCTCCGTCATAGAACCACAGCTTCCCGGCTGTGTCACGGGCCAGGATGTCTGATGTACCGTTGCCGTTGAAGTCACCGGGAGTGAACATCGCGTTGTAAATGTTCCAGCCCCCACCAACACGCACCTTGGGCAGCCAACCACCAGCACCATTGCCCGGATACAACCACAAAATCCCCGCAGCATCCCGCGCCAACACATCCGCACGGCCATCACCATTGAAATCCCCCGGACTCAACAACGCCGTAAACACGCCCCACCCATTCCCCACTTGCACCCTGGTTGCGAAGCCGCCACGCCCGTTGCCGTCATAGAACCACAGCTTCCCGGCGGCGTCGCGGGCCAGGATGTCCGAGGTGCCGTTGCCGTTGAAGTCACCGGGAGTGAACATCGCGTTGTAAATGTTCCAGCCCCCACCAACACGCACCTTGGGCAGCCAACCACCAGCACCATTGCCCGGATACAACCACAAAATCCCCGCAGCATCCCGGGCCAGCACATCTCCCAACCCGTCGCCATTGAAGTCGGTCAGGTAGTTCGTTGCCCCATTGCCAAACGCACTGGGAATTGTGGCGGCCTTGAGTTGGAGCACCTTCAAGGCTGCCGCGTTGATCACTGCGGCAAAGGACGGACTGGCCTTCGCCAGGTTGAACACGGCGCCGTACATGGCGGGGATGCTGGCAGGGTTGGCACACAGGAGCATGGTGCCGCCTGCGTTGAAGAAGCTGGTTGCCCGGGTGGCGAGCGACCACGGTGCCAGCTGTACCGCGTTGCAAAGGTCATCGGAGATGATCACGCCGTTGAAGCCGATGTTTCGGCGCAACATGGTCTCCATGATGGTCGCCGAAAACGGGCCGATATGGTTGGGGTCGATCTTGTCGTAGTAGGCACTGGAAATCATGACCATGCCAATACCGGCGTTGACGGCCGCCTGGAACGGCTGCAGATAAGCATCGTTGATGGTGGTGAGCATGTCATGGACATTGCCCGTCACATCGGTGTTGGCCGTGACTCGACCGAGCCCAGGGAAGTGCTTTGCCGCAGTGACGAGACCGGCCTGTGCCATGCCGTTGTTGAAGGCTAGCCCGTGGCTGGAAACTGTTTGTGGCGCATATCCGTATTCACGTTCGTAGTAACCGATGGGGGCGTTGGAGGGGGCAAACGCGGCGCTCGGCACAGTGTCAAGCACGGGCGCCAGGTTCAGGTTCAGCCCGGCCGCCGCCAATTGCCGGCCCCACGCCAGGGAATTGGCCTGTAGGGTGGCCGGCGCCTGGGTTCCTTGGGACAGTGCTGTGGGGATTGTTGAGAACCCCGGCCCGCTCAGGACCTGGACATAGCCACCCTCCTGGTCGGTGCCCACGAGCAATTTGACGCTGCCCGTGGAGCTAGGGGAAACCTTACTGGTCATGGCCCTGACCACGCCTGCCGTTGTTGTAGTTCCCGTAGCACTGCGGCCGGAGAGGTACACATTTCCCACATGGTTGGCGGAAATCTCTGAAGGGGTAGCTGCGGAAGCTCCCGTGGCACTGGCGGAGACCATGAAGATTTGGCCGATGCGCTGTTGCATCGTCAGGTGGGCTAGTTGCACCGACGGCGACACTGTTGTGGTGAGCGCAGCCGTCGTGCTTGGCAAGGACACGGCAACGGTGGCTTCTCCCGGGGCGGGGCCGGCACCGAAGGAAGCGACGAGGGCTGCGGCAGTTGCACAGCGGGCCAGTCTGCTGACAATGATTCGCATGGTTCACGCGGCTTAGGGTGGCAATACTGGGTTGCGTTTAACCTTACGGCCTTGGCCGCAATTCCACCATGGTCACTATGTGCGTACACTTCACACCATGACCATGGTGGAACAGCCGCTGACGCGTAGAACCGTAGCCGGATACGCGATCGGCTCCCTCGGTACAGGAGGATTCTCCACCCTTCCGGGCCTGGTGTTGATTTACTACATGACGGACACCTTGGGCATTGCTGCCATTGCGGCTGGACTCCTTGTGACAGCGGCCAAGGTGTGGGATGTCATCATCGATCCCATCATTGGCGCCAAGTCTGATTATTCCCTTGCCGTCACCGGTTCAAGGCGCCGCCTCATGGTCCTAGGCGGGCTGCTACTGCCACTCTTCTTTTTCTTGACCTTCGCTGTCCCAGCCGGGATGGGCCCCGGGCTGGCCGGTGTGTGGGTGCTGCTTGCCTTCATGGCGACGGCAACTGCATTTAGCCTGTTCCAGGTCCCCTACATTGCTCTGCCAGCTGAGCTAACTTCCAGTTACGATCAGCGGACCCGGCTACTTACTGTCCGCGTGGTGGTCTTATCGCTCGCCATTTTGTTGTTCGGAGCGGGCGGGCCGGCGTTGCGTTCTCTGGGAGGAGACAATGAGCCCGTGGGCTATCTGCTCATGGCGGCGGTTGCTGGCGTGCTCATTGGATTTTTCATGCTGCTCTCCTCACGAGTGGCCCCACAGGGAATCCAGCGTCGTGGCAAATATGGCCAGTTGGGCGCATCTAGCCAATCTGGCAGCATTGCCAGCAACTACAGGGATGGCTTCGCAGCTCTCAAACGCAGCCCGGCTTTCCGCTCCCTCCTCTTCTGCTTTGCGCTGCAAGGGTTGGCCACTGGCAGCATGCTGGCCGGTGCCCAATATGTGGCCACGTGGGTGCTGAAGAACGAGTCGGCAGTGACAATCCTGTTCATCGCCCTGATTGGCCCGGCTCTACTCTTCGCCCCACTCTGGCGTCTGCTTGCGGGCCGGATAGGAAAAGAACGGTCCTTTAACTACGCCAGCATCATGTTTGGCCTGGCCGCGCTGGCAATGGTGGGTTTACTGGCGGCGCCCGGCGAGTGGATCTATCTGCCCGTAGCCCTAGCTGGTGCCGGTTACGCGGGAATGCAGTCCCTGCCCATGTCAATGCTCCCCGATGTCATCTCCCATGATGGGCAAAAACATGGGGAGGGCTCGGCAGGGATCTTCGGTGGTGTCTGGACTGCAGGAGAAACCACAGGCATGGCCTTGGGGGCCACCGTTCTGACGGCGGTGCTTGCTGCCAGTGGCTATGTTCAATCTGTAGCCGGTGAAACAGCGGCCCAGAGCCCCGCCGCAACCAACGGCATCATCCTCAGCTTTAGTCTGGTCCCGGCGCTGTTAGTTGTTGCCAGCTTGTTGGTATTCCGCCGCTACCCACTGCGTCAGCAGGACATTGATGCAGGCCAGAACATCTCAACAACACCCCGTAGGGAAGGAACCTCATGATCCAGTTCGCAGCCACCGCTGAAGAAATCCTCCATGAGCTGGCCACCCTGCGGGCCGCCGACGCCCCCACTCACGGCGGTAAGGTCCTCTCCTATGTGTACGATTCAGGGCTGGCGGCCCTCGACGATCTTGCGGCGGCAGCCATGCTCGCCGTTCAGCCACTCAACGGTCTGGACCCCACCACGTTCACCTCGGTGGCCGCCATGGAGCGCGACGTCATCGCCTTCACGCGCGAGTTGTTGGGCGGTGATGAGGACGTTGTTGGCACCGTGACCAGCGGCGGGACGGAAAGTTGCATGCTGGCGGTCAAAACGGCGCGGGAGAACTTTCGCGGGCAAGGAGCCCCGCGGCTGTTGGCCCCGGCGTCAGTGCATGCCGCCTTCCACAAGGCCGCACACTACTTTGGGCTGACCCTTGAGTTGGTCCCTGTCGGCCCAGACGGCAGAGCCGATGCCACCGCTATGATCACTGCCATGGTTCCTGGTGTGGCCCTGGTTGTCATCTCAGCCCCCTCCTATCCGCACGCCATACTAGACCCGGTCACTGAGATCGCTGCAGCCGCGCAGGCCAAGGGTATAGACCTTCATGTTGATGCCTGCATTGGCGGGTTGGTGCTGCCGTTCTGGCCGGATCTTCCCGCCTGGGATTTGGCCGTTCCCGGCGTCACGAGCATTTCCGCGGATCTGCACAAGTACGGTTACGCCCCCAAGGGCGCCTCTGTGCTGCTGACACGCGGCCGGGACCGGCAGCGGGCCCAGTACTTTGCGAGCACATCCTGGCCCGGCTACCCCGTAGTGAACCCCACCCTGCTCGGATCAAAGTCCGCTGCGCCGCTGGCCGCCGCCTGGGCAATTATCAAGTTCTTGGGCACCGCCGGCTTTGCGGAGTTGGCTACGTCCTGCCACCGCTCCACGGGGGCACTGCTGGAAACGGTGGCGGGCATTGAGGGGTTGGCGGTGGCGGGAAACCCTACCGGCCCGCTCTTTGCCGTGGCTGTTGATGAGGGTGTTCCGGAAGCAGGGCGGATCGATCCGCACCATTGGGCGGACCGGCTAAAAAGTTACGGGTTCACAGCCCAGTTACAACCAGCTTTCATCCAAAGCGATGGCTCGGTTCTGCCCAGGACAACGCACCTGACCATCACGCCCGTCACGGAGTCCCGCCTACCGGAGCTTCAACAGGCCATGATCCAAGCCGGTGCCGATGTTCGGGGGGTGCCCGGAATCGATCCACATCAGGTGCTGGGCCCGGCGGATGGACCCATGGCTGCACTGTTGGCGGGCGCGGCGCAGCTCCCCCGGAATTCCGCCACTGCCCGCCAAATCCTGGGGGCCATGGGGCTGAACGGTGGCGGGCTACCAAGCGCCATGGCCCCGGTGCTGGCACTGGTGGAAGCCTTGCCCAGTGGCGTCACGGAATGGCTCCTCACCGAACTGCTGGCCGAGCTTCTGGAACCCTAAGCAACAGGCCCTGCCGCCCGTTTGGTCCTTGCTATTTCCCGCGGACCACGGCCGCTGTTGCCTCCGCGATGGCCTGTTCTTCATCGGTGGGCACCACCAGGACCGGAATGAGTGAATCCGGGGCGCTAACAACCCGGGGCTCCCTGGAACGCACCAGGTTCGCGGCGCCGTCGAGCTTCACCCCCAGGGCACTCAAGCGGGAGACCACCAGTGCACGGAAGTCTGCGGAGTTCTCCCCAATGCCCGCGGTGAACACCAACGCCTGAGCCCCTCCCACCGCCACGTGGTAGCCGCCAATGTACTTCGCCAACCGGTAGGAGGCTATTTCCAAGGCCAGCGTGGCCCGGGCATTACCGGCGTTGGCCGCATCAACAATGGCCCGCATGTCATTATCGCCAAAGAGCGCCTTGAGCCCCGATTCCTTGTTCAGCATGGTGTCAATATCCTGCGCTGACATGCCCTGACGTTGCAGGAAAATGAGGATGGACGGGTCCACGTCGCCGCTGCGGGTACCCATAACCAGGCCCTCCAGTGGAGTGAATCCCATGGACGTGTCAATGCTGGCTCCACCCTGGATGGCGGTGAGCGAAACACCGTTGCCCAGGTGAGCTACCACTGCGTTGAACGCGTGCACGGGCACACCCAGCAGTTCGGCGGCACGGCCCGTCACAAACTGGTGGGAGGTGCCATGGAAGCCATAACGCCGGATTCCGTATTGGCGGTACAACTCATCCGGGATCGCGTAACGCCAGGCGTGCTCAGGCAGCGTGCGGTGGAAAGCAGTGTCAAAAACAGCCACCTGCGGCATGTGCGGCCACTTGGCTGCGATGGCCCGGATACCCAGCACGTTCGCGGGGTTGTGCAGGGGTGCCAACGGATTCAACCGCTCAATGGAACGGGTAATTTCATTGTTGATCAACACCGGCTCGCTGAAACGCTCCCCGCCGTGCACCACTCGATGCCCCACGGCATCCAGCGGCCTTTGCGCCAGCTCATCTTCTAACGCAGCCGCTACCTGATCCATCGCCTCGCCGTGATCCGCGGGCCCGCCGGCACCTTCTCCAATACGGTCAATCAGCCCGTTGGCCGCCACCTCATTGGTGTCTGTATCCCGCACCTGATACTTCAAGGAGGAGGATCCGGAATTGATCACGAGCACTCGCATTAGAAATCCTTCACTTGGCTGGTTTGGGCCTGGATGGCGGTGATGGCTACAGTATTCACAATGTCTTCCACCGTGCAGCCGCGGGAGAGATCGTTGATGGGCTTGTTCAACCCCTGCAAAACGGGTCCCACGGCAACAGCACCTGCAGACTGCTGCACCGCCTTATAGGTGTTATTGCCGGTGTTCAGGTCAGGGAAGATGAACACCGTGGCCTGCCCTGCCACTGCTGAGGCCGGCAACTTGGAGGCGGCAATGGAGACATCCACGGCGGCGTCGTACTGAATGGGGCCCTCAATGGCCAGATCCGGGCGGGCAGCTCGGGCCAGTTCCGTGGCGCGGCGAACCGCGTCCACAGCCTCGCCGGAGCCAGATCCGCCGGTGGAATAGGAGAGCATGGCAATGCGCGGCTCCACCCCGAATTGGGCGGCTGTGGCCGCAGACGCAATGGCAATGTCCGCCAGCTGTTCCTCATTGGGCTCCGGGTTGACGGCACAATCGCCATACACCAGCACCCTGTCTGCGAGCAGCATCAAAAATACGGAGGAGACAATCTTTGCGCCGGGACGGGTCTTGACGAACTCCAGTGCCGGGCGGATTGTGTTGGCCGTGGTGTGGGCCGCGCCGGAAACCATACCGTCTACGTGGCCCAGCTGAACCATCATGGTGCCAAAGTAGGAGCCGTCCAGCATGACCTCCCGCGCGTGGGCCAAGTCAATACCCTTATGGGCGCGCAGCCGGTGGTATTCAACAGCGAAGGCCTCCCGTAACGGGGAGAGCGCCGGGTCAACAATGTTAATCCCGTTCAGGTCAATGCCGTGGGAGGCAGCCAGTTCCTCCACCGCACTGACAGAGCCCAGAACCGTCAACTCGCAGACATCCCGGCGGTGCAAAATCTCGGCGGCCGCCAGCACCCTTGAATCATTGCCTTCCGGGAGCACCACGTGTTTACGTTCGCTGCGCGCCCGCTCAATGAGTTCGTGTAAGAACCGCAGCGGGGTCATGGTGGCCGGACGGGGCAAGGTAAGGCGTTCTAATAGTTCGCTCTCATCCACGCTGCGGGCCCATGCGCCCATGGCGGCAGCCACCTTCCGCCGTTGACCCGTAGTGATTTCACTGCGCACTTCACTCACTTCTTGAGCGGCACGGAAGGTATCGCCGTCGTGCGCAAAAACAGGGAAGGGGGCGTGGGCAAGGAACGTTAGAACATGAGGATCCGGGGCCAGCCCACCCGTCAGAATCATGCCACTGGGCACCGGGAATTCAGGGGAAAATGCGGAGGCCAGCGTGGCCACCATGACATCGGCGCGGTCCCCCGGGACAATTACCAGATCATTGGCTTGGAGCTGACTGAGGAAATTCCCCACGGTCATGGCGGCCACCTTGATGGCGTGGACGTCACGGTCCAGCTCAGAACTGCCAGCCATTTGGCGTAAAGAAAGGGCAGCGGCCACCTCCCCCACTGTGGGCCGGGAAATTTCGTCAATCTCGGGGATGGCATAGACGGGGCGGTGGCTGTGGCCCGGACGGATAGCTGCAGCAATTGCTTCCATATTTGCCGGATCGGCCCGGTTGACCATCATGGCCAGCAGTGAGCAGTTCACTGAGGCTAGTTCTTTGCGGGCCACGTCAACGGCGTCAGCAACCTCTGCTGCTGCCAAGCCGCGGGCACCAACCACGGCCAGCATGGGCAGGCCCAAATTGTTGGCCAGGCGGGCGTTGAGATCAAATTCCACAGCCGCATCCTGACCGGTGAGATCAGTACCTTCAACAATGATGACATCCGCGTTCTTGGCAATCTCGGAGAAAATCTCCACGGCGCGAGCATCTATTTCCTCGCGTTTGCCGGCGGCCAGCAGCATGCGTGCCTCTGAGCTGCTCATTCCGGCGCGGCACACCTCTGGGCTCAACCCATAGATGCGGCGCAGCATGGCCACGGTGGGATCGGATTCGGGGTCCGCTGCGGAGGTGATGGGCCGGAAAAAACCGATCCTGTCCGCCCGCCTGTGCAAGGCATCAGCCAAGCCCAGAGACACTAACGTTTTTCCGGATCCAGGAGTGGTTGCACTGACATAAATTCCACGGGCCATGGTCATTTTCCGCCTTTCACGGGTATCTCCCAATCCAAGCACTCTCCAGTGACTTCTGAGGCAAATTGCGGCACGAATCACCCCGCTATTTGCCAGAAGTAAGCAAAGTTCAGTGCCCCCTTTAGAGTGGAGGCATGGATGGAATGAGCGATCTGCTTTTTTGCCGTACGTCCGGAACCCTCAGCGTGATAGTGGTGTCCTTGAACGTGCTGAGCGTGGCCGTGATGTGTGCTGCTTTGGCGCTTCTGGGCCGGCGGAACCAGCTGGGTTGGTGGCTGGTTGCGGCAGGTTTCATCTGCGCAAGCGCAGCAGCTTTGATCAACAATGTGAGCTCCGCAGGTGGTTCTACAGTGGTACTGGCTCTGACTTTGATCAGCCTTGTTATTACCCTGGTGTTGACTGCGGGTGTGGGAGTTTACGGCCTCCTCATGTTCCAAAAATTTCCGCCGGCTAACTCAATGATCCGAGACTTCACGTTGCGGCGCTTTGCAACCTCGGATCTGTTGTTCCCGCTACTCGTGGCGATCCTCTATACGGGCGTATCGCTGCTAGCCACCTTGAGTATTTTCCTCAGATTTTCAGCCAGCACGCCACCCGTTGGAGTGCTGGGCGTCCTGGCGTTGAACGGATTCTTGTTTGGTTTGCTGCCAGCGGGACTGCTGGGCCTGGCACAGCGGTCCCGATGGGGCTGGTTCTTGATTGCGGCGGCCTCGCTGACCGGAATTGTGGGCACAACGCTCTCCGCCGGTGGTTCGGTGCTGATCTTCCTGTTCTTGGCGCAAGGACTCCTGGCGTTGTACGGCTGGGGCCGTTGGGGCTCAATTCCTAAGAGCAGCTGATGCGTTGTTGATCCGCCCCTGGCCGAACGGCAACCACGGTGCCCGGTAGTAAAAGGGTCCGTCAGCTCCAGGGCGCAGAACAAAGCTCGCTTCTCCGTACTTCCACAACCGGTTGAATAAGAACACTGTGACTGTGAGCTCCTGCGCCTCAGGGACTTTCCAATTCCGGGTACCCCACTGGGCGGGTTGAGCGTCTCCACTGACCACCACCGTGGGCCTGGGATACCAGCCCAGCTTCGGCTTGCTGAGGGTCATTTCAAAACGGCGCGTTGCTTTCGGGATGTGACTCACGCCTGCCAGCTTATCCCCGTAGTCCTGTTCAGGGGGCAAAGACGCACCTCGCCAGAGCACCACCGCAGGAGGTCTGGGTGCCAAGAGACCGCACTGGATGCTCTACTCTTCAGGAATGAACAACGCAGCGCAACAGATCACAAATGCCGCGTCCACTTGGTGGAACGCGGTACTGGCAGGCTTCACCCGCACGGATCCTTTAAGTGTCCCTGCCGGAATCCTGCTCGGCATTGTGGCCGTTGCCGTCATTGTGAGTATCCCGCGGGTAACGTGGCGATGGTTTGGGCTCTATGTGACGTTTGTGCACGAGCTTGGCCACGCCTTTGCAGCACTCATGACGGGGCGCGTGGTGCACGGGCTAAAGATTGGACTGGACCATTCCGGCCAGCTGGTGAGCAGCGGACGGCGCGGTTTCAGTGCCACCTGGTCAGGTTTCTGGGGTTATCCGGCCCCGGCAGTAGTTGGGCTGGCACTGGTTTGGTCTGTTTCTGCTGGCTGGGCCGGTGCTGCAGCCTCCATCGGCGCCCTGATCCTGTTGGTGGCGTTGTTGTTTTTGCGCAATTTCACGGGGATTGTAGTGGCGCTACTGAGTGCTGGCATAGCCCAAACCCTTGTCATGTTCGCGGATGCGCGGACTGTCAGCTGGGCTGTTTTGGTACTGGGAATAGCCCTGGGCGTGGGCTCCGTGCGCGACTTCTTCAAGGTGGCAGCCGTCCATACGCGCCGCCGCACTCAGCTTGCCAGCTCCGATGCCTACCTTCTGGCTCAGGCGACAGGCGCGCCGTCGTTCATTTGGCTCAGCGGATTTGCGGCAGTGATTGCCGGGTCCGCCGCGGCCTCGGCATGGCTGGTGTGGGGAATGCTGGCCCGCTAGCCGCGCGTAGTCACCCGGCACTGGAGACTGTGTAGTGGAGATGCACGACGCCGTTGCCAAAGGCGCGCTGCCCCAGCAGTTCCAGCCGGGTTGCGTAATTAGGCGGCAGCATGGCTTTGCCCCCTCCAACAACAATGGGTGAGAGGAACATGTGGATCTCATCAACCAGCCCCGCCCGCAATGCGTGGGCGGCAAGGTTAGCTCCGCCTACGGAGATGTCCATGGACGAGCCGGCCTTGAGCGTGCGGATGGCCTCCGGATCAAAGGTGCGCTCCAGGCGGGTCCGTTCCGTATTCACGCTTTCAAGCGTTGCGGAGAAAACAACTTTGTCCGTTCCGTGCCAGATTTCGGCGTATTCTTGCATCACGGAATTTTGTTCCGGCTGGTGGTAGATCTGCTCCCACACCTTCATGGTTTCGTAGAGGCGGCGCCCGTAAAGGTAGGTGCCAATGCCTCGTTCTAACTCATTGACATAGCCATGGACCTCCTCATCTGGCATGGCCCACGTGAAACTGCCTTCGCGGTCCTCGAGGTAGCCGTCCAGTGACGTTAATGTGGCGTAAATGAGCTTGGCCATGGCGCGGGTCTCCTGCCGGAACGTGACTGTGTTTTTCTCAAGTATTCACGGGTCACGGCGTTGGATGGAAGCTATTTTCCCAACTTTTTCAACAACCACTTAATGGCTTGGTCTCCCGGGTTGCCGAAGGGGTTCTCATCCACCACATACGTCCAGGTGGTGGAGCCGCTGCGCACTCCGGCCGCGTCTAAGTCCACGTGCCCGTCCACCACGTCCAGCTCTTCAACAGTGGTGAGGGCTTCTGCTCGGGCGTCGTCGAGGAAGCCCTCAAAGACTCTGATGGTTTCGCGCCGGAATTCATCCAACGGGTTCTGCCGCCCCAGCGCCCGCAAGTGGATCGCGGCCCGCTGCTCAGACAACTGGGCCAAGTGATCGCTCCACATCCCGTCCAGCACAAAGAGCATTACGGCCTTGCACACGCGGGCCAGCTCCTCCTCCCCCACGGCTTTGAGGAGTTCATCCAGCCGGGGGCCTTCGGCAATGGCATCCAACGCATCCAGTGCCGCTCCCGGGGTGCGCAGGAAACGGTCCCGTTCGGCCAGCACCACCCTGCGCTGGTAGGCGATCAACTCGTTGTACTTCCACGAGTTTTGCTGCGTGGTGAAGCGTTCCTGTTCCGCGAGCCGCTGCGCCCGGTCCAACAACGTGGACACGCCCGCCTTGGTGACCAGTCCGGCGTCGTCCAAGTCCTGGGCAACAGCATCCGTGAGTTCTAGACCGTGCGCCTCCTCACCATTGGCGGCGGGATCCTCCATGCTGGAGAAGATAATACTGGCGCCGGGATCACCCTGCCGCCCGGCCCGGCCCCGCAGCTGGGAGTCCAACCGCGGCGAGTAGAACCGGCCCACGATGACCACCAACAGGCCGCCCAGCGCCGCGACCTCCTTGTGCGCCGCCGGGTCCGCCGGCGATCCACCGAGCAGAATGTCCGTGCCGCGACCGGCCATCTGGGTCGAGACCGTGACGGTGCCACGCCGCCCGGCCTGGGCGATCACCTGCGCCTCCACGCTGTCATTGCGAGCATTCAGGACCTGACAGTCAATGCCGGCGGCCTGAAAAAGTGTGGCAAACCGCTCCGAAGTGGCCACGTTGTGGGTGCCCACCAGAACGGGCTGGCCCGTGGCATGGGCGTCCTGGACCGCCTGAATGACGGCGGCATCGCGCTGCCCGGCGGTGGCATAAATCTTCTCAGGCAGGTCCTGGCGGATGCACGACTTGTGGGATTCGATCCGGCCAGCATCCAGCTCATAGTGCGTGCGCAGGTACTCCGAAACCGCCACGGCCGTGCCGCTCATACCCGTCACGGACTTGAACGACTTAATGAGGTCCCGCACCAGCAGTTGGTCCAGTACCTCGCCCTGCTCCGTCGTGTTCAGGCCCTCCTTCGTTTCCACGGCGGCCTGCAAACCGTCCGGCCAACGCTGCAACGCTGCAACCCGGCCGCGAGAATCGGAGACAATCTGGGCTTTGCCATCACGGACAATGTAGTCAACGTCGCGCTGCAGCAAAACCTCTGCATGCAGAGCGGTGTTGATGGAGGAAAACAGCGGCGTGCCTTCACTGGAATAAAGTTCGACGCCGGGCCACCTCACCTCGACTTTGGCTAGCCCGGCGTCGGTCAGGGACACGTTCCGCTTGTCGGATTCAATGGTGTAGTCGCGGCCTGCGTGAAGCGTTTTGACGAAGTCCGCCACGTCAACTGACTGCAATTCACTGCGTGCCCGGCCGGCCAGGACCAGCGGAACCGTCGCCTCATCCACCAGGACCGAATCAATTTCATCCACAATGCACACCTCGAAGGGCGCCACCATGATTTGTTCCGGTTCGGTGCACGTGCGGTCCCGCAGCACATCGAAGCCAAGCTCATTGACGGAGACATAGACAATGTCGGATGCATGGGCGCGGCGGCGGTCCTCCGACTCCATGTCCTCGGTCACCGCGGCCGCCGTGACACCCAGACGCGCAAAGAACGGGCCCATCCACGCGGCGTCTCGCCGGGCAAGGTAGTCGTTGACGGTCAGAACATGAACGCGGCGCCCGCACAGGGCATGGGCTCCAGCCACCAGTGCGCCCACTAAGGTTTTTCCTTCGCCGGTGTCCATCTCCACCACGGTGCCGCGCAGCATGTTGGCGGCGGCCAGCAGCTGGGTGTCAAAGGGTGTCATGCCTAGGGTCCGGGTTGCTGTCACGGAGGCAGCAAATAAATAGTCTTCGAGTTCCTGATTGCTCCATGAGGCCGCGGGACTGCTCCCAGAGGAGGCTGCGGAACTGCTCCCAGAGGGGGCGGTGGAACGAAGCTTCTGCAGCAGCGCCTCGATCTGCTCGGGCGCGGCGCCACGGCTAGCAGCACGTTGGACGGCTTTGCTGACAACGCCACCGAGGCCGCTGGTGTCTACAACCCCTGGGGCGTTGAAGAGCCAGTTCTTGAACTTGTTAGGCAGGCGCAAAATACCTCGAGTCTCTGGGAACCGGTCCAGCCGGTGCTCCTACCAACGTACCCTCCCCGGCTGTAGTTTCACCGGCGGTTCCGGCAACAGCGAAAGTTCAGTGCCGCGGCGTTTGCCCGGTTGCGCTCAGTACTTTTGCGAAGGCAGCCACAGCCTACTCCTCTGTTTCTGGCCCCCACCTCTCCCCATTACCTCAGACACGCCCACGCACAGCGCCCTACCGTTAGTGCGCTGCGTCACAAAAGGATCATTTGCCACTCAGTTGGGCTGCGGGGGCGACTTTTTGCGGTCTCAATGCTAAATTGTGATGCATAACACTGGCGGCGAGGGCGGCGCCGGAACTCCCGAATCGCCGGAAGGACCTCGCTTGATTAAGAAAATGTCCAACCTCATTGCCCTGCTGTGGCGCGAGGTGCTTAAGTTTGGCGCTGTGGGCGGTCTGGGCTGGTTTATAGACAACGGGATCTACACGTTACTGTGGCACGGCCCCATGTCAGATGGCACCATCAAGGCCCGCGTGGTCTCTACCATCATCGCCACCTTGTTCGCCTGGTTCGCCAGCCGGTACTGGACTTTCCGCCACCGCCGTTCCGAGCGGGTATGGAAAGAATTTGCACTATTTCTGCTGATGAACGGGCTAGGCCTTGGCATTGTGCTGGCCTGCCAGGTCATCTCCCGCTATGTTCTGGGATACACCACCTTCACGGCAGACTTCATTGCCGGCGGCGTGGTGGGCCTGGTTCTGGCCACCATTTTCCGCTTCCTGGCCTACAGGTACTTCGTGTTCAACGAAGAGCTCGGCGAGAAGCTCCAACCCGTCCCGAGCGGATCAGGCCCGGCTCTGGTCGGGGCAGGTCAGCGCTGACACCACCAGCGCTATCTGACACCTGGCACTGGGCCGCTAGCACCACCAGACACTGAGCACCGAGCCTGCCAGCCCCTCCTACTCGAAACGCATGGTCCCCAACACGGCGGGGGCTGCGGGCGGCCCGTCTTGCTGACCATTTGATGTTCCTTGGTCAGCTACTTTTTCCACAGCATCTAAGCCGCCGTTCACTTCACCAAATACCGTGTATCCCCCGGCGGCGTCCCGGCCAATGCTGGTGTCCCCGTAGACAATGAAGAACTGACTACCGTGACTGTTCGGTGAGCTGGTTCGCGCCATGGCGAGGGTGCCGCGTTGATACACATTGTCCGAGGGCGCGTTTTCAATGGGGCCAAACTCGTAGCCAGGCCCACCGGCGCCTGTGGCGGTGGGGTCACCGCACTGCAAAATATCGAAGCCGCCCGTGGTCAGTCGGTGGCAGGTGGTACCGGAAAAGAAGTCCGTCTCGGCCAAGTGAAGAAATGAGGCCACCGCGGCCGGCGCCTTATCGCCAAAGAGTGTCACATCCATGGTTTCACCGTTGAACTCCATGGTTCCAGTCCATTCACGGCTCTGCGCCTTGCTAGCATCAGGGGCTGCCACCGCGTCTGGATCTCCACTGGAATCCGTTTCAGGTATCAGCACCAGCACCGCCCAAACAATGCCCACTATCACCACCACCAGTGCGGCAATCAGCGCCACCATCTTTTTAGAATTGGCACTGGCAGTCTTCTTCAATGTGGGATTGTGCATGCGGATCAGTCTAGGAGACATCCAGGCCCTCCCCCGCCAGAGCGCTACCGGCGGCTGCGGGCAATCACAGCCTCAATCTCCACCGCAGTGACACCATTGGCCAGAAGGAACGCCCGAACATTCACTCCCTCAACAAAATTCTCCACAGCCTGCCCGCGCCCCTGCACCACCGCGGAGAGCTCTCCCGCCTCCAGATGCCGTTCATAGGGATGTTTCACGGGGGCCACCAAATGCCACTCATTAATACCCCGTGTGGCCCGTTCGTCCTCCGCAACCGCCAACTCCGCCTGCCCCAATAACATCAATAGCAACGTGGCAATGAGCCCGGTCCTATCCCGCCCGGCCGAGCAATGAATCACCACCTTGCCCTTTGCCGCAGCTAATTCCTTGAACACGGCCGCCACCCGTTCCGGAAACATCTCCAGCATGTCTGCATAGAGCCGTGGGTGGTTCATATAAGGATGGAAGTGGTCCCGATAACGTGGATGCTCAGGGTCCTCCGTGGGTGAATGGACCACGTTGAACCCCGCCTTGGCGGCCTCACTCACCACCGGGTCGCTGGGCCTGTGCTTACGCTCGCCAGAGTTGCGCAGGTCAATGACGGTACGGACGCCGTCACTGTACAGTTCTCTCCAGCCACGTTCGGTGAGCCACTCGCTGCGTCCCATCCGGTAAATATCGCCTGCAAGCAGATGCGCATTGACGGCCCCCTCCCACTGCGGCCCAGTCACCGCTTTTTGGCCAATCGGTAGTCAAGGCCGTTGCGCACTTGCGGCCATTCGGCAGCCAGAATGGAGAAGACCGCTGTGTCCCGCAACGAGCCATCAGCCATGCGGATGTGCGCGCGCAGCACGCCGTCCTGTTTGGCGCCGAGCCGGGCAATGGCTTCGCGTGATTGCATGTTCATCCAGTGCGTGCGGAATTCAACGGCCACACAGCCCAGACTTTCAAAGGCGTGCCCTAGAAGCAGCCGCTTGGCGTCTGGGTTGGTGCCGCTACCTTGCACGCTCGCGGCATTCCACGTGGAGCCAATCTCCAAGCGAGGCACGCCTGCGTCAATGTTCATGTAGGTAGTCATGCCGATGACCTGCCCAGGCTCTCCCGTCTCCGGATCGTTGAGTCTTATGGTGAACGGCAGCATGGAGCCGACCTCTTGGAGGGCAAGACGCCGCTGAATCTCCTGGCTCATTGCCTCTGGCCTCGGAACGGAGGTGTACCAAAGGTTCCACAACTCCCCGTCTGAGGCAGCAGCCACCAAACCCTCATGATGTTCCAGACTCAGCGGCTCAAGCGTTACGTACTTACCCCGGAGGGTAACTGGGGCAATCTCGGTCATGGGAAAACCCTAGCCGATGCCGTGCCCTGAACTTATGCGTACCTCACACTGATGAACCATGCGCATATTGGTTGATGCGCCACCCAGCCCAGCGCAGCGCATATTTTTTCGCGGCACGGCGAATCCGCACACGCTGGCCGCTTGGTGGTCTGAAACCATGAGCTGGCAGAGGTGGAACCCTCCGATGAGGCGTTCATGTGTGGGCGTTGGGTCAGCGCATTTTGGGGGAAGGCCTACCAAAGGCCGCAATCCTAGTTCACCATGGCCAATCCCGAGGGCAATGAATTCTGCATCGGCTGAAAGCTAGATACAACAAAGGCCGGACAGCGGTGTAACCGCTGCCCGGCCTTTGTTCTACAACTCTTAGATGCCGAGCCCTATGAAACTAGTGACGACGGCGGACCGAGAGTACTGAGAACGCGCCCAGCGCAAGCAGCATCAATGCGGCACCGATGAATATGACCGAGCTCGTGGAACTCAGACCCGTATGAGCCAGATCATCCTCGCCAGCCGGAGTCGTCGCAGGCGTCGTAGCCGGGGTCGTCGCGGGTGTACTAGCAGGCGTCGTAGCCGGGGTCGTCGCAGGCGTCGTAGCCGGGGTCGTCGCAGGCGTAGTAGCCGGGGTCGTCGCAGGCGTAGTAGCCGGGGTCGTCGCAGGCGTAGTAGCCGGCGTCGTCGCAGGCGTAGTAGCCGGCGTCGTCGCAGGCGTAGTAGCCGGCGTCGTCGCAGGCGTAGTAGCCGGCGTGGTCGCAGGCGTAGTAGCCGGAGACGGGGTCGGGCGCACGTCTACTTGGCAGCCGAAGTCATCGTCTCCGAGCAACGGGAAAGCGTGCATCTCAGATCCAACTCCACGGTGATTCAAGTTCCCCGCTACGAAGATTCGGCCGTTCGTTCCGGACGCAGAGACCTCAGTAGTCCCTCCTGAGGAGGGCACCAAGATGCTGCCCGGAATTTGTGCCGAACCGCCAACACTCACATTGGCCGCCCCCTCGAAGTTCCACACCAGCCGCGCCGCAATGGCACCAAACGGAGACTCCTCCGGCGCTGTGGCGTTAGTGCTCATGACAGAGCCAGCATCATCCAACAAGGCATTGAAGAAGAGTCCAGCGGTAGGTACGCCCGTCACGTTGACAACAACACGTGTGTTGGCAGGGATGTCCTTGAACTGCAGAGAGAGGTTGATTGCGGCGGTGCCCAGCTTGCTGCCATCCACAGTAAAGACTTGAGGGGATGAGACGCCATCGCCCGTCAACACAGCGGACCAAGCATCCAGTGCGGCCGTGCCGGTGTCAGGCAGGGCGGAGAACGCCTCTGAGCGCTCTTTCAATAAAGCACTGAAATCCGTGTGGCTAGAAACTGCGGAGGCATCCGGAACGGACAACTCGCCACCATTTGTGACCAGTTTCCCGGCCGGGACTTTGTTGGCACCCGCAATACGTACGGCCCCGCCTTGGTCCGTGCCGAATCCAACGTCAAGGGTGGTCCCGTTGCTGCTTGCATCCCCGCCCACCAGCAGCATATCCGCGCCGGGTGTAGGTCTAATCTGCGAGCCAACTCCAACAACCCCAATGTTGTACCGGCTCGCATCAGCCTTATTAAAAGAGGCATCTCCCATGACCACAACGAGCCCTTCAGCTTCAGCTGCCTTCTCAGACACCGTGAAGTTGCCGCCAACAAAAATATTGGTGTTGTTGTCAAACCCTTCCACCGCACCGTTGCCCAGCCCGGGCATGTTCTCCGGGCAGGCAAACCCGCCGTCAGCATTTGCCGTGGGAATCACTGCCAAGAATCCGCCCACAGTCAACGCTGCCGCCAATGCGGACGCGGCCAGAATGGCTGAGCCCCTGACGGAACTCGAACTACTTTTTTTCAAAATTCTCAACCCCAATTGTTTGCAACCATGACACCCCGTACTCGTGGGTAACATATTTGAAACTATCCAAAAGGACCATGAAGCGCACCTCAGTCCATCTTCTCCCGCAGATCGCTGAGCGTTCGGGCTGAAACAACGTCAAGCAGGGAGGATTGAACTTGTTCGATATTGATTGATAATGGCCCACCCTGACCATTCGGGCAAGCAACATTCGCTAAACTAGCTATTTGGCCAGTAGCGCGCACGTCACCCGCTGACAGCTTTTTTGAAAATCCATCAACTTTACTTATCGACACATTCCGTCACATTGTGACGCGCCCCATCACGCACCCCTCCCAGCTAAGATCGTTAGCGTGAATGCAATGAATCTTCCTCCCCAGGTATCTGACATCTTCGATCCCACCCGGTGGCGCGTGGTGGAAGGCTTCGACTTCACTGATATGACCTACCACCGGCAAGTGGAAAGGGACTCCGATGGCGCCATTGTCCGTGACCTTCCCACAGTCCGCATCGCCTTTGACCGGCCAGAGGTGCGCAATGCATTCCGCCCGGCCACAGTCGATGAGCTGTACCGGGCCATGGACCACGCCCGCATGACCCCTGACGTGGCCACCGTGCTGCTGACCGGCAACGGCCCCTCCCCCAAGGACGGCGGCCACTCCTTCTGCTCCGGCGGCGATCAGCGCATCCGCGGCCGCGACGGCTACAAGTACGCAGAGGGTGAAACCAAGGAGACCATTGACCCCGCCCGCGCCGGGCGCCTGCACATCCTTGAAGTGCAGCGGCTCATGCGCACCATGCCCAAGGTGGTCATTGCCGTGGTCAATGGCTGGGCGGCTGGTGGCGGGCACTCCCTCCACGTGGTCTCGGATTTGACCATCGCCTCCCGCGAGCACGGCAAGTTCAAGCAGACGGACGCCACCGTGGGCTCCTTCGACGCCGGTTACGGCTCCGCCCTGCTGGCCCGCCAGATCGGGCAAAAGAAGGCCCGCGAGATCTTCTTCATGGCCCGCGAGTACTCCGCCGAGGACATGGTGTCCATGGGCGCCGTCAATGAAGCCGTGGCCCATCAAGACTTGGAAAACGTGGCGTTGGAATACGCGGCTGATATTGCCCGTCAGTCCCCGCAAGCCATCCGCATGCTCAAATTCGCCTTCAATCTGGCCGACGACGGCCTGGCCGGCCAGCAGGTCTTCGCTGGGGAAGCCACCCGCCTGGCCTATATGACGGACGAGGCAGTGGAGGGCAAGGAAGCGTTCTTGGAAAAGCGCGATCCCGACTGGTCTTCCTTCCCCTACTACTTCTAGGAAACACCTCCTGATGAACATTGAACCCCTGCTCAAAGCACTCTCAGACGCACTCGCTGGCGAGGGCCCCGCGGTCCAGATTTCCCCCGATGGCAGCTTCGCCCTCATCCCGCAAGCCGAGCTGGGACTGCCCGCCGGCAGCGATACCGAGATTGCCGCCGTCGTACTGACCTCCGGGAGCACAGGCACCCCCAAGCGCACCCTGCTCAGTGTGGATGCGCTGGCCGCCTCAAGCGTGGGAACGGCGATGGCGCTCTCGGGTGAGGGGCAGTGGCTGTTGGCGTTGCCTATGAATTATGTGGCCGGGCTGCAGGTTTTGGTGCGCAGCCTGTTCGCCGGAACCCGCCCTTGGGCCATGGATTTGAGCGGCGGATTCACCCCTGAGGCGTTCACGGAAGCCGCCTTGGAACTGACGGACAAGATGCGTTTCACCTCGCTGGTGCCCACGCAGCTCAGCCGCCTGTTGAGAAATCCCAGCGCCGAAACGCTGACCGTGTTGCGCCGTTTCAACGCGATCCTGCTCGGCGGCGGGCCTATCAACCCGGTGCTGCTTGAGGCCGCACGCGGTGCCGGGCTGAAGGTTGTGACCACCTACGGCATGTCTGAGACCTGCGGCGGGGCCGTATACGACGGCGTCCCGCTCGACGGCGTGCACCTCACCATCCGCGATGGCCGGGTGCTGCTTGGCGGGGACGTGGTGGCTTCCGGATACCTGGGAAATTCGGCCCTCACCGAAGCATCCTTCTTCGAGGAAGAGCACCACGGCGAGATGGTGCGTTGGTATGCAAGCGGAGACCTGGGCGAGTTGGATGACCAGGGACGGCTGCGTGTTCTGGGCCGTGTTGACGATGTCATCATCACCGGTGGGCTGAAGGTTTCCGCGGCTGCTGTCACCAATGGGCTGCACCGGGTGCAGGGCGTGCGCGAAGCGTTTGTGGTGCCCGTAGATTCCCTTGAATGGGGACAGCAGGTAGCCGCCATGGTGGTTGCCTCCTGCTCCGAGTCTGAACTATTACAGGGTGCGGCAGCTGTTTTGGAGCCACATTTAGTGCCCAAGACTGTGGTGTTAGTCTCCGAACTGCCCTTGCTAGCCACGGGAAAACCTGACAGACGCGCCATTTTGGCGGCACTGACCGAAGCCTCCCGCTCCGCCTGAGCGCGGAAAGAGGCAGAATTAACGTAGGGCTCTCTGGCCCGCTGACTTTTTTATCTATATAAGGAGTAACGCTGTGGCCACTGTGGGTCAATGGATTGCCGGGGCCCGGCTGAGGACCCTTCCCATGGCAATTGCCCCCGTAATCATCGGTACTGGCGCAGCCTACGATTTGGGTGCTCTGCACTGGGGGCGCGCCGTCTTGGCCGCCCTGGTGGCGTTGTTGCTGCAGATCGGGGTGAACTACGCCAATGATTATTCCGATGGCATCCGCGGCACGGACGAGGTCCGGGTAGGTCCGTTGCGCCTGGTGGGCAGTGGGGTTGCGAAGGCCTCGCATGTGAAGATGGCGGCGTTTGCGGCGCTGGGACTGGCCATGGTTGCCGGGTTGGCCCTGGTGTTGTTGTCCCAAGCGTGGTGGCTGTTGTTGGTGGGCGCCGGCGCGGTTCTGGCTGCGTGGGGGTACACCGGCGGCAAGAACCCCTACGGCTATATGGGGTTGGGAGATGTTTTTGTGTTCATTTTCTTCGGCCCTGTGGCAACGTTGGGTACCACCTTCACCCAGGCCGGGCAGGTGAGTACGGCGGCAGTGTTGGGCTCAATCGGCACTGGACTGATCGCCGTCGCACTTTTGATGGCCAACAATGTCCGTGACATTCCCACTGACACGGAGGTGGGCAAGCGGACTCTGGCGGTGCGGCTGGGCGATAAGAACGCGCGGCTCAGCTATGTGGTGATGCTGGTGTTGCCGCTGGTGCTCATGATGATTCTGGTGCCAGCCAAGCCGTGGATTTTGCTGGTGTTGCTACTGCTGCCGTTCATGCTGATGCCCAGTTGGTTGATGCTCAAGGGCAAGAAGCGCAAGAGCCTTATTCCTGTCTTACAGCAGACTGGGCTGATCAATCTTGGATTCAGCGTGCTGTTCGCCGCGGCTATGGTGCTGACCGCGCTGTAATTGCTCGGCCCCTGCTCCGTAACTGCTGAGCCGGGCGGACCGTTGCGCGAGCAGCTCAGGCGGGTTCGGCGCCTGCGGGCTTGTCCAAGGTGGCTGTGCCTGATTTGCGGTCGGCGTCAATCCAGATGTCCGGGTTTTCGTCGATGAGTGCATCCTCGGCGTCGGCGTCCGCCATGGCACCGGCCGACTGGCTGGTGGTGGCGTTGGGGGCGAAGGTTTTGGCAACCATAGCGGTGGCCCCGTCACGCTGCTTGCGCAGGAAGAAGAAGCTGACCACAAACGCACACAGGGCCGCAATGAGGGCTGCGGTGAGCGGGGTGAAGTTCAGTGCCATGTAGGCGATGAGGAAGAATGCCAAGAAGAGCACGCCGCGGATCAGGGAGTATTTGATGAAAGCCACGTTCTCAGTTTAGCCGCTGAAGCTGGGCATCTGCCCTACGTCACTGCCGAGCCCGATTTTTCGCACAACGCTAGAATGAAGTATGCGCTATATCATTCCATTGACTTTAGGTGTTGTCCTGTTTGTGTACGGACTCATTGACTGCCTTCGCAGTGAACCCAGTGACGTACGCAGCATCCCCAAGCCTGCATGGGTACTGGTGATCATCTTCTTGAACGTCATTGGTGTGGGGCTGTGGTTCCTGTTCGGCCGCCCACAATACGCCTCTGCGTCTTCGGGTGCTTCTTCGGGTGCCGCCACCAAGTTTGGACCGTCCTCGAGCGGCCAACGCAGCCCGGCCTCTTCCGGCGACCACCCGCGTTCCTCCGCGCCCGACGACGATCCCGAGTTCCTGCGCAACCTGGCAGTGAAAAGGGCCCAGATGCTTGAGGCAGAGAGGCTTCGCAAGCTCAAGGCAGAGTTGGAGGCCCGTGAGGCCAAGCTCCGCGAAGAGCACCCCAACGACGAAACGAAGAAGTAGCTTCCCCACACTTCCTGTGTGAAGAAAACGGTCTCCAGAGGGTGCCTCGCGGTAAGGCCAGCTCCGGTTCACAGCGCGTGAATTCCCGCCAGGGTAGAAAGCACTTCAGAGTCACAATGAAGAAGGGCGGGCAAGAGATGCACACGCATGCATCTCTTGCCCGCCCCATAGGGTTAATTACTGTGGTCTTCTCAAGCTGTCGAGGACCACTTACTGCTGGTATTGCTGGCACTCTTGTATTGCTATATCCGTCTCCTCCTGCTTGACGGCCCGGTATTACTGGTACTGCTGTGGTTGTCTCAAGCTGTCAACAACCACCTAATGATGGCACTGCCATGGTCTTCTCAAGCTGTCGAGGACCACTTACTGCTGGTATTACTGGCACTACTTGTCTTGCTATATCTTGTATTGCTATATCCGTCTCCTCCTGCTTGACGGCCCGGTATTACTGATACTGCTCTTGCTGTGGTCTTCTCAAGCTGTCGAGGACCACTTACTGCTGGTACTACTGGCACTACTTGTATTGCTATATCTTGTATTGCTATATCCGCCTCCTTCTGCTTGACGGCCCGGCATTACTGGTACTGCTGCGGTCTTCTCCATCTGATAAGGACCACTGATTACTGCAACGGTGCTTCCCCCTCGACAACCAAATACAACTACTTTGAACGGGGGAACTTCCGTTCTCTTGTTCTTACGAGAAAAAATATAACCACTCTTTGAAGTCTCGTCAAGTCCAATTTTGTCCGTCTGAGTCAGGTCATATGTTGGGGATGGTTCAGGACCACCCTTGTGCCTGCCACTGGCTCCTTCGCTGAGGCAGAACTGCAGGGTTTAGTCACCGAAACTGCGGACTCAAGGCTACTAAACTTTTCTGAATTACACGCCCATACCGAATCGGGGATGACGTGCTTTAGGTGCGGTGGGACAACTTGGCCTTGAGGAGTGCGTTCTCGGTTTCCAAGGCAAGAACCAAGCGAATTCCGGAGAGGTTCAGTCCGAGTGCGAGCAGTTCGGCTATCCGGTGCAGCCGGGTGAGGTCATCTTCACTGTATCTTCGCGTTCCCCCATCGGTGCGGCCCGGCACTAGGAGCCCTTTGCGCTCATAGAGCCTAAGGTTTTGCTGGCCCATCCCCACAATCTCAGCTGCGACGGAGATAGCGTACACCCCGCGGGATCGTGGATTTTCTGCCACTTTCGTCACTCCCTTTCAATGGTTCAGCTCAATGATCCATCAGGTTCTACTAAAAGTTATCTTGCATCAGCGTGTCAGTCATGTTATAAAAATTCTATACCCGCCAACACAGATCGAAGCGGGGTAGTTACAGAAAAATAGTGTGACACTGACAAGGAGTGACTAACCATGTTGATGCGTACAGATCCTTTCCGGGAACTCGACCGGATTGCCCAGCAGGTTCTGGGCACAGCTAACAGGCCCGCAGCCATGCCCATGGATGCTTGGCGTGATGGGGACACCTTCGAAGTTGAGTTTGATCTACCCGGGGTGAGCCCGGACTCGATCAACCTAGATGTAGAACGCAATGTCGTGACGGTCAGGGCTGAACGGCCAGCCTTGGACGGGAAACTGGAAATGCTGGCATCCGAACGGCCACGCGGGGTGTTTAGCCGGCAACTGGTCCTCGGTGAAAATCTGGATACGGAGCAAATCCAAGCCAGCTATGACAGTGGCGTGCTGACCCTCCGCATTCCCGTTGCCGAGAGAGCCAAACCACGCAAAATCTCCATCACCACCAACGAAAAGGAGTACGAAGCCATCAATGCCTAACCTTCCAAAAACCAGGCAGCTCCTGTTCTGAGGCGGGCGGCAGGGTAGAGACAGTGGCGGTCCCCGGACATAGGGCCGGGGACCGCCACTCACAGCTATTCCCGCAAGGAAGCCATCACCCTTGCATAGGGGGCTTTCCCTCACGGGCTAAGGCAGTGAAATGGTATGAAAGAAGCTTCTCATCTCTACACAGCCCACTCCATATTGATCCGGAGGCTACAGGCGTTGCGTTAGGGATTCGAAAAGATTGCAGCAGTGGGAACCAGCCACCAGGAGGTGCAGTTAGATGAGCGCATGGCGTCGTTACGATTCTCCCTTGTTACCAGCCTTCAACGAACGTTTTGAACAACGTTGGGGCAAAGGCACAGCTCCCTTTCTTGACCCTGAATTACACGAACAACCCCTACCAAGAGCGCAATGGATCAATGTGGACACCGGAGCGGCAGTAGCCGTAGTCCCAGTCTGGGCTGACGATGAAAGCAACCGCTCCTTCGCTACCTTCTATCTGCCACCGGGAGGAGATATATGGCTACTGCGCCCCGGCAGCATCGACTATCTGGAATCCCAAACAACCCAGCACATAACCCTCCGCAACCAGGCGTTCAAAAAAGCAGTCGAGTACGCAAAAGCCTTCATCTACGGACCCGACGACCACGACTTCTAAAGCCACGCCCTCAGACCGGCTTCAGCAGCTAATCCCCTGCAAACAACCATTGGGCGGACGGTCAGGTGCGGGCTAAGAATGACGGGATCGGCCGAAAGTCACAAGTTAGATGTCAACTAAACCTTGATCAGACCCAAAGAATGCCTCCGCGGCTACTTTCGGTCGTCCTGAGCAGTGACGGAGTGCGTTGAGGAAACCCGGGGCCGGTCTTTCCAAGCGCCGGTTGACCACAAGGTCACCGCGATGAGCGCTGGCTGGAAGAAGAGTCGCACCAGACGCTTGGAGTCGGTGTCGAGCCCAAAGCCGTCGCGCGCATGCAGCCACTGGGCGATGTTCCCGGGGAAGACGGCGATAAAGAACAGTGCCACCACCCACCCCACAGGGACGCGCCGACGCGCGAGCAACATCAGCGCCGCACCAAGGGTGATCTCGACAATGCCGGAAGCTACGACGACCAGGTCGGCATCAAGGGACACGAACTTCGGGACCTGCGCCTGGAATTCCTCGCGGGCTACTGTCAGATGGCTGACGCCGGCGAACGCAAGAATTGCACCCAGTACTAGACGAACGATCGTGCGTGGCGTGGATGTGCGTCCCGACGGCGCGACGAGTCGTGCCAGGAATGACTTGCCGTGATCAGTCATTGTGAACCTTCCCAAGAATCATGCCGTGGTTTTGTGGTGCGCGTCGTAGGATCACGAGCTGATTTCATGAGCATAGTAGCTTTGCTCATACTCTTCAGGGGCGCGGTGTCTCATAACCTAGTTGCCTCTAAACCTATGGGTTTCGAGACAACTAGGTTATGAGACACCGACTGCGGTTTCCACTCAGCCGCGGACATCGCAGAACGCCAACATCTACGTGTGTCATTTTCCCAAGACGAACGCAAGAATATCAGGAGTGGTGTTCTCTCATCTGATTTTCAGAGGTGCTAAGCACGGAATTTCAGAAGGTCTCAGCACAACCCTCCATTGCCCGCAGTGGAACCGTCATATCTCACAGATCCCTGACCATAGAGAATTCACCGTGCTTTCCGGCTTGCGCTTGTCACCAAAATTCATGACAACAACAAAGAAGCTTAAAGTTCTGAGTGCTGATCCCCCGATAATAATGATTATCTAAGGCAGGCGATATATCGCGTTCTATCGTTACTTGCTAAGTTGTGACGTTGTAGATGCAACGCACCCACGCTGGTGGAGGTGGTGTTCTCACTTCCACCAGCGTCAGTAACCGTGTATCTCTTCCTCGGAAATCCCGCCTGACTGCTGAGCACCGACCGGGCATAGTCGCTAGGTCTCACCGTTGGAGTTAGCCTTAGCTCTCTGGTGCGGTGGGATGAGGCAACAGCTGCCGTAGTTAGTCTGTGTGGTGTGGCCCGGCCACCATTTCGGCCAGCTTTACCAGCGAACCCTCCAACTGTTGCGCCTGGACCAAGGGAAAAGATACCTGTGCAAGTACAGACTTGTCCGTAACTTGGCTCCAATCATAGGTAAGGGAGACTCTGGTGGATGACGGTGACTCGGCCTCCAGCTCCCACACCCATTGCCAGCCAGTGGGTTCCTCTCCGGAACTCGCTGTTTTCCAGGCAAGAAGCTTGTTTACGTCATATCCGACCACATAGTTGTCGGTCTGATAGTTACCGCCCAGCTTATCCAGATACATGTTCATGGTAAAGATCTGCCCCACAGCGGTGATTCTGTCCGTTTTCTCGTCTGATTGCACCATGCCAGAGCCATCGAGCTCTGCGTGGTTGGCAGGGTTGCTCAGTACTTTGAAGATCTCCTTCGCCGGGGCATCGAACAGGCGGGCAACAGTAATTTTTCCTTCGTTATCAGTCATTACTCCAGCATGTAGCAGTCCGTGTAGGGATGACAAGTCCCCGGGGTCCCCGCGCTTACAAGATTCTGATTACAGGTAGAGGAATGACCGCCCAAGACTTTACTCAGAGCCATATCGGGATCACCTAGCCGTTTCATCTAGCCTCGCGGACCTTAAAAATGGCACAACGAAATCCGCTAATGAATAAGGCTGTTCGCAAGGGCACCAGCAACTGATTGCTCGTATACCGCACTGCGATGGTCCCTGAAGAGGCAGCTGAAGTGGCCCGCTGCAGTTTGGTCCAAAGCGGTGATGGCTACCGCACTGCCCGGCTTCTGGGTGCTCTCCCTTATAGATTCCGGCGTGGTCAATGATGCGCTGATGTCAGTGCAGTCATTCCAAGACACGCCGGCCGCCCACAAGGTGCTCCTAACCGGAGTCACTGCCTTGACCATGTCCAGCAACGACACCAAGTAGCCGTTCCCGAGGTACTAACAATCCCCTCACCACGTCACCACCACTAACACGGGCAACGGACGACGGATCCTGAAATTGATGTGTTGGAGCAAGCTCAAAATAGTAGTAATCGTAGTAGGACTACTACAACGATTACTAGACAGGAGGTCTCCCGTAGCTGAACAATCAGTGAAAGATCGCGTTTACACCGCCGCCGAGCAGATCAGCGCCGAGCGCAACCCCACGGTCGCCACCGTGCGCGAAGCCGCCGGGGTGTCTAACGCCGACGCAACCCGGTTTTTGAAGGAATGGCGGACTGAGCGTGATAGCGCTGGATCTAAGATCGCAGCCACCCCGGCGACCATTACTGAGCAGGCCCTGCACTTGGCCGGCACGGTTTGGGCCGAAGCGCTCCACACCGCCACAGCAGAGCACGCCATCATTGAAAAAGCTTGGCGAGAGGAGAAAACCCACAAGGACCGGGAAATCAACGAACTCGCCGCCGACCTCGACACCGCAACCCGCACCCACCAAGAAGCCCTCAAAGAACTGCAGACTCAAGCCGAAGAAAGCAACCAAGCAGCCCGTGACAACGCCACCGCGGCCGCCGAGGCCAGGGAACAACTAGCCCTCGCGGATCGAAAGCATACAGAGGAAATCGGGGCACTGAAAAGCCAAGGCGCCGAGGCCCGCGCCACCATCGAAACCCTGCAACACACACAGAACGCACTCATCGCGCGGATAGAACCAGCAAGCAACCAAACGAAGAAATAAGCCACGCCGAAGCCGCCACTGTCCACGGCTGATGGAGGGAATCTGGCCGTTGTGGCCGGGGCAGCGGCCGCGTCCAACCTCTGAGCACGATGCCTTATCAGGTAGCCAGTTAGCACTCGCGGGAAGTTCAAGGGCGAAGCGGCCCGGCGCTAGGTTCCCACACTGCCTGACAGTATCCCGGCCCCCGAGCCAATCGCGAATAGCGGGCAAACTCAGACCACCCAAAAAAATCGACTTGACGAGATTCCAGAGAGTGGTTATATTTTTTCTCGTAAGAAAAAGAGAACGGAAGTTCCCCCGCTGAAAGTAGCTGTAGTTGATTGTCAAAGGGGAAGCACCGTTGCAGTAATACCCGGTCGTCAAACACTTTGAAACGACCACAGCACTACCGCAGTACCAGTAACACCAGCAGTACTTGGACGTCGACAGCTTGAGACAGCCAAGGCAACACCAGCAATATCAGTAGTAGGTGGTCCTCGACAGCTTGAGAGGACCACAGCATTACCGCAGTACCAGGCCGTCAAGCAGTAGGAGACGGACACAGCAACACAAGCACTACCGCAGTACCAGTAACACCAGCAGTACTTGGACGTCGACAGCTTGAGACGGCCAAGGCAACACCAGCAGTATCAGTAGTAGGTGGTCCTCGACAGCTTGAGAGGACCACAGCAACTCACCCTATGGGGCGGGCAAGTCGAGTGCATCTGAATGCATCCCTTGCCCGCCCCGCACCATTTATGAGGCTTTGACAAGCAATAGCTCGTCCCAGTGGGTGGTGTAACGGGGGCTGAGCATGTCGCGTTTCATGGACCAATCAGGTCCGCCTCGGAGACCTGCACTTCCCAGGCCGATACTTCCGCGTCCGTACTTCTTAGAGACGGATTCCATCAACTGGCCTATGCCGCGTTCTTCATGGGGGTTCTCGAAGAGTTCCAGCGGTGACTGGTTACCGGTGGGGCGTAGGTCGGTGACCATGATCCCGGCACGCACGTATTTCACACCCTCGTAGATCCGTTCACACAAGCTATTGGCGGCTTTGTGGAGTAGTACGGGATCTGCGGTGGGCATCGGCAACGGCACACACACGGAAGGGTAGGAGATGTTGTCCTGGTTGAAGTGGGACGTACCGGCAAAAGCAGTCAAAACTTTTGCTTGGAGGCCGTGTTTGGCGAGGCGGGCGCTGGCTTGTTGGGCGTACGCGCTCATGACTTGGCCCATATCTGCGGCCGTGGTCACGGGGGTAGCGAAGGAGCGGGAGAAGATCAGTTGATCTTTACCTACACGTTCCTCTTCCATGGGGATACAGGGGGTGCCTTGGAGCTCCAAAACGGTGCGCATCAACACCACGGAGAAGCGGTCACGAATCATCACCGCGCTAGAGTTCTTCAAATCAAGAATGGTGTGGATTCCCATGGCGTTGAGCCGTTTGGTGAGGCGGGTGGCCACGCCCCACAACTCGACCACGGATAACCTGGACATCAACCCATCCCGCACCTCTTCGGGGATGGATTCCCAGTGGCAGACACCGGCGAAGTCTGGATTGTGCTTGGCGAGCTTATTAGCCAGCTTCGCCAGGCCTTTCGTTGTAGCGATGCCAACACATACCGGGACGCCGACGTGCCGGCGAACAGCGTCCTTCATGGTTCGTCCCAGCTGGCGCAACTGAACAGGGGTGCCGTTGACGCCCAAGAACGCCTCGTCAATGGAATACACCTCAACCCACGCACTGTACCTACCCAGCAACTCCATCACACGGGAACTCAGGTCACCGTACAACTCATAGTTACTCGAAAGCGCCACTAATCGCTTTCCGCGCGGAATTGCATCAGATGCAAGATGTTTGAGTTTGAACCACGGCTCCCCCATCGGGATGCCCAGCGCTTTTGCCTCGGCGCTGCGAGTGACCACGCAACCATCATTGTTCGACAAAACGACCACGGGGATGCCCTCCAAAGAGGGATTGAAGGCCCGTTCTGCGCTGGCATAGAACGAGTTCATATCAACAAGAGCAATATAGTCACTGCTAGGCATCAAGGCCAGACTTGCGGGGTCAGCGGTGCGGATACGCATCAAAGCACCGCCCTAGTTCCGCAGGTCATGTAAACACGTTTCAGCGACGCCCCACACCGTCAGAGAATTAGCGTCCGGAACTTCAATATCCGGGTAGTTGGGGTTCTCCGCATGTAAGACCACTCCCCCGGCCTTCAGGAGAAGACGCTTAACGGTCAGCTCGCCGTCCAAGATCGCAATCACGATAGACCCATCCCGAGGCGTGAGCGCCCGATTGACGATCAACTCATCGCCATCACTGATGCCAGCGCCCTCCATGGAATCCCCCGACACCCTCACCACGAAAGTGCTCGTGACATCCCTAATCAGATGAGTATTGAGATTCAGGGTCCCATCGAAGTAGTCCTGAGCAGGGGACGGATACCCCGCCGCAACCAACACTGGGGCCAGCAAAGGGTGTGCCACAGGGGGCGCGAAGTCTACTAAACATACATTCGATAAATGAGCCATGACACACCAACTACTAGAAATAGAGTTCTACTAATCCAGTGTAGGCCCACCCACTGACAACGACCATGACGGAGGAACAGAGATTGGTTCTCTGCCTAGGGCTCGGCTCCTAGACTCAGGACTCTGGACACGCTCTGGTGACGGGTTCGGGGTTCGTCGATTTTTCGGGGTTTTTCTTGATAAAAGCCTGTTAATTTTGCCCGTTATTCGATATAATAGATTCAAGAAACCGGGTCTCTTGGAAGGGTGGAATGATGAGTGTTATGACTGCTCAACCTCCTCTTCCTGTGGCGATGGCTTTGGATGCTGTGCCGCTGGGCCTGGCCGGATCAATGGTCAAAGACGGTACTGGCGGGGCTGTTTACCTCCACGGCCAGGTGGCCTTTTCTTGGGATGCAGGCGATGAAGCCGGACGCCGCTGGGCAGCGGTGAAGCTGGCAGCGATGAAGGCCGCCGGGGTTGGTGAGATCGCCGCCGTCTTTGACGTCACCCCGTCAACGGTCTGGTTATGGAAGCAACTGCTGGCCGAGGGCGGCATTGTCGCGT